>NZ_QJSH01000011.1 GCF_003426025.1 Paraliobacillus quinghaiensis
GGGATTTTGTGTCCGGCTTCCTTCAGATTCTATCTCACGATAGACACCCTTGCCTTTCACTAACAGTTCCTACTGCCAAGTCTGTGGTGGACTTTCACCACCTAGTTATAACTCATGCCGGGCGCACGATCCACTCGGAAGCGTCATTTGCTTCCGAATTAGCTGAAGCCGTGCCTGCGGAAAGGGAATCAATTTTATTTGAGGAGCGAGCATGGAAATTCTTTTTTGAAATCTCGCGCCATAAGCAATAATCTTTTTTAAAAAAATAATCCAAAATCCATTTCCTATTCACTCATTTTTGCAAAAACCATTCGGTCTCTTCCGTTTATATCTTGGCAAATCTCTACTTTACTGTTAGGGAATTGTGTTAGTATTAGTTGTTTTACTTGTTCTGCTTGTTGATAACCTATTTCAAATGCAAGTAATCCACATGGGGATAACATTTTTTTAGCTTGGACAATGATCTGTTGATAAGCTGCGAGTCCGTCTGATTCTGCAAACAATGCTAAGGATGGGTCGAAATTTTTTACCGTATCTGCTAATGTTTCTTTTTCCTCCCAAGCAATATAAGGAGGATTGGAGATAATTACATCAACTGATTCAGACTCCTCAAGCCACTTTTGTAAAAAATCACTTTGCTTAAAAGTAACTTCAGCATTTAATGTGGCAGCATTTTTCCTTGCTATTTGTAAAGCTTCAGTTGATATATCACTTGCTTCTACAGTAAGGCTCGGATCTTCCAATTTAAGTGTAATAGCAATAATTCCGCTTCCTGTACCAATATCAACTACCTTAAGAGGGCGTGGGATATTTTTAATTCGGTCTAATACACCCACTACTAATTCTTCTGTTTCAGGTCGTGGGATTAATACATCTTGACTTACATGAAATGTCCGACCATAAAAATCCTCATAACCAGTTAAATGTTGAATCGGAATCCCTGTATCGACGTGTTTGTGAATATCCTGTTGATAAGCTTCATTAACTTTTGACGGAATCTTTTCCTTCATCGCCATTAATAATTGTGTTTTAGTAAACTGAAGATGGTGTAACAAAAGTAGTTCTGCTACACGCGGTTCACGATTATGTTCTTCTAAAAAAAGAGAAGCCCGGTGAAGGACTTCTTGTAAGGTAGGTTGCGTCATTTTATTCTCCAATTTGATCCATTTTGTTAGTTTGTTCTTCCATTATTAATGCATCAATCACTTCATCTAGTTTTCCTTCTAGGACTTGATCAAGTTTTTGAATAGTTAGTCCAATACGGTGATCTGTCACACGGTTTTGCGGAAAATTATATGTGCGAATACGTTCCGAGCGGTCACCTGATCCAACAGCAGACTTTCTATTCTCATCATATTCTGCTTGTGCTTCTCGTTGGAATTTATCATAAATTCGAGCACGCAAAATTTTCATCGCTTTTTCTTTGTTTTTGATTTGTGACTTTTCATCTTGCATCGATACAACAATTCCAGTTGGCTCGTGCGTTAGTCGAACTGCGGACATGGTTGTATTAACACTTTGTCCTCCAGGTCCACTTGATGTAAAGGTATCTACACGAATGTCTTTATCGTGAATATCTACTTCTACTTCTTCTGTTTCAGGCAACGCGACAACAGTTGCAGTTGATGTATGAATTCGGCCACCAGATTCTGTATCCGGAACACGTTGTACACGATGGGCACCGTTCTCATATTTCAGTTTTGAATAGGCTCCTTTTCCATTGATCATGAAAATAACCTCTTTATAACCACCAACACCTGTTTGACTTGTTTCCATTACATCTAGCTTCCAGCCTTGTGCTTCTGCAAATCGTGCGTACATACGATACAAGTCTCCAGCGAATAGCGCTGCTTCGTCACCACCAGCTGCGCCACGAATTTCCATAATAACACTCTTATCGTCATTAGGGTCTTTCGGTAGCAATAGAATTCTTAATTTATCTTCCAATTCAGGAACTTGTTCTTCTAACTCATCAATTTCCATTTTGACCATTTCATGCATTTCTTGGTCTAGTTTATCTTCAAGCATTTTCTTAGCCTCATCAAGCTGTGTCGTAACATCTTTATATTCACGATAAACTTCAATGATGTCTGCTAAATCAGATTGTTCTTTTGAGTACTCTCTTAATTTCTTTGTATCATTAATTACTTCAGGATCACTTAATAGTTCATTTAATTTGTCATAACGGTCTTCTAATGATTGTAATTTTTCAAGCACGTGTCTCACCTCTTCTTCTTTTCCAACGCGCATTCCTATTTTAGTATACAATACTTCTCATTATAATATAGGAAGAATGCTACGTCAAAAGCAACAGTATGTATGATGCACTTTCTCATTTAAAACATTCTAATTCTTGAGGAGCGGATTGATGAAATGTTAAGCGAATGCTGAATTAATTCAGTTTTCGCCGAATAATTCCTCTTTTCGCTGAATTATTTTTGAATTCGCCGAATTAATGCTCATTTTTGCCGGATAATCGCTACGTTCGCCGAATTAATATTCGAAAATCAACAGAGCCTTAAAAAACAAACAAAAAACACCGTACAAGACGGTGTTTTGGATTAGCTTGATGTATTGGCAGGCTGAATATTTAAGCTTGGCCTGGGCTTGTTTGGCACTTCGTGGTGATGGCGGCATCGGGGCTCATAAGCTTCTGAAGCACCAACTAGAATAATTGGATCATAATAAGAGGCTGGTTCGCCATCTATTAAACGTTGCGTTCTACTTGCTGGGGACCCACAAACCGGACAAATTGCGTTTAACTTCGAAACAGATTCGCTAAGTGCCATTAATTTGGGCATAGGACCAAATGGTTCTCCTCGAAAGTCTGTATCTAAGCCAGCTACAATTACACGATGACCGTGATTTGCTAGCTCATCAATGATTTCAACTATTTTATCATCAAAAAACTGAACTTCATCAATACCTACAACATCTATTGAATCATCCATTTGGGCAATAATATCATCAGCACAGGAAACCGGGCGCGCTAAAATAGTAGTACCATTATGGGAAACAACAGATTCATCTGCATAACGATCATCAATAGCAGGTTTAAATACACGTACAGTAAGATTGCCATATGTTGCTCTTCTAACTCGACGAATTAATTCCTCTGATTTTCCTGAAAACATACTTCCGCAAATGAGCTCAACCCATCCGCTTTGCTTCATAACATACACGTGACGTGCTCCTTTCTATGCCAAAACAAGCTGTATAAATTTATCCTTCTACGACTATATTCGATTCTTTTCTTAAAATTCCCTTGCATCGAAAGTCTTATTTAACAAATTAAAAAACAGGCAAGAAAACCTAATTCGCCTGTTTTATCCAGTTCATTTTCATAAAGTATTGTTCTATTGAACAACCTTTAGTTAAGATAAGCCATCCTTCAATTGAAGAATGGCTTACTTACTTCAACTAACACAATGCATGTGTTTAGCTAAGATTATATTTTTTCTTAAAGCGATCTACACGGCCACCAGCTTTATCAGCTTTTTGCTTACCAGTATAGAACGGGTGAGAATCTGAACTAATCTCAACACGGATTAATGGGTATGTGTTACCATCTTCCCACTCAATTGTTTCATCCGAAGATTTAGTTGATCCGCTTAGAAATTTGTAATCAGAACTTGTGTCTAGAAATACAACTTTTTTGTATTCTGGGTGAATTCCTGCTTTCATGTCTTTCCACTCCTTTTGCCCTGAATCCCTTGGATACAGAGTTATTAACTTATTATACAATACGAAAATTGTATAATTTACGGATTCTATAAAGAATTCATACAGAAAGATTATAACAGTGTGTCAATCTGTTTGCAATAGCTAGTTCTTTCTTGTTGTCCCTTTTCGCTTCATTTCTTCTTCTAGTTGTTGGAAGAACTCTAAATTGTTTTCTGTTTTACGTAATTTTCGTAAGAAACGATCTAAGAAATCGCCTGAATCTTGCATCGATTTACGTACAGCCCACATAACATCTAATTGATCTTGCGGCAATAATAACTCTTCTTTTCTTGTACTAGAACGTGCGATATCAATTGCAGGGAAAATTCGACGTTGCGCAAGAGAGCGGTCCAGGTGTAATTCCATGTTACCAGTCCCTTTAAATTCCTCATAAATCACATCGTCCATTCGAGATCCTGTTTCAACTAGAGCAGTAGCTAGAATGGTGAAACTTCCACCTTCTTCAATATTACGCGCAGCACCAAAGAAGCGCTTCGGTCTATGAAAAGCTGCTGGATCTATACCACCGGAAAGCGTTCTTCCGCTTGGTGGAATTACTAAATTATAAGCACGTGCTAAACGTGTGATACTATCCATTAGGACCACAACATCTTTTTTATGTTCAACTAGTCGCATTGCGCGCTCTAAAACAAGCTCAGATACCTTTATATGGTTCTCTGGCACTTCATCAAAGGTTGAACTAACAACATCAACATCAGGATGTACTGAACGTTCAATATCTGTCACTTCTTCCGGACGCTCGTCAACTAATAGAATAATTAACTTTGTGTCTGGGTGATTTTCAGTGATACTGTTCGCGATTTGTGTTAATAGCATTGTTTTACCAGCTTTAGGTGGTGCTACAATTAGACCACGCTGACCAAAACCAACTGGCGTAACCAAGTCCATGATACGCGTTGAAATCCCATTAGGTTTTGTTTCTAACCCCATCAGACGATCTGGATACAACGCTGTTAGTGCAGGAAAATGGACACGTTCTTTTGCTAGTTCAGGATTATCACCGTTAACAGCATCCACGTGCAAGAGTCCATAATATCGTTCATTTTCTTTTGGAGGTCTTACTTTACCAGATACTTTATCACCGTTACGTAAATCGAATCTACGAATTTGTGAAGCAGAGATATAAATATCTTCTGCACTCGGCGAATAGTTAATCGGACGTAAAAAACCGAAACCCTCTGATGGAATAATTTCTAAAATTCCATCCATAAATAAATAGCCACTTTTCTCCGCTTGTGCTTTTAATATTGCGAAAATTAATTCTCTTTTTGTTAATTTTGCATAATAAGATACTTTAAACTCCTTCGCCTGAGCATAAAGGTCTTTTAATGTCATGGTCTCTAATTGAGAGATCGTTACTTCAGCCACACAATCACCACACCTATAAAATTATTTAAATGAGCATGTCCATCCTTATTTTCCAATAAATATGGCATACTTCATCTTGTTAATAGATCTATTCATTTGTATACAGTATTCCTTTGATAATATAATACTTATTTTATGGATACTCCCTATAATTGAAGTCTTTTGCTTGTGTCTTGTAATGTAGACATGATGTATTTCTAGCAAGAAGTTAAGAGAAGGAATATAGTTATTAATAGATAGAATAGAAGTTTTACTAATATGTTACCAAGTATACCCTTGTAGTTTACTTAAACCATCTTCATCGTACCTTTTTCTTACGTAATATTCAACTATATTTTTATTTAATTTTGAGAGAAAGTTCAAAAAGTCATTAATATAGTTCACTTTATAGCTAGAATTTTTTAAAAAAAGGGTCTAAATAGAGGGGTATTAAAATAGAATAGCTAAGACAAGAAGCAGTAGATTAGCTCCTTGTCTTAGGTTTTCTTATGAATTTTGAAATTGCTCAATTTCAGCTTCTGACATCTCTTCTCGCCAGATAACTGCACCTAGGTTTGACAGTTTCTCTGTTAATTGTTCATAACCTCTGTCAATGTGTTCAAGTCCTGTTATTTCCGTTACACCATCTGCAATTAAACCAGCCACTATTAAGGCTGCTCCTGCACGTAAATCACTGGCTTTTACTTTTGCACCTTCTAATTGTACTGGACCAGAGATAATTGCTGAGCTTCCTTCAACCTTGATTTGGGCATTCATTCTACGTAATTCATCAATATGCTTAAATCGTGCCTGGTAGATTGTATCGGTTACAACTCCAGTTCCTGATGCTTTCGTTAATAATGAGGTAAAGGGTTGCTGCAGGTCTGTTGGAAACCCTGGATGAACAAGTGTTTTGATATCAACACTTTTCATGTTTTCTGATCTAGTGATTAGTAATTGCTCTTCGCCTTCTTCAATATTAGCACCCATTTCACGAAGTTTTGCAAGTAAGGGCTCCAAATGTTGTGGAATGACATTATCAATCAAGACTTTTTCACCTTGAGCGGCAGCCATGATTGTATAAGTTCCTGCTTCAATACGATCTGGAATAATGGTATGCATACAGCCAGTTAAACTGTCGACACCTTCAATACGAATCACATCTGTACCAGCACCTTTGATTTTTGCTCCCATGCTAGTTAATAATGTTGAAACATCAATAATTTCAGGTTCTCTAGCCGCATTTTCAATAACCGTTTTTCCTTTTGCTTTAACAGCTGCTAACATAATATTAATTGTTGCCCCAACACTGACAACATCAAGATAAATTCGAGCACCTTTTAATTCATCCGCACGTAAGTAAATAGCACCTTGTTCGTTAGTGACTTTTGCACCAAGGGCCTCAAATCCTTTAATATGCTGATCAATTGGACGTGGACCAAGGTGACATCCACCTGGTAATCCGATTACTGCTTGTTTAAAGCGACCAAGCATTGCGCCCATAAAATAATAGGATGCACGTAGTTTTTTCACTTTGCCATTTGGTAGTGGCATCGCCGTCATATGTGATGGATCAATATGTACAGTTTGCCCACTCCATTTTACTTCTCCGCCTATTTCTTCTAAAAGTTCTCCTAGAATACCAACATCTGAGATCTGTGGTAACCCTTCAATGATTACTTTTGAATCAGCTAAAATCGCTGCTGGTAATAATGCTACAGCACTGTTTTTCGCTCCACTGATTCTAACTTTTCCATTGAGAGGAGTACCTCCTTGTACAAATAATTTTTGCATTTGGGATTCCTCACTTTATTAATTGTATAACCATACAATGATTTTTATTATTCTTATCTTAGTAGTTACAATTATCTTTCTCGGCAACCATAGTTTACACATATTTTCCATAAAACATGCATGCTTTTCAGCAACAATAATTCTATTATACAAATAAATTGCGCCAGTATCTACCTTTAGTATTATGAATTTAATAATTATGAGGGATAAATTAGGAAAAGTTCAAAAATTTACTTAATTATGTTGAAAAACCTTCTGAATTTTTTTCAAAAATGAAAATACGACCACTTCTCAAATGAAATCGATTCTTAGTGATGTAGTGGATAAGAATGTTATCACAAAAAAATCAAATAAAAAAGCCATCCAGTTGGATGACTTTCATATAATATTACTTATGCTTGATTTGATGAACCGAATTCGCGCATTTTTCCGATTACAGTTTCTTTAATCGCATCGCGTGATGGTCCTAAGTATTTACGTGGGTCGATCATCTCAGGATTTGCAGCTAATACGTCACGTACTTTTTGTGTTTGCTGAATTTGGTTTTCAGTGTTTACGTTAATTTTAGATGTACCATAAGAAATTGCTTTTTTGATGTCTTCTGTAGGGATACCAGTTCCACCGTGAAGTACTAGTGGTACTCCAGCAACTGTATTGATTTCTTCCATTTCTTTGAATCCTAGGTTTGGTTCACCTTCGTATGGTCCGTGTACAGAACCTAATGCAGGTGCAAGACAATCAATACCTGTGCGATCAACTAGCTCTTTACACTCTGCAGTATCAGCATACATGATACCACCTGTAATACCGTCTTCTGTTCCACCAACAGTTCCAAGCTCTGCCTCAACAGAAACACCGTGGAAGTGTGCTAGTTCTACTACTTTAGATGTTACTGCTACGTTGTCTTCGAAAGTTCCGTGAGAAGCATCAATCATTACAGATGTGAAACCTGCATGAATTGCTTTTGCACAAGATTCAAATGTTTGACCGTGGTCTAAGTGGATCGCAACTGGTACTGTTGTTCCTTGCGCTTCCATTGTTGCTCTAACCATTGCAACTACAACACCATAGCCTCCCATATATTTACCTGCACCTTCAGAAACCCCAAGAATAACTGGAGATTTTTCATCTTGAGCAGCTTGTAGGATAGCTTGAATATACTCCAAGTTGTTAATGTTAAATTGTCCAACTGCGTAACGTTTTGCATTTGCTGTGTCTAGCATTTCTTTCATAGATACTAATGGCATAAATTATTCCTCCTTAAAAGATTAGTGAATATAATATTCCCTATAGCCAGTCAAAATATGTTTGTTGATTGGATACAATATTAGAATACCAACTTCGACAAGAAGGTGCAACAAAACTTATTATTGTAAACGCTTGCTCTCGTAATTATTTTGTATATTTTATGAAGTTTATGAATGATTACCTTATTCTAGAAATTTTTTCAATACTATTACATTAATTACTTTCAGTTAATAAACGATTAATGTGATATTTGGCATCTACAATGTTAAAAGGTTTTGAAAATACTTCTTTAACAGAAGTGAAATTTTCTGTTCTTTGTTTTGCTTCCTCAGCTAATCCGCTCATCATTATTGTTGGAATATATGTATTTGCCTCTTCTAGATTACTAATAACAGTGCAGCCATCGATTATAGGTAAGCGAAAATCAATTATAAGTAAATCTGGCGGTGTTTTTTCTATTACTGTTAATGCTTCTTTCCCATTTTCACAACTAATAACAGCATGCCCTTCATTTTTAACTAGTTCTTCTAACAATAAGCGTATACCCAATTGGTCATCAACAATTAAGACTGTTTTTGTCATCATAATCCGCCTTCCTTACTATTTAAAGAAAATTGTTATACATATACCTAACAATATATTTTATATAATATAATAAATTCTAACTAGTATATATCATTTTTAAATTTAATTTACAATCCATTTGTGACCAATTTATGTATATGTTTACAATTCTATTACAAAATTCGTTCTTTTTATAGTAAAAATTACATTTGTTTGTAATTTAATAAAAAAGCGAGATAATTGGACCTCCAATCATCTCGCTTTTTGTTTCAGCATTTTTATTGCTGTGACACTGCCGCTCCGATGAATCCATAAAATAATTGTTGCGGGCGTGTTGGTCGTGATTTAAACTCTGGATGGAATTGTGATGCTACAAACCACGGATGATCTGCAACTTCCACTGTCTCGATTAGCTTGCCATCAGGACTTGTACCAGAAAAGATAAATCCTTGCTCTTCCATTTGATCGCGGTATTGGTTATTAAATTCAAAGCGGTGACGGTGTCGTTCATAAACAACATCTTCTCCATGATAAGCTTCTTTTGTTTTCGTGCCATCTTTTAGTCGACAAGGGTAGACGCCTAATCTTAATGTACCACCCATATCAGAAATATCTTTTTGTTCTGGAAGTAGGTCGATAATTGGGTATGGTGTCTCTGGATCTATTTCTGCTGAATGCGCTCCTTGTAAGCCAAGTACATTACGAGCAAATTCAACAGTAGCCAATTGCATTCCTAAACAGATTCCCAAGAATGGAATTTTTGATTCTCTAGCATAACGAATGGTTTCAATTTTCCCTTCAATTCCACGATCACCAAAACCGCCAGGAACAAGAATACCATCTACATCTGCTAGTAGTTGCTCAACATTTTCAGCAGTTACTGCTTCTGCATCAACCCAGCGTACATTCACGTCTGCGTTATAGCCATAACCTGCGTGTTTAAGGGCTTCAACAACTGAGATATAAGCGTCAGGTAATTCAACATATTTTCCGACTAAGCCGATTGTAACATTTTTTGACAGATGTTGTACTTTTTCAGCTAACTCATTCCACTCTGTCATGTCTGCTGGTGGACAATCTAAACCAAAGTGGTCACAAGTAATTTGATCTAAATTCTGACTTTGTAAAGCTAGAGGTACATGATAAAGCGTTTCTGCGTCAGTAGACTCGATTACAGAGCCTTCGTCAATATCACAGAACAGAGCAATTTTTTCTTTCATATCTTGGCTAATTGTCAGTTCAGAGCGAAGAATAATGACATCAGGCTGAATACCTAAAGAACGCAATTCTTTTACACTATGCTGTGTTGGTTTTGTTTTCAATTCACCTGCTGCTTTAATATAAGGTACTAATGTTGTATGGATGTACATAACGTTTTCTTTACCAATATCACTCTTAATTTGTCGAATTGCCTCTAAGAATGGTAACGATTCGATATCTCCAACCGTTCCACCTATTTCAGTAATGACAACATCTGCATTTGTTTGCTTACCAGATTGAAATACTTTATCTTTAATTTCATTTGTAATATGTGGAATAACTTGAACTGTACCACCTAAGTAGTCACCGCGTCGCTCTTTTTTAATAACGGTAGAGTAAATTTTTCCTGTTGTTACGTTACTATATTTATTTAAATTTATATCAATAAAACGTTCATAATGTCCTAAATCTAAATCCGTTTCTGCTCCATCTTCTGTTACGAATACCTCACCATGTTGATACGGGCTCATTGTGCCTGGATCGACATTGATGTATGGGTCAAACTTTTGAATTGTTACATTTAATCCTCTGTTTTTCAATAAACGTCCCAATGATGCTGCGGCAATCCCTTTACCAATTGATGAGACCACGCCTCCTGTTACAAAAATATACTTCGTCACTTAACATCCCTCTTCCTTTTTTATTTTAATCTGTGATAAAACCTGTGATTTCATACTGGTGCTTGCACTTGACTGCGTTAAATAAACCGTACACCTGTCTCTGCCTGGACAAACTTACTAAGCTAAAATCATTTTGGCATGGCTTGCCATCTTTTATTTAAAAAATCAAGAACTCAAACACGCTTTCCTGCAAGAATTAATGTGCAAAATCTTGATTACTTTAACGAGATACTGTGTTGTTTATCCTAAAAATAAAAAACGCCCCCCTACATGTAGGGGGACGCTATTTTTATTATTTAAGTAAATAATGGAGCCCAAATAGAATTTTACTCATTCAGTTTGTAAAAGTCAAGCTGAATTTGTAGTCTCTATTTATTCTCATCCTCGTCATCTTCAGTGTCATCATCACTATCATCATCGTCAGTATCTAACTCTTCATCATCAAACTCGTCGAAATCGTCATCATCTTTACTGACTTCATCAAAATCGTCATCACTCTCGTCAAAATCAGTTTGATCGAAGTCCAGATCTTCCTCTGTAATATCTTCATCGGTATCTTCAAAAATTGCCTCTTTTTTCTTTTTCTTTTTAGCTGCCGCTTTCTTCTTTTTCTTCTTCTTTGGTGCAGCACTTATTTCTTCTTCAATTTGCTCTACAGGGTACCAATCTCTTAATCCCCATAGGCCAGACCCAATCGATAAAAGACGTCCATCAATATTTAGATCTGTATAAAACTGCGCCAAAAATTCTTGCTTTTCTACATCGTTATAATTTTTCAATGTGACAACTTGATCGTAAATCTCTTGGTAAGGCATCGCTTTATTCTCTTTTTCCAAAATCATTGTTGCCAAATTAATCATGGATAGTTCTTGTAATTCTTCGCGGCTATAATTATCTAAACCCACCGTCAAAGCACTCCCTTTTATATAGTTTATCGTGTATATGTTTATTCATATACTATTACCTTATCTTCTTTATTTCATAAGGAATTGTGAAATAGATTACTTACATTTTGAATTCACCCTTATTGTCTCCAATACATTATATTGGCAAGAAAATTAAAATGCAATATTTGTTGCTATTTCACTGTTAAAAGAAATGTACTCTTGTATCTGATTACGTGTTACTTTTGTACAAAATCAACTAATTTCTTAATCTTTTCATCTGTTAAATCACCTGAATTATCAAATATATGTACATTATCTTCTGAAATATCCCAGTTTATTGTCGGAACGAAATTATCTCTCTTTTTATAGCTACCCCAATTATCGAGCTTCCACGTATCACGGATTGTACCACGGTCTTCAATACGAGCACGTTGTATTTCAATATCTTCAAGGGTTACAACTACTACTTTAACATCAACTTCAGCAAATGTTCTGTCACTTGCTTTTAGAACATCCTCAATCCATTGTTTGTTCTTTAATTCTGCTGTGAATGGTGAAATCATATATACATTTTGCCCGGCTGCTAAGTTATCAATACAAACGTCTTTTGTTGTATCATATTCTAAATCTCGCAAATTTTCTTTATAAAATCCTGAGTCTCGATCGTTCTTGTCCAATCCTTGTAATTCCAGAATGCGTTCAACAAAACGACCACCAATTGTATCACGATCTAAAAAAGCACCCGGCACATATTTAGCAACTTCTTTGGCAACAGTTGTTTTACCTGTACCTGCTACTCCAACAAAAAATATAAGTTTTTGCATCAAGAACACCTCTTTCATTTTAAATTTACTATTTTATGTTAACGCATACGAAACTAAAAAGCATTTTTTTTGTTTTTTTTATCAAATGATTTTCACTTTATTGGGAAAGTTATATTATAGTACGTGTTCAATTAGCTAGCAAATTAGAAGCAAGCAGGTCGAGGGTCGAAGTTTCTGAGGACCAGAAGAACGAGTCAACGAAGAGTTGTGCCACTTATCATTTAGTGACTTTTGAACGTCCCTTAAATAAACAAAAATAAGGAGTTGTTTTCTTGCAAACAATTGGTTTAATTCTAATTATTATTTTAGCTCTTGCTCTACTTGATTTTCAAATGGGAAAACGTCATTTTAGAAAACAGCCAACTTATGGAACTGTGCCTTTTCAGCCAGTTAATTACGAGATGATCACAACAGGTGATGTATTTTTCGAATCCTTCTTTGCTGATTTACGCGCAGCGAAAAACAACATTTCCATTTCCTTCTTTATCGTTCGAAATGATCAGATTAGTCAAAAACTGTATGAAATTTTAAAAGAAAAAGCAAGAGAAGGTGTTTCTGTTTATTTACTTGTTGATTGGATGGGTAGTCTTACATTGAAACAAAAAACTATCCGAGCATTACGTGCAAGTGGTGTTAATGTTCAGAAGAGTAATCCGCCTTCCTTCCCTTATTTTTTGTATCGACTAAATAGACGGAACCATCGAAAAATAGCCATTATCGATGAAAAGGTAAGTTACCTTGGTGGTTTTAATGTTGGAAAAGAATATCTCGGATTTGACCCAAAGCTTGGTGACTGGCGAGATTATCATATTAAATGTACCGATTCAGAGTTAGCTCGTTATTTGCAGGTAATATATAATTTTGACTGGGATTCAACAAAGCAGAAAAGGGCGTTATTACCGTCTCTACCTGAGAACGAATCCGCTCTTAACGATCACCATTTTGCACTTCATGTGACGGAAGCAGGTCAATTAGAGGACATATTAGTGAACTGGTTAAAGCAAGCTAAGCATTCGATTCATATTGGTTCGCCTTATTTCATTCCAAGTAAACGTGTATTTGATTGTTTATTAGATGCGTGTAATCGAGGTGTAGATGTTACGATACTTGCTCCCGAAAAAAGAGATCATCCTTTTGTAAAGCCAACTGCTTTTCCTTATTATCGGGAGATGCTTAGAGCTGGTGCAAAAGTTCATTTTTATGATCATGGCTTTTATCATGCGAAGCTTATCTTGCTTGATGAGAACTGGTGTGATCTTGGTACTGCTAACTTTGACAAGCGGAGTTTTTTGTATAATCAAGAGATTAATCTTAAGATGTATGCAGATCAAGAAATGCTTAAGCCAATTCGAGAGGCTTTCTTTACTGATCTTAAACGGAGCTTCCCTGTAACAGAGGAACATTTAAACAATCACCCACTGAAGTTCAAGATAGCTGGAAAAATTGGCAAGCTTATTGAACCGTTTTTGTAGAATGAGTTAGGGACAGTTTATATAAAATGCACAGGAATTTGTACCGTGAGATCCTCCCCCGCTCCATAAGTGAAATGGACTCGCTTTCCGTGGGCAGGGCTTTATGATGGGGCGAGTAATCGCAGCCCCACGGCTTCAGCTAACTCGGATAAGCAAAGATCGCTTTCCGAGTGGATCTTCAGCTCGCGCTGTTCCCACAGGAGTCTCGCCCATTTCACTTACTTCGCTAGTTTTGACTATAAATATATACAACAGGTATCATGGTGCAGAACAGCTCAATACGGTTTGACCTTTTAAATGTTCACTTAGAAATATATCCTCTAACTAGCGCAGGAAGCAAATGGATGACACTCCTTGAAAATACAAACTGATTTTCTGCGTGCGATGTCAATTCACTGAAGCATTCCTTATCCTGCGGAAACAGCAAATGTTTTCGATGGGGCGAGTAAGTCTAAGACTTTAATGCGTCGTTTATTTAAAATACGACATACGACATAAAGCTGCTAGTTTTCTATGATTTGATTTTAGTAGTAGCCTTTTGTTTCCTATTGATACATGGTCCAGTAGCCGATGTCTTGGAAGCCTAGTTGTTTGTATATTTTTCCTGCTTGCGGGTTGTCGTAGAATAGGCATAGTTGTTTTTGTTCGGCTAATAGGTCGTGACATAATTTTGTTAGACATTTTGTGGCTAAGCCTAGTTGCTTATAGTCTTTTCTAGTCGCAACGCCAACGACCATTGCAGAGCTTGAGTTCTCTGCGGTTGTTGATGCGGTCGCTACCATGTCGCCATCTTTTTCAATATAATAACCGCGCGTGACACCTTGTTTCAGGTTACGTTTTTTTCTTTCTGGACTGAATTCCATATCAACAAACTCAGGGACACTTGTTAAAAATTCACCTAAGCGTTCGACATCCTCTAATGTTATCTGCTTTACTTCCGATGTATCAACTGATGGTAATGCTGCACTTGTCGTACACTTTGCATAGTAGAACTCGCGTTTTTGTTTGTATGTAATCTTTAAATAAGGCTCTATCTGTGAAGTGATGTCTTTTAACCCTGATAACATCGGTTTATTAGGATCATTATTAATTATTTCAGCAAACCCTTTTGCATCAAAAGATCCAAGTGAAAAGGGAAGGTAGTTCTTTTCATACTTTAGCAATATTGCCCGAAGCTCACCTTTTTCATCAAAATCTCCCCAAATCTTTTGAAAATCTTGTTCATAACCAAAAGCTTCAATATCTCCAATAATGAATAGATTTTCTGCAGGCTTCTGTTGAATCAATTGCTGTGCTAGCACATCATCTTTTTCTGATAACTGACGTATCATAATGCTTCCTCCCCCATCCCGATATATTATACATATGTTACCATCACTTATTTAAACATGGAAGATATCCTTTTTATTTTTCCCAATAAAAAAGATCCAGCCAATTTGACTGAATCTTTTTCTGCTTACATTTTTTCTGGTGCGGATACGCCTATTAGGTTTAGGCCGTTTGCGATGGTTACGCGAACTGCTTTCATAAGTGCTAGACGTGCTTTTGTCCGTTCTGGATGATCCGCGTCTAGTACTTTTTCTGCATTATAGAAGCTATGCAGGGTTGAAGCTAGGTCAAAGATATATTGCGTCATGCGGTGTGGTGTGCGGTTTTCCGCTGCATCTGCGATTACTTTTGGAAATTCTCCTAAACGCTTCAATAAATCTTCTTCCTTTTCAGCAACTAACAAGCTACCATCAAAATCTCCATCTGTAGCAAAGCCTTTTTCTTCTGCTTGAGAAAGCATTGTACAAATACGGGCATGTGCGTATTGCACATAATAGACTGGATTATCATTTGATTCGGAACGAGCTAAGTCCATATCGAAATCTAAATGGGAATCACTTGAACGCATTACGAAGAAATAACGTACCGCATCAATCCCTACTTCTTCCATTAATTCACGTAATGTAACAGCTTTTCCGGTACGCTTACTCATCTTGACTTTTTCACCATTCTCAAATAGGTTCACCATTTGAATAATCTCAACTTCCAATGTGTCTGCTTGATAGCCTAACGCTTGGATAGCAGCACGCATTCTTGGAATATAACCGTGGTGATCTGCGCCCCAAATATTAATGAGTGTTTCGAAGCCACGATCTAATTTATTTTTATGGTACGCAATGTCTGGTGTTAAGTAGGTATAGGAGCCATCATTTTTAATTAAAACACGGTCCTTATCATCGCCAAAGTCAGTGGTACGGAACCATGTAGCTCCATCCTCTTCATAGGTATGCCCTTTTTCTTTTAATAAAGCTAAAGTTGGCTTAATTTTGCCTTCATCATATAGAGACGTTTCAGAGAACCAATGATCAAAAGAAACACGGAATGCTTCTAAATCTGCTGCTAGTTTTTTCAGTTCATATTTCAAACCATATTCTCTAAAGAAAGCTAACTGCTCAGCTTCGGGTTTATTTGCCCATTCGTCTTTGTAACTGTTAACCAAATCTTCGCCGATTGCAATAATGTCTTTTCCGCGATAACTGTCTTCAGGCATTGGCCAGTCTTTTCCTAATGCTTGCATGTAACGCGCTTGGATTGATATTGCTAAGTTATTAATTTGATTACCAGCATCGTTAATATAATATTCACGTTCTACGTCATATCCTGCTGCATCTAAAATATTACATAGGGAGTCACCAACAGACGCGCCGCGCGCATGTCCTAAGTGTAAATCTCCAGTTGGATTGGCAGAAACAAACTCAACTTGCATCTTATGACCTTGTCCAAATGTTGAGCGACCGTATTTTTCTCCTTCTTTTAAAATCACAGGGATCAAATCAGCTAGATAATTATTGTCCATGAAAAAGTTGATAAAACCAGGTCCTGCAATTTCTACTTTTGTGACAGATGCACTTGTTTGATCAAATGCTGCTACGATTTCTTCTGCAATTTGGCGTGGTGCCTTTTTAGCAATACGCGCTAACTGCATGGCAATATTTGTTGCGTAATCACCATGTGCACTGTCTTTTGGTTTTTCTAAAATAATGTCCGGCAGTTGTTCTGCTGTAGCAAGATCTGCTTTTATAACAGCTTGTTTAATTTCTTCTTTTAAATTGTTCTGGATATCTTGCATTATATTCACGGCGAAACCTCCTTAAAAGTAAGCGTCAAGCGATGTTTGCGATTACCTTCTCCATTTAATTTTGTTGTATAACTGATAAACAATTCTCCTGGATTTTCATCGATTGGCTGTTGGTAGTTAATTTGATCTGTATGAGTCTCCATATTAATTGTACCAAATTCATGGCGATACACATTTTCTGTTCGTTGGTTTTCCTTAAACTTTTGGAGCATATTGACCGCACCGGTTCGTTTAATACTGACTTTATCATGTGAAATGGTAATTAGCGCGTTAACATCCGCTTGCTCTTCTTGGTGTTCAGTGAAGCGGACTACTGCTATATTTCCATTTTGGGTAAAGTCTCCTGTTTCTTCGATCACTGTAATTGCCTTATCTTCTTGATCACGTATTTCTGTGACCAATTTGACCTCAACAGGCATTTGTTTCTTATCCATTCTATCATCCTTTGCTAACTACGTATTCTTAAGTATAAGAATGAACCAGATGAAACTCAAGGATCTACTCTGATTTTTTTGAAAAAGTTTATGTAAAAATATAGAAGGGAAATCTCCGCAACTTGAAATATACTCGCTTTTCGCGGGCAGGGCTTTATGATGGGGCGAGTAATCGCAGCCCCACGGCCTCAGTTGCTATGTTGATTCCCCTTACTAAATAACGGATCTATTATAGTTCTGTTATCTTCTTATTTACTTTTTTCTTAAACCCTTACCTTACTTCACCCAGCCGAGTAACATTTCTCTGACGAATTTACTTGCTGCGATGGCGGTTTGTTCTGTTGGGTCGTAATTCGGTGCTACTTCGACTAAATCAGCTCCGACCACTTTTATATTCGACTCTGCAATTAATTGAATGGCACGTAATAATTCTTTTGAAGAGATGCCTCCAGCTTCTGCAGTTCCTGTCCCTGGTGCAAATGCTGGGTCTAACACATCAATATCAATCGTGACATAGACATTTTCACCTGCTAACGTTGGCAGGATTTTTTCCAAAGGCTCTGCTACATCATAGCGGAACATATGCATCCCGCTTGTTTTTGCATAGTCAAATTCTTCGCGCATGCCAGAACGAATACCGAATGAGTAAACATTTTCTGGTCCAATTAACTCACAGGTTTTTCGGATTGGAGTTGAATGGGATAAAACTTCTCCTTCATATTCTTCCCGTAAATCAGCGTGTGCATCAATATGAATTACTTTTAGATCAGGGTATTCTTCGTGCATTGCTTGGATAATTGGCCAGGAAACAAGGTGTTCTCCACCTAATCCGAGCGGGAATTTTTTTAATGCTAATAATTGTTTTACGTACGCATAAATTTCTTCAATACTACGCGCAGGATTACCGAATGGAAGTGGCATATCTCCTGCATCAAAATAACTTACTTCTTCCATATGTTTATCCATATAAGGACTATACTCTTCTAAACCAAGCGATGCTTCACGAATACGATTGGGACCAAAACGTGAGCCTGGTCTGAAGCTAACGGTCCAATCCATCGGCATACCATAAATAACTGCATCCGATTCTTCTACTGTTGGTCGTGACATGATAAATACTTTTCCTGAATAAGCTTCATCAAAACGCATTGAAAGTCACCCCTTCTTCTCTGTTAAGTCTTTAACGAATTTAGGTAAGGCGAAACTTGCTTGGTGGATTTCTTCTGTGTAATATTTTGTATCCAATTCATGAAAACGTTCAGGCTTCAATTGTAATGGGTCATGTTTTTTACTTCCCATTGTGAATGTCCATAATCCGCTTGGGTATGTTGGAATATTTGCTGTGTACAATTTTGTAATTGGGAAGATTTCTTTCACGTCTTGAAATACTTGCTCAATAAGATCTGCTTTAAACCACGGGTTATCTGATTGTGCTACAAATACGCCGTCTTCTTTTAATGCTTTTGAGATTCCAGCATAAAATCCTTTTGAAAAAAGATTAACAGCTGGTCCAACTGGTTCTGTTGAATCGACCATGATTACATCATAGGCATTTTCGCTTTCTGCAATATGCATAAATCCATCTGCTACTTTTACTTCTACACGAGGCCCTTCTAATTCACCTGCAATGGAAGGTAAAAATTTCTTCGAGTACTCAATCACTTTTCCGTCAATTTCAACAAGTACTGCCTTTTCTACAGAAGGGTGCTTTAAGATTTCACGGATTACACCACCATCACCGCCACCAACAACTAATACATGTTTCGGATTCGGGTGTGTAAATAACGGAACATGTGCAATCATTTCATGGTACACAAATTCGTCTTTTTCTGTTGTCATGACCATGTCATCTAGGATAAGCATGTTACCCCATTCTGCTGTTTCAACCATATCTAACTTTTGAAAATCAGTTTTTTCTGTATGCAATGTTTTGTTTATTTTAGCTGTGATGCCAAAGTCTTCTGTTTGTTTTTCAGTAAACCATAATCCCATCTTATAAAACTCCTTTGTTTTTCTAATCTATTTCAACTTAATTTTTAATTGTTTCAAACAAATTAATTCTAGTGATTTTGCGGAAAAAAGCAAGACTTTTTCACAATCTTATAAGGTTTTTGTGTTTAATTATCGACGAATCTCGCCATAATGATACTACTACTCGTGAATTTACCTCATTAATAGAAGGAGTTTTTGAAAAAGTATGCGGCATATAAGACGCTTTTTTCAACAAATACATAAAAATAGGCCGCTTCGGTGGATTGGTATTCTTTTTGCTTCCGGCGTTATTGGTGTCGGCGTTTTACTATTAACGATTTATGTTTCTGCCTATCTACTAGGTGCTCCCCCTTTAACAACTGCGCAAAACACTGTTTACTATAGTGCAAACGGAACAAAAATCGGGGAAGAGCATAATATTGAAAACAGGTATTGGGTCGAGCTTGATCAGATTGAACCAATGCTCATTGAAGCAACAGTTCAAGCAGAAGATCAACACTTTTATGACCATAATGGTTTTGATTATAAGCGGATTCTAGCAGCGCTTTTAGTAGATATTAGAACTGGTTCAAAACGAGAAGGCGCAAGCACGATTACTCAACAGTATGCCCGCAATCTCTATTTATCCCATGATAAAACATGGGCTCGTAAAATAAAAGAAGCTTTCTACACGGTAAGGTTAGAGCTTTTTTATGACAAAGACGAACTATTAGAAGGCTATCTTAACACAATTTATTATGGTCATGGTGCTTACGGGATTGAAGCGGCTAGTCGTTATTTTTTTGATAAGGGCAGCAATGATCTAAGTCTTGCAGAAGCGACCTTACTAGCTGGTATACCCAATGGGCCAAGTTATTACTCTCCAATCTATAATTTTGAAAATGCAAAGAAGCGACAAAAGCGGATTTTATCAGTATTAGAAGAGAAAGAAGTCATCAGTGAACAGTCTGCTTATTTGGCAGAAAGAGAAGCTATTACAGTGAATGAGGCAGCACCTACAACAGTAGATTCAATCGCTCCTTATTTTCAAGATATTGTTTTAGCGGAAATGGAAGAAATCTTAGATGAGGATCGGGCTTCGATTCGGACCGCTGGGTATAACGTTTATACAACATTGAAAGCCCCTCATCAAGAAGAGTTGAAAAAATCGATTGAAAATAGAATTGAAGATACTAGTGAATTGCAGGTTGGCTCGATTGCGATGAATCCAACTAATGGTGCCATTACCGGTATGATTGGTGGTCGCGATTATACTGAAAGTCCGTATAACCGGGCAGTACAAGCAAAAAGAATGGTTGGCTCTGCGTTTAAACCGATTTTGTATTATACTGCATTAACATATGGCTATACACCTGCGACTACACTGATTAGTAAACCTACTAATTTTTTATTAGCGGATGGCACGAGCTATCACCCTAGTAACTATAACGGGTATTACGCAGATCGTCCGGTCACTCTCGCCCAAGCACTGGCTGTTAGTGACAACATCTATGCGATGAAAACACATATTTTTTTAAAACCTAAGCGGTTAATTAATACAGCGCGAGAATTTGGCATTACAAGTAGGCTTGACCCTGTTCCTTCACTTGCTTTAGGTACTGCCTCTGTTAACGTGAAAGAAATGGTAACTGCATACAGTATGTTAGCCAATGGAGGGAAATCAGTTGATCCTTATATGATAGAGAAAATTACTGATGCAGATGGAAAAGTTTTGTATGAGCATAAGGCGTCGGAGCAAAAGCAGGTACTTGATGCCCAGCAAACTTTTATTCTTAACCAACTGATGACAGGGATGTTTGACCCAACATTAAGTGGTTACATGCATGTTACAGGTGATTCAATTGCACATCGATTAGAGCACACCTATGCCGGGAAATCTGGAACAACAGAAAGTGATAATTGGATGATCGGTTACAGCCCTAAGCTAGTAATGGGGATCTGGACAGGTTATGACGACAACAGCCCTGTAGAAAAGGTTGCGGATCGAACGGCTGCTAAGCAAATTTGGGCAGACTTTATTATATCCGCTCATGATGGCGATGCTGTTCAAAATTTCCCTGTTCCTTCTGGAATAATCGCCGCGTACATCGATCCAACTAGTGGAGAATTATCTACTCCTTATTGCGAGAAGAGCAAGTTGATGTATTTTGTTAAAGGAACAGAACCTACAGAATATTGTTCTTTGCATTGGCCGGAAGATTGATGGTGAATTTGGGATTTGAGATCGCGGGCGGGAATTCGGCGTTTGCTGAATTATCGCTGAGTTTGCTGAATTATATTGCGGTTTTGCCGAATAATCTTGGATTTCGCCGAATAATTCTCAGTTTCGCTGAATAATCGCTCGAATCGCCGAATAATCTCTGAAATCGCCGAATCACCAATCAACCTAACCAGCGCTCCCTACAAAAAAGGTTTTGAGTAATGGCAATTTGTACGAAATGCCATCCTCAAAACCTTTTTTACTTACTCGGGAGCGCTTCTTTTAATTCATCAGCTGCATTCTCCCACATTACTGGATCGAATTCCCGTAGAAAGTCACCTAGTAATTCCTTTGATTCATCATCCATATGCTCGACAATATATTGTCCTTTCATTGATTTATCCATATGTGTAACATGTTCGGGCATTGATTTATAGGCACGTTTAATTGAACGATCAACACGAATTTCACTACCTGCTACACCGTGATAATATGGCCCGTTTTCACCGCGCTCTACTGTTACCCAGACAATCCAGTATAAAAGGCCATTAGGTACTTCTTCTTTATCCTTTATGAATTTCACACGGCGCTCCACTTCACTTCTAGCATGCATGGCACCCATATCAACAAAAGCACGCTTTTCATTCGGATCGATAATTACCGGTGAGATATTTTCCAAGCTAATTGAACCAACACCATAACCTCCATGACCATCTGTTGAATCATCTTTCATTATCGTAAAAGCATTACTTCTCTTTTGGTTTTTATTATCTTCTGTGGACATAAACCTAATCCTCCTTGACCTAACTTCTTCGTTAATGCTGTTATTGTAGCATATTGATTCAGGTCATTTCATCCTGGACAACTTTAGACGAGATTTCAACTTCATTTTCGCGTATACTATAAATAAAAATTAGAAGGAGTGTACTACATATGCCATATGTTACAGTGAAAATGTTAGAAGGAAGAACAGACGAACAGAAAAAAGCGTTGGTTGAAAAAGTTACAGATGCGGTTGTCGAAACAACTGGAGCTTCCAAAGAAAAGGTTGTTGTTTTTATTGAAGATATGACGAAAGATCATTATGCTGTTGGTGGCAAACGATTGAGTGATCAATAAGCACAATGGTTTTCTGGTATAGCTAGGGTAAAAATATACCTAAAACAAATACCACCCATCTAAAACTAATTAGCTTTAGGTGGGTGGTAAACTTTTTTTATTGACGCTACTTACTTAGCAAACTTTAAAGCACACTAAGCCTGCACTTGTTCATTCCCTTGTAACTCTGCAATAAACTGCCATGCGGATTCGATATCTGTTGCTGTATAATTGGAGCTTTTTTTAACAATTTGTATCTTTTCTTCTACTTCAGATTTCGATAGATGTTTAAAATAAAGTATGGTAGAGACAAGTTCTAAGAAGCGAGAACTTTGGTCTTTCATCTTGTCTATCTTGTCTTCAAATGGCGGCAGCACGACTTGTGAATGATTCAGGAAATCTTCGCCTGCACGTGTCATTGTATAACGATATTGATAATAGTTGCTTTTCTTTTCTTTACTTTCAGCAATAAACCCTAAGTTACACAACTCTTCCATTCTTAAGGTTAACTCTTCTGAATATGGACCATAAAAATGAAATTCGAATTTTTCCTCGAAAGGTATATCACAGTTTTTTAAAATATAAATCATTTTTTGAAGTTTCTTTCGACCAATTATTTCTCCAGAAGTCATGAAAAACTTCATCAGTTTAGCATGATTCGTCAACATAAAAACAACCCCTATTCCAAGCTTAGTAGAGCATTAATTATTCCATATTTTTAAGAAACTATTTCTCTTGTGATAGTCCTAATAACGTTTCAATTCTTGCTTTTTCTGGTTCATCATCTGGTAAGGCCTCAACAAAATCCATTGGGAAATACAACTTGTGATCTGTTCGCTTTTTCCCTGAGATAGATTCAACAATATCTGACTGTCTTGATAATTCTTTCAGTTCTTGATTTGGCATTAATAAATGGATTGGTAGCCTTTCTCCCTCTTCACCTGGGCGATAAAAATCATATGGTAAATCAGAAGATGAATCCACAACTAAATAATATTCCGGATCCATTCCTGCTTTTTCAAATAGACTATAAAGCTCCATCCATTCTTCCATCTGTAGGTTTGGATTAAATTCAATATATTTAAATAGCTTTCGGTTTGTGAAGCGCACGCATAGATCACTTAATATAGGATCCGCTTCATCTGCCCACATTTGAAAATAATAGAGCACAATTGATTCATCCAAACGTAAGTAATCCTCCAAGCTCACATCTCCTGTAAAAAAGGACAAGAAGTGGGTTGGTTTTAAAGAAAAAGTATAATCTTGCTGGTACAAATCTTTTGCACGATGAAGAATTTTGGATAATATCACTTCGGCACTTCGGCTTACTGGATGGAAATACACCTGCCAATACATTTGATAACGGCTCATAATATAATCTTCAACTGCATGCATTCCCGACGATTTAATCACGACCTGATCCTCGAGCGGACGCATCACACGTAAAATTCTTTCCATATCAAAATGCCCATAGCTTACCCCAGTAAAATAGGCATCGCGCTGGAGGTAGTCCATTCGATCAGCATCAATTTGGCTTGAGATTAAGCTAATAACGAGCTTATCTTCATATGTTTTATTAATCACATCAGCCACTTTTTGAGGGAAACCCTTATCCACCCTTTGTAAAATGTGATTAACCTCGGTATTTCCTAAAATTATCTTTCTAGTAAATTCTTCATGATCTAATTTAAAGACTTTTTCAAACGAATGGGAAAAAGGCCCATGACCTAGATCATGGAGTAAGGCTGCACAAAGACAAAGTAACCGTTGTTCTTTATTCCAATGTTCTCGTCCTTCAAAATTAAATAGGATACGTCGTACAATTTCATATACACCTAGGGAGTGATTAAAACGGCTATGTTCTGCGCCATGAAATGTTAGATAAGACGTGCCTAACTGTTTAATTCGGCGTAACCGTTGAAATTCAGCAGCACTGATCAGGTCCCAAATCACCCGATCTTTAACATGCACATAGCGGTGAACAGGATCTTTAAATACTTTTTCTTCATTTAATTGCTCGTCCTTATATGCCATTTGCTTATCCTTTCCGCTACATTTCTCTGCATTATTTATTCTTTCATTGTATAATAGTTTTGGTTAATCTAAAAGAGGCGTTAATTTTATTAAGTGGGGAATTTTAACCTCTAAGTGTGATAAATAAAGGAGTACAGGAAATGACGGACTGGAAAAACTTTTTTAGCGGAAAAGCTTATCGCTTGATTGATCATAGTGATCCGCTTTCTCTTGATAATGCAATGGACTCATTTGCGATTGATGACGCTATTGCGTTGTCTGTTAGTAAAGATAAATCAGCCCATACTATTAGGTTGTGGGTACATAATAAAACAATTGTGCTCGGCATTTCCGATGCGCGATTACCTTATATTGAAGAGGCAGTTAGTTCCCTTCAGGCTCAAGGGTATCAAACGATTGTAAGAAACTCTGGAGGCTTAGCTGTTGTTTTAGATAAGGGCGTCTTAAATATTTCCTTGTTGTTATCTGGTGGAAATTCGCTTGGAATTCATCAAGGGTATGAAGTTATGGTTGCCTTTATCCAAGACCTTTTAGCGGATTATACGACAGAAGTTAAGGCATTTGAAGTTGAAGGATCTTATTGTCCAGGTGATTATGATTTAAGTATAGATGGGAAAAAATTTGCGGGTATTTCGCAGCGGCGTGTTCGTGACGGGATAGCGGTTCAAATTTATCTTTCCATAGAGGGCGACGGCCAGGCACATGCACGGTTAATTCGTGATTTTTATCAAGTAGGCTTGCGCGGAGAAGAGACTAAAATAAAGTATCCTACTGTAAGGCCAGAAACGATGCGTTCTTTATCTGAACTGGTTGATAAGCCGATCACAGTTGAACTTGTTAAAGATCGTTTAACGCATATGTTGGACGATTTAACTGTAGAGCGGGTGCAGGCTGAACTATCGGATGAAGAGGTTCTGGAGTATCAGAAGCGAAAAAAACAGATGATTGAAAGAAACAAAAAAGCACTCGGTGATTTAGCATAACACCACGTGCTTTTTGTTTTTTATTGTGCGGGATTACTAAGGCCGTCGGTGTGTGGGTGGTAATTCGGCGAAATTTATGATTATTCGGCAAAAACGGGCATTTATTCGGCGAATGCGAGTAATAATCCGGCGAAATTTCAATTTATTCGGCAAACGTAAAATTATTCCAGTATAATCCTTCTATTTTTTCTCTATAACAACCTTCTCAACGCTAAAATAATCCAAAGCTTCTCGATCAATCTCGTAGCCGATTCCAGGTTTTTCTGGTAGATGTACTTGGCCGTTTTTTACTTGAACGGTTGGTTGAATAATGTCCCGCTCCCAGTAATTTTCTGAGGCTGCTGTATCTGCTGGTAAGGTAAATTGAGCTAAGCTTGCTATCGCAAGGCTATGCGCTCTTCCAACACCCGCTTCAAGCATACCACCGCACCAAAGCGCAATCCCGTTTTTAGCAGCATAATCTTCTATATCTTGCACATTCTTAATGCCGCCAACTCGACTCATTTTCACGTTAATAATTTTACAGCTCTCTAATGCGATTGCTGTTTGCACGTCACTATATGTATGTATACTTTCATCTAAACAAATTGGGGTTTGAAGTTGTTGTTGTAAAGATGCGTGCTCAACAAAATCATCATTTGCCAATGGTTGTTCGATCATTTGTAAATTAAATTGATCTAACTGTTGTAGTGTTTTTATGTCACTAAGTTGATAAGCTGAATTAGCATCGACCATTAAAGGAATCTCCGGAAACGCCTTTCTAACAGCACGTACAAGCTCAACATCATTACCTGGTTTGATTTTTAACTTAACTCGCGTGTAACCTTTTGCTAACTTTGTTTCAATCACATTTAATAGCTGCTTAACAGATGGTTGAAGCCCAATGCTTACACCGACATCAATCGCATTCTTTGCTCCACCAATCAGTTGGTATAACGGTTTGTTTTGTTTTTTTGCATACAAATCCCAAACCGCGCTCTCGACTGCTGCTTTCGCCATATTATTTCGGCGAACTTTTTGAAAACGCTGGGCTAATTCTGACGGATGACTAATTTCTTCCTCTAATACTAACGGTACTAAAAAAGATTCAATCACATGGCGATTGGTTTCAGATGTCTCTTCTGTATACCAAGGTGTTTCAAAGGCTTCCGTCTCACCAAAGCCACTATATCCGTCTTGATCAATTACTTCAATGATATAGAAATCCTTTTGTTCAACACGCCCAAAACTTGTGACGAAAGGATGTTTATAATCCATTACAAGATGATGTAAGATCACTTTTTCGATGGCCAACATGTTTAGGTCCCCCTTTTTTTCAATAGTATTATATTAGAAAAGGTTCCGTCTAATTAGGCGGAACCTTTTGATCATGTGCTTATAGAGATTGTGCAGCAGTAATGATTGCTAATTTATAGACATCATCTGTGTCACAACCGCGTGATAAATCATTTACCGGTTTGTTTAATCCTTGTAAGATTGGGCCAACTGCATCAAAGTTACCTAGACGCTGTGCAATTTTGTAACCAATGTTACCAGCTTCAAGACCAGGGAATACGAAAACATTTGCATCGCCTTTAATCTCTGCATCTGGCGCTTTTTTCTCTGCTACACTTGGAACAAATGCAGCATCAAATTGAAATTCACCATCTAACGGTAATGCTGGACGTTGTTCTTTCGCAATTTTTACAGCTTCTGCAACTTTATCTGTTTCTTCTGATTTAGCTGATCCTTTTGTTGAAAAACTAAGCATTGCAACGCGTGGATCAATATCGAATAAGCTTGCTGTGTCTGCGCTTGCTAGTGCGATTTCTGCTAAATCTTGAGCGTCTGGCGCAATGTTGATTGCACAATCTGCAAATACATATTTCTCTTCATCACGTACCATAATGAAGACGCCAGATGTCTTTTTGATTCCTGGTTTTGTTTTGATGATCTGTAGTGCAGGACGTACTGTATTGGCAGTAGAGTTTACCGCTCCGCTTACTAAACCATCTGCTTTACCCATGTATACAAGCATTGTTCCAAAGTAATTCATATCTAAAAGAATTTTACGTGCATCCTCTTCAGTTGCTTTTCCTTTACGACGTTCAACAAAACTTGCTACCATTTCATCAAACTCTGGATAATTATGTTGGTTGATAACCTCTACATTTGTTAATTGAACGCCTAATTCTTTTGCTTGCTGTTCTAATTTTTCTTGGTCGCCAACTAGTACAGGTTGAATTAATCCTTCTTCTCCTAACTTAGCTGCTGCTACTAATATTCTCTCGTCAGAACCTTCTGGGAATACGATTCTTCTACTATTACCTGCTAATCTACCTCTTAATGTTTCAAATAAATTACTCATACTTTACCCTCCAAAGTCATTTCTGTTATATATAATACGCCTTTTTGTGTGTGAATGAAAGTACTAGGCAAGACTTTTTTTCATTCTAATCAGGATTGTCGCAATTTTGTCATCTAAAGACATGAAAGCAGCTTATCAACGGTATATTTTAAACCCCTCTTATCCTCTATTGATTTTTGTCCGAATCATGACAATTATTATTAAAAGCCTCTCTATTCCAGTTTCGCTCACAAAACCTTCTTTCCTCAGCACGAAAAGCTTCTCTCATGATTACTATTCCCGATTTATGTTATATTAAAAACTAAAGAAGATTTCAATTACTAGTCATTATAATTCAAGGAGAGATAGATATGGCAGAAGCAGTAGAAACAATGGATGGTTGGTATTGTTTACATGATTTACGGAGAATAAACTGGGGTGCCTGGAAAGCAGCTTCAAATCAAACAAGGGAAGCTGCAATGACAGAATTTCAATCACTAATTTCGAATTGGGAAACAATTGATGAAGCGAAAATTGGCAGTCATGCTGTTTATACGATGATTGGACATAAAGCTGATTTAATGATGATGATTTTACGCCCGACAATGAAAGAGTTAAACGAAGCAGAATTAGCATTTAACAAATCAGCACTTGCTGCGTTTACAACACAAACATATTCCTATGTTTCAGTTGTTGAACTATCCAAATACACGGTTAAAGAAGGAGAAAATCCGGAAGAGAGCCCCGGTACACAGGCCCGTTTACGTCCTCGTCTACCTAAGTGGGAACACATTTGCTTCTACCCAATGGATAAGCGACGTAAGGGAGACGAAAACTGGTATACATTACCGATGGAAGAACGTCGCCGCTTAATGTACGAGCATAGTATGACAGGTCGTAAATACGCAGGAAAGATCCGTCAAATTATCACTGGCTCAATGGGATTTGATGATTGGGAATGGAGTGTTACACTTTTCGCCAAGGATGCATTAGATATTAAAAAATTAGTCTATGAGATGCGCTTTGATGAAGTCAGTGCGAAATACGGTGAGTTTGGTGCGTTTTATGTAGGTAACATTTTACCAAAAGATGATGTGCCAGTATTTTTACACGTATAAAAAAAAGTGTTAGACCGCTATTACACAGCGTCTAACACTTTTTCATCTTATCTTACTGATATATCATGGATATATAATTCAAACTCATCTAGATCTTCTTTGTCTTCTTTTGTGATTACCTCACCTTTGTATAGCGTCTCACCTGTTTTTACATCTACCATTGTTACATTAGCGTTTATTTTATCAGTCATTCGCCTGGTTGTTACATAAAGTTTCCCCTCATGTACCTCTATCATTGGCGAGTGCCCTTCACCTGTTTCACCCGAAAGTTCAATCGTATACGGGTTACCAAATTGCTGATCTTCTAGTTGATAAGGCGTTACGACTAAATTTTGTTCATTTATTTTTGTTAAATAGACCGTTGAGTCCACGTAATAACTTATATCATTCTCTTTTAAACGCTCCCCTAAGTCAATGATCGTTTTTTCCTTTGTTTTTAAATTATAAGAAATTAACTCCTTACTAAGATTTTCAATTCTGATAATCGATTCTTGATCTTCTATTTCCTTATTTTCCGTTTTTAAATATAACAGCTGTTCATTTGCTTGTTTTGGATTTGTCCTAACTAAACTTGTATTGATGTCTAAATCTTCTTGTTGCTCAGATTCAGTGAAAACTGCTTCATAACTACTTACCGTTTCTTTCGTTAAGTCAATCGTATAGATGTAATTTGCAACATTGTTGTTATTATTATTGCTTAATACATTGTAAGTAATCACATGTAGCACATTATCCACTACCTGTACATCTTCCACATATATATAGTCGATCTCCAGACTCTCTGGGATTTCTACAGTAAATGCATTTGTGTCATTTGTCTGTTTATCCAATATACCTATATCAAATGTAAAATCCTCTGGTCCCATTGAGCCATAACTGTATGTTGCTTCTGCATAAGCCAACATCTGATCACTCTCAAAATAAGAGTCAGTTGAAAGGCCTTTTCCACGCATAAAATAACGGTGTTCGTTTTGTAGATCTTCAATCATTGGTGCCGGTTGACCGATAATCTGGTCTATAAAAGTTCGGCTATTATATTCAGAACCTTCAGAAGTAATGGTTACGTTTGTATTTACATAGTTCATAGACGCTGTTTCATGATAAAATCCTTCCACAGCCAAACTGCCTAACGCTTGATCCTGACCACTTTGTTTTTCAATAATAAACATTGGGTATTCTGGTGCTGAAAGGGCAGCATTAATATAAAACGTGCCAATACTTATGACAATAACAGCAATAATTGCAGTGGATTTCCAGTACTTTTTCATTTTCATTCACTCCTTTTATACCGTGATTTTTTTCTTCAATAAGAATGCGCTCATCCAAATAGATCCCGCGATTATAATTAACCCCATCACAATCTCAAGTAAAAATAATTCGATCGGGTAAAAGAAGCCATTTAACACAAACTCGTGTAAAAGCACAGGTGAAATTAAGACTGCCACTGCTACTAAGCTATAAATAATACCAGCAAAAATCCCTTTCCACTTAAAACTTCTTTCTAATAAAATTGCGGTAAATAGTACGGAGACAACCATTAATCCTGCTCCATAATATAAGATAAATTCTAAGAAACTATTTGGGAAAATGATGCTTAACTCAGGCATACTTTGCAGAATTTCAATGACATTCATATCATTTCGAAATTCACTTGGCATCATCCATTTAAAAACTGTTGTCTCGATTGGTAAAAATATTATTTGAAATGCAACAAAACCAAATGTCAGCAGTAAGATATTCGTTAATTTTGCGTAAAAGATATTCAATCTTGTCGTTGGCAACATTAGTAGACGATAAATAAATGTATTTTTTCCAAACCAGTCACGATACCAGATTAGAAAGATATAAAATGCTACACCCGCTATGCATAATGCAATCGGACCCATGAAAAATGCACTTCTTGCAACTTGCAAGAAATTCATTTGACCAAATTCTGCTATAAATTGTGCCTTTGGTATCATATCTTCATAGATTCTTTCATTAGCGACATTAAGATATTTTTTTGATAGTACAATTACTCCGCCAATCTGTGCTAAAAATGTAATCCCCAGTAGTACTGCAAATAACTTCGCAAGGCGATTAAATTCAAAATTGACAAGCTTTAGGTAATTTTTCATCTTCGATACACCTCTCTCATAACATCCACTACAGATTTCCCTTCATCTTCACGAGCTTCCTCTGCATTGAACTCCTTGGTAACTTTCCCATCATCTAATAGGACTACTTTATCGATTAAATGTTCAATGTCACTTATTTCATGCGTTGTAATAATCACACCACGATTTTCAATTAAATGACTAGTAAACACATTCGCAATTTCTTCACGGCTAAAGATGTCAATTCCGGAGAACGGTTCATCCATTAAGACATAATCAACATCCAAGGCTAAACCAAGTAACAAATTAACTTTTGCTGTATTTCCTTTCGATAGAGATGAGATTCGCTCCTCTTTATTCAATTTAAAAAACGCGAGTAGTTCTGTTGCACGCTCTTGGTTCCAACATGCATAAAAGTCATTCATAAATCCAAGCGCATCTTCAATTTTCATTGATGGCAACATCGTTATTGCATCTGGAATAAAAGTAATTTTTTCGAATGATTGTTCATTAATTGGCTCACCATTCATTAAAATTTGTCCCTGGTTAATCGGCGTAAGTGCCATAATTGCATTTAGAATTGTTGTTTTACCAACCCCATTAATTCCAATTAAACACGTTATTTCACCTTTGTTTGCTGTAAATGAAACACCTTTTAATATCTTTTTCCGGCCATAATTTTTGCTAATCTCTTTTACTTCAATCATTTTCAATCCTCCTTATTATCAGACTTTGTATACTTGGTTCTTACTAAGTTAAGTAACTCTTCTACTGGAATATTTATTGATCGGACAGATGTAACAAATGTATCCACTGCTTCAACTAACAACTCTTCTCTCACTTTACCTAGTACTTTCTCATCCGTTGTTATTTTGCTTGGGTGATTTCTTTCTGTATGGATCAAATTCTGTTCCTCCATTTCCTTATACGCACGTTGCGCTGTATTAGGGTTTATCTTAAGCCTGTTTGCCAGCTCACGCCTTGAGGGAATTTCTTCTCCTGGCGCCAATTCACCATTTGCAATTTGTTCCTTAAAATAACGAATAATCTGTAAATAAACTGGATCACGCGTATTAAAATTCACATTCATCAAATCAACTCCTTTCATTCACTAGAATCCAACTTCAAATTTTTGGTGTGTGTATTAATCGATTCATACATCTAACGTGTATTATATGACTAATACACTTGGTTGTCAATTCAGTTTTTAAAAAAAGCGTACAAGTAAATTAATTAGCTAATAGTATTCATCTTTTTTTAGCCCATGCATATGTATAGGTAATGGAGATGCCGCTTTGTAAACTGAGGTTAATTATAAACTTATTCGCGGCAAAAAATCCCACCAGTCTTAGCATCTATGTTTTTTGAACCAGAGGTTGCCTTTGTGACCCACTGGTTTAATCAATGACATTTTCGGACGATACAAATGCCACTGCTTCTATGCACCATTAGCGTCCGAGTGTCCACATATATAAAAGAACGAATTATGAGAGGAGCGAGTAATCGTAATGAGTGAAGAAAAAAATCAACGTCAAACACCACCAGCAGCAAGTGGAGGTTACATTAAACAACCGATGCAAGGCCAGCAATTTACTCAAGGGCAAGGTATGTATCAACCGCAGGCGCAACAGCAAATGCCATCCTATGGTTTTTCACCTAGCATGTATCAACCAGGCTATCAGCAACCGTCTTTCTATCCACCACAGGCATTCCAGAGTCCAGTACAAAGCCAAGCACCAACTAGTCAAGTACCTGGTATGCTACCTTTAGAACAATCCTATATTGAAAACATTTTGCGTTTAAACAAAGGGAAAATAGCTACAGTTTACATGACTTTTGAAAATAATGAGCGTTGGAATGCAAAAATTTTCAAAGGTGTTGTTGAAGCAGCTGGAAGAGATCACATTATCCTTAGTGATCCTGAAACAAATAAGCGGTATTTATTATTGATGGTTTATTTAGACTATATTACATTTGATGAAGAGATTAACTACGACTACCCTAGAAGATAGCACTAATTGCATTGTATAATCAGAAAAGTCCTTGCGTAAAAGCAAGGACTCATTCTATTTGGAGGCACAGTATCATGAAACATCCATTTGAGAAATTACTGCAATTGCAATTTCTAGCAATACTTTTGGCCATTATATTTGGTGTTTTCACAATACTTTCTGGAAACTTATTTCTCGCTTTCTTCACATGTTTGCTAGTGACAGCTGACCTTTTGTTTGAAGGACTTATTGAATTAAGGAAACAAAATCCCGCTCAATTTGCTCGTCATTTTTTTCGTGTCATTATGATCATTATCTTTGTTAGCTATTTGTATTTTACATAATTCGCATAACAGCATAGCCCAATAACACCCAACCAATTAAAAAGGCAAAACCGCCAATCGGGGTGATCATTGCAAATGTTTTAATTGCAGTTGTCGAATATATGTACAAGCTTCCTGAAAAAAGAATGATACCTGCGAAAAAGAACCAACCTGCAAGCGATATGCTTGTTACTTGGTATTTAGCAGCCAAAAAGGCAGTTGCCAATAATGCGACCGTATGGAACATTTGATATTGAACAGCTTTCTCCCATGTCTTTATTGCCTTTTCTGTGATTTTCCCTTCTAATCCGTGTGCCCCAAAAGCTCCTAGAGCAACAGCTATAAATCCATTTAAAAATGCGATTAATAAAAATAACTTCATCTATTTCACCTTCCTTTGATTATTGTTCAAGCTTATGACCGACATGATAGATCTATTAAAGTTCGTATTCACACATATTGTTTGAACATGTCTATCATTAAAAATCGAGTAATGAATCTCCATTTGCATCATCTTCTACTAGTCTTTTGGAATCAGTTGAGACGTTCCCTACGTTTGGCTTTGATGTTGGTATGTCTCCCATCATTTTTCGTAGCTCTAGTTCGTCTTGTGCATTATGCGTTCCTGCAGCCTTACTTGTGTCTACTGGTGCTTGGGCTTCCTCTTGATCTAATATTAAATCACACAACAAGCGAATTGCGCGTGCATGTTCTTTCACTTCTGCGTGTTGATCTTGTTTCGTAAGTGCAGTTTGTATTTCTTGCTGCATTTTTTGTAGCACTTTTTCATTTGTTATCATTCTGATGCCTCCCTCAGGCTTTAATAATTTCTAGTATACAAATAATTCCCCAATGATGAAACTGATAGCATTTGAAACTAGTGAATTAATAGCTTTATAATAATTATATTGTACGTTTGATTACTTTTAATTCGCAGTAGATATATGATGCGTCGTAACTAGTAGCGTGAGTTACTACCTAACCCGCTACGTCACCGGATGGTTTTGGTGGGACGAGTAATCGCAGTCCCAAAGGCTTTCCATTTCACTTGAGGAGCGGTTATGTTACGACGTAGTTTATGTTTTTTGTGTCACTAATACAAATCTTTCAGTATACATACAATAAAAAAAGGATGTGCTTTTGGTGAGAGATATTATACACGAAACGATGGGGAAGGTTGATAAGTCTGGTTCTATTTCTTCTATTATTCCCGTTTCTGGTGGTGAGATTAATCAAGCTTATCGGGTTGATACAGACCAGCAAAGTTATTTTGTCAAAACAAATCGAGATGTTCCCTCACATTTTTTTCGTTTTGAAGCAAATGGAGTAGCATTAATTAAAAACACTAACACAATTGCTGTTCCCGAAGTGTATTACTATAATGAGCCTAAGGAAAATGAGCAAGCAATTTTTGTGATGGAATGGGTTGAAGGCAATCAAACCAGTAAAACTATAACTGCACTTGGCGAAAAAATCGCTGCACTACACCAACATAGTCACACACACTATGGACTAGATCAAGATGGTTTTACCGGACAAATCAACCAGCCCAATCAGTTTACTTCTGATTGGATAAGCTATTTCCGTGATTACCGCTTGCGCACCCAGCTAATTGAAGGAAGTAAACGGGGAAGATTTACGAAAGAACGTCAAGCTAAGTTAGAGAAATTAATTGCTACAATAGACACATTACTTCCAGCTCATCCAAAGGCTTCTCTATTGCATGGTGATCTTTGGGGCGGGAATTGGTTAACTGGTACAAATGGCACACCTTATGTAATTGATCCAGCTGTACTTTATGGTGATCATTTATTTGAATTGGCATATATAGAACTAGATGGCTATCCTCAAACCTTTTATACTGCTTATCAAAGTGTAATGCCGATAGCCGACTATTACGAAGATATAAAACCTTTGTATCAACTTTATTATTTGCTCGTTCATCTAACTATATTCGGTGAAAAATACGGAGCAGACGTTGATCGAATATTAACACGATATGTTTAAAATCAAAAAACCTGCCTTCATTTTCGAAGACAGGTTTTCTCGTACTACTATTAATTAAACTTAATTGCCCAGTTTCCATCACGGAAAATGGCTTCTGTTTCTCCACTTTCAGTTACACCATCAATATCCATCTCTGCTGAGCCAATCATGAAATCTTCATGAATAAGACTATCATTTACACCGTGTTGATCAAGCTCGTCTTTAGACATTTCAGAACCGTTTTCGATTGTAGTCGGATACGCTTTACCTAATGCAAGGTGGCAGGAAGCATTTTCATCAAATAACGTGTTATAAAAAATTAATCCAGATTGTGAAATTGGTGATAGATGGGGCACAAGCGCTACTTCACCAAGGCGTCTTGCACCATCTTCATCTGTATCAAGCATATTTTTTAGCGCCTCTTCTCCTTCTTCACCAGAAAAATCAACCACTTTACCGTCTTCAAAAGTTAAGGAGAAATTGTTGATTACAGTACCTCCATAACTTAGTGGTTTAGTACTTTTCACCTTACCATTGACACCATATTTATCTGGCATTGTGAAAACTTCTTCTGTTGGGATATTTGCGTTAAACTCAACCCCATCTACTGAAGGGCCTGAACCACCATGCCAAATATGACCTTCTGGCAATTCAATTGTTAAATCTGTTCCTTCTGCTTTGAAAACCAATTTTTTGTATTTTTTCTGGTTAAGATATTCTCGGGCTTGTCGCAACCTTCCATTATGCTCTTCCCAAGCCTTAACTGGGTCGTCTTGATCTACTCTTGTAATGAAGAAAATTTGCTCCCACAGTTTCTCTTGGGCTTCTTCTACAGGTAGATCTGGATATACTTTTTTAGCCCATGCTTCTGAAGCATAACCAACTAATGACCATGTAACTCGATCGTTCATTACGTAATTGCGATATTCACTTAACGCTTGTGCACTAGCTTTTTGCACTGCAGTAATCCGCTCACTATCAATTCCATCCAATAAATCAGGATCTGGACCGTATACACTTAGAAGGGAGTAACCGTCTTTTACCATTTCCTCTAAACCTGTAACAAGCCACTCAGGGAAATGCTTTAAAGTTTCCATTGGAGCATGCTGCATTTTTAACAAAGTTAATTCGTCATCACTCCACTGAACATGTACATTCTTAACACCTACTTGATAAGCTTCCTCAGCAATTTTTCGTACAAAATCAACTGATTCAATTGGTGCATTAATTATTAAACCTTGCCCCATTTGAACATTTACACCTGTTTCTATTGCAAGTTTGGCATACTTCTTTAATGTCTCTTCTTTTGGCAATTTACTTCCCTCATTTCTTTATGTATTATAATGTTATTATTTCACATTTTTCTAAAAAAATATAGTGAGCTAATAGACATCAATAAAAAGAAAAATCTGTTATAATTGCTACACTAAGAGAACTTAGCGAGGAGTGTTGACGTGAAACATCTAATTAATTACAGAAAAATCGTTTGGGTTTTCATTGCATTATTAATTTTCACTGGTATTTTTACATATGTACAATTACCTAAACGTGATATCCCTGAAATAACCCAAAACATTGCTTCCATTTCTACCGTATATCCTGGAGCAAATCCAGAAGAGGTAGAACAAACCATTACAAATCCATTAGAAAATGTATTAGCAGATGTTGACGGAATTGCGGAAATGTCTTCTGCATCTACTACTGGTTTCTCCGCTATTACCCTATCCTTAGATAGCGATGTAAATGCAGAAACTGTGTATGGTACGATTCGTCAAACTGTATTAGAAGAGTCTGCTACATTTCCTGACAATGTTCCATCATCAACCGTTTCTACTGATATTATTACATCGAATGTAGCTACCTATCATTTATTAGCGGATGAGCAATCGACCCTTTTGGAAATGCGCAATCAAGTTGAAGAATGGGAGAATGCATTAACAGCTATTAATGGTGTTGATGCTGTGTTAATAAAGGGTTTACCTGATCAGTTGCTCTCCATTTCAATGAACAATGATGATTTAGGCAGTAATCAAATACAACCGAACCAAGTTATTAGCGCGATTAATACAGCAATTTCTCCAACCGCAATCGGAAGTGAACAAAAAGAAGATACCATTTATCAGCTGTCACTTGATTCTTATCAAGAAATTGATGGCTTAAACGATATATATATTGGGCAAAACCAACGTAATCAACCTGTTTACTTAGGGGATATTGCATCAATTCAAGTTGAAAATGATGCAATAGATGATATCATTCGTTACCAAGATCAATATGCATTATCCTTAACAGTTCAAGCACAAGAAGGCGTGAATATCGCTCAATTGCAAGATCAGATTAATGTAGAAATTGAACAATTAAAACAGGAGTTACCAAGTGAAGTTACAGTTGATCGTTTTTACACACAAAGTACGGTCATAAATGAAGTGTATTCTAGTCTTATTACATCTTTTGCAATATCACTTATTGCTGTACTTGTCATCATGTTACTAGGTCTACCGCTATCATCTGCCATTTTGGTGGCACTAGCTATTCCGATATCCATTATCATCGGGTTGATTCCATTGCCATACGCTGGAGTTGATTTAAACCAAATATCTATTATTGGTATGATTGTTGCGATTGGTATTCTAGTCGATGATGCGATCGTAGTGAATGATAACATTCAACGGCGTTTCCAATTGGGAGATGCGCCACTTCAAGGAACTATTCGTGGTGTACGCGAGATCGCCGTTTCTATCATTACGTCAACACTAATGATCGTATTTAGCTTTCTGCCTTTAACCTTCTTATCAGGAAGTAACGGTGACTTTATACGTTCATTACCTTTAGCACTAATTTGTACAGTGGTTGCTTCTACTATTATGGCATTAACATTGATACCAACTGTACAATATACAAAACAGAAAAAGTCGAAGAAAAAGAAATCAAAGACTAAGTCTGTTGGTATTCTTGGGCCACTTTTTAAACGAATAGAAAAAGTCTATGCAGATAAAATTATTCCTGCAACACTAAAAAAGCCATGGTTGACAGTAACCAGTGGGATTGTGCTTAGTTTATTGTTAGTCTTGTTAGTTTTTAAAGTACCATTTGAGTTTTTCCCAGCAGCTGATCGTGCAGAGGTTACGATTTCTGCCCAATTACCAGAAGGGACTACGATAGAGTCAACAAACCAAGCACTAGAGGATATGGAAGATTATATACTCCAAGAAGCTGATAATGTAGCAGAAACAGTTATCTATAGCGGAAGCGGTCTTCCTGGTATCTTTGGCTCATCGTTGACACGCTCTGGGGAAAATACAGGTCAGTTAGTCGTTCGAATTGACCGTGATGAAACAAGCGCAAGTGCTTTTATCAATGAATGGGAAACATCTTTACGAGAAGAATTTCAGGATGCAGAACTATTCTTAGAAACAATTGTTTCCGGGCCTCCACCATCTCCAAGTGTGGAAGTGAAAGTACAAGGACCAGACATTGACCAACTTGTTACAATTGCAGATAATCTACAGCAAGAGCTTGCTAATTTAGATACAGCTAAAATTGTTACAAATAATACAAGTCAGGAACAACCATTTATTAATTATCAAATTGACCGCGATTATTTAGCGGAACAAGGGATTGATATAAATCAAGTAACTGGCTTATTACAACTTGCAAACGTGGGTGCGCCACTTGGCGATTTTGACAATGGAGTTGAGCGTTTACCTATTCAATTAAGTTTAGATGATGGAAATCCAGAAGGAATTAACCTAAATGCCTTAGAAATTCCAGTTTTTAATCAAGCTGAAGGTGGTCCACCTACAATCGTAAGCTTTGATGAATTTATAACAACAGAAACTACCGAAAAGATTGGTGCCATACCACATCTTAATGGTGACCGAACCATTACAATTGAGGGGTACGAAATGGACGGTGAAGCCTCTGCCTTTACAGAAAGTGCTGAAGAAATAATAGCCAACGCAAGTGCTGATTTACCAGAAGGCTATCAGATCTTAGAAGATGGAGAGGCATCTGCTGAAACAGCGTTTTTCATTGAAGTAGCTAAACTATTCTTAATTGTCTTGTTCTTAATTTATTTAACAATTGCAATTCAGTTTAATTCATTGTTAACACCACTTCTAGTTACGAGTACGGTATTCTTAGCAGTCACTGGTGCGATTGTTGGACTATTTATTTCGGGGCAGCCACTAAGCTTCTTAGCGGTTCTTGGTATTGTTTCACTTTCTGGTGTTGTCGTACGGAATTCTATTTTATTAATAGAATTTATCGAGCAAAATAAAATCAGATACGAATCAACTATGACAGCTATTATAGAAGCAGGACGTGCGCGTATTCGTCCAATTATTTTAACAACATTGACATCTATTGCAGCACTTACACCAATCATTTTCACTGGTGATGTTCTGTTCAAGCCATTAGCAGTATCGATCGTGTTCGGTTTGTTGTTCTCGACTATTTTAACACTTGCTTTATTACCAGCATTTTATATTACAATGGATCGCGTTCGAAAATAAATATAGCTAAAGAAGAGCCTAACCTCATTAGGAGGAAAGGCTCTTCTTTTATTTACTGTTTTTATTGTTTAGATATTTGTATCTTTTTCAATTGCTGCTGGGTTGTTGAATGTTTTAATGTTTAGCTTTTTCATGATTTTTGATGTTAATGTACCGGATAACATTGCATCGTTAACATTCAATGCTGTACGGCCCATATCGATTAATGGTTCAACTGAAATGAGTAAACCAGCTAAAGCGACTGGTAGATTCATAGATGATAATACGATTAAGGCTGCAAATGTTGCTCCACCACCAACACCAGCTACTCCAAATGAACTAATACCAATAATGATAACTAGTTGTGCAATGAAACCAAATGACAATGGATCAATCCCCTGAGATGGGGCAATCATTACTGCTAACATGGCTGGATAAATCCCTGCACAACCATTCTGCCCAATTGTTGCACCAAACGATGCTGACATATTAGCGATTCCATCGTGTACACCCAGACTGTTCCTTTGTGCCTGAATATTAAGCGGAATTGTACCTGCACTTGAACGTGAAGTAAAGGCAAAACCTAGCACTGGTAATACTTTTCGTAAGTATGTGAATGGATTTAGCCCAAACACACCTAACAAAATTAAGTGAATAACAAACATTGCAATCAAGGCTACATAGGAGGCTCCAACAAACTTACCAAGTTCTAGGATACCTGCCACATCTGTTCCTGCAACAGTATTTGCCATTAAGCCTAAGATACCAAATGGTGTTAGACGTAAAATCAATGTTACAATTTGCATTACAACTGCATAAATTGCGTTTATAATTTCAGTGAATTTTGCCGCTTCTTCTGGCTTTTTACGACGTACTCCTAATACCGCTATACCAATAAATACAGAAAAGATTACAACAGCAATTGTTGAGGTAGAACGTTGACCTGTCATATCTAGAAATGGATTTGCTGGAATAAAACTTAAAATCTTATCAGGTGTAGAAAGGTTTTCTACGTCACCTAATCTTTCTTCCAAAGCTAAACCTCTTTCTTGCTCAGCTTGCCCCATTTCAATTTGTTCAGCATCTAAGTTAAAAATAGATGCAGTAAAAATACCTACTATTGCTGCGATCATTGCTGTTCCAACTAGGATTCCAATAATCCAAGCTGACATTTTACCAAGATCCGCTGATTTTTCTAAATTAATAATAGATTGAATAATCGATACCATTACTAGTGGGATTACAATCATCATTAATAATTGTACATAACCCCGCCCAAGAATGTTATACCATTCTGTCGTTGTATTTACCACTTCTGAATCGGCAGGATAAGCGACTTGTAGAAGTATACCTAATAAAACCCCTAATCCTAAACCAGTAAAAACACGCTTGCTAAAAGAAACATGTCTTCTTTGCATAATGAATAATAAACCAATAAGTCCAACCATCACTACCATGTTAATCAGGACAAAAAGTGTATCCAAACGAAATTCCTCCTCTATTAATATTTTTTAAACAATAAGCACACCTAATTTAAATTAAACCGATAAGTTTAATAAGGATTAGATTACAAGTGTTTCCTTCTTTTGTCAAGATAATTAACAAAAAAATATTTATTGGAAACACTTCATTTTTTGCAGCTATATTATTCTATAAGTAAATAGACCAAATTATGATAAAGCATTACTTAAAAACTAAGCATTAGTCATAGTTATTTCAGGTTCAAGTTCAATTGCCACATTTCCCTGAACTGCTTTTGAAATCATACAAGTAGACTCTGCTTTTTTAACAATTACATTTAACTCGTCCATATGTTGTTCTGTCGCCTTAGTTTTCAATTGTATATTTGGACGATGAATTATTTTTTGATATGTAAAAACGCCATTTGTTACGTCAACTTCTCCAATTGATTCTAATTTTAAAGAATGTAGTGGTAGTTTAGCTCGTTCAATCATTGCCGCCAACGTTATCAAGTAACATGTTGATGCTGCTCCTAGTAACATTTCATCTGGGTTTGTTCCTATTCCAGGCCCGTCCATTTCTGGAGGTATTGAAATTTTTGTTTTCAAATTCCCTGCATTAATCTCTCCAACACTATTACGACCACCCGGCCAATCTGCTTCTAAATGAAATTTATGTACTGTCATTGTGATCATCCTTCCTTTTAAATAATATCTCTTACCAAAAACATTGCTACTTTTTAAAATTCAGACTTGATATATATTGCGTCGTAGTAAGTAACTTAAGTTGCCGCTCCTCAAATGAAATTGACTCCCTTTCCGTGGGCAGGGCTTTATGATGGGGCGAGTAATCGCAGCCCCACGGCTTCAGCTAACTCGGAGGAAAAAAAAACCTCCGAGTGGATCTTCAGCTCGCGCTATTCCTGCAGGACAAGGAATGCTTCAATGAAATTACATCGCACGAAGGAAATTGAATTTTATTTCCGAGGAGTCTCGCCAATTTCATTTGATACGCTAGATAGCTTAAAAATATAGTGATTACAGACCATCTTAGCGGCAAAAAAGCCTTTTTGAGTCTTACTATTTAAAATCATGAATGACTGGGTCCGCTAACTAGCGCAGGAAGCAAATGGATGACACTCCAGAGGCCCGACAAGGGTCATGCAGGCGTTGTCCGACAAGGACGATTTTAGCCTGTGGTCCTGCCGTTTCAAACCGAAGATCCACTTGGTGAAGTGGTTTTCTTTACCAAGTTAGCTGAGGTTGTGCCCACGGAAAGGGAATCCATTTGGGACTGCGATTACTCGTCCCATCAAAACCGTCTGGTGACGTAGCGGGTTGGAGGCTTATTGCACACTTCATATAAAGTCTGTCATAAACGACATTTGATTTGATAGTCTTAATAGTTATTCTAATGCACATCACATTTCTCAAAAAGTATTTTGCTCAAATTTCCCAATTATTAGTCAGAAATGATGTTATATCATCCTCTGATATGCTATTCTAATAATAATCAAATTACATAACAATACTATTTTCAAAGGATGTGGCCGATTTTGCTAGAAAAGAAAAGTATTCGTATATTGGTAACAACTATCTTAATTTTTCTATTAATTTATTTGATATCGATAACTAACTTTGTTTTTGCGCCATTGGGTGCGTATTTAACCGCAATAGCTGTACCAATTATAGGTGCTGGTGTTATCTTTTATGTTACGAACCCTCTTGTGAATTTATTAGAGAAATACAAAATACCACGTATGGTTAGTATTATTCTCGTATTTTTACTCATTATCACACTTGGATATCTTGGTATTAACTATGTCGTACCAATTGTTCAAAGCCAATTTAATAAATTAGTTTCTAATACACCTAATATGATTAATACATTTGAGGATTTCGTTAATTTATGGCAACAAAATCAGAACTATATACCTGAACAACTTGAAACCGCAATTCAAAATGTGACTGATAACTTAAACACGTATGTAGAAAACATTACATCCTTTTTATTTGATGCTATTGGTCAAATTTTCACTTTTGTATTTGCCTTTTTCCTTATCCCATTTTTCTTATTCTTCATGTTAAAAGATGGTGATAGGTTTGTTCCATTTATCACAAAATTTTTAAGTAAACCAAAGGCAGACAGTTTCAAAAAATTAACAAGTGATATTAACCACACATTAGCTTCTTTTATACAAGGGCAATTTATTGTCAGTGTCTGTGTTGGGGTTATGTTATATATTGGTTATCTAATAATTGATCTGAATTATTCGTTAACACTTGCGTTATTTGCCATCATAGTGAATTTCATCCCGTTTGTTGGACCATTTTTAGCTGCGATACCTGCAGTTATAGTAGGTTTATTTCAAAGTCCAATTCTCGCTGTTTGGGTAATTGTGATAATGGTTATAGCACAACAAATAGAGGGGAATTTAATCTCTCCAAATATTATGGGGAAAGTGTTACAGATTCACCCACTAACTGTTATCACTTTAATTCTTGCCGCTGGTGGTATTGCCGGATTTCTCGGATTATTGTTTATTATCCCGGCGTATGCAGTTATTCGCACCATCATATCTCACTTTTATCATGAGTGGCGAAAACGACAACCAGCTGATGAAAAAGACCTTTTTTAGAACATAAAAAATCCAGGCCTGTGAGCCTGGATTTTTTTATATTTATTGTGCTGCTTCAATTTCTTCTATTAATTTGTCTAAGATTTCGCCATCTACTGTTGATACTTCTTCACGATAGAAGTCACGAACAGGTACAGCTAGATCTTTAAATGCTTGACGTTGTTCTTCTGTTAATTCAATAACGTTTGTTGGGTTGTCTGTATTGTCCTTAATAATTTCTAAATACTCTTCATTTTGACGTTTTTGTTCCTCAAATACCCAATCTTGCATTTCTTCTACTGTTTCATCAATAAGCTGTTGTGTCTCTTCATCTAAACCTTCATACCATTCTGTATTTACCGTAGTCATTGCTACATAGTTATTATGGTTTGAAAGCGTCAAGTTCTCTTGCACTTCATGGAATGATGCATCACCAATAAAGAAGATTGGGTTTTCTTGACCTTGAACTGTGCCGTTATCTAATGCTGTATACAATTCACTCCAACTCATTGCAGTAGGCTCAGCGTCATACGCACGGTATGATTCTAAGATAAGAGGTGAGGATTGTGTACGCATCATGAATCCATCAAAATCTTCAGGAGTTTCTAGCGCTACATCATTAGAAGTCCATTGCATTGCACCTTCTGTCCAGAAAGCTAATGGAGAAATACCAAATTCTTCGTATCTCGCACGCAAGTCAGTGTTTAGCGCTTCACTTGAGTTCAATATTTCTTGTGTTGTTGCAACACTATCTGGAAATAGGAAGTGTAGTGCAAAAATTTGACCCTCTTTTACCATTCCACCTGTAAAACCTGGTGACATTACGGCCATTTCTACGCCGCCATCTTGCAATAATTCCACTTGGTCCGTTTCACTACCTAGACCACCATATTCATAAGGTTCAATTGTGATTCTTCCATCTGTTTTTTCACTGATACGGTCAGCAAATTCTGCCGCATATTCATATTGTACTTGCCCCGTAACTTCTTCTGTCACAAAACGCCATGTTTCATTTCCTTCTCCAGTTTCATCTTCCCCACACGCCACTAGAAAACTGAGTGCTAAGATTGTTAGTAAACTTAATAGATACTTTTTATTAAAAATATTAATTACCTCCTAAAAATTTTTTGATTTAAAATATCACTACTCATGTTAGTTCTTACTTTATGATGGTAGGAACCAACGATAAGCTAATGAAATATCTGGAATAAAGATTAGTAGAGCACCGATGATTAATAGCATTATGATAAATGGTGGTGTTCCACGAATCACATCTAAATATGATTTCTGATATACCGCACTGGCCGTAAATATGTCAACACCAAATGGCGGTGTTGCAGAACCTAATGCTGCTTGGAAAGTGACAATAATTCCAAGATGAACAGGATCAATTCCAGCTGCATTCGCTGCTGGCATGAAGATTGGTGTTAACACTAAAATAACAACAATCGGATCAACAAACATACAACCTATAAAGAAGAATAAGGAGACCATTAATAGTACGTATATTGCACTTGGGTCTGTCCCTAATACTGCTTGTGTAATTTGTTGTGGAATCTTTGCAAAGGAGATCAACCAAGTAAACGCTTGACCACCTGCAACTAATACAAATACAGCTGATGTTACTAGTCCAGTTGACAAAGCTACGTGTGGTAAATCTTTTAGTTTAATAGAACGATAGATTAACACTTCAAGAATAAATGCATAAAATACAGATACACCTGCAGCTTCTGTTGGACCGAATAAACCAGAGTATAAGCCTCCAATAACAATCACCGGAAAACCTAGTGGTAATAGTGCTTTTCTTGTAAATTTCCATCGCTCGTCCCATGTTGCTTTATCTGCCAAAGGAATGTCTTTTACTCTTGCATAAATGTAGCTATATGTAGCAAAGGTTAAAAATACTAGAACCCCTGGAATAACACCTGCTAAAAACAATTCACCAACAGATGTACCAGATACCAATGCGTACATAATCATTCCAATACTCGGTGGAACTAAAAGTGCAATATCAGATGAATTGATAATTAACGCTATCGCACTTGAATCTTTGTACCCTGCTTTCAGTAAACGTTGACGCATCGGAGTCCCAATCGCAACAACTGTTGCTTGTGTTGAGCCAGAAATAGCCCCAAATAATGTACAAGCCGCAGAAGTTGTAATTGCATAACCACCACGAATATGACCCACAAATGAACCAATAAAATCGAGTAATCGGTTAGATGTTTTTCCAGTCGTCATAATATCAGCCGCAAAAATGAATAACGGCACGGCAAGTAATACATAAGATTCAATTCCAGTTTTTAATTGCTGCATCATCAGCATTGGGTCCAAGAATGGAAAATAAATCATCAAGACCACTAATGGTGCAGCAATTAAAGGAATCATCATAGGAAAATTTAATAGCAATAAGACGATCATAATCGTCAATAATGTCGTGAGCATAATGTAATCCTTTCTCCTATTTCATTTTCTATTTTAAACATGAATTTCATCCTCTATCGGTCCTTCTCGGTCTTCATCGTTATAATCTAAAACATCAGTACCTAAGTAAACTTCCTTACGTTTAAGGTTAATCCACACGTTACGTAAGTATTGCACACCACCTAAGAATAATCCGATTGGTACAAATACATACATATATGTTACTGGTAATTCTAATGCAGAAGTCACAGTGCCACTATCATGTATTGATTTTAGATATAAGAATGAATAGTAGGTTAATACAAAAAGAACAATCGAGGTAACTAAAGGAATAAATATTGCTAAAACTTTTCTTACTTTGAATGGGGCTAAATCATAAAAAGCCGACATACTAATATGTCTTCCTTTACGAGCAGCATAACTGATACCCATGAAAGTGGCAATTATGACCGCAAACTTACTAATTTCCTCTGCGAAAAACCAACTTTTATCTGTTATCGCACGACTTAATACATTACCGACAACCATAAAAGCAATCAGTAAGACAGAGTAGCTTAGAATAACTTCTTCTAACTTCAAGAAGAAATTATCAATAGCTCGTATAATCTTCAATGGAAGGTTTCCTCCTTTTACAGGAATTAAATTGTAAATATTTTTCAGTCTATTACAAGTATAGAGTAATGAATATTTGTTAACAAATGCCCAAAAACAGTATTATATGGAATCTTCCGACGTATATCGGGACTAAGCAATAATGATTGCTTTATATGCATCTATAGGCTAAAATCCTCTTTTTTCTTTACGAATACTTTAAATATGGTTCTTAAAAAGTTTCTATAACTGCATCTTCCCCCTTCCTTTTCATCCCAATCCTGCGAAAATTTCAGCTAATGATTTATCAATTATAGTGTTATGTACAAATTGTATGTGTTTTTCGCACAATTAGACTAATTAACTATTACCCGATTTTCTTAAAATGTATGCATTCTTTTTTAAAAAAATTAAAAAGGTTCATGCCATTAGAAAAGCATGAACCTTTTTTTAGGATTATTTCATTCGTCAATCTCCTGAGTTGGTGGCGTTAAACTAACCAGAACATCCCCAACTTCAGGGGTTACTGGGTTTTCTTCAGTGAAGAATTGTAGCACCCCATTTTCTTTTAATAAAAAGAGTAGTACTGTGTGAGGCCTGCAATTTTTTTGGTAATCTTTAAATGTGTATTGTTCAGTTAATGTTGTTTTACGGAATACATAACCAATTTCAACTTTATGGGTTAGATCATCTAATGCGACATCTCTATAAAACAAAATTCGCCCACCAATTGTGTGATCCATATCTTGTAAGTTATCTCCACTATTATGTTGAATTGAAAGGCGATAAACGTCTTTCCTTCCAAACTCAGGTACAAACGTGGAAGAAACCAGCGCATTATAGGCATCATACTCTGTTGCCGCAATCAGATAATCATATGGGGTCATATCAAGTGTAAATTCTGTTTGCTCAGATAAAATTTCACCATGATGACAATCAAGACCAATTTGACGTGCTTTATACAATCTTTCCCATGATGAATCTGTAATTAGAGTTGGGATGTTCAAGTCTTTTAATACTTTTGTAAAAGCAACAGAAAATTGGTTACTACCTACAATTAGCACGCCTGGTTTTCCTTTTGATGATAAGCCTAATTTTTTTGCTAACCAACCGATTGAAAAGCCGTGTGCAACTACAGTAAAGAAGACAAGCGCAAATGTGAGTGAGGTGACAATCTCCGCATCAGCAAAGCCACCATCCACCAATACTGAAGCAAAATAACTCGCTACTGTTAATGCGACAATACCTCGAGGTGCTATCCAACCTACTAATATCTTTTCTTGTATTTTCAAGTCCGTTCCAATTGTAGATAAGAAGATTGACAATGGACGAACTAAAAATAACATCAAGAGTACATAACCGATAATTTCCGGATTAAACACTTGAATTAGGGTTTCTCTCGTAAGCGATGCAGTTAACATAATAAAGATCGCTGAAACAAGTAAAACTGAAATATCTTCTTTAAAATGACGCATTTGCCTGATGGATGCAATACCCATGTTCGCTAGTGTCATCCCCATTGCAGTTACAGCGAGTAACCCAGTTTCGTGAGACACCTCGTCTGCGATTGTAAAACAAGCAATCACTGCTATAAGAACACCTGATGATTTCAAGTACTCCGGCACTTTACCTGCTTCAAATGTCCAGCCAATCATTCTACCGAAAGCAAAACCTAAGATGACGGCAAAAATAGCGGCAAGAATAAATAATAACAATGAGACAAGAGTTGCCGTCTCACTAGCAAAAAATACAACAACTTCAAATGCAAAAACAGCTAATAATGCACCAAAAGGATCTACAATAATCCCTTCCCATTTTAAAATCTTAGCTGGACGTGGTTTTAATTTTGATTGTCTTAGCAAAGGTAAAATGACAGTAGGTCCAGTTACAATAAATATCGCACCAATAACAAAAGATACTGCCCACGATAATCCTGCAATATAGTGTGCAGTCAGTGAACCAAGCAACCAACTCGCCAGTGCACCCCATGTTACAATACGAAAGACAGGCTTCCCTAGCCCGCGTATCTCATTCAAATTTAAATTTAAACTCCCTTCAAATAAGATGATCGCGACCGCCATCGAAACAAATGGTCGATATAAGTTACCAAAGTCTTGTTCGGGATCAATTAAGCCTAAGATTGGACCTGCTAATAAACCGATAATGGACATGACTACGATTGCTGGTAACCGAAAGCGCCAAGCAATCCACTGTGAACCAACACCAAGTAATCCAATCATCATAAACTCTAATAAAATTGAATCGACCATTTGAAATCCTCCTTCTCGCTCCATATATAAAATATATAATTGTTTTCTAATATAAAGACAGTTTACTGGTAGCGCTGGCCAATGTAAAACGGTTTGAATTAATTTCTAACAAAACTTATTCTATTTAGTTGCATGATAGTGTTAAAATGGATTAGTAGAATTACTATATAAAATGAATTTATTGCATAAAGGATGTCAATTTAAATGATAGCAGAAGCACAAAAACTCTTAAAAGAATATTATGGCTTCGATTCTTTTCGTCGTGGACAAGAAGAAATTATTGGGCACATATTAGATAATAAGAATACCCTAGGGATTATGCCTACTGGCGGTGGTAAATCAATCTGTTACCAAATTCCTGGTTTAATACTAAAGGGAACCGCAATTATTGTTTCTCCTTTAATATCTTTAATGAAGGATCAAGTTGATGCTTTAGAAACATTAGGAATAAGTGCGACTTATATTAATAGCTCCCTTTCTGGTGAGGAACAACAAAATCGTATGCACAAATTGCGACAGGGGGACTATGACTTTATTTATGTCGCATCTGAAAGGTTTGAGACAAACTCCTTTCTTTACTCTATTAAACAGATCGAAATTACTTTCTTAGCTTTTGATGAAGCACATTGTATTTCACAATGGGGACATGATTTCCGTCCAAGTTACCGTTCGATTGTATCCACTATTCAAAACCTACCAAACATACCCATGGTAATGGCACTTACGGCAACCGCAACAACAGAAGTAGTAAAGGACATTCAACGACTTTTATCAATTGAATCAGAAGCAGTCGTTAAAACTGGCTTTGCGCGAGAAAATTTATCTTTTCATTTAATCAAAGGTCGAGACAAGCATGAATATATTTCTGACTACCTTAATAAGCATGGGCAGGAGTCTGGGATTATCTATGCCCCGACTCGTAAACAGGTTGATTCTATTGCACATTATCTAGAAGGAAAAAGCTTCTCTGTCGCAAAATATCACGCTGGACTCAGTGAACAAAAGCGTCAGCATGAACAAAATCGCTTTATACAGGATGAAGCTACGATTATGGTTGCAACAAACGCTTTTGGTATGGGGATTGATAAATCAAACGTTCATTATGTCATTCATTTTGCTTTACCGATGAATATAGAGGCCTATTATCAAGAGGCTGGACGTGCCGGGAGAGATGGCGAACCGAGTGATTGTATTTTGTTGTTTTCCGGGCAAGATACACATTTACAAAAATTCTTAATTGAACAGTCGATGATGGATGAAAGCATGAAGTCAAATGAATATAAAAAACTCCAATCAATGGTTAACTATTGCCACACGGATAGTTGTTTACAAACATATATCTTGCATTATTTTCACGATTATTCTGCGACTGAAGATTGTGGTCGATGTACAAATTGTCAAAGTAGTGGTGAAAAACAAAACCGAACAAAGGAAGCGCAAATGGTTTTGTCGTGTGTAAAGCGTATGGACGAAAGATTTGGAGCAGGTTTAACTGCAAAAGTTTTAAAAGGTTCTAAAGATAAAAAGATTAAACAATTTGGTTTTGAAAAACTTTCTACCTATGGCTTAATGGCAAATCAAACAGAAAAAGAAATAACTAACTTCATTCATTATTTAGTTGCTGAAGACTACTTAACAACTGGAGATCAGCGTTATCCAATTTTACAATTAACTAAGAATGCTGAAGCCATCCTTAAAGGGGAAAAAGAAATATGGATGCTGAGAGAAATTGTCCAACAAACAGTACAAACAGATTATAAAGAGGATCTGTTTGAGCGTTTACGTTTGTTACGGAAAGAAATGGCTGCAGCAGATAAAGTTCCACCTTATGTTCTTTTTTCAGATGTAAGCTTAAAAGAAATGAGTCGTAGCTTTCCACAAACACAGGATGAAATGTTGCGCATTAAAGGTGTAGGTATGAAAAAGTATGAACAGTATGGGGCACCTTTTATCGATGCTATTTCAAACTGGATACAAGAACAAGCACCGAAGGAAAAAGACGATCAGCCTAGCTATCTAATCAGTTATCAGCTTTATCAAGCGGGTAAATCAATAGAGGATATTGCAGCTGAACGTGAGATCAAGCAGCAAACTGTTGCTAGCCATTTATTCCAAGCATTTCAGCAAGGGATGGAGATTGATTGGGCTGACTTTTTTAACGAAGAAGAGGAAGAAGCAGTAATGAAGGCACGAGCTCAATTAGAAGAGTTTAAGTTGAAAACTTTGAAAGAATCACTTGGCGAAGCATATAGTTATGAAGTAATCCGAGCTGTTCTGATCAAGAATCGTATACTTGCAAGTTAAACACCAATGAAAAACCCTCACGCAGACATTACGTGAGGGTTTTTGCATTCTATAAAATACTGTTATGGCGGTAAATATATAGACTACGAAGTAAGCTTATAATCCGCTTCGTCACCAAATGGATTCCCTTTCCGTGGGCTCAGTCTCAGCTAACTTGGTAAAGAAAAGCACTTTACCAAGTGGATCTTCGACTTGAGCTGTTCCCACAGGAGTGTCATCCATTTGCTTCCTTCGCTAGATAAAAGATCTGTTCATGATTAAAATACTAACAATTAATAGAGTTTTCTGCTGTTAAAATGGTTTCTTAGTGCATTAAACTATCTAGCGGATCAAATGAAATTGGCGACACTCCTTGTAAATAAAAATCAATTTTCTGCGTGCGATGTTAATTCATTGAAGCATTCCTTGTCCTGTGGGAACAGCACGAGCTGAAGATCCACTCGGAGGTGGTTTTTGCCTCCGAGTTAGCTGAAGCCGTGGGGCTGCGATTACTCGCCCCATCATAAAGCCCTGCCCACGGAAAGGGAGTCAATTTCATTTGAGGAGCGGTATCTCACATTATTATTTATGACACATCATATATCTACTATGTTGTAGTGTTTATTAAAATGCCCATGCGCCTTTGCGGAAGACGGCTTCTGTTTTCCCATCGGCGGTTACTCCGTCGATATCTAACTCAGCTGATCCAATCATGAAGTCGACGTGGGTCAAGCTGTCATTTACCCCGTTTTTGTCTAATTCTTCATCATTCATATCAGATCCACCTTCTACGTTGGTTGGGTATGCTTTACCAAGCGCGATATGACAAGATGCATTTTCATCAAACAATGTATTGTAAAAGATCAAGCCAGATTGAGAAATTGGTGATGCATGTGGTACTAATGCTAATTCTCCTAAGCGGCGTGCTCCTTCATCAGTATCTAGTAGATGCTTTAATGTGTCATAGCCTTTTTCTGCTTTGAAATCAACTACTTTACCTTCTTCAAATGTTAAGCTAAAGTTATCGATCATATTTCCACCGTAAATTAATGGTTTTGTGCTTGCAACTGTACCATTAACACCATATTTATGTGGTAATGTGAAGACTTCTTCTGTTGGCATATTAGGGTTAAAAGCTACGCCTTCTGTCGTTTTAGCAGCTCCACCTTTCCAAATATGTCCTTTTGGTAAGTCAAAGCTTATATCTGTTCCTGGTGCTTTAAAAATTAACTTTGTGTATTGTTTTTTATTTAATACTTCTCTAGCATCTTTCAAGTTTTTATTATGCTCTTCCCAAGCTGCAACTGGATCTTCTTTGTCCACTCGAACAATTTTAAATATTTGATCCCATAACGCTTCTTTTGCTTCTTCTTTTGATTTGTCTGGGAAGATTTTTTGTGACCAGTCACCTGTTGGAATTGAAATGATAGACCAAGCAATTCTGTCATTCATCGTATATTTACGGAATTCCTTCATTGCTTCTGCACCTGCTTTTTGTGCTTTGGCAACTTTCTCTGCATCAACGTCTTTTAATAAATCTGGATTCGTTGAGCGGATTGATAATAATGCTGCACCGTCTTTAGCAAATGCTAAGTTTTTATCTACTTGCCATTGCGGGATAGTTGTTAATACTTCTTCCGGAGCATTTTGATATTTTAACAATGTAAGTTCGTCATCTTGCCAATTCACCAAGACATCTTTCGCGCCTAGCTCATACGCTTTACGGACTACGATTCTAGTGAAATCCGCTCCTTCAATTGATGAGTTAATCATCAATGCTTGTCCTTTTTGTAAGTTAACTCCTGTACGTAATGCGAGATCTGCATACTTCTCTTGCATTTGTTTATCTGACATGACATTCCCTCCAATTTTTATGTATTCTCTTTATTATTTCATATCTATTCCGGATAGTGAAATAATTTTATTGCACAACCGTTAAATTGACTGCTTTAATTAGTATGTTCCATTTCTTCTATTAATAGTGATAACTCTTCCCATCGTTCCATCTTTTGCTCTAGCTTTTCTTCTAGTTCTACTTGTTTATCAAAGTTCTTTTGCACCTTTTCTGCATCACTTCCAGCATCAATAATTGCTTGTTTGACCGCTTCAATCTCTTCTTCAATAACCGCAATCTGGTCTTCTATTTGTTCCCATTCCTTTTGATCATGATAGGATAGCTTCTTACGTTTAGCACGCGGTTTTTCAGGAGATTGCTTCGGAACTTTCATACTCGATTCTGTTATTTCGTGCTTTTGTTTTTCAAGGTATTCACTATAGTTTCCGTAAAATTGCTCTGTCTTACCTGGTGCCGTAAATGAAATTAACTGATCAACTACTCGATCGAGAAAATAACGGTCGTGTGATACGGTGATAACGACGCCTGGAAAATTATCTAGATAATCTTCTAAAACACCTAATGTTTGTGTGTCTAAATCATTGGTCGGTTCATCTAACAATAGAACATTCGGTTCCTTCATTAAAACATGGAGGAGATACAATCTTCTTCGTTCTCCACCTGAAAGTCGGTGAATATACGTCCATTGCTGCGGACGTGGAAACAAAAAGTGTTCCAGCATTTGTTCTGCTGTAATGGTATCGCCATCTTTTGTATGAATCACTTCAGCTACTTCACGTATATAATCAATAATCCGTAGGCTTTCATCCATTTGACTATGATCTTGGGTATAATAACCGATTGAAACAGTTGACCCAACTTCTATTTCACCTTGATCCGGTTCTATCCTACCTGCAATCATATTTAAAAGAGTCGTCTTCCCACTACCATTTGCACCAATAATTCCAATTCGATCACCTGGTGTTACAAGAAAATCAAAATTATCAACAAACTGCTGCTCACCGAATGATTTTGATATATTTTTCAGCTCAAGTACTTGCTTCCCTAAACGTTTTGTTCCTGCTTGAAAACCAATTCCTTGTTTCTTTGTATCAAAACTCTTTTCTTTTAAATCTTCCACCCGATCAATTCGCGCCTTTTGTTTTGTTGTTCGTGCTTTTGCTCCACGTCTCAACCAAGCTAGCTCACGCTTTAGCGTATTCGCATGCTTTTGTTCATTTTGTAATTCTAACGCTTCTCTTTCCGCTTTCTTTTCTAAGAAAATCTCATAGTTTCCTTGATAGCGATAAAGATTACCTTTATCTAATTCGAATATACGGTTCGTGATCCTATTTAAGAAATAACGATCGTGGGTAACGAGCATGATTGTTCCTTTATATTGTGGGAGATACGTTTCTAGCCATTCAATTGATTGATTATCTAAATGGTTTGTTGGCTCATCTAATATTAACAAATCAGCTGGCTGAATTAGTGCTTTTGCCATCGCAACTCGTTTTTTCTGGCCACCTGATAAGGTTTGTACGTGTTGCTCAAAAGTAGTGATGCCTAATTTCGTTAAAATTGTTTTGGCTGTTGTACTTGCATCCCATGCATCAAGGTGATCCATTTTCTGCTGCGCTTGTATTAATTTCTCTTGAAGAGCGGGATTCTCTGGATCTTTTTCTAGTTGAATCAATAGTTTTTCATAATGACGTATTGCAACCATAATAGCAGCATCACCAGCATAAATTTCTTCAAGAACAGTTAGATCTTCAGCCAATTCCGGTTCCTGTGGCAGGTAAGCTACTTGAAAATCCTTTGCATGTTGCATTTCACCGGAATCCGCTGTTTCAATACCAGCTAATATTTTTAATAACGTAGATTTCCCTGTACCGTTAACACCAATTAACCCAATTCTTTCTTGCTTTGCAACTGAAAAAGAAAGCTCATCAAACAATACTTTATCTCCATATGATTTTGTTACATTTTCTACAGATAATATTTCCATCGTATTCACCTTTCCGGACAACTCATACTTCTCTATCTCCCAAGTATAATATAGCACCATTACAAGTACAAATATGAATACGCCCTCCACTTAATTCTAGTGAAGAGCGCAGGCACACAATTACTTTTGATAAGGGCTTTATGTTACTACTTGATACTGAATCCGAAAAGGGTCTGTAGGCGCACCTTCTCCGTTCCATGTATTTAGTCCAATATGCAGACTTCGTCAATTGATCCTACGAGCCATATTTACCCCACCTTGCTCTTATGGTAAACTTTATTTAGTTACTTATAGTTATTAAGTTTATATTAGTAAGTTTTCGGGTCCAACTTTGGGTTTATTGGATGGAATTGTTTATAATAAAAACAGGAGTGTGAATATATATGAACAACTTATGCCCACGTTTTGAAAAAGCAATGCAACTTTTCGGCAAGAGATGGGTTGGTCTAATTCTATTTGAACTACTTAAGGGGCCAAAACGTTTCTCTGAAATGGAAGCAGAATTACCAATCAGTGGTCGAATACTATCTGAACGTTTAAAAATGCTTGAACAAGAAAAAATCGTTGAAAGAAGAGTCTATTCTGACTTCCCTGTCCGGATTGAATATCTACTTTCTGATAAAGGACTAGCATTAGAGCCAGTAATAAAAGATATTCAAGGTTGGGCAGAAACTTGGATAACGCCAGAGGAAATAGAAGCTGAAGAAGATGCTAGCTCATCAAAAGCATGAATGTAACAAAAAATAAAGAGGCACTTCTAGTTAGAAGGCCTCTCTCCAAATCGACTTGTTTCATTCCAAGGAAAAGATGTACCAAATGTTTTGGCCATTTCCTTGGATTTTTTTCGTCTTTCTTTTCGATAGTTCGCTCTTTCAGCCGCTTCTTTCTGCAGCCATTTTTCTTCTTCTGTTTCAGGATAAACTCCAGGAACTTCACTTGGTTTGTTATCGTCATCAATGGCCACCATTGTCACATAGGCGGTCGCACACACTTTGCGCTCGCCACTAATTAAATGTTCTGTCACTGCTTTCACAAAAACCTCCATCGATGTTTTGTGTGCATATGTGACAAAAGCTTCAAGGCAGATAGTATCTCCCTCTTTAACCGGAGATAAGAAATCAACTGAATCAATTGATGCCGTTACAACCAATTTACGAGCGTGACGCGTTGCGCTAATCGCAGCAACATCATCAATATACGCCATTAATTGGCCACCAAACAAGGTCCCATGACCATTTGTATCTGATGGTAAGACATGTGATGTTTTAACTGTTAGCGACGCAACACACGGTTTTTTCTGCATTATATAGTTCCTCTTTTCTTCATAAGATAGGTGAGATTAAGCGCGCGATCGATTCTTTAAACCGAATCCAAATAGTGCGTTCTTTATATAGTGGTAACGTTAATTGCGTTGAAAACATAAGATCCTTATGAAATTCGTTTACTAATTGTTGTGCAATCTTTTCACTATAAAGAAATGCATTTACTTCAAAATTTAATCGGAAGCTCCGCACATCAATATTTGCTGTACCAACTGATGCTATTTTACCATCTACTACCAGCATTTTAGCATGTAAGAAACCACGTTGGTAGATATATACCGTTGCGCCTGCTCTTAAAAGTTCTCCGATATAGGAATAAGTAGCCCAATAAACAAATGGATGATCCGGTTTACTTGGGATCATGATTCGCACATCGACGCCTGACAATACCGCAATTCTTAAAGCATCTGCTAAACTATCATCTGGAATAAAATAAGGTGTCTGGATATAGACATATTCTTCTGCTTCCATAATCATTTTTATATAACCATTCTTAATTTGTTCCCATTCAGAATCCGGACCACTAGAAACGATTTGCATCCCTACATTCCCTTTTGGAGTCGATTCATAATAACGGTCTTCATAAAGAATATCATGTGACGAAGCTTGATTCCAATCCAGTATAAAACGAGTCTGCATATTGCGAACCGAATCCCCAATCACCCGCAAGTGTGTATCACGCCAATAACCAAATTTAATACTTTTACCTAAGTATTCATCCCCAATATTAAAGCCACCAATATACCCTATCTTTGCATCAATAATTGCTAATTTACGATGATTTCGATAGTTAATCTTAAAATTAACCTTTGGAATTAATGATGGGAAGAATGACTCTACCTCGACACCAGCATCACGTAAATCACGTATATATCGGTGTCTTAACCTTCTTGACCCTAGATCATCGACCAAAAAGCGAACTTGAACGCCTTCTCTCGCTTTTTTCTTTAATGTTTCTGCCACGCGTTGCCCAAGGTGATCACTTCGTACGATATAATAAACTAAGTGAATATGATCTGTAGCTTTTTCCATATCTGCAATTAATGCATCAAATTTTCTTTTACCATCCGTAAAAATTTTAACATCATTAGCTTGTGTTAGAATGGCATCATCATTACGTAGATGTAAATAGAATAAATCTTTATATTGCCTCAAATTTTCAGGAATAGGAAAACTATCTTCTTTCAACAATTGTAATTGGTTTTCAACTGCATTCTTTACACCTAATTTACTTTTGTTATCCCATATAAATAATTTCTTGTTACTCAATTTTCTCCCAAAAACTAAATATAGAAAAAACCCGAGAACTGGAATAAATAAAAGCACCATTAACCACGCCCATGTAGATGTTGCATTTTTTCGTTCTAGAAATACAATTGCAAACGCTAAAATAATATTAAAAAATATAATAGACCCCAATATATATGGTGAAAAACTAACGAGAGACACTATATGCCATCCCCCTTTCGGTAAACCTTCTTCCCATAATATAGCATATATTTCAAGTATATGATGTTATTTACGATTAACGAATTATCTTTCTGAAAATTTAGTTCACTTATTTGACTATCCCCAATTAAACTTTTTAGCAAACCTTTTAATCTAGATTAATAAGTATTACTCCTTCCAATGTGGGGTCTAATGTAATGAAAAAAAATTTAATAACAACGATTGCTTTTTCTAATAATCAGGCGTAAACTTATGCTTATTCTTTCGCAAAGCAGAGGGGTTAAAAATGAAACAAAAAGAGATAAAAATGGGGATTTTTTCAGCAACAACTGCCTACATTTTATGGGGGTTCTTACCGATCTATTGGAAGATGGTTGGTGATATATCTGCTGGTGCTGTGCTTGCACACCGTGTTGTTTGGTCATTTATATTTATGATTATATTACTTATTTTCACAAGAAAGTGGCAGCCGTTTATTTGTGAGTGTAAACAGATTTTGCGGGACAAAAAGAAATTCATTGGCGTTGTATTAGCTTCCTTTGTTATTAGTGGAAATTGGCTTATTTTCATTTGGGCAGTAAATAGTGATCACGTAATACAAGCTAGTCTTGGCTATTATATTAATCCATTAATCAGCATCTTGCTTGGTGTCGTTATTTTAAAAGAAACGTTACACAAGTGGGAAGTATTCTCTGTTCTATTAGCTAGTGTTGGCGTAGTGTATTTAACACTGTATTATGGTGTTTTTCCATGGGTTTCATTACTCTTAGCATTCTCATTTGCTGCATATGGGTTATTGAAAAAGACGGTTAATATTCCTTCACTATATGGACTAACATTAGAAACATTTATCGTATTACCATTGGCTCTGCTTTATTTATTAATGCAGCCAACAAATACCGGTTCTTTAACAACGATGTGGGAATCAAGCTCTACTGCATTGTTACTAATGGCATCCGGGGCGGTAACTGCAATTCCATTACTTTTATTTGCGAGTGGCGCAAAACGTATTCCTTTATCTATGGTAGGATTTTTACAATATATTGCACCTACCTTAATGTTAATCCTCGGTGTATTTTTATACCAAGAAGTATTTACATTTGCTCACTTGATTGCATTTATGTGTATTTGGACCGCTTTAGCAATCTATACCATTTCACGCGTTTTATCTATGCGTCATTTACGAAGACAAAGAAAGTTTGAACAAACTGAGCAGACAATTTAATTAATTATCTTAAAAAAATGATAGCGAATGGGACAGTTCCATTCGCTTTTAATCTATATCTATATAGTTATCTGTTTTTGGTTTTTTAGGTCCTCTAATATCTAATACACCATTTTTATAGACTGCTTTTGTTGTACGTTTATCGACAACATATGGTAACTGTACAATCCGTTCTGCTTGGCGTACGCGTCGTTCGCGGTTATAGTAATTCGTTTTGTCATTCTTTTGTTGTGTAATCTCATCATGTGAGATTTTAATTTTTAAACGATCACCAATGACGTCAATATGAATATCTTCTTTTCGTAATCCTGGTAAATCCACTTGTGCAACCCATTCCTTTTCATTTTCAAATACGTCTACTGGTAATCGTCTTGCTAATCCACTGTTTTGGAAAAATGAATCAATTGAATCTAACATATTATTTCGTGGACGTTCTGCAAACAAACCATCCATTTTCCGAATGAATTCTTGACTCGCTTCCAAAAACTCTGACTTTTTCCCAGGTTTTTCTTCCATAAAAAATAAGCCCCCTTGATAAACAATTGGTTTCCCCCTAGTATATGCATGACAGATTAACCTTGATATACGTAACTTTCAAAAAAATCTTTTCTAACCTTCGTAGTTGATAGATGATGCCACGTAAATAGTATCGTGAGTTACTATTACTAACCTGCTACTCAAATGAAATTGGCTCCCTTTCCGCAGGCACGGCCTTTACTAATTTAGCTGAGGCCGTGGGGCTGCGATTACTCGCCCCACCAAAACCGTTTGATGACGTAGCGAGCAAGATGACAACTTTACTACGCATTCTATATATTTTTGTCACTAAACAAGCAGTTTTTAAATAAACATTTTTTAAAAAATTTAAATTTTCTAAAAATAGCTTGACGTAATCTTTCTTGTGGCATATAATCCTTACTAACATCAAATTACATATCTCTTATCAAGAGTGGCAGAGGGAATAGGCCCTATGAAGCCCGGCAACCAACAAGTTCTTCTTGGAAAGGTGCCAAATCCTACAGGTTAAAAACCTGATAGATAAGAGGAGGAATCCGGTTATAAGCCCTCTTCTTAAAATAAAGAAGAGGGCTTTTTGATTTCTTCTTCATTGACCTATATAAGAGATTCAATTCATCAATATAAAATAGGAGGAATGAAAAATGACAGAACGAAATTTTCAGACACAAGGAACAGAAACAAATTTATTACACGGTGGGCAAACTCCAGATCCAACAACCGGATCTCGTGCAGTTCCAATTTATCAAACAACTTCCTACGTTTTTCGTGATACAGAACATGCGCAAAACTTATTTGGGCTAGCTGAACCAGGGAACATCTACTCTAGGATAATGAATCCGACGGTTGATGTGTTTGAACAACGGATTGCACTACTTGAAGACGGTGTTGCGGCAGTAGGAACAGCATCTGGAATGTCAGCTATTACATTGGCCATCTTAAACTTGGCCAATTCAGGTGATGAAATTATTGCTGATAGTAATTTATATGGTGGAACGTATAATTTATTTGCTAATACTTTACCGAAATACGGCATTACTGTGAAGTTCGTTGATGCTACAGATCCTGAGAATTTCCGCGCTGCAATTACGGATAAAACAAAAGCACTATTTGGAGAGATCATTACGAATCCATCGCTTAATGTCCTTGATGTTGAAGCAGTTGCTACTATTGCACATGAAAATAACCTTCCTCTTATTATTGATAATACTTTTGCTAGTCCATATGGGTGTAAACCAATTACATGGGGGGCTGATATAGTCGTCCACTCGGCAACAAAATGGATTGGTGGTCACGGCACCTCAATCGGTGGAGTTATCGTGGATGGTGGTAGGTTTAATTGGAATCAACCAAAATACCCTGGTTTTACTGAACCTGATGAGAGCTATAATGGCATTAGATTTGGGATAGATGCCGGACCAGCTGCGTTCGCAATTAAATTACGGGTACAATTGTTACGCGATATCGGTCCAGCTCTAAGTCCACAAAATGCTTTTAACTTTATTCAAGGTTTAGAAACATTGAACCTACGTATCGAAAAACATAATGAAAATGCTAAAAAGGTGGCTGATTATTTAGATACCCACCCTCAAGTAGACTGGGTTGCTTATCCTGGATTAGAATCGCATCCATCACATGAACTAGCAAAGAAATATCTAGGTGGCACTTTTGGTTCGATCATCACCTTTGGTATCAAAGGAGGACGTGAGGCTGGACGTCAATTAATTGACAATATTAATCTATGGTCTCATGTTGCAAATGTTGGGGATGCAAAGTCATTAATCATTCACCCAGCTTCCACAACACATCAACAATTAAATGCTGATGCGTTAAAATCTAGCGGTGTGACAGAAGAATTAGTCCGCTTATCAATTGGACTTGAAACGGTTGAAGATATTTTACAAGACTTAGATCAAGCAATAGCAAAAGCAACAAATTCACGTCCTACAATTTCTGATTCGGAAGAAGACGTGATTAATTGGGCATTTAACTCACCCTTCGCACGAGAAGGAGGTCAAATACGGTTAAAAAACATCGTGGTAGCTGGCTCAGTCAAAGAGGATAATGATCTTACTAAATTAAAACAGCTGGGCTATCAGATAACAGATTTAAAAACCAATGATGCTGCAATAGATGTATTATATATTCTTGATCCTGCAAAAGTTGAGACTATTCCAGCTGATACTAAAATTGTATGGTTTAATACGGACGTTTCCTATTCTGATTTAAAGGCAGCCGCAGTAGCTAAGGGACAAAGCGTTATCGAGAATCGTAATCCTTACACAGAAGCTGAACGGACTAGAAGAAAAAATAATTAAATCCCTTGATAAGGCACGCATAGCGTGTCTTTTTTTCGTAGAAACGTATATATTAATACTTTTTTTCATAAGATGATATTTACAGAAAACAACATATTGCTAAAACTTGTTTTAGTGACATATAATAAAGAGTACGCTTTACAGAGCCTAACGAGCGTTATAAATTAAGGGTTTGTTGCAACATTTAACAGGGAATAGTTTTAACGCAAAAACAATATACAACAAGTGTGGGGATAAGATGAATAGGAATAGGATTTGGTTACTGCTCAGTAGTTCTTTTTTTTTACTACTACTAATAATTGGAATGCTTTTTTTATGGGTAGATCCCATTGCTCCTTCTAACCAGACCGCTAAAACGGAACCGGAAGAAGAAAATATTGAAGAAGTGATTGACCAAGTACAAGAAAAAGATCAAGAAGAAATCGAAAATGAAGAGGATCATAATCTCTCTGAAAATATAAAAAATGCTGTAGAGAACACAGTTGGTTTATTTTTACGTAATGATTATAAAATTGTTGCTATTGGAGATTCTTTAACACAAGGTGTTGGGGATAACGCTAACAACGATGGATATGTTGGTAGAATTGAAGATACATTTTCTAATGAGGATTACCGCGTTGACATCGACAATTTTGGTAAACGAGGAAATAGATCTGACCAACTGCTCAAGCGCTTAGAAGACGAAGAAATAAGAGAATCGATTGAAGAAGCGGATATGGTATTACTCACAATTGGTGCCAATGACATTATGAATGTTGTTAAGAACAATTTTATGAATCTTAATGAAGAACCTTTTGCAATAGAACGTACTGCTTATGAGCAACGTTTGCGAGAAATTTTTGATACAATATTTGCATTAAATCCTGATACAGAAATCTATTTAATTGGTTTTTTTAATCCATTTGAAGGATACTTTGAGGATATTGATGAATTAGACCAGATCCTAACTAATTGGAATAACACAGGTAGAAGACTAACATTACAATATGCGCAGGCACATTTTGTTCCAACAAATGATTTATTTCAAATAGAAGATGTGAGCTTATTAGCAGATGATAATTTCCACCCAAATGCAACAGGATACACACTAATCGCTGAACGTACCCTAACTTATATCCGCCCCACTATTGAAGCGGCAAGGGAACAAAGTGATGAGAGCGTAACTGGCGAAGAATAATCAAGGATTAGAAAGGTGAAGCGATACACATGGAACAACCCAAAAAACGAAATTGGAAGATTCCATTTCTAATTTTGCTAGCTATAAATGTACTCGTTGTTATTGCGATATTCATTTTAGTTTTTTCTCCAACATCACCAAGCAACGTCATACCAGAAAAAGAGTATATCGAAAATCAAGATGGTGCAGAATTTACTGTACGCTCAAGTAAGCAAAATTTAAGTGAGTTAGTTAATGGTTATATTGATAAAGCCCTAAAAGATGAAGATGGCAAATATTCGATTGAGTTTAACGAAGATGTTCAACTATTTGGATCAATTGAAGCTTTTCAAAAAGACATTCCTATATCAATTAGAATGGAGCCAATTGTACAAGAAAATGGAGATATTATTCTAAAACAAAAAGAGATGTCTTTAGGTTTATTGAATTTACCAAAAGATAAAATTCTACAATATGTAAACAAACAAATAGATACTCCTGAATGGGTTATATTTGATCCTAAAAATGAACAAATTTATATTGCAGTAACACAAATGGAAATAAAAAGTAATTTTAGAGTTAGAGTGCAGCAGTTTGATTTAGAGAATGATCAGTTATCATTCAGACTTAAAGTACCAAACGCAACACTAGGACTACAGTGAAAGTTGAAAATGGGAGGTGAGCCAATTTGCTCATCTCCCATTTTATATTTTAGGACAAATTAAGGTGTTCTTACAGTTATATCCCCAATATCACTATCTACCTCTAACAGAGGCTCAGCTGATCCTTTTTCCATATAAATTTCTTTTCCAGATCCATTATTGTAATCAAATCCAGTAAGTTTTACTTCACCGATATCGCTACTTAAATCAAGTGTATAATCAGTTGGTACTTCCGCAATTTGCACACTTACATCCCCGACATCAGACTGAACAGTAACTTGATTTTCTAATTTTTTTAATTGTAAATCCACTTCACCAACATCTACTTTTATATCCCAGCTTCCAACAGCTTTTAGTACAGTGACTTCTCCCACATTTGAAGTGACAGTAGCTGTTTCACTCGTGACATCTTGCAATAGAACTTCACCGACATCTGTCGTAACTATTACATCGGTAAATTCTCCTGAATTAACACTGACCTCTCCAACATTTGATTCTATTCCTAATTGCTCAAACCGTTTCTCAGGTAATTGGATGGTAAGCTGTAATGAACCATGATTATCAAAAGGTAGAAACGAAAACCACCTACGCTTCTCTCTTTCTAAATCAATCTCTAATTGATTGCTATTCTTTTGCACATCTAAATCAATATTTTCTTTCATCCTTTTACTGACATTACCTTTTAGGAATATACGTATATCCGAATCTTGACTTTCCTCTACTACAACCTCGGCAACGTCTACTTCAATATCTATTTGATTAATATCTTTTGAATTAAAAATTTGTTCTTCTGTTACATTTTCTTGTGCTCCAATTGTAAAGATACGATCACGGAAAGTAAATATCCCCATTAAACCAATTACTAAGGTTAAACATGCTACAAGTACTACTTTTTTCAACATACTTTTACCCCCTAATGATTCTAACATTCCATTTTATATAACTCTTCACTATTCGATAACATACTTTTGTGATAAATATCATCGCAACTCCAATAAGAACACCTACACTAGCCATTGTTAATACAACAAAAAACTCTGCCCATACTTCTGCTCCAGGTTGCACGAAAAGTGAAAAGAGCCAAGCAAATGGTGCTAGTGTAAAAGAAATAGCAACTGCCCAGAAACCAACTAGCACACCTAACAATCCAACGAACGGACCAAGCATAATAATTAAATTAAATAGAAGTAAGACAATAGCTAAAAATAAAGACCTTGCAAGATTTGATTTGTTTTCTGGACTTATTGAATTAGTAGCTGAGTGAACTGTTTGGCGCTCAGCCAATCTTTCTTGCGCAATCATACGCGGACTTCCTAATTCTAAAATTACATCTTGCTCTGACTTTCCATCGATTTCACCTATTTTAAAGTGATCCTCATAATCTTGTAGAATATCTTTTTTGTCAGCAACTGATAAACCACGCAAATGATATTCTAGCTCTCGCATAAACCCTCGTTTTTCCATGTTTTAACCACACCTTTCTGCTAGACAAGTTTGTGCTGATGCGCATAAATTGCCGCTTGTGTACGATCATGCACTTCCAACTTACTCAAAATGTTACTAACATGTACCTTGGTCGTTTTGAGTGCGATAAACAATTGATCCGCAATTTCTTGATTCGTTTTCCCTTCTGCAATTAACAATAAAATTTCATGTTCTCTTGTAGTTAAATCATCATGAAGGGTGGTCTCTTGTTTTCTTCGCATCCTTGTTAATACTTTATTCGTGACTTCAGCTTCAAATACCGATTCTCCATGATATGTTGCACGAATTGCCTTTGCGATTTCAGTTGCCTTTGAAGTCTTCAAGACATAACTCGTTGCTCCTGCCTCTAATGCTGGATAAACTTTATCATCATCAATGAAACTTGTAACCATTAAAACCTTTGCTTCCGGCCACATTTCAATGATCCTTCGAGTGGCTTCGATCCCGTCCATTTCATCCATCACAATATCCATTAGAATGACATCTGGACGTAATTCCAGTGCTAATTCCACTGCCTTTTTTCCGTTATCTGCTTCTGCAACAACCTCTATGTCTGCTTGGGTCGTTAGATAAGCACTAACACCAATACGCACCATTTCATGATCATCTACAAATAAAACTTTAATCATTAACATCACCCTCAACATCAATAATAGGTACACGGACTTCGATCCTTGTTCCTTTGTTTAGCACACTAACAATTCTTAACTTCGCACCAATTTCAGCGGCACGCTCTTCCATATTTACTAAACCATATGAACTAGATTTCTTTTCCTCTAGATTAAATCCAACCCCATCGTCCATGATCCGTAAGATTACAAAACCATCTCGTTCAACTAAAAGAATATCAACCGATTCCGCCTTCGCATGTCGTAATGTATTAGAAACAGACTCTTGCAAAATACGAAACAAGTGATCTTCTACACCTCTGCTTAAATCTACTTCCTGCACACTCCATGCCATATGCAGGGGGATCTTTTGATCTAATTCATGTAATAACTGATCCATCCCTTGTTTTAACGAATTATCCTTTAATGCGATCGGACGCAAGTGTAATAATAAAGCTCTCATTTCCAGTTGCGCTTGTTGTATCATAGTCTCGACTTGTTTTATTGGTTTTTTTATTTGATTTTCTTGTGCTACTGGCATTTCATTCATAGCTGAAACTAGCATAGAGGCAGCAAACAGTTCTTGACTAACTGAATCATGCAGTTCCCTTGCTAAACGATTTCTTTCTTGGGTGATTACTTCTTCTATCTTTTCCTGTTGATTCTCTACTCGCTCGCTTATTAGCTTTTGACTTCGCTTTGTTTGATCTTGGATACCAACCTGAATACGCTGGATTTTTTTCATTAAATAAAGAACATCATCCATTGGCCCCTCGTACGTAATCGTTGTATCTGGTGTTACTTGCTCTAGTTTTGTTAGTGCTCTTTCAACTGCTTCTAATTGTTTCTTCCAAAATAAACCTATGATCAAACCACTAATAATCCCAAATGGTAGACTAATAAGACATATAAAAATAATGAATGGAATTTGCCAAACCTTGTAATACCAAATATCAAGCCAGTTATCTAGCGGAAAACTAATTAAAAATACACTCAATAAAATAATGGTTAATACTAATGTGAGTGCAATTCCGACAAGGATTGATCTACTTAAGACTTTCCTCATCTACGTACCACCTCAATTTTCCCTGCAATCATGGAGGTGACGATCTTCACTTTTTGACTTGCCATTTGATAATCTGCTGTTTGAATATGAACAACACGATTCGTCATATTTTCATCACGGTGATCCAATATATCTACAGAACCCATCAATACAGAATGGTGAATATCCACTTCCACGTCAAATGGAATAATGATTTGAATGTTTCCTATTAGTTGTCTTACAATGATTAATGGTTCTCCTTTTGGCAATACAGTATAATTTAGATCAATTACAGTCTCACCAAAAGGGGATTGAATATTAATATCTTCCCATTGATAAGCATTTGCTTCTGTTTGTTGCCTTCCAAACCATCTGTTAGTAAACAAGACCTTTCGATTCGTTGTTTCTTTTTCAAGCGGAAATTGTGGTTGATGATACGTAGGTGTTTGCTTCGATTGATACCAATTTAGTAGTAGGAAAACGAGTGCGATAAATAAGATGAACTGAAAGGTTGTTGTATTTATTACAGTAATAATGAAACCAATTAATCCAATCCAAAAAAATGTTTTTCCTGCTGGGCGATAATAATATTGTCTTGCAAGGTAAATAACAGCTAACCAAACCACCATCCAGATAAAGGATTGCGTATGAATAAAAATTACTTCGAAGATAAAAAAGATTATTGTTCCTAATAATAGATAGTGGATACTTTTCATTTTTGACATATTCCTCACCTCTTCTTTACGTGTTATCTCTTGGTTGGGGTTTTTCAAAGACGCAGGGGGAAATCTTCCTACGCCTTCTACTAGACACTTTATTCTGTCCATTTCTAGAGTATCACGAACCTATTTGGAAGTAGAAGCCTTTTTTTCTAGATCAGCAAATCTAGCATCTAATGTGTGTAATCGTGCTTCAGTTGTTACTTGCTGCTCTAAGCGTTGAATATAATCTTCTACTTCCTGGAATTTAGATTCGCTCTTCGCTACTAATTCAGTATGAAGAACCTTATTCATCCCTTTATGAACACGCGCTACATTTTCTCTACCTTTTAATTCTAAACGTTTCACGTATAAGTCTTTTAATTTATGCTTCATTTCCACATATTTTGCTTCAATTTGTTCCAGTTGTTCATAATTTTGATTATTCATTTCGGTTAATTGTTCTACTCGCGCTTCATATTTCTGTTTTTCCTCTGTAGCTTCCTCAAGTAACTGTGCTTCATTCATTTCTTCGGCTAAATCTGCTTGGCGTGTTCTTTTTGCCAGCATCGTTTTTGCTTGTTGTAATTCACGGCTGTATTCTTGCTTAATTTTATATTGCTTTTCAATTAATACTTTTAATTTTTTGACCTCTTCTTCACAATTACGAATGTATTGATTTAAATGTGCCATAGGATGCTTTTGTTCTTTCTGATCTAATAATTGATGGAAGTCTGCAACAACTGTATCTTTTACTCTTGTAAAAATATTTGCCATGTGTATCGTCTCCTTTTAAATTTGAGTGTTTTATTTTAGCTGCGTAGTTGATATATGATTCGCAATAACTAGTAGCGTAAGTTACTATCTAACCCGCTACGTCACCAAAGGCTTTCCCTTTCCACGGGCACGGCCTTAGCTAACTTGGTAAAGAAAAGCACTTTACCAAGTGGATCTTCGGCTCGCGCTGTTCCCGTAGGAGTGTCAAGCCTTTGCTTCCTCCACTAGATAGTACATCTATATTTTTTTATTGATTACAATGTTTGCGGGTTCTAATCCTCGCATTATAAGTCTTTCTTAATTGTAGTGTACTGACTAGCGTATCAAATGAAATTGGTGACACTCCAGCAGGAACAGCAAATGTTTTCGATGGGGCGAGTAATCGCAGCCCTACGGACCGAAAATCCATTTTTAGAAGTGATCTTCTTCTAAAAATTAGTTGAGGTCGTGCCTGCGGAAAGGGAGCCAATTTCATTTGAGGAGCGGCAACTTACTACTGACTAAATGGTTTATGTTCTTAATGTGCATTTTATATATACTCTGTCACTAATAGCAATCTTTCAGAAAATAGTTATATATTAATCGATAACCCAGTTTTCTTCGTATGTGTCTTGCTTGGGTTGTTTCCACTTTTTATAGGTGTAATATAGCAGTGTAAAAGCTACAAGTCCTACAAACGCCGCTGTGTTTGATAAGGAAAGGGATATACCAATTAATGCAATAATTGCCCAGCCTATTTTTCCTCCGAATGAATCAGTTAAAATAAATCTTCGTACTGCGTAATAGGCAATGGCTATACTAATTGCTAGTAAAATTATTGGTCCCAAAGTGGCTAATAAAACAATACCTGTTATTGTCGCGATTACTACTAATAAAAATGTTTTCATGTTCCATTCCCTCCTTCCATGTATCTATCTTAACCTTTGCTGCTATTTCTCATAATGGACTGGGGCTATATTTTCGAGTAAGACTTGAGGCGTAATTGTAGGAGGTAACGTAACAAACAACAAAAAAACTTGGCTTAACTTAACCAAGTTTTACATTTGATCTATTCCATTTTTCTGCAATTGTTGTTTTAGAGCGGGATGAAAAATAAGGATAACTGCGTAAGTCACCTTGATAGATTAATTCTAATTCATGCCACTCTCTTAAGTCCTGTGGCTTAATTAAACAAGTAGGTTTTTCTATGTGATATGCACCGCATTCCTCTAGTAAGTCAGCAACAAATTGCGAACAAAAATAGGCATTATCTCTTTCCAATTCTTTATTTAACATGACTCCGAATAAACCTAATAAATTATAACGATATAAGTGCTTACTTGCTTCCATTACCATGATACGTTGTTGCAATAATTGATATTCTCGTTCAGATATTGTTAATCGGTATACCGCACACTTTGTGTTATTAAAAAAAGGTGTCTGTAAATTCTCTTTGATGAATCCAGCTATAAATGGATTACTAGGTCGTTTTCTTCCAAAGCTATATACATGATTTAACTGCCTATCTAATGCAATTGAAGCATGATTTAATGTTGTCTTCGTATATAGATTGATAGTTCTTGTTAACAATGTGCCAGTGTCCGAAAAAAGAAGATAAATCTTTCTTGTTTTCACTTGTTTTCCCCCTTAACAGCTAATAGAACTTTTAACTTATTACTAATCTATCAGCCAGCTTAACTGTTTTTTCCTATCACCAACATGGTACATAGGCATATTTATGTTTAAGTCTAGAGGCTTATTTCTTATGTTAGATATACAGATTATTATTAACAATAACATTTAAACTATATAATAGTAGGAACCTAATGGCAAGAAGATATTCTCTGTACAAATGAAAATCCTATTCCTTTGACGATGACTTAAAATGCAATTAGCTGAACCGGTGTAGTTCTTTTTGAAAGCTTTTGTACATTTAGTACGTTATTCATACTAAAATCCTACTATTCAAGGGCTTGGTGGACATTTAATACACTATTCTTTAGCAAAACCAGCATATCCTATAGAATATGCCGGCGTTATACATTATATTATTTTTTCCATTTAGCTAATGCTTCCGCTAATGCTGGATTTGTTAGTTCTTCTTTTTCTTGTTTTACATATTTATTTACATCACGTTTTGATGCTTTCTGCTGACTGTTTTTCTCTTTGCGTTTTTGGAAGGCAGAAAGTTTTTCGCGATGCCCACAGCTACACGTGAAGGTTTGTCCTTCTCCTTCACCGCGCATTTCCATTTTCTTATGGCAATTTGGACAACGGGCATTTGTTTTACGGGCAATATGCTTTTTCTCTCCACAGGAACGATCCTGACAAACAAGCATCCTACCATTCTTCCCATTTATCTCAAGCATCAACTTACCGCAATTCGGACATTTGGTTCCGGTTATATTGTCATGCTTGTAACTTTCTTTACTATTTTTAATTTCACGAACTACTGTTGTTGCATAACTTTTCATTTCTTTTATAAATGTATCTTTTGCCAAATCACCTTTGGCAATCTTCGTTAATTTCTGCTCCCATTCAGCTGTTAAAATTGGAGATTGTAAGTCTTCTGGTACGATCTCCAGTAATTGACGACCCTTTGACGTCGTATACAGCGTCTTTCCTTTGCTTTCAACATAGTTTGTCTTGAAAAGCTTCTCAATGATATCTGCTCTTGTTGCCACTGTGCCTAGTCCACCTGTTTGGTGAATCGTCTTAACCAGTTGTTTATCTTGTTGATCCATATACTTGACTGGATTCTCCATTGCTTCTAACAACGTACCCTCTGTGAAGCGTGACGGGGGTTTTGTTTGCCCTGTTGTAACACGAACGGTAGTGTCAGCCAACACTTCTCCTTTATTTAAAGAAGGTAATGTTTGTTCATCATCTGCTTCTCGATCATCTTGATAACGATTTTGATACACTTCTTTCCAGCCAAGGTCTTTAACTTTTTTACCTTTAGCTGTAAACCGTTCCTCTCCAATCGCGACTTCAACAGTTGTTTGTTCATAAATGTAAGGTTTTGATAAAACTGCCAAGAATCGTTTGACAACAAGATCATAAATTTTGCGTTCTTTATCCTCTAATTCTGACAGAATCACAGGCTGTTCTGTTGGGATAATAGCATGGTGGTCAGATACTTTTTTATCATCAACAAACGACTTATTTGCTTTGATTCCTTGTTTAGTAATCATGGCAGCTGTTTTTGCGTACTGATCGACTCCACAAGCTTGGACTCGGTCTTTTAGTGTCGGAACAATATCAGCTGATAGAAAACGCGAATCTGTACGTGGGTAAGTCAACACTTTATGCTGTTCATAGAGTTTTTGCATAATCGATAACGTCTGCTTACCTGAAAAACCAAACGCCTTATTCGCTTCTTGTTGCAAGCTGGTTAAATCATATAATGGTGGCGCAAAGCTCTTTTTTTCATTTTTAGTTATTGCTGTAATTGTCGCTTGTTTATTTTTTAACGTTGTTGCTAATTTTTCTGCTTTGTCTTTAGCGAAAATACGTGTTTCGTTTTGTTGATTTCGCCATGTTAATTTAAAACCTTGCTTTGTTTTTGCTTCAAGGCCATAAAAATCTTTTGGCTTAAAGTTTTTTATCTCCTCTTCACGTTTAGCAATCATCGCTAAAGTGGGCGTTTGAACACGACCACTTGATAATTGTGCATTAAATTTTGTTGTTAGTGCTCGAGTTGCATTCAAGCCAACATACCAATCCGCTTCAGATCGCGCCACAGCTGATTGATAGAGATTTTCATATTGCTTACCCGGTTTTAAGTTATTGAAGCCATCGCGAATTGCTTTATCTGTTACAGAAGAAATCCATAAACGCTTTACAGGCTTATTTATACGTGCTTTTTCCAAAATCCAACGCGCTACAAGTTCACCTTCACGACCAGCGTCAGTTGCGATCACTACAGATGAAACATCCTTGCGGTTTAGCTGTGCTTTAACCGTTTGAAATTGCTTACCGGTCTTTTTCATAACAACCAGCTTTAAGTTAGCTGGAAGCATTGGCAAGTCTTCAAGTTTCCATGTTTTAAATTTATCATCGTATGTTTCTGGATCTGCAAGGGTCACCAAATGCCCAAGCGCCCATGTCACAATATATTTTGAACCTTCAAAATAACCGTTTGCTTTTTTCGTGCAATTTAATACACGAGCTATATCACGGCCAACAGAAGGTTTTTCTGCTAATACAACTGTTTTACTCATCAAATTCAAATCCTTCCTATTCGGATACTCCTTCTACTTTATCACATTTGCGAACAGGATGGATAGGACATCTAATGATGGTGCAGATAACGAAATAAAAGTGTCAAACTGCTACTAATGGTTTATACTAATTGCATCTTTAACATTAGGTGGATTCCGATGAAATACTTTTTTCTAATTATTTTAGTAGCTTTTTTATCTGGTTGTAATGCTCTAGAGGACAACCCTAAGTTTATATTCAAGGAAATCGATGCAACTATTTCCGAAAATCAAGATATGACCTTTTTTGTCACAACAGATTGGCATTACTTATCGGAGAGCTTGACTGATAACGGTGAAGCATTTGAAGATTTTATCCAATCAGGTGATGGAAAACAACTGCAGGACATGGACACTATCATCGATGCTTTTTCTTATGAAGTAAGCAACGAACAACCTAGCGTTTTAATTATAAGTGGTGACTTAACAACTAATGGAGAAAGACAAAGTCATGTCGATATAGCTAATAAACTTAAGGCTATTGAAGATAACGGAACGACAGTATATGTCATACCTGGCAACCATGATATTAACAACCCATGGGCACGTAGATTTAAATCAACTCACCAATATAATGTTGAAACCATCAACGCTGAAGAATTCAGTGAGATTTATACTGATTTTGGTTATGATGAGGCGATTTCAGAAGATCCAACCTCTCTCAGTTATTTAGTAGCACCATCTAAAGACATCTGGTTATTAATGATAGATACAAATCAATATGATGAGAATTTAGATAAGGGATCACCTGAGATAAGTGGCGAACTATCCAGTCATACGCTTAAATGGATTGAAGCTTCCTTTTCATTAGCAGAGGAACAAGGGGCTACAATTATTCCGGTCATGCACCACAATTTAGCAACACATAATGTTGCACTAAATAATAACTACACCCTTAATAATAGTAATGAAATTAAAGCTTTATATAGTACTTATAATGTATCTCTTGTATTATCTGGACATATTCATGCGCAAAATATTCATGAAACGAAATCCATATATGATATTGCAACAAGTTCATTAGCTGTTTATCCACAACAATATGGTGTACTTGATTATGATGCTACTAATTCTACAATAGAATATAATACAAAAATAGTAGATGTCGCTAACTGGGCTACAAAAACAAACAGTAATAATCCAAACTTACAGCATTTTGATGACCACGCTAGAACATACTTTGGTGAGTTTGCTTATGATCTAGCTTATTCAAGATTAAAAAATAGCACTGTACTCTCTAAGGATGAAATCAACTATTTATCTAAGTCAATGGTTTTATTAAACCAACGTTTTTTTGCTGGAACGGAAGAATTAAATAAAGATGACCTTTTTCATGATAATCGATTTGAGCGGTGGTATGATGTCTCAGATAAGTTTTTAAAAAAATATGTAGAAAGCATCGTTGTGGATAAAAATACAGATGATAATTACATTAAACTGAACTTGAAGAAATAATAGTTAAAAGAAGGATATTTTAGGTTTTCTATCGTACTATTTAAAGATAACGATGGAAGGAGCGATACATTTGAACAATCATGAGATTGATTACAAGCTTTATGGGGATGATATGCAGTTTGTCGAGGTTGAACTAGATCCAGATGAAACGGTAATCGCTGAAGCAGGTAGCTTAATGATGATGGATGACAAAATCCGTATGGAAACCATTTTTGGTGATGGGTCTTCTAGTAGTGGCGGTGGATTAGTTGGTAAATTAATAGGTGCCGGAAAACGTGTAATAAGTGGAGAGAGCTTGTTTATGACCGCTTTTACCAATGAAGGAATTGATAAGAGACGGGTTTCTTTTGCTTCTCCTTATCCTGGTAAAATCATACCAATGGATTTAAGCGAAATTGATGGTAAATTAATTTGTCAAAAGGATGCATTTTTGGCTGCTGCAAAAGGGGTTTCAGTCGGAATAGAATTTCAGCGTCGAATTGGCACTGGCTTCTTTGGTGGAGAAGGTTTTATCATGCAAAAGCTAGAAGGCGATGGGATGGCATTTGTTCACGCTGGTGGAACGATGTATAAACGCGAACTCGGTGTTGGTGAGACATTACGTGTCGATACAGGGTGTCTTGTAGCCATGACTGGTGATGTTGATTATAACATTGAATTTGTTAGCGGTATTAAAACAGCGTTATTTGGTGGTGAAGGTTTGTTTTTCGCTACACTACGAGGACCTGGCACTGTATGGGTGCAGTCACTACCATTTAGCCGTCTAGCAAGTCGTGTTTTCTCTGCTGCTCCTAAAAATGGTGGTTCAAAGGGCGAAGGTAGTGTTGCAGGCGGGTTATTTGACCTTTTTGGTGGGGATCGGGATTAATTATAGTAAAAAAAAGCGAATTCTCCTTTTAAAGAGAGATTCGCTTCTTTTAGTTCTTATTTATAAATTTTAACACGTTCATCTAATGGTTGAAATTCTTTTTCTCCAGCTGGAGCAACTGGTTTACCGAATGGCATTTGAGCTCTTAACAGCCAGCTAGATGGAATATCCCATTTTTCTTTTACTTCATCATCAATTAGTGGATTATAGTGCTGTAAAGATGCACCTAATCCCTCTATGTCTAATGATGTCCATACGTTATATTGTAACATGCCTGAAGATTGGTCGGACCAGATTGGGAAGTTATCTTTATACAACTCCATTTGTTTTTGTAATCCTTCTACAACTTCTTGGTCTTCAAAAAACAACACTGTTCCATAACCACTTGCAAAGCTGTCAACTCTTTCTTCCGTAGCTGCAAAGTTTTCGGCTGGAACAATTTTACGTAAGGTTTCTTTTGTAATATCCCATAGCGCTTGATGTTGCTCACCAAATAATACGACCACACGTCCACTCTGAGAGTTAAAAGCATATGGTGTATGTTTCACAGCATATTTCACTACTTCTTCAATTCGTTCTTGTGAGACAATTTCTTCGTTACTAATGCCATAAATCGTGCGTCTATCTTTAATGGCTGTGTAAAAATCCTTTGACATCTTACATCCCTCCAATTTTTATGTAGGTATGGATTGCTTTTGTATTTTTCCGCAATCTTATCCTGCACAAAAATCAGTATAATAATCCATTAAAGTGTAAGTCAATTAATTAGCTCGAAACTGAGATTTTTTATTTTAGTGATTTAATTATCTTCATTCGTAGTTGAGATAAACTCCGCAATAGATACTTACCCGCTCCTCAAATGAAATTGGCTCCCTTTCCGCAGGCACGGCTTCAGCTAAATTAGTAAAGCGCTATTTGCTTTACTAATTTAGCTGAGGCCGTGGGGCTGCGATTACTCGCCCCATCATAAAGCCCTGCCCGTGGAAAGGGAAAGCCTTTGCTGACGTAGCGAGTGAGTCTAAGATTTTAATGCGGAGTCTATAGATTTTCTGAACTAACTAATAACAACGCCTAGCTTTTAAGTAGTGCTTTGGATGGTTTTTTGGCTAACATAGCAAAAATTGCTCCTAATAAAGGAAAGATAATTGTTAATAAAAGGACTGGTGTGTAACTTTGGAATAGATCAAATCCAAGTCCAAATGGTAATGGACCGAATGCAGAACCTAAAACAATCATTGTAGTACCTACTCCATTTATACTTCCTATATATCTACGCCCAAAATAGTTAGGCCAGATAATCTTCAATCCGATTCGCTCCATACCATTTGCAAAACCCCACAACACCCCAAATATAAGTGCGATTGCTATGTTTGTCATAACAAGCAGCAATAGTAATAAAATGATTTCAATCAAAAATATTGCTACAAGTAAATAATTTGTTGGAAATTTATCTGTCAAATAACCAGACAGAAATGACATTGGTATACCAGCAACTGCCATTAAACTAAGTACTGTTGCAGCTAATTCTGTTGATAATTCCTGATTTGTAAAAATTGAAAAAATATGAAAAGTGATTCCCGTATTAACCATTGCAGGAATACCAACACATATTAAGATTAACCAGAATGTTCTTGTTTTTGCTGCCTCTTGCAATGTCCAATCCACTTCCGCAGGGTCAGCTGCTGCAGCACCTAAGATCGGCTCTTTTTTTTCTGCGTCTATTTTGCCATCCGGAACTAAACCAATATCTTCAGGCTTATTCCGAACACCAAATAAGGCAAACGGAACAAAGATAACAAGTAATGCAACACCCCAAAACTGCCATGCAAAACGCCAGTCCCATGTTTGAATCAGCCATGTATTTATAATAGGAAATAGTGCAGCACTCATAAAACTTCCTAGTGTCATGATGCTAAATGCAAAACCGCGTTTTTTAATAAACCATTGCGCGACGAGGGTATTAGGAATTAATGACATACTCCCTTGACCTAACAAACGAATTAAGAAAAATCCAATTGCAAGCATCCAAATGCTTGATACCATACTGCTATAAAAACAAGCAAAAGCAAACAGTGTTCCAACAATGACCATCATAATTCGCTGTCCAAATCGATCAATGAAGCGACCGACTAACATCATTATTAACCCAGCCATTAAAGTAGCTCCAGAATAAATACCAGATACTTGAGATCTACTCCAGCCAAAGTCATTAATATATTGATCAATAAATGCTGAATTGGAATATGTCTGCCCTGGACCTGAGAAAAAAATTCCTAAACCAGCAATAAAGACAATAACCCAACCATAGTAAATATTCTTAAAAGCTTTTTTCATAATTGCACCCCTAATTTTTAATGAGAATAGAAAGAAAGTTTGTGAGGAGGTAGAGAGGAGAATAACCATACATAATACATAAAAAACATGTTAACATCTTTTAAAAAAGAATAAAAGAGAACAACCACGTATTTTATGACTTACATTTCCATATAGAAAAGACCTCTATTTACTAGCAAAAGTAAATAGAGGCTACTTTCATTTATTATCTTTCATTCTAATTTGATCAATTGATTGATAGGCTTCCTGATAATAATCTGCTGCCAATTTATATTTCCGCATTTGATAATAATAGTCGGCTGTTATTCTTAAATAGGTAGCATACTCCATCCGCATTTGTTTCTCTTTTAAAAAAGGAAGTACCTCTTTCTGCATTAACACTTCAAAAGAATTAGAGAAGCCAAAAATCAGATATTGATAGACTTTAAATTCATATACAACAAAACAATTTTTTGGCTTCGTTTTCTTTATAATTGCCTTTACTTTCTCATACCAAATTTCGGCTTGAATTAAATCATCTTGATCAACGTATTCTTTCATTAAATTTACCGCAATAGTTAATTCTTCTTTTGATAAAGTATTTTTCACCCACTGATAACTGCGATGAAAGTAATTTAAAGCATTTGTTGGTTGTTGATTTTTCTTATAAACTTTTCCTAAAAGTCGATTGCACTCAGCTAACAACTGGTGATCTTGTTGTTCACTTGCTATTGTCATTGCTAGTTTTAGACTTCTTAACGCATCATCTGTTTCGTACATTCGTTTATTCGCAATACCAATTAACATATGACATTCTGCACAGCGTTTCAGTTGATACACACTCCGATAATAATCGAGCGCCTTATTCGCATATACCATCGCATGAAATGTGAAATACAAGTCTGAAGAAACTTTTGCTGTGTGATAATATAAATCATGTAATTCTTGTTGATAATTTTCCATATCTGCCTGGATACTTTTCTCTGCTTGTTTAAAACTTTTAAACGCTCGGTAGTAAGCGGAATTACTTGCATGAAAACACCCTGAAAATTTATACCAATAGTATAAATCAACATCTTTAAATAGATGCTTATTTTGTTCTAAGCATTGATGTTTATTTCTAGCCTTTTGATCTTGGTTAGTTAACAGATAATATCGTAATGTATGTAATTCAACTAACCAGTATAAATCTGCATCAATAATTTTTTCGAATTCATCATTTATTTTTTGGAAAGTTTCATGTGCCGTTGAAAGTTTTCCATATAACAGTTCTGTAAACCACTGCTGTGTTAATACTGGAATCTGTTCATCTTCAAGACGTGTAGGTTCGATCTGTAATTTATCACACAATTGCTTAATTGCTTCACTGTTTGGTTCAGCGGTGTTATGTTCAATCTTTGACAAGTAAGAAACAGATACAACACCATTAGCTAACTCTTCTTGTGTCATATTTGCTTTTGTTCGATAGTATTTAATCTTTTTGCCAATTCCCGTTGTCATGATAGTAACTCCTCCAAATATTATGCTTAAGTTCTAATATCTAAACGTATGATATTTCATTTTCGTTCCAATTTTTCTTATATTTTTTAAAAAACCACATCAAACTATCTAAATATAATTACAATTTTACTATAAACAGGAAAGTTGTTGAACTTTTTCAACTAAAAATAGTTAAAAAATAAAATATTCTTATTTAATTAGCATTAAATTGTCTTTTCTCTACCTGTAGAATTGACTTACAGGTCTAAATCGCTTAAGCTAGGCTTTGATTATGTTTTTTCTGGAGGAATAATAAATATATGTTACAGGCCACGAATGTAAGTTTACGTTTTGGAGATAAAAAGTTGTTTGAAGATGTTAATATCAAGTTCACACCAGGTAATTGCTACGGGCTAATTGGTGCAAATGGAGCTGGGAAATCTACTTTTCTAAAAGTTCTTTCTGGCGACGTGGAAGCACAATCTGGACATGTATCACTCGGTAAAGATGAACGTTTAGCTGTATTAAAGCAAGATCACTTTGCTTATGAAGAACAAGAAGTATTGCAGACAGTGGTTATGGGACACACACGTCTATATGAAGTAATGCAAGAAAAAGACGCTATTTATATGAAGAGTGATTTCTCTGAAGAAGATGGCATGCGTGCTGCTGAATTAGAAGGTGAGTTTGCTGAATTAAACGGTTGGGAAGCTGAATCAGATGCTGCCGTTTTACTAAAGGGTCTTGGGGTCAGTGAAACACTTCATGACAAAAAGATGGCAGAGCTTAGTGGTTCTGATAAAGTCAAGGTATTATTAGCACAGGCACTATTTGGTTCACCTGACATCCTATTATTAGATGAGCCTACCAACCACTTGGATATCTTAGCGATTCAATGGTTAGAAGAATTTTTAATTAACTTTGAGAATACGGTTATTGTTGTATCACACGACCGTCACTTTTTAAATAAAGTATGTACACATATTGCTGATGTTGATTATGGTAAAATTCAGTTATATGTTGGTAACTATGATTTTTGGTATGAGTCAAGTCAGTTAGCCTTGCAAATGGCTCAAGATGCAAATAAGAAAAAAGAAGAAAAAATTAAAGAGTTACAAAACTTTGTCGCACGATTTAGTGCCAATGCATCAAAATCTAAACAAGCTACTTCACGTAAAAAAATGCTAGATAACATTACATTGGACGATATCAAACCGTCATCTCGTAAATATCCTTATGTGGCTTTTACACCTGATCGCGAAATCGGTAATGACCTATTACGCGTAGAAGGAATTTCGAAAACAATTGATGGTAAAAAGGTGTTAGACAATGTTAGCTTCATATTAAAACCTAATGATAAGGTTGCTTTTGTTGGAAGAGATGAGTTGGCAAAAACAGTTCTTTTCCAAATCATCATGGGTGAAATGGAACCTGATGAAGGAACTTACAGTTGGGGTGTAACAACTTCCCAATCATATTTCCCGAAAGATAATAGTGAATTCTTTGAAGGCAATAAAATGACTCTTGTTGACTGGTTACGCCAGTACGCTCCACCTGAAGACCAAACAGAGACATTCTTACGTGGGTTCTTAGGACGGATGTTGTTCTCTGGTGAAGAAGCACTAAAAACAGCTGATGTGTTATCTGGTGGGGAAAAAGTTCGTTGTATGTTATCTAAAATGATGCTTGCCCATGCAAATGTACTTGTTTTAGATGAACCAACTAACCACTTAGACTTAGAATCAATTACATCATTAAACAATGGTTTAATTAAATTCAAAGGTTCTATACTATTTACATCTCATGACCAACAGTTTATCAATAGTATTGCTAATCGATTAATTGAAATCACACCAAAGGGTATTATTGATAAAGAAATGAGTTATGACGAGTACGTTCTCGATAAGAAATTACAAAAACAAATTGACCAAATGTATGCTTAAAAGATTGAAAAGTTCTACTCTAGCGGGTAGAACTTTTTATTTTTAATATTTTTGTGAAAATTTGAGCATAACTATTGTGAATTTATTAACATAATAATATAATAAGTTTATAAACATTTTATGCATATTTTAAAACCTAATGTGAAATAATGAACTTAAATGGAGGATGATAACAATGAAAGTAGCCGTTATCGGTTGTACACATGCTGGAACAGCAGCAATTACAAATATTATATCTTTATATCCAGAAGCAGAAATAGAGGTTTTCGAAAAGAATGATAATGTCTCATTCTTATCTTGTGGTATTGCCTTATATGTTGGTGGAGTTGTCGATGATCCAAATGGACTATTCTATGCATCAGTTGAACAATTCAACAAAAATGGTGTGCAAATGCACATGGAACATGAAGTAACCAGTTGCGATGTGCAAGAGAAAAAACTAGAAGCAAAAAATTTAAAAACTGGAGAAAGCTCAAACCATACATTTGATAAATTAATTATTACTACTGGTTCTTGGCCATTTACCCCTCCAATTCCTGGATCAGACTTGAATAATGTTGTGCTTTGCAAAAACTTTGATCATGCTAAGGAGATTATTCGTCGTTCTGAATCAGCAAAAAATGTTGTTGTTGTTGGAGCAGGTTATATTGGCGTTGAATTGGTTGAAGCATTTGAAGAAAATGGGAAAAATGTAACATTAATTGATAGTGAAGATCGAATCTTAAACCGCTATTTGGATGAGAAATTTACCAGTCCTGTAGAGGAGACTTTTGAAGAAAAAGGAATTAACTTAGCTTTAAGTCAAACTGTTTCTGCTTTTGAAGGGAAAGAAACTGTAGAGAAAGTTATTACAGATAAAGGAGAATATGAAGCTGATTTAGTCGTGATGTGTATTGGCTTTCGCCCAAATTCTGATATAGTTAAGGGCCAAGTGAATACGCTAGAAAGTGGTGCAATTATTGTTGATTCCTTTATGCAAACAAGTGTGAAAGATATTTATGCAGCTGGCGACTGTTGTGCCGTATTCTATAACCCAACAAAAGAACCTGCATATATTCCATTAGCAACCAACGCAGTTCGAATGGGGACAATTGTTGCGCATAATTTAGTTAATGCAACTCTACCTTATCCTGGCACACAAGGAACATCTGGTTTGAAAATATACAATCATAATATTGCTTCAACAGGTTTAACAGAATCTGCAGCTGAAGCGGCTGGTTTATCGGTTCGTAGTGCTTATATTGAAGACACTTATCGTCCAGAGTTTATGCCAGAAAATGCCTTAATTAAAATAAAACTTGTATATGTACCTGATAATGGTCGAATTGTTGGTGCACAGATTATCTCAGATGCTGACTTTACGCAAGCTGTTAATACGTTAAGTGTTGCAATTGCAAATGATATGACGATTCAACAGTTAGCTTTAACTGACTTCTTCTTCCAACCGCATTACAATAAGCCAGTTAACTTTTTAAATGAAGTAGCATTAGAAGCAATGGCAAAAGAAAACAAAGCTAAATAGTAGCCTGTTGATCATAATAAAGCACTCTTCCTTTTATTTAGAAGAGTGCTTTATTTATTTGTAACAGTTCATTTTTGTAGTTTTTCAAAAATACTACTTATAAAGATTTAAAATGTGCAATGAATTCTACACCCATTCCTCAAAATAAATTGAAATATTATAAAAAATAATTATGAATAAATATGCCATCTTATACTAACCCTAAAAAAGAAACTTTAGGAGGAGATTATATGCCAGAAAGATCAGCAATTACGTCATCTGAATTAGGTGTATTATGGCTTACATATCAGGAAGATACAATGATTTTACGTATTTTAGAATATTTTATAGAAAAAGCCGATGATGAAAAAGCCAAGGAAATTATGAATAATTTATATGGAGAGATTGACAGTTACGTTGGTATCATCAAAGAAACCTTAGAAAATGAAGGAGCTGTAATACCAATTGGGTTCACCACTCAAGATGTTAAAAAAGAGGTACCAAAATTATATGATAATGGTTTTGACATCATGTTTGTTCGCCTATTAAAACAAATTAGTATGGGGCTTCACTCATTAAATATCACAATGACTTATCGAGAAGATATTGTACTTATTATTAAAGAATTAACTACCATTGCTCAGAAGTATTATAACCTTTGTACACAATATTTACTTAAAAAGGGATTGCTTGTTAAATCCCCTCATGTTTCAATGCCTACATCAGTTGAATTTGTTAAAGATAAGCATTATTTGAGCGGACTCTCCGCTAATCCATTTAGCGAAAAACGATCTTTAAACACTGTGGAAGTTGCACAAATTCATCATTCAATTGAATCAAATATTACTGGGCTTCAAATGATTATAGGTTTTGCTCAATGTGCAAATACTGAGGATGTTAAGAACTACTTTAATGAGGGTGCTGAACTTGCTAAAAGTATGGTAAAAGAATTGAGTGAAATCTTTCTTCAAAGCGGTTTACAAGCTCCTCAAACAGCCGGGGGGAATGCAACCCGTTCAACATTAGCACCCTTTTCTGATAAATTGATGCTGTATTGCACTAGTCTTTTTTGCAGTTTTTCTATGGGAAGCGGCTCATTAGGTACTGCTTTTAGTTTACGAAATGATTTACCAGCTAAAATTACTATTTTTATGAAAGATATATTTGAATATGCTCATAAAGGGGCAAAAATAATGATTAAAAATGGTTGGATGGAAGAACCACCTCAAATGGAAGAACGGAACCAAATGTTGAAGTGAGTGAGACAAGGTGGAATGATTATAGAATTCCCAAAAAAACTGACTTAAAATTTTTTCTATTCTTCAACTATCTGATTAGTTGAACAAGGCTTTAAACATCAAATATTTATTATGGCTTAGTTCTTATCGAATAGGATATTTTCTCGCGAACAAAAAGCGCTGCAAACACAGCGCTTTTCCACATACATATCAACTTAAAATTCAGTGTGTAAAATAAAGTGTTGTGATAGATAACGAAATCCCTTATGGAAACAGACTCTTTTTATCCTACGTTTTGTGAAGATATCATTTTATCATAGCACAGCTGATTGAATTAATTCTCGGATTGTTTCGTGATCTCCTTGATGTAATAAATCAACAATTCGACTTCCGACTACAACGCCATCGCAATTTGCTGTCAATTCTTTTACATGTTCTGGTGTTGATACACCGAACCCTGCTAAAACAGGTACATTACTGATTTCTTTCAAAGAAGCTAAATGGGCTGCAAGGTTTTCTTTAAACTGTGTACGTGCACCAGTGGTTCCAGTTACCGTAACAGCATATAAAAAACCTTCTGTCCGTTTTGCGATTTCCGCTAATCTCTCTTTGGGACTTGTTAAGGCTGCTAATCTGATCAGCGCAATACTATTAGCCGAAAGTTCTGGAACAACTATCCCTTCCTCTTCTAACGGTAGGTCTGGGATAATCAACCCATCCACACCTGCTTCGTCACAAGCTTTTGCAAACGCACCAACACCATAAGCAAAAATCGGATTAATGTAAGTCATTAACACAATCGGAATATTTCGCGATTGTTTTGTGTCAGCAAGTTTATTTAATACATCACGAAGGGAGACTCCACTTGCCAATGCACGTATTCCCGCTTCTTGAATTGTCGGACCGTCTGCTACTGGGTCGGAAAACGGAATTCCTAACTCAACTACAGTTGCACCACTCTCTTCAAGAAAAGCTAACTGTTGGTTAAGCTTATCTAACCCACCATCCCCTGCCATAATATACGGGACAAATGCTTTATTACCCTTTTCTAAAACACGCGCAAATGCTTGATCAATTTTTTGCTTTGGCATCAGCTTCACCTCCTAATGATTCTCTTATTGTCTCAACATCCTTATCACCACGACCTGATAAACAAATTACAATCGTTTCATTTTCATTCATCTCTTGCGCTAGTTTTGTTGTATATGCAATTGCATGCGCACTTTCTAAAGCAGGAATAATCCCTTCAGTTTTTGATAATAGTTTCAAACCTTCAAGTGCCTCATCATCTGTAATGGATTGATAGCTTACTCTACCTATTTCTTTAAAATGACTATGTTCTGGTCCTACCCCTGGATAATCCAAGCCTGCAGAAATGGAGTGTGCTTCTTGGATTTGTCCATTGTCGTCCTGTAACAGGTATGTCATCGTTCCATGTAGAATCCCTGCATATCCGTCTGTTAGTGTTGCGGCGTGTTTCCCTGTCTCTAAACCTGCCCCACCTGCTTCAACACCAAAAAGTTTCACATCCTGATCATTTACAAATGGATAAAACATACCCATTGCATTACTTCCACCACCGATACAAGCTACTACTGCATCCGGAAGTTTTCCTTCAACTTCTTGGATCTGTCTCCTTGTTTCTTCTCCAATTACACTCTGAAAGTCACGAACAATTTGTGGAAAAGGATGCGGTCCAACAACAGATCCAATGATATAATGTGTATCTTCTACATTACTCACCCAATAGCGTAACGCTTCATTAACTGCATCTTTTAACGTGCCGCTCCCTTGATCAACACTTTCAACACGTGCACCAAGCAATTCCATCCGAAACACATTTAATTTTTGCCTGCGAATATCTTCTTTTCCCATAAAAATAATACATTCCAAACCTAGCAAAGCACAAACTGTTGCTGTTGCGACACCATGCTGTCCTGCTCCTGTTTCAGCAACTACTTTTTTCTTACCCATTCGTACTGTCAGTAATGCTTGACCAATCGCATTATTAATCTTATGGGCACCAGTATGGTTCAAGTCTTCACGCTTTAAATATATTTTCGGACCACCTATATGTTTGGTAAGGCGTTCGGCATAATACAAAGGCGTTTCTCTACCAATATATTGCTGAAAATAGTACTGCATATCCTTGATAAAATCCGGATCTTTAATTGCTGCTTTATAGGCGTTTTCTAGTTCAATCACGGCTGGCATTAAGGTTTCTGGAATAAATCTACCACCAAAAGACCCATAATGTCCTGTTTCATTTGGTTGATTATATTGTGTCACGTTTTTCACCTTTCCTTTTTAACCTCATGAATAAAGGCTCTAATTTTTTCTTTATCCTTCACTCCATCTGTTTCCACTCCACTAGAGACATCTACACCTGCTGGATTCACTTCACTGATTGCCTCTCTTACATTACCCGCATGTAATCCACCTGCTACTAAAATTTTTCCTGTAAGATAAGGTAGATCTTTTGCCAATGACCAGTTAAATACTTCTCCATTACCACCACGGTATTTACCGGCAGGACTGTCTAGCAAAAAGTAATCACATTGATAATTTACTAGTTTCATAAGATCTCCACGTTCATGAATATGAAAAGCCTTTATGACTGGATAACCAACTTTCTGACAAAAACCTGGCGACTCTTCACCATGTAGTTGAATATAATCTAAGCCAACTATACTAGCGATTTCTTGAATGGTCCCAAGTTCCTCATCTACAAAAACACCAACCTTTTTCACATTTGGCGGGAGCTTTTCACTAATTTCTTTCGCTTGTTCTTTGGTTACTCGGCGCTTACTCTCAGCAAAAACAAATCCAATAAAATCGGCCCCAGCGAAGGCGGCTTCTCTTCCTGCTTCTACTGTTGTAATTCCACAAATCTTTGTTAACATTAGCTTCACTCCTTCACAACTGGATTCGCAACTCTGCAAATGTTTTTTCTAGATGTCTGGAGCGCATCATTGTCTCACCGACTAAAATCCCACGTACTCCCACTTGTTTTATTCGTTCAACATCAGCTGTTGTTTTAATACCACTCTCACTAATAACTAGTGTTTTTTCTGTATCTATTAAAGCTGCTAATTTTTCTGTTGTAGCAAGATCAACTTCAAATGTCTTTAAGTCTCGGTTATTTATTCCGATGATAGTAGCACCAATTTCCTTTGCTACCTTTAGTTCAGCTTCGTTATGCACTTCAAACAGCACCTCTAAATCTTGCTCTCTTGCATATGTGAATAGTTGCTGTAACCGATGCTTTGGTAGTGCAGCTGCGATTAACAGAATTACGTTTGCTCCATAATCTTTTGCGCGATTAATTTGAATCTCATCAATGATAAAGTCTTTGTTTAGAACAGGTAAATCAACTGCTTCACGGACGGCAGAAAGGTCATCCATGGTTCCTTTAAAAAATGGATAATCAGTTAAAACAGAAATGGCACCTGCACCATGTTCTTGATACTGTTTTCCTTGTTCTGGTGGGTTGACATCTGGATTGATCATCCCCTTAGAAGGTGATGCCCTCTTAATCTCTGCAATAATATTAATGTATTGTGACTGCATAAACATTTCGTATAATGACTGTACATGCCGTTTTTGTTTCAAGTTACCTTTTGTCTTATATGTTTGCTTTAATATAACAACTTCTCTTTCTTTTTCTTGTATGATTTCTTCTAAAATTGTCGACATCTTCACACCTCTTGTTTTAGCTGATTGCTATAGTTAATCAGATAGTCCAATTTTGCTAAAGCTGCACCTGAATCAATGCTTTCACGCGCTAAATCAACACCTTCCTGTACTGTTTGTACTTTTCCGTTAGCAAAGATAGCCAACCCAGCATTCAGTAGCACAATATCACGATGAGCACCTTGTTTTCCTTCTAACACATCACGAAGAATTTGTGCATTTTCAAAAGCATCGCCACCTTTAATTGCTTCATTAGCATAAACTGGTAAACCTACCTCTTCTGGATGAAGTGTAAATTGCATCAATTCGCCAAGTTCCAATAGTACAAGATGATTTTCACCAGCAAGTGATGCTTCATCCATATGTCCCGATCCATTTAAGATCAGTGCTCGTTTTCGACCGAGTCGATGCAATACATTTGCCATTTGCTCTAATCGATCACGACGATAAATCCCTAAAAGTTGGGTAGTTAACGCAACTGGATTTGTCAGTGGGCCGATTAAATTAAATATAGTTGGGATCCGTAACTCTTTTCGCACCTTCATCATACGTTTGAGTGCTGGATGAACATGAGGGGCAAATAAGAATGCTATACCATTTTCTTTTAATAAAACTTGCATTTGTTCAGGTGTCATTGCCAGTGAAACACCTAGTTGTTCTAACACATCTGCACTACCTGTTTTACTTGAAATACTTCTATTACCGTGCTTTGCAACGGTTATTCCAGCTCCAGCGATAACAAATGCTGACGTTGTACTAATATTAAAACTTTGTGAGCCATCTCCTCCAGTTCCGCAATTATCCATTACACCTGGAATTTCTTTTGGAATTGTTAATGATTTTTCTCGAATCACATTCACGAGTCCAGCTATTTCATCTGCTGTTTCTCCTTTTACTTTTAAAGATGTTAAAAATGCACCAATCTCTGTATCCGAAGTTTCTTCAGCAAACATAACACGAGCCGCTTCTTCCATTTCTACTAAAGTAAGATCCTCATGATTTGTTACTTTTTCAAGATATTGTCTCATGTGACCGCTCCTTTTTGATAGCCGCGAAAAAGTTCGCTAGCATTTGTTTCCCTGTATTCGTTCCTATTGATTCTGGGTGGAATTGCAAACCATATACTGGCAAATAATTATGTTTCATCGCCATAATCTCTTGATCATCCATTGATGTAGCTGTAACCTGAAGAACATCTGGTACGGTATCTTGCTTCACTACTAATGAGTGATAACGCATTACTTCTAGTGGCTGCTCTAAATAATGAAATACCTCATCTTGATTATGCTTAATCATCGACGTCTTACCGTGTTTAATATTTTTAGCGTGCGTTACCGTTGCACCATAGGCAACACCTATCGCTTGATGCCCAAGACATATACCTAGAATAGGAAATGTGTCATCTAACTGTTTCACAACATCAATACATATCCCTGCTTCTTCTGGTGTTCCTGGTCCAGGTGATAAAATGATTGCTTCTGGATTTAATTTTTTAATTTCATCTATTGTTATTTTGTCATTCCTAACAACTTTTACTTCTTTATCTAACTCAGAGATATATTGAAATAAGTTGTAAGTAAAGGAATCATAATTATCAATTAAAAGGATCATCTTTAATTTACCTCCAATAATGACTTTGCTTTATTTAATGTTTCCTGATATTCTGCTGCAGGTTCAGAATCATATACAATCCCCGCTCCTGCTTGCACATATGCCTGTTTTCCCTTGATTACCATCGTTCGAATTGCTAGTGCTAAGTCAACATCACCATTCATGTTGATATAGCCAACAGACCCTGCATATACGCCACGTTTTTTTGTTTCCAAATTATTAATTATCTGCATCGCACGAATCTTTGGCGCTCCAGAAACAGTTCCAGCTGGTAATGTTGCTATTAATGCATCAATGCCTGTGATATTATTGTTAAGTTTTCCTTTGACTTCTGAAACAATGTGCATAACATGTTGATAACGTTCAATCATCATATACTTCGGAATCGTAAGGCTACCAACCTCACAGACACGGCCAAGATCATTACGACTTAAATCGACTAACATCTTGTGTTCTGCTCTTTCCTTTTCGTCCGCAAGTAAATCTTTGGCATAGCTTTGATCCTTCTCTTCAGAATCACCTCTAGGTCGTGTACCTGCGATTGGATTGGTAATCACTTGATCTCCTTTTGTCTTTATCAGACTTTCTGGTGAAGCACCTAGTACAATGTACTGATCAAAATCTATAAAAAACATATATGGTGATGGGTTTGCAATTCGTAACCTACGATAAAAGGTAAAAGGATCAACATCAAAACTTGCTTTCATCCGTTGTGATAATACGACTTGAAAAATGTCTCCATCGGTAATATGTTGTTTTGCTTTTTCAACCATTCCCATAAATGTTTGTTGATCAATTGAAGGTTCAAATGATACTTTAATTAGATCTTCTACTTTTTCGTCTACAATTGTGTTTAGAGCCATTTCAATATCCTCTAACTTTTGCTGCAATTGCACTTTCGTTCGGTTTCCATCTAAATTCGTTGCAATAATTGTTACGGTTTGCTTTTTATGATCAAACACGACCACATCTTGATAAAACATAATGTGTACATCTGGCATTTTGATTTCATCTTCCAGTAGGGTTCCTATCTCTTCGTATTGACGGATCGTATCATACCCAATGTAACCGATCGCTCCCCCATAAAAGGCGAATGGTAGATCAAGTGCTTGATGTGGGATGTGACGTTTCACTACTTCTAAGGGTTTTCCCTCTTCAAAATAATGTGTGCTTTCTTGGTTGTCATACACAGTCGTCTCTTCCGCATCCCCTACAATTTCTTTAAAAGGATCAAAGCCGATAAAAGAATACCTTCCTTTTTCACCATGTCCGCTTGAGCTTTCTAATAAAAACTTCTTTTTTCCTTCCATACGATTAAACACTGAAATTGGTGTTAATGTGTCTCCATTTATCTGTTTCTGTTGAAAAATTATAGTATGAGAAGTTGCTTTCATCATTTTTGAATCGCTCCTTGTTTTTTTGATAATAAAAAAATCCCCTATACACGCAAAAATAGCGTGTATAGGGGACGGTTTGATACCGCGGTGCCACCTCTATGTTGAAGGGTTGAAACTTCCACTCGATGATTTGGTAACGGGAATCACCCGGCTTTTCCTACTTAGAACCTGTTCAGAAAAGCTCTCGTAAGTCCATTCTGTTCGCTCCTTATACCGGTTCCCAGCAAATCCCGGCTCTCTGTGATAATAGAGGCGCACATACTACTCTTACTCAAACGATTTACTTGATATAGTTGAAATTAAAAAAGCTTCCTCATCCGAAAAGGACGAGGAAACCCGTGGTACCACCTTAGTTAGCTGAAAGTCAGCCACTTTACCATCAAAGCTATACTATATAGCTCTAATAGCTGTCTCAGATAACGACGAGACATTTCGTCAAAGCCTACTACCCTTTTGTAAAGGGATTTGGTTTGAAAGCTCAGAAGTCCATTCACTTATCCTTTACACTAGTTCACACCAACCACTAGCTCTCTTTAGTAAAGCAAATAAGCTACTTCTCTTCGTCAACGCTTATAACCGTTTATATGTTGTCTCTTATCATAATACGGTCAAATTATTTTGTCAACATTAATGCTTGAATTTTCAAACATTTTAATTAATGATACTTTTTCGTAGGTCAACTATTCTCCAAGTTCCGATCTCTGTCAGGTATGGCGAATGACGTATATATGGCGTGCGTATTAGTTTAATTGACTTTATTGTTAAATCATTGCCTGTTATATCTTCTTCTAGCGCATGCCAGTATGCTTGCCAAATAAATTTCGAGCAATAATTCATCTTTTTATTACCTAATTGTGGATGAAAAAGATAGTTTTGCACTTCGCAAATATTTTCTTGAGCCCATTTAGCGATAATCTCTGCACCATGTGGAGAGCGCAATAGCGTTATTTTACCTTTATTTTTGTGACGCGATATAAACTGTTTTAAGGTATCCGAAAATGCTCCTTTTGGATGGGAATGATAAATATGGTAGTCTTGTCCAACAATAGCGCAATGACCCACTAACAAAGTCGACAAACTCTTTGAAGAATAAATGATATCTCCCGGTTGTATAGGGATGGTTGTTTTAATTGGTACACTATTCATTAATCCTCACCTCACATTAGTCATTCCCTTGAATACCACTTTTTAATTTTTGTAATAGCATCGTTAATATTCATTTATCTCTTCTTCTATTTTTTCACCTAAATGCCTGCCTGGTTGATCTGGATAGCAGACAATACGATCACCTTCTTCTAAATCAAGCACTGCTTTTGCTTCACCCTCTGTCGTTAAAACATGAACACTATCTGCTTGCTGTAATGTAGCTGAAATTTCTTGCTCTGTACCTTCTATCTGACAAACAATACGTAGAAAGGGGCGTTTTTCAACTTTGACCCTTCCAACAGCAACCTTTCTAAACTCATTTCCTTTCCAGATTGGGACTTCTAAACCTGGCTTCACCTCTGATAGATAGGTTGTTTTATTTTCTCCTAGATGCAAGTATTGATGAATCGCACCTCCATTCATTCGAAATACACGGGGTGGATAGGTTTCGGTTGAACGATTCTCTGACAAGACAAGTAGATATCCATTTCCTGTATTTCCAACGAATATTCCCTCTAATGGATCGAGTTCATCAATTACATCTAGACACATGCGTGTGCCCATTCCAATTGGTGTTACGGATACAACTTTTGCGCTAGCTAACTCTTCCATATTATCTCTCCAATTCTATAAAATTTTTCTCTTTTTAGATAGATTTCCTATACCAATAATAGTAACAATGATATACAATATTAGTTAGATTGACAAACAGGGGGATGCTTCAGATGAGGAAATGGCTGGTTTTTTTATTTCTTCTATTAATAATTAGTTTTAGTGTGGTAGGTATGTTACAAAACTCCCCTACGCATGGAACAGAAGTAGAAACAACAATTGAAAAGAATTTTATACAGAATTCTTAGTTTGCTTCACAAAATTTTCTATTAAAAAACGGAAGTGCGTTTAATAACGTACTTCCGTTTCTGTTTAATCTAGTATAGTTACCTTTACCGTTCGAACACCCCATTTAAAGGCTTCATCTTTAGTTGGTACGTGGATATCAATTTTATTTCCTTTAATTGCTCCACCAATATCACCTGCGATCGCCTCTCCATAACCTTCCACATGCACCTTCGTACCTAATGGAATAACATTTGGATCAACTGCAATGACTTTTTTGTTGCGATCTTCATTTAAATTAATCCCTGTGGATGTTATCCCTGAACAACCTGCACATTCAGCTGTATATGCAGTGGCTGTCATCGTCATTGTTTTAGTAGATTGATTAGCTTTCTGCGATTCTTTTGAACTTGTTTCAGGCTTTGTAGCCTTTTTAGTTTCTTTTTCTTCCTCTTGTACCACTTCATCATTTGTTATTTGTACCGATTTTACTTTCGGTTCACTCTTTTTACGTTTTAGCTCTGGTATAATTAATTCTTGGTCTACCTGAACCGCTTTAGTGGCTAATAGATTCCAAAATTTTAAATCTTCTTCTTTTACTTCGTGTGCTTTTGCTATTTTACGTAATGTATCGCCCTCTTTTACTGTATATACAAATAGTTCATTATTTTGTATTGTTTGTCCTGTAAACATGATCTCTTCATTTAATTCATTAAAGATTCTCTCATATTTTGGGGCAATTTCCCTAAGGTTATCTCCTTGAACCTCTTGGTACTCTTCTGCAGATGCAGTCAGTAGAGCAGTCAACGATACCGCTAGTCCGATAACAAGTGCTACGACTTTTTTCTTCATCTGTTTTCCCTCCTTCAATTTATCACAATGTCTATCCTAACATAGACGTTACCAACTTATGGTTACAGGAAGTTTAAGAAACTATGACATTGATTACGATTGAAGGTTTCCTTGTCACACTTGTCATTACTTTGTAATAAACTGACCATTTGGCCACATTACTGATACATTTTAGAATTTTTATTTCAATATCCAATAAAATGACTTGTTTTTTGTTTTTTGTTTTTCTTTCATTAGCCCTTATGTTCGCTTCACATCTAGTAGCTTAGAAAAATTAAGATACTAGGTTGAATAATTGCAATTGTTATCATATAATAAACGTAAGTTAGTAAATTAATTTAATTAAGTTTAATTAGGAGGTCATTATTTATGGAAACAACTGCTTTATTCAAAGCGTTTAAAAATGTTTTTCAAACAGATAAAACACCACGTTTGTTTTTTGCTCCGGGTCGAATAAACTTGATTGGTGAACATACGGACTATAATGGTGGCTATGTATTCCCTGCTTCAATATCTTTCGGGACCTATGCCTTAGCCATGAAACGTACTGATCAGAAAATAAGGCTATACTCCATGAACTTCGTTGACAATGGTATTGTTACGACAACACTTGATGATTTATCATATGACACAAAAGATGATTGGGCTAACTATCCTAAAGGAATGATTTCTAAGCTAATGGAAGCGGGATTTTCTATTGATACCGGCTTTGATGTACTTTTCTTTGGTAACATTCCAAATGGAGCTGGTTTATCGTCATCTGCATCAATAGAATTAGCTACAGGTGTATTAGTTGAAAAACTATTTAATTTAAATATTAATCGTATTCACATGGTACAATTGGGACAGAAAGTGGAAAATGAATATATCGGTGTAAACAGTGGTATTATGGACCAATTTGCCATTGGCATGGGAAAAAAAGATCATGCTATTTTACTAGATTGTAATACACTAGAATATCAATACGCACCAGTTAAACTGAATGATTACGTCATTATGATTATTAATACAAACAAACGACGTGAATTAGCTAGTTCTAAATATAATGAGCGTAGAAGTGAATGTGAAAATGCGTTAGCTGACTTACAATCAACATTAGCTATTAACAGTTTAGGCGAACTATCTATAGCGTCATTTGAGCAACACAAAGACTTAATCAAAAGTGAAATAGACCAGAAGCGTGCGAAACATGCTGTTTATGAAAATCAACGAACGAAAGATGCATTAGAAAAATTACAGACAGGTGACTTAACTGCATTTGGGGAATTAATGAATCAATCTCACCTTTCGCTCCAACATGATTATGAAGTTACAGGTATTGAACTAGATACAATCGTTGAAGCTGCATGGCAACAACCTGGCGTCTTAGGTGCTAGAATGACAGGAGCTGGCTTTGGCGGATGCGCGATTGCTATTACGCCTCTTGACCAAGTTGATACTTTTAAAGAAAACATCAATGCGATATATAAAGAAAAAACCGGCTATGATGCAACATTTTATGTGGCAACAATTGGGGATGGCGCAAAAGAAATTACAACAGAAGGAGTGTTATAAATGCGCGTATTAGTCTTAGGTGGAGCTGGCTATATCGGATCTCATGCAGTATATCAATTAATTGACCAAGGACATGAGCCAATTGTTATCGATAATTTAGAAACAGGTCATCGCGATGCAGTTCATCCTGATGCAGTATTTTATCCTGGAGATATTCGTGATATTGAATTTTTAAGGGAAGTATTTGTAAATGAACAGATAGATGCTGTCTTACATTTTGCTGCAAATTCTCTAGTTGGGGAATCAATGGAAAACCCTTTAAAATACTTTGATAATAATGTTCATGGCACACAGGTTTTACTTCAAGCGATGCAAGAATCTAAAATTGATAAAATTGTTTTCTCTTCAACAGCTGCAACCTACGGCGAGCCTGAATCAGTTCCAATCACAGAAACAATGCCAACTGTACCAACGAGCACTTATGGGGAAACCAAATTAACTATGGAAAAATTGATGAAGTGGTGTGAAGCTGCTTATGGCATGCGTTATGTTTCCTTACGCTACTTTAACGTTGCGGGAGCAAGAGCAACCGGTGAAATTGGAGAAGATCACCGACCAGAAACCCATCTAATCCCGATCATTTTACAAGTTGCATTGAATCAACGTGAGCACATTACTGTTTTTGGAGAAGATTATCCAACAGAAGATGGTACATGTATTCGTGACTACATTCATGTTGAAGATTTAATTAATGCGCATATTCTTGCCTTGGAATACTTACAAAAAGGTGGGGCAAGTGATGTGTTTAACTTAGGAAGTAGCCAGGGTTTCTCTGTAAAAGAAATGATTGAAGCAGCAAGAAGCGTTACCAATCATCCAATCCCAGAAAAAGTTGGCCAACGTCGTGCCGGGGATCCAAGCACTTTAATTGCATCATCAGAAAAAGCAAAAACAATTCTAAATTGGGACCCTAAGAAAACAGAAATTAATAAAATCATTGAAGATGCATGGCAGTGGCATCAACAACATCCTCATGGTTATGGAAAGGATGTGTAACATTTGGAACATCTTATCTATAAACATATTACGCAATTAATCAATAAAGGTATTGAACAAGATTTGATCACTTCTCGTGATCGGTTCTATGTTCGCAATCAAATTCTTGGATTATTACAACTTGAAAGTTTCCAAGACCAAGTAGAATTGAGCAGTGAAAGTAAGCGTATACCTGATTTAATTGATCTCCTTCTTTCATTTGCGATCGAAACAAATGTAATTAAAAATGTTTTAGATGAAAAGGAAATACTCAGTGCAAAGATTATGGACTGTTTCTTGTCAAAACCAGCAGAAATTAACGCAAAATTCTATCAAAAATATCAAGAGTCTCCTAGTGCAGCAACAGATTATTTTTACCAATTAAGTAAAGATAGCAATTATATTCAAATGAACCGTATTGCTAAAAACATTCATTATAAAACAGCAACCCCTTATGGTGAGTTAGATATTACCATTAATTTGTCCAAACCTGAAAAAGACCCTGAACAAATAAAGCGTGAGCGGGCAATGAAACAAAAAATAAGCTATCCGAAATGTTTACTTTGTGTAGAGAATGAAGGCTATATTGGACGCACTGGACACCCTGCTAGGTCAAATCATCGTGTTATTGAAGTTCCATTAGATGGGGAGTCCTGGTTTCTACAATATTCTCCTTACGTGTATTACAATGAACATAGTATTCTATTTTCCAGTGAGCATAGACCAATGAAAATTGGCCGGCATACTTTTGAGCGATTAACGGCATTCGTTGAAAAGTTTCCTCACTACTTTATGGGATCAAACGCAGACATCCCAATTGTTGGCGGCAGTATCTTAAGTCATGATCATTATCAAGGTGGACGCTACACTTTTGCCATGACAGAGGCTACTGAAGACTTTTCCTTTGATCTAGTAAACTATCCGAATGTCCATGCTGCTGTTGTGAAATGGCCAATGTCTGTAATTCGTTTGCAAAGTAAGGATAAAGATACGTTACTAGACGCTGCCACTGAAATTTTGTCAACTTGGCGTACGTATAGTGATTCAGCAGCTGCGATTGAGGCATTTACTGGGGATACACCACATAATACAATTACACCAATTGCCAGAATGCGCGACGATTATTTTGAGTTGGACTTGGTTTTACGTAACAATCGAACAACTGATGAAAAGCCTTTTGGCCTCTTCCATCCACATGAAGATGTGCATCATATAAAAAAAGAAAATATTGGTTTAATTGAAGTAATGGGACTCGCTGTCCTTCCCCCACGATTAAAAACTGAAATTGATCAAATAAAAGCTTATTTACTTGATGGAGAAACAGAAGTGCCTGCATACCACCAAGCATGGGCAGAAGAAATCAAGAACAATAATAATCTATTAAATGAAACCAATGTTGAAGAAGTTGTACATCAAGCGCTTGGTCAAAAATTCACACGTGTTTTAGAAGATGCTGGCGTATTTAAGTCGAATAATGAAGGTAGAGAGGCATTTAAACGTTTTATTCAAACGCTAAATCAATAGGAGGTTTCACATGAAAGTAAGAACGGACGTATTACATGTTGCAGGTCGCCAATTGAAAGAATATACGCTAATTAATGCTAATGGTATGGAGGTAAGCTGCCTAAACTATGGTGGTGTTATCACAAAAATAATGGCCCCTAACTCTAAGGGAGATTTTGAGAACGTTGTCTTAGGTTATGCAAATTATGATGAGTATATAGACAATCCACACTTTTTCGGCGCTCTAATTGGTCGTGTTGCAGGTAGAATTCAAGATTCTTCCTTTAAATTAAATGGAAAAAACTATTCGCTACAATCAAATAATGGAGCACATCATTTACATGGAGGCACTACCGGCTTTCACAAGGTAATTTGGCAAACTGAGACATTTGAATATGAAGATGCAGTTGGTATTATCTTAGTACACAGGTCGCCTGATGGGGATGGCGGTTATCCTGGTAATCTTGCTATGAAGGTAACTTACACCTTAACAAATGACAATGCTTTTACTATTGTGTATGAGGCAATTGCAGATCAAAAGACAGTTTTGACCACAACTAATCACTCTTATTTTAATTTGAGTGGAAACTTGAAAACAGATATTTTACAACATAATGTTCAAATGGATGCAAGTCGATTTGTTGAATTAGATCATGAGTTAATACCTACTGGACGTATTCTTCCAGTTGATAATACGGTTTTTGATTTCCGACAAGGTCATGCTATTGTAGATGGTGTACATTCTGTTGACCAACAAAATTTGGTTGCATTAAATGGTTTTGATCATTACTTTATCTTTGATCATAATAAAAAAGAAAACCTTACTATTACAGATTCAGTTAGTGGGAGAACATTAACGGTTAAAACTGATCAACCAGGTATTGTTATGTACACATCAAATGCACTTAATGATACAGTTGAATTACGAGAAGGTAAATCATCAAAGTATTTGGGGGTTTGTTTAGAAACCCAATCTTCTCCAGCATCATTAGAGCATGATGGCTTTCCTAGTATTCTGTTAGAAAAAGATGAGCCGTATAAAAAAACGACTAGCTTTGTATTTAAAACTATTTAAAATAGCCTTTTATTTAAATTAAAAATGTACCCGTAGGTAGACTTTTTTAAAGTATCTACTTTTATAGGGTACATTTTATAATTATGTGCTGGCTTTATTTGCATATAAATTAGATAAATCCAATGTTCTCGACAAATCCCTAAACTTTAATTTCTCCATTTCGTTCAAATAACTCTGCTAATAATAATGAAACAGCACCTAACGCTGTTGCCTGATCTCCTAAATTAGACAATACAACTTTTGTTTGTTTCGCTTGTTCCGTTATTGCACGTTGTTTAATGGTATTTTGTATTGGTTCTAAAATAAAATCACCAGCTTTTGAGACGCCGCCACCTATAATTATTTTAGATGGGTTAATTACGTGAATGAGATTGGTTAGTCCAACCCCTATATATTCACCAATTTCTTCTAATAATTGCTGCGCAAAAGTGTCACCGCCCTGCGCTACGTGATGAACCATAGCGCCCGTCACCGTTTCACCTTGATCACGAATAATCTGCAATTTACTTTTTTCTCCATTATCAAGACCTTCAATTGCTCTCTCTGCTATGCCTGGTCCCGAAACAACAGTTTGCAAGCACCCTTTATTACCACACTCACATTGCTTCCCATGTAGATCAATGGTCATATGACCAATCTCACCAGCAATATCAGCATTACCATGGTAAAGTTTACCTTTGATAGCAATACCAGCCCCAACACCATTTCCAATATTAACAGCAATCATACTCTCTGATTCCTTCCCTTGCCCAAACCAAACTTCTCCCAACGCTAATGCTCGGGCATCGTTTTCCACTTTTACTGCATAGTTAAATTCTTTTTCTAACGCTGCTTTTATCGGTACATCTCGTAAGTGTAGATTTGGAGCAAATAGAGCAGTTCCTGTTGCCACATCAACGACACCATGCATCGCTACACCAATCCCAATAACTTTTTCTTTTAGTTTTTGGTGAGGCTCTAATAAATGATGAATGCATCTATTAAGTGTTTCAAGAAATTCTTCTTTAGAAATGGGCAGTGTTATTCCTGAAATAAAATGGCTAATTGTTTTGCCTGATAAATCCGTTAAGATACACTCAATTTCCTTAGGCCCTGCATCAACACCAACAACATAAAATCCACGATGATTAATTACTAGCATTGTCGGTTTTCGTCCACCTTGTGAGGTTCCCTGGGCACTTTCTTCAACAATTTCTTGTTCCATTAGTTCCTTCACAATACTTCCAACTGTTGGAGGCGTCAGATTTGTCTCTTTTGCAATTTGAGCTCGGGATATTGGTCCGTTATTTAAAATTTTATTTAAAATGATTGACTTATTTAGTGATTTCATCCATTGAAAACTACCTGTTTGCATCATTACACACCCTCTCGCCATGCTTGTTTATCTCTATTAATTTTATCATATTAATTAATTTAATTAAATAATGTTTGTTCATCTCAGAACTAAAGTAATGAGATTATAGAATATTACTCAACACACTTATAATTTTCAATCAACTTTCTTTAAATATTAACAAAACTCACCCCATAAATGGAGTGAGCTTTGTTTTTTAATATACACCTCTAATATGTTGATGCACTTCTTCTTGATAGAACTTCTTAATTTTCTCTAGTTCATCTGATGAAAATGCATTAACATCTACCGCTTTTAAGTTATCCTCTACTTGCTTGGTATTCTTAAACCCTGGTATTACTGTTGAGATTCCTTCTTGTTGTAAGATCCATTTCAATGCAGCTTGTGTCATACTTCCATGATCATCTGTTACCCAGCTTAATTTATTACTCAATGCGACACCTTTTTCAAATGGTAAACCTCCGAAAGTTTCACCTACATTGAACGCTTCTCCATTTTGATTAAAGTTACGATGATCATCTTCCTCAAATTGATGGCTTGAAGTAAATTTCCCTGTCAATAGACCACTGGCAAGCGGTACTCGCGCAATTATCCCTACTTGTTTTTCTTTTGCTTTTGGAAATAATTCCTCTAATGGCTTTTGACGAAGCATATTAAAAATCACTTGTAATGTACTAACATTTTCTTTTTCTAAACAAAAGAGACCTTCTTCTACAGTTTCTACACTAACGCCAAAGTTACGAATTTTTCCTTGTTGTTTTAATTTATCCAACACTTCAAACACCTTACCATCCCTCAATATCTCTAATGGCGGGCAATGAATTTGATACAAATCAAGTTGGTCGCGATTCAATCTTTTTAGTGTATTTTCTAAGTATGCCGTTACTGATTTTTCCGAGTATGTTTCTGGATCATAGATATCTCCAGCTCGACAAAATTTTGACGCAATATGGATATCAGATTCTTTTCCTTTTGTTGCTTTTGCTAATAGTTCTTCGCTATGTCCACCACCATAGACATCCGCCGTATCAAAAAAGTTAACTCCTGCGTCCATTGCACGTTGTAATGCCTTTAATGATTCTTGATCATCGGTTTTACCCCATGTTCCACCTATCGCCCAAGTTCCAAAGCTTAATTCACTTACCTTGAGATCTGTTTTTCCTAATTGATTATACTGCATATATGTCACTCTCCATTTATAAGATTTTGATTACGTTTTCATTTTTGTTTACTATTTACGTTCATAAACCATCCCCCATCTAATAATTGATATAGGTGCGCTCAGCCAACTATATATGACTGAGCGCTTACATTATTCTATCTTAACACATCAATAAGCTCAAATTTACTGATAACTTCCACAGCATTGAGGTTCTAAGTACCTTTCAATAAGGACATTCATTCGTCTACACTATTTTCTGAAAAGATTATGATACAATTTAAATAAAATCCACATTAAGTAACGATGCGAATTGTTGGTAATTCAGCAAACGCCGGAATAAATGCTCAATATCATCGGGTTTATTTAATACGTATTTTATATCAAGTCCACATAGTTACAAACAACAATGTTTACAAAAAGAGTCTTTGTCTATTAGGAAAAAAAACGATTCATTAAATAATGATAAACACCATCATCGTCACATGTATACGCTGTTACTTCATCAACCATTTCCTGAATATCAAGTGCAGCGTTTTTCATTGCTACTGTCTGTCCAGCTAGTTCAAACATTGGTATATCATTATGACTATCACCCATAACTAATATTTCTTCAGGTACAATATTTAATTGCTCCAAAATGATTTGAATACTTGTTGCTTTATTAACATTTGCGACCATTACTTCAACATTGTGTTCCGAAGAGGAGGAGGTAGTAAAGTCCACTTGTTCTTTTATTTCATCTAATACCTTTTTCCATTCATTAATATGATTCACACTTCTACTAAAACAATAAAATTTTGAATAAGTTTGCTCTGGCACTAAATCGACCCAACTAATGTCACCTTCCATTGCTTCTTTTCTGGAAAGCCATTCATTTATACCAACACTATCAGGTTGCGGATCTTGTACTTCCTTCTGTAATATTCGTTGATCTTGCTTTAGTACGATCCGTTCGCCAACAGCCGGAAATAATTCATAGTACACCTGATTAACACGAGCTTTTTCTATAATTTCCTTCACCAATTCATACGGCAGTGAATGCTCCTCGATTTTCTCTTCGCCTAGATAAACGGTCATACCATTGGAACTAATAATACCATCAACAGCGAATCCCTCTGGCACTAGCGGAAAAATTTCTTCTCGTGAACGACCAGTTGCAATGAAAACAGGAATTCCCTTCGCACGTAGTTTATTAATTACTTCCTTTGTATTAACACTAACGCGATTATAATGGTCCAAAATCGTACCATCCATATCTAAAAAAATAGCTTTTGGCTCTACTAGTTTACTCATTTAAATTCGCCCCCAAACATCTCAATGCTTACATTTATCTCTACAAGCTAGTATAGCATTTGATATTGGTCTCCAAAAGAAAAAGGATTAGCTGTTATTTCTGCTAATCCTTTTTTTACTCTATTTTGTTGCACGTTTAAAACATTCTTCGTTGGTCCCAACAAAAGTAAATTCCTAATTTGTATCGATAGGAAGGGTTGCTTTAATAAGAAGCCCTCTCCCTACCATTCTATTTGTTATTTAATAATTGGTATCCAAATTTCAGTTTGATAGTCCTCTTGAGAATGCTTCCCCCTTTGAGGCGGATATACTTCAAGCTCTGCTGTCCCAGCATGCTGATAGCCAGTTCCCGGAAACCACTCAGCATAAATACGTTTAATTGTATGCTGAATCGCATCTGGCATAGCACCAACTACATGAAATACTGCCCAGGTAGATGCTGGTATTTCCTTTACTACAAATCCATCCGGCACAACATGTTCTCCTTTTTCCACCGCAACAAAATAAGTGAACTCCTCTTGTTCTGGTGCAAATTCCATACAAATACCAAAAACACCAGTATCACTCTTAAGATCTTCTAATAGTTGACCAACTTTTCCATTGTTAACTTCCTTCCAAAAAGCTGGTACCTCTTTAAAGTTATCACCATCTCTTGTTGAAACTTTTAGTCCAGTACCCATGACGTTAAATGCTGGTTTTTCTACAATTTGATAGTTCATTTTCCCCTCTCCTTTTACAGTTATTTGAAAGGTCAATGGTGGAAAGGCTGTAATACGATTGGGGTTTTGCGTTTTTTTCACTTCAGAAGGACTGATGCCATGCATTTTACGAAAAGCCTTAGCAAAAGATTCAGGTGTTTCATAACCAAATTTCAAGGCAATATCAATTACTTTTACATTTGGATGCAACAACTCCCTAGCCGCAATTGTTAGCCTTCTATTCCGAATATAAGAGGTAAGCGTCATATCAGTAACCATTTGAAACATTCGTAAAAAATGAAACTTAGACATACAGCATATTGAAGCAAGTTCTTCCGCTTCAATTTTTCGGTCTAAATGTTCTTCAATATAATGCATACTTTCTCCCAATCTCTCCAAGCCTTTCATCTTCATTCCCCTTTCAACTTCAACTATAGCCACTGTAGACAATAGATACCTATCCTTGTTTGCTTATTTCGGACTGATTCAGATCACCACACAATTATAGCTTCACTATTTGATCGCAAATCACGCACGACCTTCATTTGACTCGCAAACATATTTTCTGGTAGTTCGTCTAATGAAAAGAAACCAACATCTAAAGTTTCGTCATTCTGTTTAACTAACTCTCCGGAATACTCGTGACAAGTAAACCAATGCTGCACTAGCGAGACTTGATCACCATTTGCCAACGTTTTTTTATTTCCTTCTCCTGAATAAACACTAAACAATTCTAATTCGCCCAATCTTAGTCCAGTTTCTTCAAACACTTCTCTTTTAGCTGTTTCTTTCACCGTTTCTCCCAATTCCATATAGCCACCTGGAAACCCCCACGTTTGATTATCTGCACGTAAATGCAGTAAAATACGATCTTGTTTATCAAAAATGATAGCACCACATACAACCATTATTATCGGATTGTGACCAACCATTGACCGAACATAACTGATATAATCCACTTTTCTATCGCCCCTTGTTTATTTATTCCATTATAAAAGACAGAAAAAAATGGCGCTTATAAAAACGCCATTACTTCAATTTATACTTTATTAAATTGATCTGGATCTGGTCCGATTCGTTCATCCTTATTCAAACCACTAATTGCATACATATCTGCTTGAGATAACTCAAAGTCAAACACATCCGCATTTTCCACAATTCTATGCTCTTTCGTTGATTTTGGAATCGTTACTACATCATTTTGCAGATCCCAACGAATAATAATTTGCGCAGTTGTTTTTCCATGTTTTTCAGCAATTTCTTTAAGTGTTGGGTCATCCAACAGCTTTCCTTGTTTAAGCGGAGACCATGCTTCTAGCTGAATTTGATGTTCTTTACAAAAGTCCCTCAAGGATTGTTGGATTAAATGCGGGTGAAATTCGACTTGGTTGACCATTGGAACAACCTCAGCATCTTTCATTAGCTCTTCTAGATGGTGTTCCTTAAAGTTACTCACACCGATTGCACGAATTTTACCGTCCTTATACAACTCTTCCATCGCTTTCCATGTATCTTTAAACTTCCCTTCTGCTGGAACTGGCCAATGGATTAGATACAAGTCTAAATATTCTAAGCCTAATCGCTCTAAAGTTGTTTCAAATGCCTTAAGTGTTGATTCATACCCTTGTTCAGCATTCCACAATTTCGATGTAATAAATAATTCATTACGAGGGAGTCCCGATTGTTTAATAGCTTGACCTACACCTGTTTCATTTCCATAAACAGCAGCAGTATCGATACTTCTATAGTTGTGCTTTATTGCAGATTTAACAGAATGAATCACTTCATTCCCATCTTCTACTTGAAATACCCCTAAACCTAACCACGGCATCTCCACACCATTATGTAGTGTCGTTGTATCCTGTAAACTTTTCGGCATGTGTAATTCCTCCTCTTATTATAATTACATATATATTTTCTCATATGTTTTACTGAAATGGAAAAGTTTTGACTTAATAAGTTAACCTTTTACAATGAAACTTATCTTTGATTCTTTTGAAATTCATGAATTTTATAATGGGTGAAACGATTCTTTGGTACTTGTTCTATAAATGTACTAACTTCACCAATTGATAACACAAACAATTCATGCATTGCTCGTGTGCAAGCTGTATATAAAAGATTTCGTTCCAATTCATTTTGATAGCGTTTATGAGATGCATTGTAAATAATCACAGCATCAAATTCAATTCCCTTTGCCAAATAAGCTGGGATTACGATAATTCCCTTTTGATACGTATGTGCATTTGGTCCCATCAACGTCACATCAAATTCTTGACTTAGCCGTTTAGAAACCTGTTCACTTTCTTGCATTGTCTTACAAATCACTGCAATTGTTTGATGTTCAGCTGCTTGATAATCATTGATTTTATAAACTAATTTATCAGCTGCTATCGATGTATTATCAACTTCCATCACAACCGGCAGTACACCCTCTCTATTAAAGGCTTCTATTTTATCACCATTAGGCATCCAAGAACTTGTAAACTCAACAATTGGTTTGGTTGAACGATAGCTTCGTGTTAATGTAATCTTTTCATGTTTTTCCTCTGCTGAATCAGCTAATACATTATCTTCTTCTAACGCATGAATATAGATCGCTTGGTTTATGTCACCTAATAGTGTCATACGACTACTTGGAAACATCTTTTGCAAATATACGAATTGAAAAGCTGAGTAATCCTGCGCTTCATCAATAAATACATGTTGAATCGAGCGATTAGCCTGAAAACCTAATAAAATTTTTTCAAAATATAAATAAGGTGTTGCGTCTTCCCATGTTAAGAAATTTGCTTTAAGGCTTTGACTCGTTAACTCACAAATTTCTTGCCAGTTCTGTGGAAGAAGGTCACTTTGCTGTTGATGTGACGCTTCAAATAATTGTATATACGTATTTTTAACATCAGTAAAATAAAAACGTTTTATTTTTTTACGTAATGGTCTTAATCTCTTTTTGATTACTTTATTTCTGAGTAGCTCTTCTTCCTTTGTTGAATCAATAAAAACATCTTCTTCAAATGGGGTTTCGTCCTCAAGTTGTTGATGCACTTCTAAATAATCGGCTTTATCTAGTAATTCAGTTTCTTCTAAAACCCAATCTTTTTCGCGTTCTATCTCTTCTAATTGATCAATTTTCTCAAGTAACCAATGCACCACTTTCTCTAACCTTAGGGGAATACTTAAATTTCCTTTTAGTTTGTAAAAGTAATCGTGTATTTCTTTTTTAGAAACAATTAATTTACCACGAAAACGAACATTTCGGAATGTCATACCTTCCTCTATTAAAGTAGTTAAGAATTGGTCAATTTGTTCTTTAAAATGTAAGCTTGCTTTGTATCTCATGGCTTCAACCCTTGAATCTGACTGATGATCATTTACCTGTAAATAATATTCCATCTGGTCAAATGGTGATTCAATTGCAAATTGATCCCCTAGTTGTGTATCAATATAGCGATAAAAAGTCGTTTGTTTCATATTATCTTCACCAAGTTCCGGAAGTACAGTTGCCACATAGCTATTAAACAGTGAATTTGGTGAGAAAAGGACAATATTTTCTGATTTTAAATGTTCACGATAACGGTACAATAAGTACGCAACCCTCTGCAGTGCGGCTGATGTTTTACCACTACCCGCAACGCCTTGCACAACAAGAATTCTACTTTTTTCATTTCGAATGATCTGGTTTTGTTCTTGTTGAATGGTTGCAACAATACTTTTCATTTTTGTGTCAGCATTGTCACCTAAAACCGATTGCAAGAGATGGTCTCCAATTGTTAATCCTGTATTAAACATTCCTTTTAATGTTCCTTGTCTAATGATATACTGACGCTTCAACGTAATTTCTCCATCTATTTGTTCATCTATTGCTTGATAAGATGCCTTTCCAGGTGGATAGTCATAATAGAGACTTGAAATTGGAGCTCTCCAATCATAAATAAGGAAATCTTCTTCTTGCTCATCCATTAAAGAGGCAATTCCAATATAAATCGATGAGGCTTCTTTCTCTCCCTCTTCCATAAAGTCTATCCGACCAAAATAAGGTGAATCCTTTAACCGCTCCAACGTATCTAATTGCTTTGATAGCTGTCCATGACTTCTTTCACGCTCAGATAAAAATTCCGCTTGTTGTTTTAAACTAGCTTGGGTCTCTATAACGTCATCCATTTCTTCTAAGTTGACAGTCACATCTTCCCAGAAGTTTTTTCTAATATCAATCACACGATCTTTTATTGTTTTAACGTGTGTACTAATTTTATTAATCTTTTGTTTTATTAGTTTCACGACAAGATTGACACGTTCTTGTTCTTTTGCCAAATCTTCTTCATACTCACCCATGACCTCACCCCTAACTGCTTCCCGCGTTGTCAATTTACATCTATTCTAACATTTTTCACTACATTTCATACAGGATAAGCCTTTATATCTTGCCATGAACAATTTGAAAATACCATCTATTTGCTTATATATATATAGTGAATGTACTCCCTATTTAGTTTATATCTTTTTGAATTAATAATGCGAACTTTTAAACTACATCCGCTAATTTATCGTTCATGTATAAAATGCGAATTAGTTAGTAATGTAAGTTACTATTACTAACCCGCTCCTCAAATGAAATTGCCTCCCTTTCCGCAGGCACGGCTTCAGCTAACTAGGAAGCAAAGAACGCTTCCTAGTGGATCTTCAGCTCGCGCTGTTCCTGCAGGAGTGTCGCCAATTTCATTTGATCCGCTAGATAGTGTATCTTTTCTAATATAACTTTCAATGTATATTGTAGCTAAATCACGTTGTAATTAAATGTAATAAATTATTTTACACGCTTCTTAATTTACGAGTTAGATTAGCGTATCAAGTGAAATGGTGGAGACTCCTACGGGAACAGCACGGGCCGAAAATCCATTTTTAGAAGTGCTCTTCTTCTAAAAATTAGTTGAGGCCGTGGGGCTGCGATTACTCGCCCCATCATAAAGCCCTGCCCGTGGAAAGCGAGACCATTTCACTTGAGTAGCGGATACGTTACGACGCAGTTTATATAAATTATTCATTAAATCTTAGGAATTCACTGTTCCGTGTTTAGAATTGGATATTTCGATTACTTTCATCTTTATTAAAATTGCGCTAGTATATATAATTAGGGTTTCGAAATATAAGTGCACCGAAAGAAGTGATTTATATTAATAGCACTGTTGAAAAAGATATTAAGAAAAATTTAATCATTATGTGGTTTGCTAACTTTTTTATAGCTGGCAGCATTACGATGGTTTTACCTTTTTTATCTTTATATATTGAAACATTAGGTAACTTTTCTGAATCATATGTGCAACGATGGTCTGGAATTATTTTTGGTGTTACTTTTGTAACAGCTTTTATTTTCTCACCTTTATGGGGGAAAATAGGAGATCGTTATGGCAGGAAGCATATCTTAGTATTCTCAGCAATAGGGTTAGGATTATCCGTCTTATTGATGGGCTTTGTTAACTCAGTTTGGCAGTTGTTTTTATTACGACTTTTCATGGGGGTATTTACGGGGTTTATTTCAATGTCCCAGGCTTTAATCTCTACACAAACACCCAAACATATTGCAGGTCGTGTTTTAGGGACTTTACAAACTGGAAGTGTAACCGGAACATTAATGGGGCCATTACTCGGTGGTGTATTGGCTGATGCCATTGGGTATGCGACATCTTTTAAAAGTTTATCAATTATTTTATTCCTCTCAGGATTTTTAGTTTTATTCGGCGTAACAGAACGCAAAATAAAAGCAGAAGAGGGCCAACCTAACCGCTTTTCAAGTAAAGAAGTTTTAGGACACATTATCAGCCACCCAATGCTTCTAATGGTTATGCTTGTTTCTATGTTTATACAAATTGCACATTTTAGTATACAACCGATTTTATCCTTGTATGTTAACAATTTACATGGACCTGAGAATATTGCTTTATTTTCAGGAATTGCATTTTCAGCTGCTGGTTTAGGTAATCTACTAATGACAAGAAGGTGGGGGTCTATTGCTGACCGAGTAGGTTATATTAAGATTCTGATCTTACTGTTATTTCTTGCGGGAATATTTTATTTACCTGGTGGGTTTGTAACAAACTTTTGGCAATTAGTAATCCTTCGATTCTTACTTGGTATGACGATCGGCGGAATTATCCCCGTTCGAATCGCCTATATTCGCCAAGAGGCACCTATTGCAATGCAAGGTGAAGTACTTGGTTACAATACTAGTATTCGCTTTTTCGGTAACATCCTTGGACCAATTTTAGGTGGGGCTTTGGCAAGTGGATTTGGCTATTCAGCTGTGTTTGTTGTGACAAGTTTATTATTATTTGCTTGTGGGGCTGCGTTATTTGTGGCCAAACAACATAATCCAGATCTGATCAAAAATCATTCCTAATATAGTAAATAAAAAAACACTTGGAAACAATGTAATCCAAGTGTTTTTTACTGTTTGCTATTAATAAATTCTTCTTCCTCTTCTGGACTTAGAACCCCTGTTGCTTTTCCTATATTTCCATCTTTCATTCTCCAAATAGTGTTATGGTCTTGATCAGCTTGAGAGAAATCACCGTTAGCCCAACGCTCCAAGATTGCTTTATATGTTTCTTCTGATTCACCTAAATCAACTTCATTTAAGCCATTCAACAACCAATCAATTCGCCCTTCAGTAATTAAATAGAATCCCCACTTCTCATCTGCTTCCACCTTTTGATGGGACATTTGATGAATGTATTCTTTAAAATGATTGTTCCCCAATTCATTTTGTTCAACGCGATCACCAAATGGATTTAAACCAGCCTCATCATATTTTTCAAATTTTTCTTCTGATAATTCTATTACCTGTTTTTCTTGATCTTCTTGTTCTGATTCGTTTTCTGCTTCCTCATTTTGTTCCTCACTTGTGAAATCAGCATAAACCATAACTGCGAAATAACTTATTACACTGATTAACAAAACACTTAATACTATAACGAGCCACCGATACTTTTTCAGAACAACCACCTCCAGAAGGTACGTCTATTAAAAACAGCATACCATTATTTGGTATGCCGTTACAAATTATACTATTCATTCTGATGAGAAAATATTTTTTAATCCTTCAATTAAATTTGTAAAGAAGCTCTTAACACCTTCCCAAAATCCAGGATCACTTGTGATATCCTCTATTTTATTTCGAATATCACTAGCAAGGTCTTCTAGTTGATTCGAAACATTTCCAAAATCAATATTAATTGAACGCATTTTTTCAAACAAATTTGTTAGCATTTCTCGATCTTCTGCGCTTATATTGATATTCAACTTATCTAATTGTTCTTGAATAATTTGTTCCACTTCTTCTTTTGAAACTGGATTTTGTTCAGAAATCTGTTGTTTAATTTGTGTTAGTAATTCACTAACCTTTTCTTGATCCAAACCTGCTTCATCAGCTAGGTCTGTTGCGATCTGCAATTCTTCGTTAGCTACTTCCATTCGATCCTTATCTAATGATTCACCATCTACATTAAATGCTTTATATATTCCAGTTAGAGCAGAGTGTCCACTCACTTTCACTGGTGAAGCGACATCAACTTCTGCATTCTCAACACCTGCTGTTAATAAAGCATTCGCATACATCTCATTGGTAACTTCCGTAATGTTTTTTGGATTTACAACATTAATTACTAGACCATTTCCCTCGTCTTTACGTGTGATCTTAGCTGATGAATACATATTTGAACTGCCGTCTCCACCAATATAATTAGCTAGGTCTTCTCCAGTAACCGTATACTCTTGTACCTGTTCAGGATCATCAACACCCAGCAAATTTCTTACTTCCTCTTTTTGATCTTCAGACAATGCATCACCATAAACAACTCGTGGCAACCCGTTTTTTTCATCAATACTATCTCCAGTGCTAGCGAAAACAGTAGTAGACATACCAACCATTGCAATTAGTAAAACGACTAGAAGTATTTTTATTTGTTTCATTTTCAGATATTCTCCTTTTTGAGATTATTCAAAAGTATACTTGCTCGTTTATTATGGTACTCTTTATCCCATAAGGAAAGTCCCATTTGCACTATATATTTCACGGAAAGGAAATATTGAGAAAAACTGTACCCTATACGGTGATATTTCACTTTATCTTTTTGCAATAACATCCATTTCTACTGCAACCCCTTTAGGGAGCTTGCTTACTTCAACTGTTGCGCGTGCAGGATATGGCTCAACTAGGAATTTAGCATAGGCATCATTTATTTTTGAGAAATCATCCATATTTGTTATATAGATTGTAAATTTCGCCACATTCGCAAATGTAAGACCAGCTTCTGTTAAGATGGCTTTTAAATTATGCATGACTTGCTCTGTCTGGACTGTAATATCACCTTCTACTACTTCCATTGTTTCCGGTATCAGTGGGATTTGCCCTGAGACAAAAACCATATCACCTAAATCAATTGCTTGTGAATAAGGTCCAATCGCTTGTGGTGCTTTATCTGTTTGAATTTTATTTACTGTCATGGTAATTCCTCCTATAGTTTCTGCTTTTATATTATGAATATTAACATATTTCAATAATTTTAGTACAATTGAGGTATGAAAGATAATCTGAGGAGGTAAACAATGGAGCATACTTTCTATTTACGTACAAATGCGCATTCTGAAATGACAGATATTACTTCAGAGATTGCAAATTTGATTAGAGAAAAACAAATTAAAAATGGTATTATTATCGTTTCATCTCTTCATACCACTGCCGGAATTACTGTTAATGAAAATGCCGATCCAGATGTTAAGACTGATTTTTTAAGAAGATTAGAAGAAGTTTATCCGTGGGTGCATCCAAAAGATTTACATATGGAGGGTAATACTGCAGCCCATTTAAAAACAAGCACAGTCGGGCACGCACAAACGCTTGTGGTATCTAATAGTAAACTCGTACTTGGCACTTGGCAAGGCATCTATTTCTGTGAATTTGACGGACCACGTAACCGTAAATTTCATGTTAAGGTAATAGAAGGTTGAGAAAAGCTGTAACAATATAAACATTAGAATTTTGGAAAAGTAATAAATGACCTATCATCCATAAGATGAAGGTCATTTTTATATCTAGATTTTTAAAATTGTATCTGATATCAATCATCTTGCTTTCGTTGAATTTCTAACAATCAATTCTGGCTCAAAAACAATTGACTCTACCATAGCTTTATTTGGTTTATACCGTTTAGACTGCTTAACAAGTTCTAATATAATCTCACCAGCTTTAACACCAATTTCACTTTTAGGGTGCTGTATAGTCGTCAACTTGACTTCTGACACCTCAGCTAAGAATGAATTATCAAATCCTACAATCGAGATATCATCTGGTACCTGTAGATTTTTTTTTCGTAAAACATTGAGCAATGCTATAGCCAATTCATCATTATAACAAACAAGTCCTGTTGGTCGGTTTTTACTAGGCAAAGATAATAAGTTTTCTAGCTCTTCAGTTGGCTTGATAGTTTTTTCCTCTGTCTTGTACTTAATAATATTATTAGGATTAATCGGCAATTGATGCTTGCGATGCGCTTTCAGGTAACCTTCCATTCTTTTTATCCCCTGACTATCATCCGAATTAAAAAAACCCGCTATATTCTTATGACCCAACTCTATAAGGTGTTCAGTCTGTAGAAAACCACCTTTTTCATCATCAACTACTAAACTCAAAGGCTCTAAGCCATCGTAACAAGCATTAATCATGATATACGGTAGATGTTTTCGTTCAAGATTTAGGAAATAATTAATATTTGGATTGGAAATAGCGCTTTTTGTTGGTTCAATGATCACACCATCAAAATGTTGCGCTAATATCTTCTCTAAAAAACGCCGTTCATTTTCGTGATCATTGTTCGTACTAAAAAGACTCACATGATAACCGCGCTCACTTAAATACGATTCTACTCCACGAATGATTGATGGGAAAATATAATCTGAAATATAAGTTGTAATAATTGCTATATTTTTTTGCTCTTCAATCGTACTTAATGACTCTTCTTTGGAGCGATCTGCACAGAATGTTCCTGCTCCTTGTTCACGGTAAAGCCAACCTTGATTCACTAACTCTCCAATTGCCAAGCGAACAGTATGGCGGCTTACACTAAATTGTTTCATAAGTTCACTCTCTGAATTGATTTTTTGATGGGGCTGGAATGTTCCGTCTAATATCTTTGACCTGATTGCTTGTTTGACAATATTATATTTGGTTTCCATGGTTGCACCTCGTAAATCTTTGAACTACTCGGCACTGAAGTACCGAGATTCCTAAGTACAGAAACCTACCGGTTTCTAATTGATTAGGCGATCCCCTCAGGTCCTGAGGTTAAGAAGTCTTACGGCTTCATTTTTAAGATTGATTC
>NZ_QJSH01000012.1 GCF_003426025.1 Paraliobacillus quinghaiensis
ATGATCGTTTTCACTGATTACACCAATTGTTTTATCATATTTTACATTGTGGTACACATATTCAGTTGCAAAAATGTTTTTGATGATTTTGTCTTCATAAACACCGCGGCCAGTTTCTTCAACTGCCAACTTCGCTAATTGCATGTGCTGATCTAAACCAGCTAGTGCCATTTCTTTTACAATGCTATCAACTTGCTCTTGATTTAGTTTTTTCATTCCTGCTAAAGCTTCTTTTGCATTGCCTACTAACTTATCAATACTTTCCGCTACAGTAACTTCTTGTTTTTTCTCTACTTTTGTGACCATTTAAATACCTCCTAAATTTTTATGTGAATAATTGAGCATATATACTCAAAAAAATATTAATTAACAGCTGCCGGGGTTACGGGGAACTTTGACAAAAGATACATCATTGATCATTCTCGTGTTTGGTTTAATGACCACTACGTACTGCTTAGTCCAAATGTAGTTTGGAATTTCTTTTCCATCCTCCAAATACATAGCTTCAAAGGCATCACCAATTTCTTTTTCAAAACTTTCTAGAGAGTAAAATGCAGCATCTGTACCAAAGTCTTTCCATTCATTTAAAATCATTTTTTTTCCCCCTTTCGCTCTTTCTGATATCATCATAACATCTGATAACGTTTACAAAATACCTAGTTTGTGACAAGTTTGTGAAACAATTCACAAATAAAGCGTTATCATTTTTTTAATCCATGCTAGAGTTGTAGTAAAATAGGGATATTAAAATGTAAAAGGGGAGAAGTAAATGATTGATTTACGCAGTGATACAATTACAAAACCTTCTATTGAAATGAGAAAGGCAGCATATGATTCAGAAGTTGGTGATGACGTTTATGGTGAGGATCCAACTGTAAATAAGCTTGAAGAAATAGCGGCAGAGAAATTAGGAAAAGAAGCTGCGCTGTTTGTGACAAGCGGAACGCAAGGGAATCAAATTGCTGCATTGACACATTGTAAACCTGGGGATGAATTGATTTTGGAGTCAAGTGCACATATTTTTCTTTACGAAGGTGCAGCTGTATCGGCTCTAGCGGGTGTTCAATCACGTCCTATTCAAGGTATTAGCGGCGCAATGAACCCACAAGATGTGAAAGAAGCGATTCGTGCAGATGACATTCATTTTCCAGAAACTTCATTAATATGTCTAGAAAACACACATAACAAAGCAGGTGGAGCAATTGTACCTTTAGAAAATATGAAAGAGATTTATCATATTGCAAAGAATGCTAATGTAGCAGTTCACTTGGATGGTGCGCGATTGTTTAATGCTGCAGTTGCCTCAGGGATTTCAGTTAAAGAATACGCCGAATATACAGACACCGTTCAATTTTGTTTGTCTAAAGGTTTAGGTGCACCGGTTGGTTCAATTATCGCTGGAAGTCATGATTTTATTAAATCTGCTAAAAAATGGCGTAAACGATTAGGTGGTGGACTAAGGCAGTCGGGTATTATTGCTGCGCCTGGAATAATTGCTTTAGAAAAAAATATAAAACGTTTAGCTGAAGATCATCAGAACGCTAAAATTTTAGCTGATGGATTAGCAAATATTAAGGGGTTAAAGGTTGCGAATCAAGTAGAAACAAATATTGTTTTAATTGATGTAACGGAAACAGGTTTATCTGAAACAGCATTTATAGAAACGATTAGAGGACAAGGTGTACTTGCAGGAGCATATGGAACGAATCATGTACGATTTGTTACGCACTTAGATGTAACAAAAGAAGAGATTGAAACAGTGTTGCAAAAAATAAATAAAGCTCTAAAACATTAGAGAACTCACCATATCAACCTGCCTAATTGTGATTTACAAAATTTATGACGGAGTTTATATATGATGCGTCGTAGGGTGTTTATATTAAAAAGGGACGCGGACATATATTCCTTTATTTTTGATAAATGGTGTGAATTGGCGGCTGTTGAGGACATTTGTTCCGCTATTTGTCTCTAAAACGGTTAATTTCAAGTGAATTTCCTAAAATAACGTACTAAATGTCTGCCATCCGCTTAAAATAGCTGTTTTTTGTATAAATAGCGTACTAAATGTCCGTGAAAAGTTTAAAGATGAGTACTACAGTCATATTTTTTATTAACCAAAACCACCTGGATTTGTAGAGGGTTAGTACTAGTAACTCACGTTACTAGTTACGACGCATCATCTATCAAGTACGTATATCAAGAATTAACTATATTTGAGATAGGTTCTAAATAAAAGAAAAACACAGGTCAATTTGATCTGTGTTTTTCTACTATTATAATGAAGCTTTTATATTTCTAACTTATGTGTTTTGGCATCTTGCGTGTTTTTTAGTCTAATCTCGGTCGGTGTAATCTTTAAAACGGTATAATTGGGATCATCAGGTCCTGAGAACCAAGGGGATAGTTTTTCATTCCATAGCCGCTGTTTCATTTCGGCTTCATCATGGATCGAAGCTTCGCCTTCTATTTCAATATATTCATCTGATGTTCCGTCAAATGTATAACCCAAAAGAATATGGACGTGCGGATTTTGTTTAATGTCTTCTACTTTATGTGTTTGCTTATTTGTTGCGGTGTACAATGTAATACCATCATGAAAAAAAGTCATATATCGTGAGTATGGTTTATCTTGCTCTACGGTGGCCATTGTACCTATCTGATGATCATCAAGAATTTTTGTTATTGTTTGTTTAAGTAATTGTTGATCCATTCTGTTGAAACCTCCTAATGATTTTCTAATGTCTAGTATTAGAAGTTTCAATTCATTTATGCATAGGAAGAATTAAACGGAAGAAATACTATATGAAAGAGGGTTCCACAATAGTGAAACCCCCTAACAGAAATTTTTTATAAGCTTGCTTTGTAAATGGCTACTGCATCTTCTCTTGTTAACTTCTTAAAGTTTCCAAATGTAGGGTTAGCAATTACTGTTTTATCAGCCATTTCTTCAATTGTATCTTCTGTGATATCGTAGTCAGCTAATCGAGAAGGAGCATCAATGCTGTTCCAGAAGTCACGTAATGCTTGAATTCCTTCTAAAGCCACTTCACGATCAGATTTACCGTTTTCATCAATATTAAACACACGCACAGCAAGTTGTTTAAATCGTCCAACATTCGCGTCTAATGAATGTTCCATCCAGTGTGGGAAGAGAATAGCTAAACCACCACCGTGTGGAATGTCATGAACAGCTGAGACTGCATGTTCCAAATTGTGTGATGCCCAATCGCCTTGATATCCCATATTTACCATGCCGTTTAACGCCATTGTACCACTATAAAGAATAGTTGAGCGAAGTTCGTAGTTCTCTAGATCATTTAATAGCTTAGGTCCTGTCTCGATAACAGTACGTAAAATACCTTCCACCATATAATCTTGTAGTATGGTATTTTTTTCATGATGGAAATAATGTTCTAATGCATGAGACATCATATCAACAATTCCATAGATTGTTTGATCTTTTGGAACTGTAAATGTATTTACTGGATCAAGAATTGAGAATTGTGGGTAACTAAATGGGCTTCCCCAACCATGTTTTTCGTTTGTTTCCCAATTTGTTATCACAGATCCTGCATTCATTTCTGAACCAGTAGCCGCAAGTGTTAAGACAGTTCCGAATGGTAGCGCGTCTTCAGCTTGAGCTTTTTTCGTGACGATATCCCAAATATCATGTTCTGATTTGGATCCTACAGCAATTGCCTTAGTACAATCAATTGTGCTACCGCCGCCAACTGCTAAGATGAAGTCGATTTTCTCTTTCTTACATATGTCAATTCCTTTTCGAACAGTAGTCACACGCGGATTAGGTTCTACGCCAGGTAATTCAAATACCTCTGCATTGATGTCATTTAAAATTTGCATCACTTCATCGTAAAGACCATTGCGTTTAATGCTACCTCCACCATAAACGACTAATACTTTCTTACCGTAATTTGGTACCTCATCTTTTAATTTTGTTACTGTTTCTTTACCGAAAATAAGTTTTGTTGGATTATAGTATGTGAAATTTTGCATTGCTTATCAGCCTCCTGTATCTATAATGGCAAGATTGAAAAAAGAAGTAAAGTAATTAGCACTTATCCTATTATGAACTAACCATTGTTCCACCATTCACGTGAATTACTTGTCCTGTAACATAGGAAGAGTCTGAAGACGCAAGATATACAAAGGCAGGGGCTAATTCATAAGGCTGACCAGGTCGTTTTAAAGGAACAGTTTTTCCGAAATTTTCAGAGATGTAGCTAGCCGAAAAACTTGCAGGTATCAGTGGTGTCCAGATTGGACCTGGTGCAATGGCATTAACACGAATTCCTTTGTTGGCTAAGTTTTGTGATAATGAGCGTGTGAAACCAATAATTGCTCCCTTAGTAGCGGTATAATCAATTAATTTTTCATGCCCTTCGTAAGCTACCACTGATGCAGTATTAATAATGGAACTTTCCCTTGTTAAATGAGGTAATGCTGCTTTAGTTAAGTGGAAGAAAGAGAAAATATTCGTTTGAAAGGTCAAGTGCAGTTGTTCTGTGGTGATGTCTAATAAATTATCCTGTGGAAATTGGACGCCGTGGTTATTTACCAAAATATCTAATTTGCCAAAATGATCAATCGTTTTTTGGATTACAAACTTACAATTCTCTTCTATACGCAAATCACCAACTAATAGTAAACAGTCCTGACCTAAAGCTTGAATGCGCTCCCTAGTCCGAAAAGCATCATCATTCTCGTATTCGTAATAATAAGGGATAACTATATTTGCTCCTTCTTTAGCAAAAGCAATTGCTGTAGCTGCACCAATCCCACTATCACCACCAGTTATAATTGCTACTTTATCTTGTAGTTTATTTGCTCCTTTGTAACTTTTATCTTCTATAATCGGCTTTGGTGTCATTAACGCTTCAATTCCGGGTTGTTGAGGTTGATGTTGAGGGGGTAAATCTGTGAATTCGTTAAAATTTATATCATTCATCTAGGTATCCTCCTAAAATTCATCTATTCATTAATATGCACCGAGCCTAAAGAGTGTTCGAGTTTAATGTATTGACAGTGTTTAATGGGATGATTATAATAATTTTTGGCATAAAAAACTATCTGGTATAAAAATGACCTTGGAGTCATTTGGCTTGAGGGGAGGAAGAGTAGTGGAAGATAGGCAAATAGAAATTATGCAAGTAGCTATGCGTTTTTTTTCGAAAAAAGGATTTCATGCTACATCTATGCAGGAAATTGCTGCGGATAGCGGTATATCCAAGGGTTCTTTATATAAATGTTTTGAATCGAAAGAAGAGTTATTAATACAAGTGTTTAAATTTAATCATGATAATATGGTAGAAAAGGCTAAGCGTATTAATGCAGATTCTAGCTTAGCACCTAAAGAAAAATTAAATAAAATGTTAATTGTTGAGTTTGAAGGAATCTTAGAAAATAAAGAATACTTTAATCTTTTAACTAAATCACTACTCTTTGAAAAAAATCAAAAAATACGACCATTGATGCAGCAAGTACGTGCAGAGATGATGGATTGGCATAAAGAAATTTTATTACAAATTTATGGGGAAGATGTGGCGCCGTTTATATGGGATGCAGTACTTTCGTTACAAGGTATTTTAAAAGAATATGTTTCAATTGTTATACAAGATCAACAGAAACTTGATGCAACAAAGATAGCGGAATATGTTGTTTCGTGTGTGGATGCGATTGTTAAGCAACATAAAAACAAAGCCCCTGTATTAAAAGATGATATGATGAAAAATTACTTAATTTTAAAAGAAAACAAAAAGTGGATACCAATTGAAGATCAGATAATTCAAGTGCTTTCACATATTAAATTTCGCTTGAAATCAGAGTTATTACCTTTAGATAAGAACAAAGAAATTGAAAAAACTATTCTTTTATTTAACGAGGAACTTAAAGAGAAAAAACCGAGAATCTTCCTATTAAATTCATTACTTGCAAACCTTGAAAAAAATTTAAAAGAAAAAGAAGAATTGAACACGATTGAGAATCTAATAAAGCTATTGGATTGAAAAAGGTTGTTCAAACAGAGAAATAGAGGAGTATAAATATGTCAAATGAAGAAACGGCAGAGGTTACTCAAATTAATCGTAAGCCTATTGTGCTAGTGCTGATAGCTGGAGGATTTATAGCAATATTAAATCAAACATTATTTGCAACAGCAACACCGCATGTAATGGCGGACTTCCAAATATCAGAAAATATCGCACAGTGGCTTACAACAATTTTTATGCTTGTTAATGGTGTGATGATTCCAATTACCGCCTTTTTAATTGAAACATTCACCACAAGAAAGTTAGTGTTGTTTGCATTATCGCTATTTGCTTTAGGTACATTAATCTGCGGGATTGCACCAACATTTCCAATACTGATGGTTGGTAGGGTTGTTCAGGCAAGTGGGGCTGGCATCATGATGCCGCTTATGATGACTGTATTTTTAACTATTTTTCCTATTGAAAAGCGAGGAGCGGCAATGGGAATGGTAGGTCTTGTTATATCGTTTGCTCCAGCACTCGGACCAACCTTGTCTGGTTGGATTGTAGAGAACCATCCATGGAGAATGATGTTTTTTGTTATTTTACCAATTATTCTAATTGATATTATTTTGGTTTATTTCTTTATGGAGAATGTAACCAAGCGTACTTTTCCGAAAGTTGATATCTTATCGATTGTCTTATCCACATTTGGTTTTGGTGGTTTGTTATTTGGGTTTAGTAGTGCGGGAAATGGTGAATGGGCAGATCCAACAGTTATTATTTCTATAGTCGTTGGTCTAATTTCTCTGATCACATTTATTAGAAGACAGTTTAAATTAGAACAGCCAATTTTAGAGTTCCGCGTATTTAAATCGCGTACGTTTACAATAACTACGCTTATTGGAATGATTGTTTTTGTAGGATTAATCGGTTCTGAAACAATTCTTCCTATATATATGCAAAACTATGCAGGATTTACTGCATTAGAATCTGGTCTTATGATTATGCCAGGTGCAATTTTAATGGGGTTAATGTCTCCCATAACAGGTAGGATTTTTGATAAAATCGGTGCAAGGTATTTAGCAATAGTAGGTTTAACAATAATGACTATTACGACCTTCCTATTTACAAATCTATCTACAGAAACGCCTTTAATTTACTTAACAATCGTTTTTGGTATTCGAATGTTTGGTATGTCGATGGTTATGATGCCTGTTACTACAGCTGGACTAAACCAATTACCGATACGATTGATAGCCCATGGAACGGCAATGAATAATACAATGCGTCAAGTTGCTGCTTCGATTGGTACTGCAATTTTGGTAACAGTAATGACAACCAGTGCGTTAGATAGTGGACCGAATGCTGCGCCAAGTGCCTTAATACATGGTGTTAATATTGCCTTTTATGTAGCTACTGCTTTATCCCTGGTTGGTTTGATATTGTCTTTCTTCATTAAAGGAACAAAACCTTCTGAGCAACATGGAACATACGAATTTGAATAATAATATATGAAGTAAGAAAAAGGGTGTCACTTATGTGATGCCCTTTTTTTACTAAAACGTTTTTAAAAGAAAGTTCTAGACTGTACTTGTATCAAATGCTAATTTGACTATAACAGTATGGTACAGATAAGGTGTTGCTATTATTTTATTTTGGTGTGTTACTAAAATATAGGTGAATAAAACGTAATATAACAATAATGAATGCGTGTTCCTGTAACTATACTAATCCAATATTATTTGTGTATAAAATTTGAACATTTTTAGAACTTTTACTATAACAGTTTTAAAATGTGATGTTTTTCACTTTAATTATTAAACGATAAGGTATATAATGAACTTAAGATAATCGCTTGTTTGTTTAACGAACAAGGTAAGATTATAACTATGAGGAGGTAGCGGAAATGAAAGTAGCAGAAGAAGTTACACAAAAAAATCCTTGGGATGGCTTCCGTGATGGTAGATGGCAAAAAGAAATTGACGTCCGTGACTTTATTTTAAAAAACTTTACCTTATATGAAGGAAATGAAGAATTCCTAGCAGGCGCAACTGATGCAACGAAAGCTTTATGGGAACGCGTAATGGAATTGACTAAACAAGAAAGAGACAATGGTGGTGTCCTAGATTTAGATACAAAGATCGTTTCTACGATTACATCACATGGTCCTGGATATTTAAACAAAGATGTTGAAAAAGTAGTTGGGGTACAAACGGATGAGCCATTTAAACGCTCTTTACAACCAAATGGTGGTATTCGTATGGCAGTAGCCGCAGCTGAATCTTATGGCTATAAAATCGATGAAGAAGTTGTTGAAACATTTACAGAACACCGTAAAACACATAACCAGGGTGTTTTTGATGCCTATACAGATGAGATTAAAGCGGCACGTAGAGCTGGTATTGTAACTGGTTTACCTGATGCGTATGGCCGTGGTCGTATCATTGGTGACTATCGTCGTGTTGCACTTTATGGTGTTGATCAATTGATTGCTGAAAAGAAAAAAGAAAAAGGCTTAATCGGAAATGGCACAATGAGTGATGATGTTATTCGTGACCGTGAAGAAACATCAGAACAAATTCGTGCACTTCAAGAGTTAAAACAATTAGGCGCAGCATATGGTTTTGACATTTCGAAACCTGCAACAACAGCTCAAGAAGCTTTCCAATGGTTATACCTTGGATATCTAGCGGCGATTAAAGAGCAAAATGGTGCAGCGATGAGTCTTGGTCGTGTATCAACTTTCTTAGATATTTATATTGAGAGAGATATTGAAAATGGCACTTTAACTGAAGAAGAAGCACAAGAATTAGTAGATCACTTTGTAATGAAGTTACGTCTTGTTAAATTTGCAAGAACACCTGAATATAACGAATTATTTAGTGGAGACCCAACTTGGGTGACAGAATCACTAGCCGGTATGGCACAAGATGGTCGTCCATTAGTAACGAAAAGTTCTTACAGATTCTTGCATACTTTAGATAACTTAGGACCAGCTCCAGAGCCAAACTTAACAGTTCTTTGGTCTACAAAGTTACCAGAAAACTATAAGAAGTATTGCGCAAATATGTCTATTAAATCAAGCTCTATTCAATATGAAAATGACGATTTAATGCGTGACATTTATGGTGACGACTACGGTATAGCTTGTTGTGTATCTGCTATGCGTATCGGGAAACAAATGCAATTCTTTGGTGCACGTGTTAACTTAGCAAAAGCATTGCTTTATGCTGTTAACGGTGGGGTTGATGAAAAGTCTAAAGCTCAAGTAGCTCCAGGCTATGCGCCAATCACTTCTGAATATCTTGATTATGATGAAGTAATGACAAAATATGATACGATGTTAGACTGGTTATCTGGTATCTATGTAAATGCATTAAACGTCATTCACTATATGCATGATAGATATAGCTATGAAAGAATTGAAATGGCACTACACGATCGTGAAGTATTACGTACAATGGCATGTGGTATTGCAGGATTGTCTGTTGTTGCCGACTCACTTAGCGCAATTAAATATGCGAAAGTAAAAACAATTCGTGATGAAGATGGTTTAGTAGTAGATTATGAAGTGGAAGGTGACTTCCCTAAATACGGTAATAACGATGACCGTGTTGATGAAATTGCTGCTGACTTAGTTAAAGCATTCATGAACAAAATTAAAAAGCACAAAACTTACCGTGACTCTGTACACACACAATCATTACTAACAATCACTTCTAATGTTGTGTATGGTAAGAAAACTGGTAATACACCAGATGGACGTAAAGCTGGCGAACCATTCGCACCAGGGGCAAACCCATTACATGGCCGCGACCAAAATGGTGCATTAGCATCACTTAGCTCTGTAGCTAAAATGCCATATGAGTATTCTTTAGATGGAATTTCTAATACTTTCTCTATCGTACCTAAAGCATTAGGTAAAGATGAAGAAGCTAGAAAAGCTAACCTAGCAGGTATGCTTGATGGTTATGTAACGAAAAGTGGTCACCACTTAAACGTTAACGTATTTGACAGAGAGACATTGTTAGATGCAATGGATCACCCAGAAGAGTATCCACAGTTAACAATTCGCGTATCCGGATATGCGGTAAACTTTATTAAACTAACTAGAGAACAGCAAATAGATGTAATTAACCGTACGTTCCACGAAGGTATGTAATATCTGCAAGAGGGGTATACCCCTCTTGCACCCAATAAGGCAAGGAGGGCGAACAACATGAAAGGTCGAATTCATTCTATAGAAACAATGGGTACAGTAGACGGTCCTGGCTTACGCTATGTCATCTTCACACAAGGGTGCTTACTACGTTGTAAGTTCTGTCATAATCCTGACACATGGAAAATGGGTCAAGGAAAGGAAATGACGGTTGAACAAATGGTCAAGGATATTAAAGACTACCTTCCGTTTTTCCAATCTACTAATGGTGGGGTGACTGTAAGTGGTGGAGAACCGTTACTGCAGGTTGAGTTCTTAATAGAATTATTCACAGAACTAAAGAAATTGGGTGTTCATACAACAATTGATAGTTCCGCCGGATGTTTTAGTCGCTCCCCGCGCTTTATGAAAAACTTTGATAGATTACTAGAAGTTACAGATCTAGTTTTATTAGATCTAAAACACATTGATCCAGTAGAGCATAAAGAATTAACTGGTATGTCAAACGAACATATTATTGATATGGCTAAATACTTGGATGAAAAAAGTATTCCAATATGGGTACGTCATGTGCTTATACCTGGTATTAGCGATAAAGATGAATATCTCCAACGTCTATCAGACTTTATTGCTACATTGGGCAATGTTGAACAGATTGATGTCTTACCGTATCATAAACTTGGTGTTTATAAGTGGGAAAACTTAGGATTAAAATATCCACTTGAAGGTGTAGAACCACCAACCGAAGACCGCGTGAAAAATGCGGAAGATATTTTGAATCGAGTGAAAGTAGTATCATAAAATTAATGAGGAGCCTTATCTAAGGCTCTTTTTTTGCGCGTTAGGAAAGTGTGAAATTTTAGCTGTGAAGTTGAATCGACGTAGTGAAAATTTTTAAGTTCCAAGTATAAGAAAAGCTAACGCATTCGCTAAAGGACGAGCGGATGCGAGATTTTCTAATATAAAAAATAAAAAAGTTTGAATGGTAGTTTAAAATAAGTTAGAAAAGGAATACTCCCTATATAGCTTAAATCATAATGATCTTTTATGAGATCGAATTGTAGAAGGAGTGTTTTTTAATGGCAATTAAATTTACTTCACACGCAACAGCAGTAGGTGGACGTGAGGGTCATGTTAAGTCAGATGATGGTATAATTGACTTAAATCTAGTCCAACCAGGAACGAAGGGTGAAACTGGTACAAATCCAGAGCAGTTATTTGCAGCGGGTTATGCGGCTTGTTACGATGGTGCGCTTCGTCATATGGCAAAGGAAGATAAGAAAGAAATTGATTCTACTATTACAGCTGATGTCAGCCTAATGGATGATGAAGCTGATGGCGGCTTTCAAATTGGTGTAAAATTAAATGTAGAAATTAAAGGTGTTACCCAAGAAGAAGCGGAAGACTTGGCCAAAAGAGCACATGGATTCTGCCCATATTCTAAAGCAACACGCGGTAACATTGGTGTAGAAGTAGTAGCGAAAGCAGTATAATGTTTCCCATGAGAAAATATGAATATCTGTATAATTGACAAAAACGCTTGGTTTTCCAAGCGTTTTTGTTTTGCTTAATATTTTTATTAGGCTCTTTTCGTAAATATTATTGTTTTAAATAGATATAAAATCTGTATAAGTTTTAACATAAGTTACTTGCTGCTACGGAAGTAAGTTCTTTTGATTATAGAAAATGACTGTAATCCATATCTTCTGATTTTTCGCGGACATTTAGTACGTTATTTGATGAAAATCAATGGAAATTGACCGCTTTATAGCTAAATAGCGGAACAAATGTCCATATTACCTTTGTATTTACGCTTTTTATCAAAAATAACGGAGTATATGTCCAGGTATCTTTCATCCAAATGCTGAATTTTTTTGTGAAAAGGATAGGTTATGAAACATATGTAACTGGTAATTCGTAACTAAGGTAATGGTAATAAAAATGGAGGGTTAAATATGTGGTGGTTTTTACTTATCCTTATATTGATGTTTGGATTGTTTAAATTGTTTAATTGGATTATGGGTTATCAAAAAGGAAATATTATTTTAGACTTAGATGATAGGTACTTTAATTGGAATGAACATGTTAAGGCTACTAAAGTAGAGCTTGAAGAACAAGGTAGAGTAGTTGTGTATAATGGTAATGGTGAATTCATAATCGATGGTAAAAAGTATTTAATGATTGAAAGAAATGTTCGAATGGGCGTTCCATTACAACGAACTATTTTAAAACTACAAAAGGATGGTAACTAGATGACTGAAAGTAGTAAGAAGATATTATTTATTGGTGCCGGAAGGATGGCACAAGCAATTATTGCAGGATTGAATAAAACGGATATGACGATTGTTGCAAGTAACAATGGTGATGCAAAGCGATTGGAAGAAGTGGAGCAAAAATTTGGTGTAATGACAACAGACAGTTGGAAAGAAGAAATAGAAGATGCTGATATGATTGTATTGGCAATGCCTCCAGAGGCGCATGAATCTGTATTAAAAGAAGTTGAACTGTTTGTTAAGGATCAATTTATCGTCACACTTGCTGCGGGAATAGATCCAACATACTTGGAAGCAAAGTTGCCAGAAGGGACACCAGTAGCTTGGGTCATGCCAAATCCAGCTGCTTCATTAGGTAAATCGGTTAGCCTGTATACGCTTGGTAAACATGTTGGGGAGCATCACGAAAAAATGTTAGAAGCTTTATTGGATAGCATAGGCTCTTCAGAAAAAGTAACAGAAGACCAAGTGCATGCACTTACACCAATCACGGGAAGCGGTTCAGCTTTTATTTATCGAATGGCTAATTCGCTTGTTACCTCAGCAATAGATACTGGAGTGACGGAAGAAAAGGCGAGAAAATTAGTAGCTGATATGATACATGGCGCAGCTGCAATGTTGCAGACGGGAGAACCTCCGAAAAAATTGATTGATCAAGTAGCTAGTCCTGGTGGAGTTACAGCGGCTGGACTTGAAGTAATGGATGAAGGGCAGTTTGATCAGATGATGCAAGATGTTGTTACTGCCTGTCACATAAGGGCAAGAAATAATTAACTATTTTATTTATTGAAAAAAGAAAAGACCAATAAGGAAGCCACATGATTATAGAAAATCATGTGGCTTCTCCATTGTTTTATTATTTTTCAGTTGAAGCTTCTGTCTCTGCAACAGATAAGCTATCATTAATTCTCTTTTCACTTTTAGCTGCTACTTGGTCTAGCATACCTTTAAGATCGACACCAGATACATCTTTTAATGTTTCAGGTAGCTGGCTCATTAACTTTGTCACATAACTACTCATGCGTGTTGCGCCATCACCTTCACCATTTCCGCTATCAATTACAGTAACTTTATCAATTGAGGAAACAGGTTCAGCAATCTTTCCTGCAAATTCAGGTAACATGTTAACAATCATTTCGAGAATAGCTGCTTCTCCGTATTTAGCCATTGCTTCTGCAATTTTTTCTTTTGCTTCTGCTTCAGCAAAACCTTTTAAGCGAATAGCTTCTGCTTCTGCTTGCCCATCGAGACGAATTTCTTCTGCCTCTGCTTCAGCGTTTTTAACGCGTGCAACTTTATCGGCTTCCGCTTTTTGCTCGGTTGCATAACGCTCTGCCTCTGCCTTTTTAGAAATCTCTGCTTCGTATTGACGTTGTTTACGCAATACTTCCTTTTCATCAATTTCAATTTGTTTATTCTTTTCAACAAGTTGGATTTGCATTTCTTCTTGTTTTACTTGTTGGGCTGACTTAGCTTCTTGCAATTTATAAGACATGTCAGCTTCTGCTTTCGCTTTATCCTGATCACGTTTATATGCCGCTGTTTTTAATTCTTTGTCTTTTGTTGACTCGGCAATCTGTGTTTCACTCAATAATTCAGCACTTTTACTTTCGCGTTCTGCTTCTGCCCTTTTAATACGTGCATCTCGCATTGCATTTGCTTCCGCAATTTGAGCATCTCTTTTTACCTCAGAAATTCTTGGTTTACCGAGTGCTTCTAAATAGCCGTTTTCATCTTGGACATCTTTAATCGTAAAGGAGACAATTTGCAGTCCCATTTTTCTCAAGTCAACAGCAGCTTGCGTTTGTACTTCTTGAGCAAAACGTTCACGATTTTTGTAAATCTCTTCAACGGTCATCGTACCTAAGATTGCCCGTAAGTGACCTTCCAAAACTTCTTGTGCCTGTTTTCGTAGCTCTAAATCATCTTTTCCTAAAAATTGTTCGCCTGCAGTTGCGATGCCTTCGGTTGTACTTTGGACTTTGATAATGGCTGTTCCATCTGCCATTACTGGTACACCGTTTTCAGTATAAACGTTAGGTGTGGATATATCTAAACTGTGTGAACGCAAACTAATTGTTTCAGATTGTTGAAATATTGGAATAATAAATGCGCCGCCACCACGGACGATTTTGATGCCGCTTCCTCCATCAACTTTATGTACATTTTTACTCCCTAAGAAACTACCTGTTACAATCATTGCATCATCTGCACCAACTGTTTTATACCGAACTGCAAAAAGAATAGCAAATGCAAAAATGACAGCTACCACTACACCAATAACTATAATAAAATCTCCCATATTACTCCTCCTTGGTTTATAAGCCTGTTAACTCTGAAACATATAAAACCTGGTCTTTAACCTCAACGACAACAATATGTGTTCCTTGCTTAATCTTAACTGAATCAAAGCTTTTGGCAGATTCACTACGACTTCCATTTGTTGACTCGATAAATACTTCACCATACCCATTTGCGGGAATAGTTGTAATAACTTCACCTGTTTTACCAGCTAAATCATAAATGGAAATAGAAGTGGAAGCTTCAGCTTTTGACATAGGGATAACGAGTAAGTAATAAATTAAAAAATAGGCTCCAAGTCCAATTAACAAACTAATCAGTAAAACATACCAGTTAGAAATACTAGAATATTTTGTGAATAGCACACCAGAACCACTGACAACAGCTAGTGTTCCAAATAGTAATAAAGGGTTTAGGAACTCACCAACACTGTCAAAAAGCCCATCTAATAATCCTTCTAATAAGTCCCCTAAAAATAAGGAAATAATAGCTATAGCAAGACTTCCCCACAATAACCACCAATAAATATCAACTATTTCGATCTGTATACCTCCTTTCAAAAAAGCACTCTATAACATAGTACGTAAAGAAACCGAAAAAAGTTCCTGTTTTAGGGAAATAGTTCTAATTTTATACCACTACGAAACATTGACATTAATAATCATTATCAATTATTATGAAGAGTGGAAGCTTTTTAGGAGGTATATAGTAATGGAAGTTGCAATAGTATTTGCAAGCATGACTGGTAACACAGAAGAGATAGCTGAAATTATTGAAAGTAAAATTGATTCATTAAATGTTTCAGTGACTGCTTTGCAAATTGATTTTGATGATATAGAAGCGTCTGATTTAACTCGTTATGATGCGATTTTATTGGGCACATACACATGGGGAGATGGCGATCTGCCGTTTGAGATAGAAGATTTTTATGATGATTTAGAAGATGTTGATTTGACAGGCAAAAAAGTAGCGTTATTTGGTTCATGTGATTCCTTTTATCCAGAGTATGGCACAGCAATAGATACAATGGGTGAACGTTTTAAATCAATTGGTGCTGAAGTCGTTTTAGATTACTTAAAAGTTGATTTGGCACCAGAATTAGAAGATGTTAAGCGTTGTGAAGATTTCGCTGAAGCGTTTGTAGATAAGTTAAATAATTAACTTGCTTACTCGATGGAAATAAGTGATAATCTTCTTATTAACATCGAGGTGAAAAAAGTGAAATTTATTAAAAGGATGCTATTAACAGTTTTGGTGCTGGTATGTATTGGGTATGGTGTGTATTACTTTGGGATGAATTATCTAGCTAATCGAGTAGCAACTGAAGTTGAAGCGCGCTTAACAACTAGCGAAGAGATCGAAGTGGTAAAACAGTACGTAGAAAGTAGCCCTGTTTTAAATGATTATATTGAGGAAGCCGCTGCTATTAATGAGGTGGCATTGGTATTCGAAACAAAACAGGAAGCGGTTAAGCAGCTTTTGAAGAAATTTTCGATATCTGAAATGCAAGAGATTCAAAAGACCGTTCAAGATGGCATAACTAAATTTGAGCAGGAATCACTAATAAAAGAGATTGAAACGAAATTGACCAGAGAAGAACTAGATGCATTGAAAGTTCTCGTTTACAAAGAGCTCTATCAACAACAAAATTAGGACCCATAAAAAACTATTAAAAAATAAGTTTTTTATGGGTCTTTCATTTTGTGGAAAAAATAACTAGCAAAAAGTATAATAGATGTAATTAAGAATTCAAAATATAAAGGAATGACGAAAATGGGATCTCGATTTATTCAAGAAGTGCTCTCGTGGTTAAAAGCAATTTTAATAGCATTGGTTATTGTGTTTGTTGTGCGTGAGTTTATCATGACTCCTTCAATTGTTAATGGAGAGTCAATGATGCCAAATTTGCAACATGGCGATCGGATTATTATTAGTAAAGTAACTTCAATTGAACGTTTTGATGAAGTGGCGTTTCATGCTCCTGATGCTGATGAAAATTATGTAAAGCGGGTAATTGGCCTGGCTGGAGATACAGTTAGAATGGAAGATGATGTTTTATACATAAATGATAAGGCGTATGAGGAACCATATTTAGATGAATTTAAGCAAAAATTGATTGGGGAGCAGAGGTTAACTAATAATTTCAATTCAGTTGTTGTTCCTAAAGGGAAGTTGTTTGTACTTGGGGATAATCGTCGAAGAAGTAGAGATAGTAGGGAGTTCGGACTTATTTCTGAAGAGGCTGTTATTGGTGATGTAGTTTTTCGAATATGGCCAATAGATCAATTCGGGATCCCGAAATAATAATCATTTAAGAATCCTCTTAAATCACTATAAATAATTCAACCAAACTTGGTACATATTAAGCCCATCTTAAGAAAAGTTAGGTGATAAGATGGAGATTAATAATAGGCTGTATCAACCGGGAGATGTTGTTTACGTAATTATTCGAAACCCACATGTACAAGGAGCTGCAAATGTGCAAGAAGCAGCGGTTGTTCATAATCCAGAAGTGCCAAATGATTTAGCTTTGTTTTTATATGAAACGTATTATCCACTAACTGATGAAGTTGCTGTTTATCAGACGGAAGAAGAAGCGGAGCAAGCATTTCAACAGGCATTTGGTTCTCCTGAAATTGAGGGTTACTATGGTTAAACCCTTTGTCCCGCAACTTGTATACTTTGAACCGAAAGCATTAGAGTATCCGTTAGGAAAGACGTTATATGATAAATTCTCAAATATGGACGTTGAAATTCGAGAAACAACTTCGCATAATCAAGTCCGTAATTTACCTGGAGAAAATGATTTTCAAAAATATCGTATTGCCAAATCGACATTGGTAGTAGGATTACGGAAAACACTCAAATTCGATACATCGAAACCGTCTGCTGAATATGCCATTCCCTTTGCAACAGGTTGTATGGGGCATTGCCACTATTGTTACCTGCAAACAACGATGGGAAGTAAACCTTATATAAGAACCTATGTCAATACCGAAGACATATTTCAAGCAGCTGAAAGGTACATGGAAGAACGTGCACCCGAAATAACGCGATTTGAAGCTTCTTGTACATCCGATATTGTTGGAGTAGATCATTTAACACATACGTTAAAAGATGCGATTGAATTTTTCGGGAAGACTGAGCATGGCTTATTGCGATTTGTGACGAAGTTTGCCCATGTAGATCATTTACTTGATGCTGACCATAAAGGACGCACGCGTTTTCGGTTTAGTATTAATGATGACTTTGTTATTAAATTTTTTGAACCAGGAACATCACGGTTGAAGGAAAGAATTGAAGCGGCTGTTAAAGTTGCTGAAGCAGGATATCCGTTAGGTTTTATTATTGCGCCAATCTATCTTCATGAAGGATGGCGTGAGGGATATCGCCAGATGCTTGAAGAATTAGAGGCTGCTTTACCTGCCGTAGCAAAAAAGGATCTGACGTTCGAATTAATTCAACACCGGTTTACAAAGCCGGCTAAACGTGTGATACAAAAAAATTATCCGATGACTAAACTTGAACTAGACGAGTCAAAACGAAAATCAAAATGGGGAAAATACGGGATCTGGAAATATGTTTATAATGACAATGAGCAAGAGGAAATGAAAGAGCTCTTTATGAAGACTATTCCTAAGCTATTTCCAAAAGCAACAATTGAATACTTTACTTGATTTAACCTATTTTACAAAATTATCTAATCGTGATTAAGTAGAAGTACAATAACATAGGTTTAATCCACTAGGGGCGCCGATTGGCTGAGATAAAGATTTTTCTTTGGTCCCTTTGAACCTGAACTGGTTAATACCAGTGTAGGAAAGTAGAGTCGGTATGTATTTGTGTATTTTTATAAGTAGTTAGAAGTAAACCGCTCCATTTTCGGGAGCGGTTTTTTTGCGTTAAAAAATAAATACATAATGGATAAGAATTAAACAACAAGAAGGGTTACTCCGATTTAATTTCTGAGTAGCTCTCTTTTTTGTTTGAAAATAATACTACGTATGGTAGCTTAATATATATAGAATGAGGTGATGGCCATGTTTAATGAGAAAATTAATGATGAGCTAAGTTTAAGGTTATTAGAAACGCGGGATGCTGCAGTTGTTTTTAATTTAGTTGATCAATCGAGAGACTATCTGCGTAGATGGCTTGGCTGGGTTGATGATACGAAAACTGTTCAGGATACCGAAAAGTTTATTCAAATTACAATGGAAGGATTTTCTGCGCGCCGTTCGTTAAATGCGGCTATCTTATATAAAGGGCAAATTGTTGGAATTGCAGGCTATAACGAATTCGATTGGACGAACAAGATTGCCTACATTGGCTACTGGATGGGTGAGGGGTATCAAGGGAAAGGTATCATGACTAATGCTGTGAGGTTCTTAACGCGGTATGCAATTGATGAGTTGGAGTTAAATCGTGTTGACATACGTGCAGCTGTACAAAATAAAAAAAGTCGGGCGATTGCGGAACGACTTGGTTTTACTGAAGAAGGAAGGTTAAGGCAGGCAGAGTACTTATATGATCGGTATGTGGATCATGTTATTTATGGGATGCTTGCTACAGATTGGAAAGAGCGATCGTTATAGGATACTTTGAAAAAAACAACGTAGATTCATTGGAAAAACTGATGGCCCACTTGCATAAGATATCGAGAATAGTAAGGGAATATCATAAAAGGGTGATGTCCAATGAAGAAAATAGCGGCGTTTGAAGCGGCAAAACGATTTATTGAAACTGAATTTACGACTTGTGATGGTGCGCTATTGGCAGGTAGTGTGGTTAGGGGAGGAGAAACCGAAACATCAGATCTAGATATAATTGTTTTTGATAAAGGGCTTCAATATAGTTATAGGGAATCGATCATTCGATATGGGTGGCCAATTGAAGTGTTTGTTCACAATTTGATTTCTTATCGTAGTTTTTTTGCTATGGATGCAGCTAAGGGAATGCCTACATTACCGCGTATGGTTACAGATGGAGCAATATTATTTGACTCGGGAGTATTAGATGATATTAAACGCGAAGCGCAAGAGTTTATTAATCAGGGGCCACCACCTTGGCCGGAAGAAACGATTAAATTAAATCGTTATATATTAACTGATAGGTTGGATGACTTTTTGGGTAGTAATAATAGGGAAGAAGATATTTGTATTGCAGTAAGTTTAGCTTCAATAATACATGAATTTTATTTACGGACAAATCTACAGTGGATTGGAGAGTCCAAGTGGATTTATCGATCGTTAAACAATTTTAACCCAGACTTTGCAGCGCGATATATCTATGCTTTTGAACAGTTTTATCAAAAATTCTCTAAAAAGGAAATAGTAGCATTAGCCGAAGAAATCTTAGCTCCGTATGGTGGTCGTTTGTTTGAAGGCTTTTCATTGGGGAAAGAATAACTAATGAGCAGAATGTTCTAATTCGTGCTTCATATTTGATAAACTGAGTAAAAAAAGGAGGCAAATAATGCGGTTAAAAAACAAAAGTATAATTGCTTTAGTGGAAGACGATTTTGAAGATCTTGAGTTGTGGTATCCAGTTTTAAGGTTACGCGAAGAAGGTGCTACGGTTGATTTGGTCGGAAAGGAAGCAAATAAAACCTATGCTGGAAAGTATGGTGTACCAGCTGAATCAGATAAAGCATTCACTGATGTGGATGTAGAGGCGTATGATGCAATTCTTGTTCCTGGAGGATGGGCTCCTGATAAACTCCGTCGTTATCCAGAAGTAATTGATTTTGTGAAAGCAATGAACGTAGCGAAAAAGCCTATAGGACAAATATGTCATGCGGGTTGGGTGTTAGCCTCTGCTGGCATTTTACAAAATATAAAAGTTACAAGTACGCCTGGAATTAAAGATGATATGACTAACGCTGGTGCTGTTTGGTTTGATGAACCAGTAGTTATTGATGGGCATATTGTATCCAGCCGTCGTCCGCCAGATTTACCACCTTATGTAAAAGCTTTTGCAGATATGTTAGCTGAATCATAAGAAACAAAGCTCCTCTTCTAATCGGAAGAGGAGCTTTTAGTGAAGGTTTATTGATGGATTTACATAAAAAATTTTTGTTTTTCAACATTCGTACTTGAGGTAAACTCCGTCGTAACTAGTAACGTAAGTTACTACCTAACCCGCTACTCAAATGAAATTGGCTCCCTTTCCGCAGGCACGACCTCAACTAATTTTTAAAAGAAGACCACTTCTAAAAATGGATTTTCGGTCAGTGCTGTTCCTGCAGGACAAGGAATGCTTCAATGAATTCACATCGCACGCAGAAAATCGGTTTTATTTTCAAGGAGTGTCGCCAATTTAATTTGATCCGCTAGATAGTCTGAAATATTACAACCTATTTTAGCATCAGAAAAGCTTATTGATTGTTAGTGAATAAATTATAATTAGTTATTTTAATTAGTGCAGGAAGCAAATGGATGACACTCCTGTGGGAACAGCTAATGTTTTCGATGGGGCGAGTAATCGCAGTCCCACAAGTCGAAGATCCACTTGGTGAAGTGTTTTTCTTTACCAAGTTAGCTGAGACTGAGCCCACGGAAAGTGAATCCATTTGGGGCTGCGATTACTCGCCCCACCAAAACCACTGCTGACGTAGCGGGTTAGTAACTTACATCACTAATTACGACGCACATATATAAAATGCGTCATAAACAATAATCTTTATGAAAGTAAATTGATAAAAAATGAAAGGGAGGGGTTTTATTTGGATTTTGTTATTTGGTTACTGATTATAGCTAGTTTCATTTTAAGTTATGTTGGGGTTATTTATCCGATTATTCCGTCACCACTCGTGTTATGGATTGGATTTTTACTTTATTACTTTCTGATAGATCAAGGCCTAACTTGGGTCTTTTGGTCAGTTGCAGTGTTGTTAACCATCATTTTGATTGTTTCCGATATTATAGCAAACAGTTATTTTGTTAAAAAATATGGTGGAAGTAAATGGGGTGAGCGGATAGCGGGACTTGGTGTTATTGTTGGTTCGTTTATCATTCCGCCATTTGGTATCATAATCGTACCGTTTTTGGCAGTGATAGTAGTCGAGTTGTTACAAAGAAGATCAACTCAAGAAGCGATGCGTGCAGCTTTAGGTTCATTATTTGGCTTTTTAGGTGGTGCTTTTGCGAAAGTTGTACTTCAGACCGTTATGATCATCTGGTTTGTTGTCGCAGTCATTTGGTAAATCGATTTGGATACAGATAAAAAGAAAAGGGGGAGGCAAATGACAATTAAGCGAGCATTATCAATTGCGGGATCTGCGGCGCAAGGGAGTGCTGGTATTCAAGCAGATCTTAAAACTTTTCAAGAGCATGATGTTTATGGGATGTCCGCAGTTACTGCAATTGTTGCAAATAACTCGATAACAACCAAAGGGATTTTCATACATGATGTAGAGGTAATAGAAGCGCAATATTATGCTGCCTTGGAGCATGTTGGTGTTGACGTAATCAAGACGGGGATGCTTTTTTCGAAAGAAATTATTGAGCGGGTTTCATTATTACTTAAAGAAGCTCCTACTGAGAATATTGTAGTTGATCCAGTTATGATAGGTAAGATGGGGTCACAATTACTACAAGATGATGCGATAAATGCTTTAAGAGATCGCTTGATTCCTTTAGCGAAGATTATTACGCCTAACATACATGAAGCGGCTCGGTTGTTAGAGAAAGGTTCAATTAAAACGGTTGAAGAGATGAAAGAGGCGGCAGAGGAGCTGTATCAGTATGGACCGGGCTATGTGTTAGTTAAAGGTGGTGCTTTAGCTGGTGAAGCGATTGATGTGTTATATGATGGGGGAAACTTTACTATTTATAGTAAACCTAGAATAAATACAATACATACAAGTGGGGCTGGATGTACTTATTCTTCTGCTATTGCTGCTGGACTTGCTAAGGGACAAACAGTGGAAAAAGCTGTCGCATTAGCGAAAGAATACGTACATGCAGGTATTAATCACGCACTTTCGTTTAATCGTGGTATTGGATCGACCGATCATGCTGCACTAAGAAAATATGGGAAAGAATAAAGATTGAAGCAAAAAAAGGCGATTGCACCAGTGCAATCGCCTAATTATAGTGAATTAAATTAACTTCAGGAAGTTTTGCTTTCGGGTAAACTGTTTAATCGATCTGCTAAACCAAGTTCACCATTTTTTGATATAGACTCTTTTATTAATAATGTATCTTTAAATTCATAAGCGCTAGACCCATGTTCGGAGAAATCCAATCCTGAGACTTCTTCTTCTTCTGATACACGAATGGAAGAAAATCTTGTGATAATAAACGTGAATCCCCCAACTGTTAGTGCAGTCCAAGCAATTACTGCAGCAACACCGATAGCTTGAATACCTAATTGCTCAGCACTATTACCGTAGAATAAACCTGTATCAACTGAGAAGAATCCGATAGCTAATGTACCCCAGATACCACAAATACCGTGTACGGAAATAGCCCCAACTGGATCATCAATTTTAAGTTTTGTATCTAGGAATGTGATCCCTTCAACTAATAGTACACCAGAAATTAAACCTACAATGATAGATCCACCAAGTGAAATTTCAGCACACCCAGCAGTGATTCCGACTAAACCAGCTAACACACCATTCAGTGATAATGAAGCATCAACGCGTTTGAAACGCAGTTTAGAGTAAGCGGCAGATGATATCAGAGCCCCAGCTGTTGATAGTAACGTTGTACCAACGACCATCGGTACTAAACTTGGATCTGCGGCTAAGGTAGAACCCCCGTTAAAACCAAACCAACCTAACCAAAGAATGAAAACACCTAATGCACCAATTGGAATGTTGTGACCTGGAATAACATTAACTTTTCCTCCAGAATATTTTCCTTTACGTGCACCTAAGAATAATACGACTGTTAATGCACCGACTGCACCGGTTAAATGAACCACAGTAGATCCTGCGAAATCGCTAAATCCTAATGTAGTTAACCAACCATCACCTTGCCAAATCCAGTGACCGACAACAGGGTATATAAATGCTGTCATCACAATTACAATTAAAATGTAGCTGCCAAGCTTCATGCGTTCTGCAACGGCACCGGAAATAATTGTGGCACAAGTTGCAACAAACATTGCTTGGAAAACAAAGAAGCCGATGTCACCAACTCCGTTTAGGAAAAATCCGTCAGCTCCTATGAAAGATCCTGCTGAGGTACCAAACATAATGCCGTATCCAACTAAGAAAAACAAGATTGCGGCAACACTAATTGTTATAAAGTTTTTCATTATAATATTCAATGAGTTTTTAGCTCGAGTAAAACCTGATTCAACCATTGCGAATCCAGCATGCATAAAGAATACCAGAAACGCTGCCAACATCACCCATACTAGATCAACAGATAATTGCAAAGATTCAGTTGATGGTGCTGCATAAACAGGTGATGAAATGAGTAATGCTAGAAAAAATAAAAATGCGGTTTTCTTAACCATATAATATCCTCCTTTAGTTTTTTAAAGAACGGCCTCGTCTCCACGTTCGCCAGTTCGAATGCGAATGGAATCTTCTACTGGGTAAACGAAAATTTTACCATCTCCAACATTTCCGGTACTGCAGGTTGTAATGATTAATTCAACTATTTCGTCTAATTGATCTGTTGGGATAACTAATTCTAACTTAATCTTTGGAAGTAACTGGATTTGAAAAGTGGTTCCGCGAAAGACCCCCGTTTGCCCCTTTTGTTTACCAGTACCAGCTGCTTCAGTAACCGTGAGTCCTCCGATCCCAATTTCGGATAACTTATCACGTAGTTCTTGAAACTTCTCTGGGCGAATGATCGCTTCGATTTTTTTCATTTAAAAATCCTCCCCTCACTTAATGTTAGGTAACTTAACACTTAAAGTTATGTTTATTATCATATACGTTTGAGGGGAAAATATCAAGTCTTTTGTTTAAATTTTTAGAATATTTTGAAGTAAACGATTTCATCTTTAAATCAAACTTAAAACCAAGGAATTCGTTATTTATGAAACGATTTAGTGATTTGTCACGTATTAATTAGTAACTGCAATATAGAAGGGATGAAGCAAAGTTGACAAAACCCGCAATGCAATTAACTGATTTAAATAAAACAATCGGGAAGAAACAGATCATTAAAGACCTGAGTTTTTCTATCTATCCTGGTGAAGTATTTGGTTTTTTAGGGCCTAATGGTGCAGGGAAGACAACAACAATTCGAATGATGGTTGGGTTAATGAAGATCACTTCTGGTGAAGTGTTGATTCAGGGAAAAAGTATTCGAACCAATTTTAAAGAAGCGATCAAAGAAGTTGGAGCAATTGTTGAGAATCCAGAAATGTACCCATTTATGAGTGGGTGGAAAAATCTTGTTCACTATGCACGAATGATTCCAGGTATCTCGGAGGATAGAATCAAAGAGGTTATCCGATTGGTTGGATTAGAAAAAGTTATTAAGGAAAAGGTGGGAAGATACTCTTTAGGAATGAGGCAACGTTTAGGTATTGCGCAGGCATTGCTACATAACCCATCCATCCTTATTTTGGATGAACCAACAAACGGACTAGACCCATCAGGTATTAAGGAAATACGTCATTATATTCGTAAGCTAGCTGAAGAAGAAAATGTAGCTGTAATTGTGTCTAGTCACTTGTTAGCAGAAATGGAGTTAATGTGTGATCGGATCGGTATTATAAAGAACGGAGAGTTAATTTCAATTAATGAAGTGGATGAAGAAAGTGATCAACAAGAGATGCAGGAAGTTCATTTAGTTGCCGAGCCATTAGAAAATGCAAAGGAAATTATAGAGAGTGAACAAGACATAGAAGTAAGAGTAGATAAAGATATGTTGATTTTTTCAGTAAATAGAGCACAAATACCAGCTATCATAAAAAGACTGGCAACAGAAGAGGTCGATATTTTTTACGTGCAAGCACACCGTACAAATTTAGAAGACAAGTTTATGGCTCTGATTGGAGAGAATGCTATTGAGTAATTTTATCAGACTAATTCAAAATGAAAATATGAAATTATATTCAAAGAAAGCAACGTGGGTTATGATTGGTATATTAGCTATAATCGTCTTAGCTGTAGGACTTATTCTTCGTTTTATGGATGATAATAATTTGAAAGAGTACGGGGATGATTGGCGAGAGGAGTTACAAGTAGAAAATGCAAGTGTGCAAAATGATAATGGTGATTATACAGAGGCATCCTATCGCGTTAATATTGAAAAAAATAAATATCATTTAGAAAATGATATTAAACCACAAAGTTATGGTGCAATGCAATTTGTATATGATAATATTGGATTAGCTATGTTAATTAGTTTATTCACTATAATTGTTGCGGCTGGTATTCTAGCGAATGAATTCCAATGGGGTACAATTAAGTTGCTGCTCATACGCCCTGTTACACGATTGAAAATATTAGCATCGAAATATGTGGCGGTTTTAATTTATGCTTTAACTTTGCTCGTTTTTCTGGTTGTCTTTTCTTGGATCGTAGGAGCGTTATTATTTGGGATAAATGGTCTAAATCCTTCTGCAGTAATGTATGATATCAATGGGTATAAACAAGTAAGTTTATTACCTGAGATTATAGAGGGTTTTGGCTATAGGATGGTGAATCTTGTTATGATGGCTACATTTGCTTTCATGATTTCTGCAGTATTTAGAAATACGAGTATGGCAATTGGTATTGCAATATTTCTTATGTTGGCAGGAAATACAATTATTCCATTTGTCTCACAATATAGCTGGGCAAAGTATATATTGTTTGCCAACACAGACTTAAGTCAATATCAGTCTGGTGGGCACCCGTTATTAGATGGGATGAGTCTATCGTTTTCAATTAGTGTATTGCTAGTTTATTATGTCATCTTTATAGTCGCATCATGGTTAAGTTTTACCAAGCGAGATATTGCTGGTCAATAAAAGAGAGGAGTTTTTAATTTAATGAAACGTACAGCAGAGGTAGTATTAGGTATTATCGGAACAATAATTTATGGTTTTTTTGCAATAATTGGTGCAGGTATGCTTTGGATGAAGAATAATTCTGAAACAGTAAAAGAATTTTATGATGATATGGTACAACAAAGTCCTGAGATGGATATGCCTGATTATCAAACTTTTATTGATTCGATGGGTACCGGCGGAATGATGGTTTTAGTTGTATCGCTTTTAGCGGTAATATTAGGGATTGTTGCGATGGTGTTATTACGAGGGAATAAGAGACCTAAAGTTGCAGCTATTATCTTTGTTGCAACAGCAGTTATCGTCGTGATTTTGTTAGGGTATATGGGAGTATTTGCAGGAATTTTCTATATAATTGCAGGAATCTTATGTCTTACACGTAAACCGCAACAAACGCTTGCGGAATAATGAAACAAAGAGGCTATCCTAAATCTAGGATAGCCTCTTTACTATTCTAAGATCTATACATATCCGGTCTTCGGTCAGAAAAAATTGGAATTGTATTGCGAACTTTATCTACTTCATTCAAGTCGATTTCACCAAGAAAGATACCTTCTGTTGTGTCTGTATCTAAAATTATCTCTCCCCAAGGACCGATAATCATGGAGTGCCCGCCGAATTCATTGTTGGGATCAGAGCCGACACGGTTACAAGCTATTACAAAGCATTGGTTTTCAATCGCTCGACTAAGAAGTAAAGCTTTCCAATGATCAATTCGAGCTAAAGGCCATTCTGCTACAACAAATAACATTTTTGCTCCATCAAGCATATGCGTTCGAATCCATTCAGGGAAACGAATGTCATAGCAAATCACACCAGCACTTGGCTCGCCTTCTAGTTCAAATAATCCATCTGTTTTTCCTTCGATTAAGTGCTTTTCTTCATCCATTAAACGAAATAGATGTGCCTTCTCGTATTCTTTAACTAATTCGCCATCCCGATTAATAACAAGCATGTCGTTTGTGTTCCCTTGTTCTGTGAGCTTTGCGATTGACCCACCAACAATATTGACGTTATATTGTTTCGCTAGACTGGATAGAAATGCAATTGAATCTTTTGCGTTTCGATCGGCTATTTCATCTAGCCGTGTAAGGTCATAGCCTGTTGTCCAAAGTTCGGGGAGGACAACGATGTCTATGTTTTTTTCAGCAATTTCTATAAAAGAATCATGAATTTTTTGCTTGTTAGCATCAGGTATGCCGAAAGCAATATCCATCTGAAATAATGCGATCGATAAAGTCATTTGAATGCACTCCAATTTTTAGGGTTATATCTAATAGCTGTATTATCCCATCGGAAAATTATGATGTCAATTATATTAACGCGCTTAATGGAATCAAGATATCAGGCAATTTTTAAGTGAGGATAAAAATTATAATTAGAATATTTTTTTCTCAAAACAAGCATCAATATGGTATCTTAGGTATATGGAATTTTAAAAAAGAAGTGTAGGTAAGGAGTAGGATTATGAGCAAAATGAAAGTTGGTATTGTTTTTGGTGGAAAGTCAGCTGAACATGAGGTCTCTTTGCAGTCTGCTAAGAATATCGTAGATGCAATTGATAAAACAAAGTATGAAGTCGTTTTGCTTGGTATAGATAAACAGGGGAAATGGCATGTTAACCAGCCGTCATCTTATTTGATAAATGAAGAAAATCCGAAATTAATTGAATTGAATAGAAGTAATGAGCAGGTAGCGGTTGTTCCTGGTGAGGAAAATAATCAACTTGTTAATTTATCAGATGATAACGTACTTGATCAGGTGGATGTAGTTTTTCCGATTGTGCATGGAACACTTGGTGAAGATGGCAGTATTCAAGGTATGCTTCGAATAGCTAACCTTCCGTTTGTTGGAACAGATGTATTAGGTTCAGCGGTAAGTATGGATAAAGATATTGCTAAGCGCCTATTAAAGGGAGCGGAAATTGCCGTTGCTAATGGACTTACATTCCGAAAACATAAACAGGACGAGTTGGATTTTGAACAGGTAAAAGAAGCGTTAGGGTTACCGTTGTTTATTAAGCCAGCTAATCAAGGTTCTTCGGTTGGTGTAAGTAAGGCTCGTAATGAAGAAGAGTTTTACCAAGGTATGAAAGATGCTTTTCAATATGATCAAAAAGTATTAGTGGAGCAAGCAATCATTGGTCGCGAAATTGAGTGCGCGGTCTTAGGGAATGAAGCGCCAATTGCGTCATTACCAGGTGAAGTTTTACCGCAAACAGACTTCTATTCTTATGAATCAAAATACATTGATGAAAATGGAGCCGAATTAGCGGCGCCAGCTGTTCTATCTGAAGAACAAACGAAGAAAGTTCAAGAAGCTGCTGTTGAAGTGTTTCAAACATTAGAATGTGAAGGAATGGCCCGTGTCGACTTTTTCTTGCAAGAAGATGGCACTTTAGTTGTGAACGAAGTAAATACATTGCCAGGCTTCACGAAAATTAGTATGTATCCGAGGTTATGGGATATTAGTGGTATTAGTTACCCAGATCTGATTGATCGCTTGATTACGCTTGGTATTGAACGACATGAACGTAATAATCAACTTAAGAATGCAGTTTGGGAGTAATATGAACTAAGATTTAGAAGAAGGCACAACAAGCAGGTTATATCCGCTGTTGTGCCTTCTTTAGTATGAAATACTAGTTATTACCTAAAAGAACTGTCCTTGTGCTTTCTCTTATCTTTAATTGTTTAGTTCCTCTGACAACTTCTGACCATCCATTTTTCGAATTCTAGAAATATCACCATTCTCATCAAGATTAATTTTTCCAGATACGATGGTTGTGCTTGTTTGTTCATCTTTTCTATATTCTACTTCGACTTCGTAATCATAAAGGTTACTTTGAGTGTTCTCTGTTTTTTGTATATTGATATTTTTTGAACCTAATTGGTATCCATTAAAATGCGCATCTCTTAAAAAGACTAATACATAATTACTATTAATAAATTGATCTAAGTCTGTGATTATATCTCCATAGTTTTCTTCTAAATATTCATCTAATTCAGTAGAATGTGGACCTTGATCAAGAATAGTGCTTAGTTGGTCATTAGGTCCGTTAAACTCCTTTTCCAAATAAGTTTCAATAGCGTTCTTATTACTTTCACTTTCTTGTGAACAGCCTGCCGCAAAAATCGAAACAAATAATAATAATAAAACTACTAGAATTCTATTTTTCATCATAATCCCCCTCCTCATCTATCTATTCCTACGATCTAACTAAACAAAAGATTCATATTCTTTACCATTAGTTAGTTTCTCATAAAAAATAAAACTATGATGCAAGAACTTGAATCTGCATCACAGTTTTATATAATCAAACTTATTGTTTATCTTCTTTCACTTTCTTTCTCCAATAACGATATCCGAAAATACCAATCACTCCTAGAATAATTAAAACAGGTAAGTTCCCAATCATAAACACAATTAAAGCTGAGCCGGTAGTTAACAGGTAATTAAAACTTCTTTTTAGTTGTTCCTGTGTTTTTTCCCATGTGTTCAAATCCTCATTTTGAACAAGGTCAACACGTTTTTCTCGAATATGCATTGTTACTGTAGCGAAGTCTGATTTATTTTCTAAATAATTCAGTTGTCCAGTAATTCGTTCGATCTCTTCTTGAACGTCAGCAAGGTCATTTGAAATCTTTAATAAATCTTCGGTCTTTTCTGCATTTTCCATAAATGCTAGTAATCTTTCTTCAACAACCTTTTTAGAATTTAACCTCGACTCGAGATCAATGTATTGTTCCGTAACATCTTCACCAGAAACACGCTTATGAGTTATTTTCATATCTCCTTGTTCTACAATGTCTAAAAAAGCTTGAAAGTGCTCTTGAGGGATGCGTGCTGTAATATTGCCTTCCTGAATATCTTCTTCATAGTTATAGGATTCTGAACTAACAATATATCCGTTCTTTGCATTAATCTCTTGTTCTATATGACGAATAGCTTCTTGATAGTTTTTTACTTCTACATCTAAATTAGCGTTGTAAATAATTTTTCTGTTATCTGATCCTTCGGGGACTTCTTCGCTTTTAGAGCCGCCATCTTGATCATCGCTAGTTACGCTAGTATTCATACTTTCCTCAGCTGCGTATTCATCACTAACCTCAAATTCCGTGTTAGCCTTTGATCTAGAGCCTGTATCTGCGTTTTCTGATGATGATTCATCGTCACTACTACAAGCAAAAAGTAAAGCCGATATACATGTTATAAAAATGAGCAAAAACACTTTTTTCATCTAAATAACCCCTCTCTGTTTTACGATCTTACTTTATTAGACGCATAGAAAATAAATTAGTTGCAACATTGTGTAATTGTATAAATATAATAAAAAATGCATATACAAAAAATGTTATCTACTTATTTTAGTGTATGCGCTCTGGACTAGTTTAATTATACTATAAGTTTATGCCTCAAAAAAAATATAAATATTTTCAAATAACCCTTGAATTATTATACTTGATGATGCATAATAATTCATAACAAACACATTAGAGCGAATTTATTTTACTAATACGTTAGGAGAGGTTATAAATGGCAAAAGAAAAAATTGTTTTAGCATATTCCGGTGGTTTAGATACTTCAGTTGCAATTAAATGGTTACAGGATCAATATCATTACGATGTTATTGCGGTTGGGTTAGATGTTGGGGAAGGGAAAGACTTAGAGTTTGTTAAAAAGAAAGCACTAGATGTAGGTGCAATTAAATCATATTCAGTTGATGCAAAAGCACTATTTGCAGAAGAATATGTCCTGCCAGCACTGCAAGCGAATTTATTATATGAAGCAAAATATCCACTTATTTCAGCATTATCACGTCCATTGATTGCCAAAGTATTAGTTGATATTGCAGAACAAGAAGGTGCGGTTGCTGTTGCGCATGGCTGTACAGGAAAAGGTAATGACCAAGTTCGGTTTGATGTAGCGTTTACTGCATTAAATCCTAATTTGAAAATTGTTGCACCAGTTCGTGAATGGAAAATGACTAGAGACGAAGAGATTGCTTATGCAGCAGAGAATGGTATTCCGGTACCAGTAGGTTTGCAAAGTCCATATAGTGTCGATGAAAACTTATGGGGACGTAGTAATGAATGTGGTATTTTAGAGGATCCATGGGCAGAAGCACCAAAAGATGCTTTTGATTTAACTACTGATCCTGTTGATGCTCCAGATGCTCCTGAAACGATTCAAATTGCATTTGAACAAGGGAAACCTGTTGCAATCGATGGGAAATCATTGCCGTTAGATGAATTAATTTTAGAATTAAATAAAATAGCTGGTAAACATGGTGTTGGTCGGATTGATCATGTGGAAAATCGGTTAGTAGGGATTAAATCACGTGAAATCTATGAAGCACCTGCAGCACTAACTTTAATTGCAGCACACCAAGAGCTAGAAGCACTTACGTTACCAAGAGAAGTAGCACAATTTAAACCAACGATTGAACAAAAATTGGCACAAACCATTTATGATGGTCTTTGGTACTCACCATTAACAGCAGCTTTGCAAGCTTTTATTAAAGAAACACAAGAATTTGTTTCGGGTACAGTAAAAGTGAAATTATATAAAGGGCATGCTCAGGTTGTTGGGCGTCAATCAGCACATTCCCTATATGATATGGATCTTGCAACCTATTCAAAAGGTGATGCATTTGATCACGATGCAGCACTTGGTTTCATCAAGCTTTGGGGATTACCAACACAAGTTCATGAAACAGTAACTGGAGCGCAACAAAACAAAAAAGTCTCCATTACAAAAACTACGATAGATGTAAAGGAAGCGGTCAAACAATGAAGCTATGGGGCGGACGATTCACAAAACCAACGAATCAATTAGTAGATGAATATACAGCATCGATTCGTTTCGATCAAAAATTAGCAGCCTTCGATATTCAAGGAAGTCTCGCCCATGTAGATATGTTAGCCAAATGTGCTATTATTCCTGAAGAAGATGCACAAACAATTACAAAAGGTTTAAAAGCTGTTGCAGAAAAGATAGCGAATGGGGATGCAGAGCTAACGGAAGAAAATGAAGATATTCATATGAATATCGAGAAACTTTTAATTGATGAAGTTGGAGTAGTGGGCGGCAAACTTCACACAGGACGTAGCCGTAATGATCAGGTAGCACTCGATATGCGCCTGTATCTGCGTGAAGCACTGGTAACAATTAGTCAATTACTTGTTGATCTGCAACAAGCTTTGTATAAGCAGGCAACAGAAAACTTAGATACCGTATTGCCTGGGTACACACATTTACAACGAGCACAACCAGTATTGTTCGCTCATCACATGATGGCATATGTTTTTATGCTACAGCGTGATATCGAACGTCTAACAGATAGCTGGAAGCGTGTTAATCGTTCTCCACTTGGAGCTGGTGCTTTGGCTGGGACATCATTCCCGATCGATCGTGCCTATGTGGCAGAGAAATTACATTTTGATGGGATCACGGAGAATAGCTTGGATTCAGTCAGTGATAGAGATTTTGTTGTTGAATTTTTAGCTGATGCGGCACTTGTTTCAACACATTTGTCACGCTTATCAGAAGAACTCGTTCAATGGTCAAGTGCAGAATTTAATTTTATAGAATTAGATGATGCTTTTTGTACCGGAAGTAGCATGATGCCACAAAAGAAAAATCCAGATGTACCTGAACTAGTCCGTGGAAAAACTGGTCGTGTAGTCGGTCACTTAATGGGCATGCTTACGACATTAAAAGGCTTGCCACTTGCTTATAACAAAGATATGCAGGAAGATAAAGAAGGCATGTTTGATACAGTAGAAACATTAAAAGGTGCATTGGCACTTTTTGCTCCAATGATTGAAACAATGGAAGTTAAAAAAGATAACATGTATCAAGCGGTTGCCAAGGACTACTCAAATGCGACTGATTTAGCTGATTATCTTGTTGGAAAGGACGTCACTTTCCGTGAGGCACATGCAGTCGTTGGTCAAACTGTGTTATACAGCATCGAACAACAGAAATATTTACTTGACTTAACGTTAGAAGAGTTCAAACAATTTTCAGATGCGATTGAGTCTGATATATATCAAGTCCTAACACCAAAAGCAGTTGTTAATGCACGAAATGTAGCAGGGGGAACAGCGCGAAATCGTGTTGAAGATCAATTACAACAAGCAAGCAAACTTTTTGAACAGAATAACGAATGGATTAAGGCTAAAGCACAGCTTATCGATGATTTAGCTGTGACAGATTAACAAGTATTTCACTAGAAAACTAGCTTCGGCTAGTTTTCCTTATAAACTTTTATGTATATTTATTAATTGTTTGGTATATTTATTAATTAAGAGATTTGGAGGGGAAATCATGAAAGAAGAAATAGGGTATCTCGTCTTAAGCACCGGGGATGTATTGGAAGGTAAATGGCTAGGAAAACCAATTATCCAAGAGGGTGAAATGGTTTTTAATACTGCAATGACAGGTTACCAAGAGGTAATGACAGATCCATCTTATGCAGGACAAATTGTTACATTAACCTATCCATTGATCGGCAATTATGGCTGTAATGACATAAGTAAAGAAAGTGTTCATCCAGCATTGGCAGGATTAATCATTTCGAACGCTTGCGATACACCGGAACATTATCAATCAACCTATTCAGTTGTAGATATGATAGATGCATATAAAATCCCAACATTGTATGGCGTTGATACACGTGCATTGACTCGGATCATTCGGGAGCATGGTGAAGTGTATGGAAAAATAACAACTGACAGTCAGGACACACCAAAAAAATGCCACGTAGATCCGTCGATTGTTAAAAAGGTATCCGTTGAAAAGATCCAGCAACTAACTGCACTACATGTACCTTCCTCCTTCACAAGAAAACATATGGTAGTTATGGATTTCGGTTATAAACATTCAATTACCCATTCCTTATTAGAGTTGGGATGTGACGTAACGATTGTGCCTTACGATACAACATTTGAAGCAATTAACTCACTTGATCCTGACGGGGTAATCTTGTCCAATGGACCAGGAGATCCGAAAAGTCTAACAGCGCAACTAACAGCAATAAAAAAAGTAGCTGAATTTTTCCCTACATTAGGGATCTGTTTGGGACACCAGTTAATCGCGCTTGCATTTGGTGGTTCAACGAGACGATTACCTTATGGCCATCGTGGTAGTAATCATCCAGTTAAAAATCTCTTGACTGGGAAAGTAGTAATTACGTCACAAAACCATGGTTATGTCGTAGATGAAGCTTCGATTAATCAGAACGAGTGGGATGTTTCATTTATCAATGTTAATGATAAATCGGTAGAAGGATTACAACACAAAACAAAACAGGTCATGACGGTTCAGTTTCATCCAGAGGCGCACCCTGGTCCGATTGATACACATGAAATTTTTGTTAACTTTGTTGAGCAGTTAAGTGTAAAAGGAGAGAAGCAGCATGCCTAAGTTAGATTCCATAAAAAAAGTAATCGTAATCGGATCTGGTCCAATCGTGATTGGGCAAGCTGCTGAGTTTGATTATGCAGGTACGCAAGCCTGTTTAGCATTAAAAGAAGAAGGCATTGAAGTCGTACTCGTAAATAATAATCCAGCAACGATTATGACAGATGAAAACATCGCAGATAAAGTTTATTTAGAGCCGCTTACACTTCTTTCTTTAACGAATATAATTGAAAAAGAAAAACCAGATGGCTTGTTACCAACACTGGGAGGACAAACAGGCTTAAACCTTGCGATGGAATTAACGAAAGCTAATGTACTGGAGAAATATAATGTTGAACTACTAGGTACACCTTTAGATACGATCACAAAAGGGGAAGACCGTGAAATTTTTAAAGCAATGATGAAAGATATCGACGAACCGACTGCTGAGAGTATTTCAACGAGTTCTGCTGATCAAGCAGTTCAGTTTGCATCCTCTGTTGGTTATCCATTAATTGTGCGACCAGCCTATACGTTGGGTGGAGCTGGTGGTGGAATCGCCAAAGATGAAGCTGAGCTTAGAAAAATTGTTAAAAACGGTATTCATGCGAGTCCAATTAATCAAGTTTTGATTGAACAAAGCGTAAAAGGATGGAAAGAGGTTGAGTATGAAGTGATGCGGGATGACAATGATACATGTATTATTGTTTGCAACATGGAAAACCTCGACCCAGTTGGTGTGCATACAGGAGATAGTATTGTAGTAGCCCCTTCTCAAACATTGAATGATTATCAGTATCAAATGCTTCGTACCTCTTCGGTGAAAGTGATCCGTGAGCTTGGTGTAATCGGTGGCTGTAACATCCAGTTTGCACTTAACCCAAATAGTAATGAATACATTATTATTGAGGTGAATCCACGTGTGAGTCGGTCGAGTGCACTAGCTTCTAAGGCAACGGGCTATCCAATTGCACGTATCGCTGCAAAATTAGCGCTTGGCTATCATTTAGATGAGGTACTTAACCCGATTACTGGAGATACGTACGCAAGTTTTGAACCTGCAATTGATTATATTGCCGTTAAAATTCCACGTTGGCCCTTTGATAAATTCCATCAAGCAGATCGGTTGTTAGGAACACAAATGAAAGCAACTGGTGAAGTAATGGCTTTAGCACGTAATTTTCCAACAGCCTTAAATAAGGCGATCCGATCATTAGAGATTGGTTTGGATTCTTTATACTTAGCTGAATTAGAAGAATTAACAGATGAACAATTAAACCAAGCTTTAGATTTAGCAACAGATGAACGGTTATTTGTGATTGCTGAAGCTTTCCGTCGAGGGTATACCATTCAACAAATTCATGAAATTACTGAAATCACAAAATACTTTTTACATGAAATTGCCCTTATGCTTGAAATTGAAAATGCGTTAAAGCAAAAAGAGTGGTCAGATGTCAGTGTAAATGATCTAAAAAAAGCGAAACAATTTGGTATTTCTAACAAAATGTTAGCAAATCTATGGGATGTTGATACAAAAGTTCTGCAACAACGTTTAGAGCAGGATAAGATTTTTCCATCATATAAAATGGTTGATACGTGTGCGGCTGAATTTTCAGCTGATACGCCGTACTTTTATAGTTCATGGAATGAGATAGATGAAGTGGAACCACTAACAGGAAAAAGAAGAATGGTTGTATTGGGATCAGGTCCAATTCGGATTGGGCAAGGTGTTGAATTTGATTATTGTTCCGTCCATGCTGCCATGTCGTTAAAAGATCAAGGGATTGATGTAGTTGTAGTCAATAATAACCCAGAAACAGTTAGTACTGATTTTAACACAGCAGACCACTTATATTTTGAGCCACTGACAGAAGAAGATGTTTTGCAAGTTGTGCAAAAAGAACAAGCAGATGGCGTATTGGTTCAATTTGGTGGACAGACAGCTATTAATCTAGCAGATGGTTTAGCTAAACAGGGTGTTAACATTATAGGTACAGAGTTAAGTGTAATCGAGGCAACAGAAGATCGAGATAAATTTTATCAATTGTTACAAAAGTTAGCGATTCCACATATCCCAGGTGATACCGTAATGAGCACAAAAGATGCAACAACAATGGCGGCGAAGATTGGCTATCCAATTCTAATTCGCCCTTCTTATGTAATTGGTGGTCAAGGAATGGTAATAGTAGAGTCTGAACAAGCACTACTTGCGCACATTGAACAAATGAAAAAGAGCACAACCCATAATCGTATTTTTCCTTTATTAATTGATCGTTTTATTACAGGTAGCGAAGTTGAAATTGATGCGGTATGTGATGGGGAAGATGTGTTAATCCCGGGTATTTTTGAACATATCGAAAAAGCTGGTGTTCATTCAGGTGATAGTGTTGCAATTTTTCCAACACCAAGCTTAACAGATAGTGAGAAAAAGACAATTGAGATTTACACACAGAAGATTTCAGAGGCATTAGATGTGAAAGGGATCATGAATATTCAATTTGTTATTAGTGCAGATCGTAAGACCGTTTATGTGCTAGAAGTAAATCCACGTGCATCACGAACTGTTCCTATTGCGAGTAAAGTAACTGGAGTGCCAATGATAGATTTGGCTACGCGTGTACAGATGGGAGAAAGTTTGCAGCAACAAGAATGGAAGCTTGGTTTACATGAAGATGTTCCGTTTTATGCAGTGAAAATGCCTGTATTTTCAACGAATAAGTTGGCAGGCTTAGATCCGCTATTAGGCCCGGAAATGAAATCAACAGGTGAAGCAATCGGAATTGGATCAACCGTTGAAGCGGCAATGGCAAAAGCGTTTGGTTGGAAAGAGGAATTTTTCCAAGAGATTACCAGTGCTAAAAGTATCTATCTAGCAATAGATAATATTAATGAGAGTCTTGTATCTGCGCTTCAGCTTGTTGAAGGAGAAATTATTGCAGATCAAGAAACAACAGATATGTTACAAGCAAAAGGGATCACGGTTAATCAAACGTTAGCTGTAGAAGCAGCAGCTGAGGCTAATAATGAAGAAGCATTTGTTTTAGTGTGTAGCACAAAAATAGGTGAACAGCATAAGCAATTACGAGAAAGTACGTTGCAGGCTGGTGTGATATGCTTAACGGCAACGGAAACGTTAGTTGCATACTTACAAGCAACAAAAGAAAAGCAGGAAGCACCCTATCCAATAAATCATTATCAATTGGATCATAATCAACTGAATAAAAAGGAGCGTGTGTTACGGTGACGGTAGCAGAAAAAAATTTACAAGCACAGCTTTCCGGAAGAGACTTTTTAACGTTAGCGGATTATAGCAAAGAAGAAATCACCTATTTGCTACAACTAGCAAAAGAAATTAAGCAGAAAAAGAAGCAAGGTGAAGTCTATCAACCTTTAAAAGGAAAAGTATTAGGCTTAATTTTTGAAAAATCTTCGACACGTACACGCGTATCTTTTGAAGTGGGGATCTATCAACTCGGTGGCACTGGTTTATTCCTTAGTTCGAAGGATATTCAAATTGGAAGAGGTGAGCCAATTTCTGATACAGCAAAGGTGCTATCAGGTTATCTAGATGGCATTATGATCCGAACCTTTGCTCAATTAGATGTTGAGGAATTAGCTGAAAATGCGAGTATCCCTGTCATTAATGGTTTAACAGATTTATATCATCCTTGTCAGGTTCTAGCAGATTTACAAACAATTGAAGAAGTAAAAGGTTCGTTAGAGGACATTAAAATTGCGTATATTGGTGATGGAAATAATATGGCACATTCTCTCATGCTCGGTGCTGCAAAAATGGGAATGCACTTTAGTACAGCTGCACCAGAAGGTTATTTACCAGATGCTGCTGTTGTCGAAAAAGCAAAAGCTATTGGAGGAGACAGTTCAGAAATTACCATAACAACTGACCCAATTGAAGCGATAAAAGATGCGGATGTTGTTTACACGGATGTATGGGCGAGTATGGGGCAAGAAAGTGAACAAAAAGCTCGTGAAAAGCTTTTTGCTTCCTATCAAGTTAACGCAGAATTACTACAGCATGCTAAGCCAGACTATACATTTATGCACTGCTTACCGGCCCATCGTGGGGAAGAAGTAACAGCTGAAATTATTGATGGAAATCATTCAGTTGTTTTTCAAGAAGCGGAAAATCGTCTCCATGCTCAGAAAGCGTTGATGGTGGCGTTGATGGGATAGAACGAAAGATTAGTAGGGTTTATAATGAATTAATATAGGATAGAAGAGACCAAGTCAGAGGTGATTTGGTCTCTTTTTTGTTTGGCTTGTTAAATACAATTTGTTAGTTGTAATATTTAATATAGATTAAATCAGGCTTTTTTATTTGGTTATAATTTAACGCTATGTTGTTTATGACACAATTTATATATGAAGCGTTGTAACACACTTGAATCTCTGTAGTTCAGATTAATGGATTGATAATTGATTCATCAAATGCCGAATAATTATTTTTTGCCGGATTACTGCTTGAGTTCGCCGAATAATTTTAAAATTTGCCGGATTACCTGTCAGTTTTGCCGAAATACTAAGAATTTCGCTGAATTAACGCTCGGACTTGATAGATGATGCGCTGTAAATTAAAAAAAACAGCCTAATTTAATTTATACTTTAAAAAAATATTGAATGAAAAAATAAATTTATTATAGAACTGAAATATTTCAGGTAGTTAGTTCGACTAATTAATGAGTAAATTAACGGAGGGGAAATGGATGATAAGTGACAAGATTTCCGAATGGTTTTTTAAATACAACAAAGATATATACCATTTATTACTGTATTATGTTGGATCCGGTGATATAGAAGATTTAGTACAAGAAGTATTTATTCGAGCAATCAAAGGATTTGATTCCTATCAAGCAAAATCGAGTCCAAAGACTTGGCTCTTTTCTATTGCACGTAACGTTGGAATAGATGAGATCAGAAAAAGAAAAAGGAATAAAGTGAAGAATGTGTTTCCTTTTGGAGAAACTGAACCGAAAGAGGAAAAAACACCAGAAGAAATGCTCAATTTAAACGAAGATAAACGAATTTTATATCAAGTAATTAAATCTTTAAAATCCAATTATCAAGATGTGATAATTTTTCGAGCAATAAAGGAATTGACTGTTCCTGAAACAGCAGACGTTTTAAATTGGAATCAAAATAAAGTTCGCATTACTTATCATCGAGCCTTAAAAGCTTTGGAAACTAAAAAGGAGGAAATTCATAATGAAAGAGAATGAGAGATTAAATAAATTAATCGATGAAATACAGTCGCTCCCTGAACCGGATTATGAAAAAGAGTTTAATACAAATAAGCAACGTAATATAAATGATAACCTTATGAAGTTCTCAAGAAATTATGAATTAAAGAAGAGAAGAAACGCTTTAATGAAACGTTTTTCCGCAGGAGTAGTCGGAATAGCCGCATTAATTTTATTTTCTATTGCTTTTATACCATTTGGAGATGAAGGAAATTCTAATGAAACGCATATGGAATTTGAATTGTATAATGGTAAATCACTGAGAATTGCAGTGGTTGGTGAACCACCAGAAGTTAGAGAAGAACAGATTAAATTTAAAGAAATTTCTTTTGATGAATTGACAAGTGAGGAAATGAATTCTTATGATGCAGTCTTTATTATGAAAGAAAATCTTGAAAAGGCATCTGCAAGTCAATATAAAAATATTTATGTAAACTCTCGTATCCCATATTTTTTTATTTCTTCTAAAAGTTTCATTCCTTTTACAACAGATATAAGATATAGTGATTCTTGGGAGTGGGAACCTGGTTTACCCTATATAAATGGATTATATAAGCCAGAAAATAATAATAAAACAAGCTTAGGTTTTGGTTTATATAACGATAAAAAGACAGAAGAACACATAAAAGCAACATATTCTTTAGTGTTCAAGAAAATAGAGGAATTAAACCTATAAAGTTAAAAAATAATCATTTTAGTAGACTATATTAAAGATTCATGGTTAGAAAGTGCAGAAAATAAAAACACTTGGATATTGAATATCCAAGTGTTTTTGTATTTATGATTTTAAAAGTGAATAAATTTAAGTAATGTAACGAATGATTCCGCCACACGCTCCTTTTAATACAATCATTGGAAATTGATATGTGGATATTTTCAAAAGTATTTACAATTACTCATATTGCGATATAATAAAGTGAGTAATCACTCACATTGTTAGGAAGGTGTGAACATATGACTTCAATTATCACATTAGAAAAAGTAAGTCATTCTTTTGGAAATGAGTTAGTATTATCTAACGTTGATTTAGAAATTGAACAAGGAAAGATTTATGGGTTACTAGGTCCATCAGGTTCAGGGAAAACAACATTAGTGAAAACAATAATAGGTGCCTTGACGCCAAATAGTGGCAAGATATATGTAGAAAATACAAAGATGCCATCACTGAAAAAGTTAAATGATATCGGTTATATGGCACAAGCAGATGCATTGTATGAGGAATTAACAGCAAAAGAAAATTTAGACTTTTTCGCAAAAATATACGGAATGGATCGTCTTAATAGAAAAAAACGAATTGATCAGGTTTTGAATGAGGTTGATCTATTCGAAAGTAAAGAAAAGGTAGTTGAGAACTTTTCAGGTGGTATGAAAAGAAGACTGTCATTAGCAATCGCATTGTTACATGAGCCTCGTATTTTAATTCTAGATGAACCGACAGTTGGAATAGATCCAGTCCTTCGAAACAAAGTTTGGGATCAATTTAATGAAATGAAGCGTAAAGGTATTACCATTATAGTTACGACACATGTGATGGATGAAGCGGAAAAATGTGATCAACTTGGTTTATTGCGAGACGGAAGGGTTCTGGCTAGTGGTTCGCCAACAGAATTAAAGGATCAAACACATACCCGTACTATTGAAGATGCGTTTCTTTATTACGGAGGTGTGAATTCATGAAAATAATAGCTATAATCATGCGCATTATACAGCAGTTTATTCGAGATAAACGATCGCTAGCCTTATTATTCTTTGCACCTTTATTGATCCTTATTTTAACTTGGGTTGTGTTAGATCAAGAGTCAGGAAATATCGCTATTACTACGGTTGACCTACCTGAAAAAATGATAACAAAATTAGAAGCTGGGGAAATGCAACTAATAGAAGTTGATAACCCTGATGAGTCACTACGTGAAGGTGAGATTGATGCTATTATTGCGTTTGAGAGTAATGCATTACAGATTACAATAGATGATAGTGAACCTAGTAATCAGCAAGCAGTAATGATGCAGATACAACAAGCGCTAGCCACTAATCAAAATGGGGTTCCTGTTGAGATTGAGAAATATTACGATACAGAAATAGATACAACATTTGAGTATGTTGGTCCTGTATTAATTGGTTATTTCGCTTTTTTCTTTGTATTTTTAGTAGGGGGAATTTCATTTTTACGTGAAAAGTCTCAAGGGACAATGGAGCGATTATTTGCTACGCCAATAAGAAGCTGGGAAATCATTATTGGTTATCTAATTGGTTTTGGTATATTTGCTATCATACAATCCTTTATCGTGGTATTGTTCGGTGTCTATGTATTAGGAGTTCCATTACAAGGTCAGTTAGTATTAGTTGTTCTTATTACACTACTTTTGGCGTTGACTGCATTAACCCTTGGTACATTACTATCAACATTTGCTAAAAATGAATTTCAAATGATGCAATTCATCCCGATTGTTATTGTGCCTCAAGCCTTCTTCTCAGGATTATTTTCAATAGACAATGCACCTGCATGGGTAGAGTGGATTGGAAATGTTATGCCAATTAATTATGGTGCAAATGCTTTAATAGAAGTTATGATAAAAGGTAATAGTATAGGGGATATTCTTTTTGAGATTAGTATGTTATTTGGATTCTCTTTACTATTTTTTATGTTAAATCTTGTTACATTAGTGTCATTTCGTAAGTAAAAAGGTGAGGTTTGAATTAATGGATAAAATATATATTAAGCAACTTTTAGAATCAGAAGGTGATGAAGTTAAATTAACTGAAAAGAAAGCAGCAATCCTTGTAGCTGCAATTGAGATATTTGCTGAGAAAGGTTATGCAGCAACTTCTACAAGTGAAATTGCAAAGCAAGCTGGTGTTGCAGAAGGAACAATTTTTCGCCACTATGCTTCAAAAAAAGAATTGTTATTAGCAATTGTTAAGCCAGGAATAATGAAATTAGCAATTCCGTACTTTGCTTCACAAGTGGTAGAGGATGTTTTTGGGCAAGGAAATAATAGTTTTGAAGATATTCTGCGTGAATTTATTTATAATCGAATTGACTTTGCTAAAAAAAATGTACCAATGATTCGAATTATTTTACAGGAGATAGCCTTTCATACTGAAATGCAACAGGCTCTTAAAAGTACATTCTTATCAGAGGTATATCCTAAGGTAGAGGAGCTTATCGTTGACTTACAACAAAAGGGGCATATAAAGTCTGTTCCGATTGATACCACAATTCGCTTTATTATCACAACAGTTCTTGGTTTCATATTACATCAATACATTTTTAGTACAAATGCTACATTTAACGAAGAAGTAGAAGTAGAACATGTAATTGATTTGATTATGGATGGGATTCAAAAGAGTTGACTTTAACTAGGGAAAACGATAAATGCTTAACTTCCTAAGATTCTAAGGTGTTTTGCTATAAAGTTTTGTTGGGCGAGTCAGCCCTTTTTTATTTTGTTATTTAATTAATTCACTAATTTTTGTTCGTACCTCTTCCAAAATTCCAGTATTAACTTCAGCGAATTTCTTCCTTATAATATTTTGGGATAATGTGTAAACCTTGTCAGTCCGAATTGCTGACGTAACTTTAAGTTCACCTAAGTTTAAATCATTTGTTTCAATTATCACTGAATAATCAAGGTTTCTTAATTGTGAAGTAACAGCTACCACAACGATATCGTCAGTCCTTTTATTATAGCTATCGTTCGAAATAACAAGTACAGGACGCTGCTTTTTATTTGTTAAATCACTGAACGGAACAGGTAATAAAACGATATCACCTTGCTTATACATCATTCCAAACCTCATCATCAATGTCATTATCCCAAAAATCTAAACTACTTTCACTAGCCTTTGTTAAGTCTTCGGTTAATCTTTTTTCTCTTTTTATTTTTAGGTGCTCAGCAAAGTCTAAAATCTTATCCACTTCTTGGTCAGGTATTTCGTCAATAATCTTCAGTAAACGCTCTTTGGCTGTGTTCATATTGCGTCCACCTCTTTCTTTAATTTTTCTTCAATTATAGCATGTATTAACATTTAAATAAAAATTTAAAAAGGTTAAATCAGCACAAAATGACTGATTTAACCTTTTAGTCTATTCTATAATAAAATTCTCACTTACTTTATATTTTTCTTCACCGTTTGGAACCATCCATGCTTCCAGAACATACTCGCCTGGGTCTAAGTCAATTTCACTTAAATCAATTCTATACACCAATTCTTCCCCCGCTTCTAATTCCTCTTCACCAATCACTTGTGAATACATCATTTCATCTGAGTGTAAATAAACTTGCTCATCTTCATCGTTGAAGATTGCATAGTCAAAGCGTTGGCTACTGTTAAACTCTAATGTGATTGTTTGATCGGTTTGATTTTTAACTTTGTAGTCATATGTTTTGTCATCCACCTCAACTAAACTTGGAACCACTCTATCAGCGTTATCCCCGTCATCTGAGGTGCCACAGCCGATTAATAAACCAACCAATAACATGAACATTAAAGTTTTGATTAGATGTTTCATCTTAATACCACTCCTTTTACAGCTTAAATTTCCCTTTATAATTTAGACGTTCCCGCTTTTAAAAAGTTTCACGCGTATTTTTATAACTTTTATTAGTTTGACATTTTTCTGCAAAAGAACTGTTTAATCCTTATTGGCGAATCGACTGAACTCCTGCTATAATTTAGATTGTGTCATTTGTATTCAAGTCGTAAAGAGTTAAAGGATGATTAAAATCGTGGAAAACCATTCGATTTATCAAGAATTGAGTAAGATAATAGCAGAAGATAATATTTTAGTAGATGAATATATAAAAAATCATACGTATACCCAACTAGGTGGAGCGGCGGATTTTTTTGTCACACCGGCTAGTGTAGCGGAAGTACAAGAAATTGTTCGTTTTGCAAATCAAGCCCAAGTCCCTTTTACCTTGTTAGGAAACGGGTCTAATTTAATTGTGCGTGATGGTGGTATTCGTGGGATTGTAATGAGTCCTAAACGTTTTACAGCGGTTCGTAGAGATGGTAACAAGTTAATTGCTGAAAGTGGCGCTCGAATCATAGATGTTTCTGAAAGAGCGTTAGAAGAAAAACTTTCTGGTTTAGAGTTTGCTTGTGGCATTCCTGGAACGGTTGGGGGAGCTTTATATATGAATGCTGGTGCGTATGGCGGAGAAGTGAAGGATTGCTTAGACAAGGCAGTTGTTGTCAATCAAGCAGGTGAAGTACAAACACTTGATGCAACTAAATTAGATCTAGGTTATCGAACGAGTAATATTCCTGAAAAAGGATATATCGTGTTAGAAGCACATTTTGCGCTACAGCCTGGTAACACAGATGAGATTAAAGCAGAGATGGATAATTTAACATTTAAACGAGAATCGAAACAGCCGTTAGAATACCCATCATGTGGTAGTGTGTTCAAACGGCCACCAGGTTATTTTGCTGGAAAACTGATTCAAGATAGTGATTTACAAGGTAAAGGCATTGGTGGAGCAGAAGTTTCAACTAAACATGCTGGTTTTATTGTAAATCGAAATAATGCAACAGCATCAGATTATATTGCAGTTATAGAAATGGTTCAACAAACTGTAAAAGAGAAGTTTGGTGTGGAGTTGGAACGGGAAGTTCGAATTATTGGTGATGAATTAGAGTCAAACTAAATATTCATAACTTTGATAGAAAAATTTAAATAAAGCATATCAAGTCGTTTGAGATTTGGTATGCTTGTTTATATAGTAGAATATCCTGTAATCAATAAGAATGCTCAGAGGGGAAATAAGAATGATAATACTGGATCCTTTTATTCTATATTTAATTGTAATCTTTAGTTGGATATGGTTTAGAGGAAATAACTATATTAGAAATAGACAAAATTTTAATGTTTTTAGAGAAGTAATCGCACATTTGTTTTTTATTTATCTACTAGGTGTAGCTTATATGACACTTCGCCCTTTTTATTTCATCTATTCACTAGCAGATGGAAGGTCACTTGACTTTGATACCCATCTTTTTTATAACTTACTTCATATGGCTGATGGCTATATAAAGTTCCAACTATTATACTCAGTCGGAAATATTTTGTTGTTTGTTCCACTCGGTTTGTTTTTACCGCTATTGTTTAAGCATACCCGCCATTTTTTAGTGATTGTATTAATAGGCTTCCTATCTTCCTTAACAATTGAATTTACACAAGCGATCTTTACACCAACACGCTATGGAACAGTCGATGATTTAGTTTTTAATACATTTGGTGCTGTAATAGGTTATCTTTTGTTTTTATTAATTAAAATGGTCAGTAAAAAAGTTGGCTTTTCAGTAGAAAATGGATTTAAGAAGAACCGCAGTTCTAATCGGAAAAGTTAAATTAAGAAACACTAAATATGAATATTTTTAGACAACCAATTTTTTTACGTGCATTTTTTTTGCTATCATGTTAAACTATGAACAATCGAATAGTTATTCCTTTGGGGCAGGGTGTAAATCCCGACCGACGGTGATAGATATACGTAATATCTTCAGTCCGTGACCCGGAGCACATTTTGTGTGAAGGTGGATTTGGTGTGATTCCAAAGCCGACAGTGAAAGTCTGGATGGGAAAAGGAAAACAAAAACGAACGTATTTAAAATATACGTTTATTTGCTAACGCTTATCAGAGCTAATAACTCTGTATAGGAGTATATTAGCCTATCCAAAAAAGCCCCAGATCATTTTTATGGTCTGGGGTTTTCGTATTTCCGCTAAAAGGAGTGGATACTTTTGATGAAGGAAGCATATATGGATCTAGCTTTATCACTTGCAGAATCTACGATAGGTCAAACGAGTCCTAATCCTTCAGTTGGTTCTGTAGTAGTCAAAGATGGAAAAATACTTGGAATGGGAAGTCATTTAAGAGCAGGAGAAGCACATGCCGAAGTAATTGCATTACAGCAGGCAGGTGAAGAAGCGGAAGGTGCCGATGTTTACGTCACATTAGAACCTTGTGCACATTTCGGTAAAACACCACCATGTGCCAATCTACTTGTGGAGCGAAAAGTAAAAAAAGTCTACATTGCTTGTGTCGATCCAAACCCTGAAGTTGCAGGAAAAGGAATTAAAAAGTTAGAGCAAGCAGGTATTGAAGTTGAAGTTGGTTTAAGAGAAGAAAAAGCTTTAGAAATAAATCGGTCTTTCTTTTATTACATGAAACATAAACGTCCTTTTGTTACGTTAAAAGCAGCAATGACCATAGATGGCAAAACAGCAACAGCAAATGGCGATAGCAAATGGATTACAGCAGAAAAGGCAAGAGAAGATGTCCACAAGCAACGTGCAATATATGATGCGATTATGGTTGGAAGTAATACAGTAAAGCATGATAATCCGAGATTGACCACTAGGTTGCCCCAAGGTGGAAAAAATCCGATTCGAATTATTTTAGATACAAATTTATCACTCAGTCCGGATGCAAATATTTTCGATGATGAAGCACCTACATGGATTATTTGTGGGAAAGATGCGGATACGACTAATTTCAAGGCCAAACATCCGCATGTTAAATTGATTCAATTACAAACCGAAAAATTAAATTTAAATGATGTGTTAGCTGCGATTGGTGTACAAGGCATTCAGTCGTTATATGTTGAAGGTGGTAGTACAGTTCATGGCTCGTTTGTTAAAGAAAAATTATTTCAGGAATGTCATTGGTACATTGCGCCAAAACTATTAACAGGAAATGATGCAATTCCTGTTGTTGGAGGAGTTGCGCCAGAGAATATGTCAGAAGCAACGGATCTGGAAATAATCTCTCTCGAGCAAATCGGTTCGGATATCAAAGTGATTGCACGTCCAAAGCAGGAGGGGAATTAAATGTTTACTGGAATTGTTGAAGAAAAAGGAAGTATTAAATCTGTTAAGAAACAGGCGAATAGTCTTAAGCTTTCGATTAGTGCAGCGACAGTATTAAGTGATGTTAAGATTGGCGATAGTATTTCAGTCAACGGTGTCTGTCTGACTGTTACTAGTTTTGATCAAAACAGCTTTTCAGTCGATGTAATGCCAGAAACTTTTCGTTATTCATCATTAGCAAAAGCTGAAAGTGGTATGCAAGTTAATCTAGAACGTGCGATGCATGCCAATGGTCGATTTGGTGGTCACTTTGTTTCAGGGCATGTAGATACTGTGGGAGAAATTAATCGTATTTGGACAGAAGCTAACGCTCGTTATTTATCTATTACGGTTGATAAAGAGGGACTGCCTTATGTGATGCCAAAGGGCTCAATTACTGTAGATGGTACCTCACTGACTGTTTTTGATGTGACAGACGATAGTTTTGTTATTTCTTTAATCCCAGAAACACAACAAGCAACGATTTTGGGAGAAAAGCAGCAAGGTGATCGTGTTAATCTGGAATATGACATGCTTGCAAAATATATGGAGCGGCTAGTAAGTGCTAAATTTTCAGAAACAAAGACAGATACATTAACAAAAGATAAGTTACAAAAATACGGATTTATCGGATAGGAGTGAAAGACAATGCTTAATACAATACCAGAAGCATTAGAGGCTTTGAAGGCTGGGAAAATCATTATTGTTGTCGATGATGAAGATCGCGAAAATGAAGGAGACTTTGTTGCCCTCGCTGAACATGCAACACCAGAGGTTATTAATTATATGGCAAAAGAGGGTAGAGGTTTAATATGTACTCCACTTTCACCCTCTATCACAGCAAAATTAGGATTGGATGACATGGTCACACGTAATACAGATCCACATGGTACTGCTTTTACGGTTAGTGTTGATCATGCAGATGCGACGACAGGGATTAGTGCGTATGAGCGTTCACTTACGATTAAGAAGTTAATTGATGAACGATCTGTTGCACCTGACTTCAAACGCCCTGGGCATGTCTTTCCGTTAGTAGCAAAGGATGCCGGTGTCTTAGAGCGACCTGGTCACACAGAAGCAGCTGTGGATTTAGCACGATTAGCTGGTTCATCTCCAGCAGGTGTGATCTGTGAAATTATGCTAGAAGATGGTTCAATGGCGCGTCTTCCTGCATTACAAGAAATTGCGAAAAAAGAAAACATGCCAATCATATCGATACAAGATTTAATTGCCTATCGCAAAAGATATGATAAGTTAGTTGAAAAGGAAGTAGAAATTGAACTGCCAACAAGCTATGGCGATTTCAAATTAGTTGCTTATACAGAAAAATGGACAGGTAAAGAACATTTGGCTTTAGTAAAAGGTGAGATTAATCCAGACGATACCCCGCTTGTTCGGGTCCATTCAGAGTGTTTAACTGGTGATGTATTTGGTTCACATCGCTGTGATTGTGGGCCGCAATTAGAACTTGCATTAGAACAAATTGAAGCAGCAGGTAAAGGCGTACTTGTCTACATGCGACAAGAAGGAAGAGGCATCGGACTGTTAAATAAGTTGAAAGCTTATAAACTACAAGAAGAAGGCTATGACACTGTTGAAGCAAATCACCAACTTGGCTTCCCAGACGACTTACGTGATTACGCTGTAAGTGCACAAATTTTACGAGATATTGGTATAGGAAAGCTTGCAATCTTAACAAATAATCCGCGCAAGATATCAAGCATGACAGAGTACGGATTAGAAGTAGTAGAGCGAAAAGCAATTCAGATTCCAGCACACCAAGCTAATGAAAAATATTTACAAACAAAAAAATCAAAATTAGGACACCTTTTAAAGGGCTAGGAGGAATTTATTATGGGTAAAACATTTGAAGGAAATTTAGTAGGAACAGATTTGAAAATTGGTATTGTTGTAGGGCGCTTCAACGAATTTATTACAAGTAAATTACTAGGTGGAGCAGAGGATACGTTAAGACGTCATGGCGTTAAAGAAGAAAATGTATCAATTGCATGGGTGCCAGGTGCATTTGAAATTCCGTTAGTAGCAAAGCAAATGGCTGCATCTGGTAAATATGATGCTGTCATCACATTAGGAACGGTAATCCGTGGATCAACTCCACACTTTGATTATGTTTGTTCTGAAGTTACAAAAGGAGTTTCTAGCGTATCGATGGAATCTAATCTACCTGTAATCTTTGGTGTGTTAACAACAGAGACAATCGAACAAGCAATTGAGCGTGCAGGAACTAAAGCTGGAAATAAAGGTGCTGATGCGGCGGTATCAGCAATTGAAATGGCAAACCTTTTGAATGAGTTAAAATAAATGTATTTGAATATTGAAGCGGCCTGTCGAATCTGACGGGTCGTTTTTTATATGCGCTAATTTGACAATGAAAAAAGTATCAGGTAGAATTATTTTACGCGGAAACTTAAAAAACTAACAAAGTTTCCTTGTTATACAGAAAGGATTCTTTATATGAAAAGACGTATCTTAAAAAGTGTTGCAGAAGAAATCCAAGTAACTGGTTTACGCTTTAAACTAGATGATATAGCACAAAATATAGGGATAAGTAAAAAGACGATTTATGCTCACTTTGATTCAAAAGCTGCGATTATTGATTCAATTGTTACGCAGGTTATTACAGAAACAGATGAAAAAACAAATGCGATTTTTTCAGATCAGCATCTGTCAGTTGTGGAGAAGATAAAACAGCTGATGCTTGTTATGCCAGAATATTATCAAATATACGATCGTCCAGTTTTAGACGAAATGAAACGTTACTATCCAGAAGAGTGGCAGGCAGTCCATGATTCATTAGAAGAAGATTGGAACGATTTAGAAGAATTTATTAATGGTGCTGTCATCAAAGGAGAATTAGTAACAGATTATCATATAGCAATTATTATGAAGATTTTACGTGACGCATTTCAAATGACGTTCGATCAGCGATTTTTCAAGCAAAATAATATAACAGTAGAAGAAGGATTAACAGAAGTTATTGATATCTTTTTATTTGGGATTATTCCCAGAAAGAAGTAAGAGGAGGTTTTCTAAATGGCATATATCTTTTTAGCGGTGGCAATTATTACAGAGATATTTGGTGCGTCCATGTTGAAGCTCTCTGAAGGTTTTACTAGGGCGTTACCAGTCATTGGTACAGTTATTGGTTATGGGATTTCTTTTTATTTTTTATCTTTAACGTTAAAATTACTTCCGATAAGTATCACCTACGCAACTTGGGCTGGAGTTGGAACAGCATTAACAGCTGTGATTGGCGTTCTTTTTTGGAAGGAGACCTTTTCACTGCAAACAGTGTTAGGTGTTTCAGCGATTGTTATAGGTGTAGCATTGTTAAATATGCCAAAGCTGACTTAATAAATAGTGGGAGCAACCGTTTTATATAACAGTTGCTCCCACTTTAATTTTACACTGATAGGAAAGTATAAAATTTTAGCATGGGTGAATAGCCAACGTAGTAAAAATTTTTAGGAAATCAGTATAAGTGCAACTGGGCAATCACCGGCGCCGTAAGGCTTGGTGATTGCCTAGTTTTCTTTAGCGCGGTGATTAAAGTTGTAGTCTATAGAAGAGCTTTAATTTCTTCTTCTATTTCTTCTGGAGCTGTTTTAGGTGCGAAGCGTTTGATGACTTTACCATCTTTATCAACGAGGAACTTCGTAAAATTCCATTTCACCTGATCAGTTAGCATACCAGGAGCTTCTTTTGTTAAGTAGCGAAATAGAGGATGTGCAGACTTACCATTTACATCGATTTTACTAAACATCGGAAAAGTAACCCCATAATTTAATTGACAAAATTCCTGAATATCATCATCTGTTCCAGGTTCTTGATTCATAAATTGATTACTTGGAAATCCTAATATCTCAAAACCATCTTCATTATATTTATCGTAAAGCTTTTGTAACCCTTCATACTGAGGAGTTAAACCACATTTGCTTGCAGTATTAACAATTAGTAATACCTTTCCTTGGTAATCGGATAAAGATTTATCTTCTCCAGCGATTGTTTGCACTTTATAACTGTATACTGTCATCAATCATCATTCGCCTCCCTTTAGTTGTTACTTTAAAACATAGCAATCGCCAAAGGCAAAGTCAAAATATATGTCTTACATATGAGTTTTTATTTGGTGTGAATGTAAATGATTTATATTTTTGGAGTTCCTCTGAAGTATTGGTTTGACTCCGGCCACGTGTATTACACTGGGGGGGAATTACTTTAATTTAAAAATAAAATCTAAAATGGTATATGGAACTTTCATATTGTGTGGAGGTATCAGACATTAAGCTCCATTATTTTTTGCGATTTTTCGAAAAATAGGGGATCAAGCATTAAATATAGACAAGTGTCCACGAGGAAAGTCTAGCCCCCCTATATTTATTTGTAGGAAATCAATTTAAAAGTAACTGAATTCGAAAATTTTTGTTTCTGATAAAAGTATTTTTGATATCCACACGGCCAACATGTGAATATATTTGTCGGTATTCTTTTCAATGTGTTTAGTAGTCCGATATATTAGTAAATTAACTAATTCCTGCTCACTCAAAGCTAATCCAAGTTTTAATGTATGGTTTGTCAGAAATGTCTTCAAAGATATTATACTACAACAATAAAGGATTTATATGAATGAAATATACTAGCATCAGATTTATTTTAATATAGCTCTTCTTTTCATAGTGATTACTTTGAAACTCCACATAAGTGTCACCCAAAAAACCGGTTCAACAAAATAGTTGAACCGGCGAAGTTATTAATATTAAACTGCGTTTATTGCTTCAATCTGCGTTTCTTTAGAATGCGGGAATAGAAGCTCCGCCTTCACGAGAATTTAAAAACTCGCGAACGTCTTCGCTTGTCATCGCATCAGCTAGTTGTTGGATCAATTCTGAATCCTCATTATCTTCACGCGCGACTAATGTAATCGCGAATTTATTATCTTCTTTTTCGGTAATAAGCGCATCGTCAGCTGGCGTTAAATCTAAGTTACCAGCGTGTGTTGGGTTAATGATCACGCCATCCACATCTTGATATAAACGAGTTAATGCAGCAATACCTGCTTGCTCAAAAGTAAAATTGTGTGAGTCTTCTTTAATATCGTCTAATCCATATTGTCCGCTTTCTGTTTCGTTCAATTCAATTAAATCATGTGAAGCTAACAGACGAAGGGAACGGTCTATGTTAGATGGATCATTGGCAATACCAATCGATGCATCATCAGGAAACTCTTCGACGCTCGCGTATTCTTTAGCATAAAGGCCGAAATTAGCATAATAAATCGGCTGAATCTCTGTTAATGTCGCATCTGCACCAGAGTTTTCGTTGAACTGATTCATAAATGGAACATGTTGTGAGAAGTTGGCATCAACCTCATTGTTTGCTAGTGCTTCGTTTGGTTGAATATAGTCACCCATTTCAACGATTTCTACTTCAATATTGTCTTCAGCGAGATTTTCTTTTGCAATTTCAACAACATCTAACATAGGTGATTCCACGACAGCAACGCGTATTGTTTGCTGTGTATTTTCTTCATTATTTTGATCGTCACTTGAATCTTCTGTATTCTCACTATCATTGCTATCGCTACATGCGACCAGCACAGATACTAAGGCTAACATCATAATCATAAGCCATTTTTTCATTAGTAATCTCCCCTTATCGTTTATCTATTTTTCTTGCTAATGTAATGCCGGCATATTGAATGATTTGAACAAATATAACCATTATAATGATAATATAAATCATCAAATCGGTGCGAAATTGTAGGTAACCATAACGGATGGCAAAGTCACCAATGCCACCACCGCCGACGACACCCATAATAGTTGAGTAAGATATAAAACTAATCGTTGATGTCGTCATGCTTAAGACGAGTGCTGATCGTGCTTCAACGTACAAGAATTTGAATATAATATCTTTAACTGACGCACCCATCGAAACAGCAGCTTCCATCACACCTTTAGGGACATCTAGAAGCGATTGCTCGGCAAGGCGAGAATAATGCGCGATCGCGATAATGGTCATTGGGACGGTCGCAGCTGCTGTACCAATTGCTGTTCCAATAATAAAACGGGTGAACGGAATCAAAAAGATAACGAGTAACAAGAATGGAAATGAACGAATAATGTTTACGATTAAGTTCAACGATGAAAAGACGACTTGATTTTCAAGCAATTGCCCTTTGCGACACAAAAATAAAAAGGTCCCAACTGGAAGCCCAATCAACAATGCCGCTAGGATCGAAAATCCTACCATAATAAATGTTTCACCAATCGACAACCAAATTTCTGATTGATACTCAAGTAATACCTCAGGCATGGTTGAGATCACCACCTGATTTTAACCGTTTAATAATTCCGTCGACGCTATGTTCCATTTTGTGTATACCTGTCGGTTCAATTTCGATCTCTTGGTAGACTTGCCCATCTGCCATCACCGTCACGCGTTCACAAACGCTTTGAATAACTTCCATTTCATGACTAACAATGACAATGGTGACACCAAATTCCTGGTTGATCCGCTGTAATACTTCAAGCACTTCCGCTGTCGTATTCGGATCAAGTGATGATGTTGGTTCGTCACATAGCAACACTTTAGGCTGGTTAACAATCGCGCGCGCAATTGCAACGCGTTGTTTTTGTCCGCCACTAAGCTGCCCCGGGTACTGATCTTTTAACTTATCAAGTCCGACAAACCGCAAGCTCTCCATTACCTTATCTGCTCGCTGCTTTCTCGGAACTTTAGCTAATTGTAAAGCCACAACGACATTATCAAAAACCGTTTTATTGCTGAGTAAATGATGCCCTTGAAAAATCATCGCTAGCGATTGACGTATTTGACGAATTCGCTTGCCTTTTAAAAGGTTTAGCGTTTCACCATCGATGATCACTTCTCCCTCATCAGGTTGCTCGATCAAGTTCATCATACGTACTAATGTTGATTTCCCTGCACCACTCGCGCCAATGATACCATGGATTTCGCCCGACTCAATCCGTAACGATACTGACTGAATGGCTTCAAACGATCCAAACTGTTTGCTGACATTATGTAAAATAATCATAAAAAAACCCCTTCCTTGAGTGAAAGGTGATTCAGAACAAAATTATTATAACTTATATTAATGAGGGAGTCTAATACAAAGATCTGAAGATTATAAAAATTTTAGATATTCTTATTTTAGAATTAATCAATTATTAAATTTATAGTATAAATACTATTTCATATTTAATGAAAAAACCGGTCCAACAAAATGTTTGAACCGGCAAAGTTATATTAAACTACGTTTGTTGCGCCTTCTTCTTTTTCACTCTGCTCTAATCTTGCATTAATTTCTTCTTGAGAAAGATCATGTTCTTTTACATACATATTTCGTGGTGAAACGCGACATTCGTGCGTACAACCGCGCATATATTTATGCTCATTTTCTTCTGAGCAAAGAATTTGCTTATTACATACTGGATTAGCACAATTCACATAGCGCTCACAAGGCTCGCCATCAAAGTAGTCTCTTCCAACGATGACATGTTCTTTCTGATTAATCGGAACGCTAATACGCTCGTCAAATACGTACATTTGGCCATCCCATAGTTCGCCTTGAACCTCTGGATCTTTACCGTAAGTTGCAATTCCACCGTGAAGTTGGTTGACATTTTCAAAACCTTTTTCAACTAACCAACCGGAGAATTTTTCACAACGGATACCACCAGTACAATAAGTTAATACACGCTTACCTTCAAGTTGCTCTTTATTTTCTTCAATCCACTCTGGAAGTTCGCGGAAAGTATGAATATCTGGGCGAACCGCTCCACGAAAATGACCAAGATCATATTCATAGTCGTTACGTGCATCAATTACTACAGTATTCTCATCACGCATTGCTTCATAAAATTCTTTTGGTGATAGATAATTACCAGTCGTTTCTCTAGGGTTAATATCATCTTCCAAACGTAATGTTACAAGTTCTGGTCGAGGACGAACGTGCATTTTTTTGAATGCATGACCCTCAGCTGCATCAATTTTAAACATCATGTCAGCAAAGCGTGGATCGTTGTGCATTGCTTCCATATATTTGTTAGTTGCTTCAATTGTTCCAGAAACAGTTCCGTTCATTCCTTCTTCAGCTACTAAAATCCGACCTTTTAATTCAAGTGAGTTACATAAATTTAAATGTTCTTTGGCATAAGTTTCAGGGTCTTCGATGTGTACATAATTGTAGTACAACAATACCTGATAATTTTTGTTTTCCATTGTTTTAACCACCTATTCATTCGTATTTGCAAGATACGTGTGTGTAGGGGAAAGTATTTTATCTTGTCTCTTGCAAGCACATATTATACAAAATAAATGTAACTTTAGCAACTTTTTAGTTGAAAAAGTACACGACTTAAATTTCAACGTAATTGTTTGATTTTTTTGTGAAATCGTAGTAGATTTGGAATTGTAGAAGCGATTTTTTGGTATATTTCTTTACGATCTTGTCACAATAAACGATGTAAAGGTAATATGCTTTATTTAATTACTTTTTACTTCTATTGTAAGGAGGTCGATTAATATGACTGGAACAGTAAAATGGTTTAACGCAGATAAAGGTTTCGGATTCATTGAGCAAGAAAATGGCGACGATGTATTCGTACACTTTTCAGCAATTGAAGGTGAAGGCTTCAAAACACTTAATGAAGGCCAATCGGTTGAATTTGAAGTTGTTGAAGGTGACCGTGGACCACAAGCAGCAAATGTTGTGGCTCTTTAATTTGATTTGAGAAGCTAGAGTTAAGCTGAACAAATTATTAAAAAGGTGTATCTCGCCTGAGATACACCTTTTTTCTATGAAAAGGGGATTTTTATGGATTCAAAAGAGTATGAAAAGTATATTATCGAAAATTATCAAGCCCAAGAAAAAGGAATGATTCTTTTATTTGCGCAGTGGTGCATAAATAATAATTTGGAGCCAAAAGTATTGTATAAAGAAGCCTATCCAAATCAAGATGAAAATAAAGTACTTGAAGAAGTAATGGAATTAACTGTTTCAAAAAAAGAAGCAGATGAAATAGATCACTATCTATTGTTAGATGCATTACAGGCATATGGAAATGATGATCTTGCGTTTATTGTTGCACAGTATGTTGAGAAGATGGACTAAATTGGCAATCGCTGTGATTAGTTATTCGGCGAAAATGTGGATTTTCCGGCGAACACGGAGATAATTCGGCGAAATCGCAAATAATTCGGCAAATGCCACATTAATTCAGCAAACACCGCAATAATCAATCTCTAATCAAACAACTTGATAAGGGCTTGTGTTCCGCTATCTTCTTCACCTTGTTCAGCAAGCTGCTGGTATAGCGAGAGAGATAATTCTAGCCCTGGTGTGAGCATATCCATTTCTTTCGATGCTTCTAATGCAATTCTCATATCTTTAATAAAGTGTTTTACATAAAAACCTGGCGCATAATTGCCAGCTATCATTCGTGGTGCGAGGTTTGACAATGACCAGCTCCCTGCTGCACCTGTTGTTATGCTTTCCAGAACTCGTGAAGGATCTAAACCTGCTTTTTGCGCATATGTAATAGCTTCGCACACACCAATCATGTTTGTGGCAATTGTGATTTGATTACACATTTTTGTATGTTGTCCAGCCCCGGCTGGTCCTTGGTGCACAATATTTTCCCCCATTATTTCTAAAATAGGTGAGATTGCTTCAAATGCACTCTCCTCACCACCGACCATTATTGCGAGGGTTCCGTTTTTAGCGCCAATATCTCCACCAGATACTGGAGCATCTAATGCAAATAACCCTTTTTCAGCGGAACGAGTTGCAATCGTTTCTGCTAGAAATGGACTCGAAGTAGTCATGTCGATCAAGTAACTTCCTGTTTTTGCGTTTTCAATTATGCCATCTTTACCAAAATAAACTTCTTCAACATCACTTGGATAACCTACAATGGTAATCACAACGTCAACTGCACTAGCTAGCTTAGAAACACTTTCTTGCCATTTTGCACCTTTTTCTAATAGTGCTAATGCCTTTTCTTTTGTGCGTGTGTATACATGAACATCGTATCCTGCTTCCATTAAATTACCTGCCATGCTTTTTCCCATCACACCAGTACCTACAAAGCCGACCTTTTTCTTCAAAGTACACACTCTCCCTCAAAATTTGTTATGATTATTTTAGCACATCATGAGAGGATAGTTATACAGCCAGAGAGGAGTCACTTAATTTGGAGTGGATACAAAAGTCATTTAAGAATTTAACAAAAACAGAGTTGTACGAAATTGCAAAGCTAAGAAATGAAGTATTTGTTGTTGAACAGAAGTGTAATTATCAGGATTTAGATGATTTTGATCAGCCATCAACACATTTATTTTTGTTAAACGATGATACAATTATTGCTTATATACGATTAATTCCAAGCGGTCATTTTTATAAAGAGGCTTCTTTAGGACGTGTAGTAGTGAAAAAGGAATACAGAGGTAAAGGATATGGGAAAGAACTGATCAGTCGAGGAATGCAAATTATGACTGAAGAAATGAATGAGAAAGTAATTAAAATACAAGGGGAAGCATACTTGAAGGAGTTCTACAAAACGTTCGGATTTAAAGAAATTACAGAAGAATACATAGATTACGGTCTTTGGCATATTGATATGCTCTACCACTCAAACTAAAAGGAATGAAGTAAATGAATTGGAATTTAAAAGCATTTGATGACCTAACCGCTTCACAAGTTTATAAAATTTTGCAAGCAAGAGTAGATGTATTTGTTGTGGAACAAAACTGTCCATACCGTGAGATAGATGATGTTGATCAACTTTCTATGCATTTATTTTTAGAAGAAGACAATGAAATTATTGCGTATGCTCGTTTGATTCCAAAAGATGTTTTATATCCAGAAGCATCAATTGGGCGAATTCTTGTACAGAAAAAATTCCGTCAAGATGGCTATGGAAGAGAAATTCTGAAGCAAGCAATTGCAACAATAACGAACCAGTGGAATGAAACGAAAATTAAATTACATGCACAAGTATATTTGCGCGATTTTTATCGATCCTTCGGTTTTAAGGAAGTAACAGAAGAATACCTAGAAGACGGGATTCCGCACGTTGATATGCTTTTAGACAAACTGATTTCCAGTAATTAATCGATTGAAGTTTACTGTAGCGGTTATACTAAAGATGCCTCAAAAAACTTGAAATAACAGGAGGCGTTGAAATGGTAACGCAGCAACAAATCGCTTCATGTAAAGAACAATTGTTAGAACAAAAGGCAGAAATAGAAGAGCATTTAGAAGATCATTTTGGAAACAATTATGCTCAGGTGCAGGAATCTGTAGGTGAGTTATCAAATTACGATAATCATCCGGGAGATACAGCAACAGAACTTTTTGAAAGAGAAAAAGACATTGCGCTGAATGAGCACACAGAGCAAGCGTTAAAAGATATTGAAAAAGCTTTAAACGCAATAGAACAGGGGCAGTACGGAAAATGTGAGGTATGTCAAAAAGATATTGATTTCGAAAGACTAGAGGCAATGCCGACTTCCCTGCGTTGTGTGACTCATGCAGAAGACCATGTTCCGGATAACCGTCCTGTAGAAGAGGATATTTTAGATTCTGATTTGATTCGAAACAGTGAAGGAGAGTCCACTGTTTTTGATTCAGAGGATTCGTGGCAACGTGTAAGTAAGTATGGTTCATCAGAAACCCCGTCAGACTTTTATGATACTGAAAAAACTTACCAAGACATGTTTTTTGATTCTGATGAATTGGTTAGTAGTGTAGAAGAAATTGAAGGCTTTGCTTTAAGTGATATAAAGGGGAAATTTATAGGTGTTAACGAAAAGCACGAGGCTTACGAATCATATCTGGATGAAAATGACGTAGACTCGATCATGTATGACTAGTTGATGAACCGTAAGTCCAGTCTGGGCTTGCGGTTTTTCCTATGATGAAACATTAAGGGGCGTTCCCTCGTATATACATAAGAACAAAAGGAGGAATAAAGTATGAACAATAACCAAGGATGTATCAAGTGTGGAAGTACAGATGCCGGAAAAAAAGAGGTAGCTATGACTGGAACAGGTCTTTCGAAAATGTTTGATGTACAAAATAACCAATTTATTGTTGTCTATTGTAATAATTGTGGTTATTCAGAGTTCTATAATAAGCAAGCTTCAACAGGAAGTAATATCTTTGACTTCTTTTTTGGTGGATAAGGTGAATACAAAGATTAATTAGCAGTATTCGCTCAAAAAAATCAATTATTCGATTAAAAATCCCGGTAATTCGATCAATAAAAGTGTTAATTCAATCAAAAAACATGATTATTCGATCAAACAGTGCAATTGAGAGAAGTAGCCAATACAAAAACACCACCAATCTTGGTGGTGTTTTTGTTCAGTAAAAGCGTTTAATTTTTACTATTATCTAGTAAGGTCTTGTTGTTGTGCTGTTAATGTTAATAATGTTTCTTGTTGTACACCTTCTCGATAATAGGTAATGTTAATTTGATCGCCGATTTCTGTTTCAGTATAGAGATATTCTTTTAAGGCCATCATTGATGGGATTGTAGTACCATTGATTTCTGTAATAACATCATAACGTTGAAGTCCGGCTTGATCTGCAGCAGAACCTGGTTGTACTTCTGCAATTACAACACCATCTGATACTCCGTCTTCAAGTTTTAAAGTCTGTTCTATATGTCTATCTGGCACGGTTGACAATGCAATCGCACTAATTCCAACAAATGGACGAGAAACTCTACCGTTTGTTTCTAATTGTTCCATAACCGGTTTTGCTTCATCAATTGGGATTGCGAAACCAATACCTTCTACTTGGGCTGAGGCGATTTTCATTGAATTAATGCCGATTAATTGACCATTACTATCAATTAATGCCCCACCACTGTTACCAGGGTTAATTGCTGCATCCGTTTGAATAACTTCTGTTGTCCAATCAGGTTGACCATCAGAGTTAAGGTCAACTTCAACTGCTCTTTCTAACCCACTAATAATCCCTTTTGTAACTGAACCGGCAAACTTAGTTCCCAATGGATTTCCAATTGCCATAGCAGTTTCACCTACAATAAGATCTGAAGAAGAACCCAATGTTGCAACTGTATCGATAGTGCTTCCATCGACTGTAAGGACTGCTAAATCTGTTAGTTCATCAGAACCTAATAATTCTGCATTTAACGTATCACCGTTTGATAAGATAATCTCTAATTCTGATGCACCTTCTACAACATGGTGATTTGTTACGATATAAGCTTTTCCGTCTTCTTTCTTATAAATAACACCAGATCCAGTTCCAGCTTGGTCTGATTGTGACCACAAATCAGTTGCTTGAATGTTTGTAACCCCAACTACCGTATCTGAAACATTACTTAAAGTATTCGACGAGATAGCGTCATCAGAGGTAGAGATTGGAATTGCTGTATTTTCTGTGTTTTCCTCTGTACTTGCTATATTATTCTCTGTAGAATTTGGTGTTTCATCTGCATTTGCAGGAATGACTCCTGAAAGTAATAGGATAAAACCAATTACTGCTACGGTTATCCCGCCAAATAAGCTGCTTAGAAATAATGCAAATTTACTTTGCGGCTTTTGTGCGGCCTGATTTTGATGACTAGAAATAGGCTGCATCTGATTTTTAATTTCCTCTTGCTCGTTTACACTTTCTTCATGTGTTTCAATGTTATCTGCCTCATGGGCATTATTTTGACTCTCTTGAAGATTTGATTCTTCAGTAACTTCTTTATTGTTTTGATCTTCATAGTTTGTCATGCTATATCACACCTTTTTTAAGATTATTTTCGTATAACTCTTACGTTTACATTTTTTATTCTAACGAGCAGAATTGGCAAGTTTTCGGTATAATTGTGGTAAAAGTATGTAAATACAAGTTGTGTGCATTTACTGCAGGAATATGCGAAAATGTTGGTAAGTAAAGGAGGCATAAAAATATGAAACATCATATTTTTATTGTGGAAGATGATACAAATATTCGGGACATTGTAGCTGCTTATCTAAAAAAAGAAGGTTATCACGTATCGACCATAGATAATGCAGAACAAGCATGGCAATTGTCACGTGCAGAAACGCCGGATATGTGGATATTAGATATAATGTTACCAGGTATGGATGGGTACGAATTATGCAAAAAAATTAGACAAGAAAGTGAAGTCCCTATCATCATTATCTCTGCTAAGGATGAGGAAGTAGATAAGATACTTGGTTTGGAATTAGGTAGTGATGATTACTTAACAAAGCCATTTAGTCCTAGAGAGCTTGTTGCACGAGTAAAGCGCTTGTTTAAGCGCGTGGATGCTACACATGTAGATCATGATTCCGAGCAGAAAGACTTTTTTCAAGTAGGTGACCTTAGACTTGACGCACAAGATCGACGTGTATTTTGGAAAGGTCAAGAAGTAGAAGTTACTGCAAAGGAATTTGATATGTTACATATTTTGATACGTAACCAAAATCGTGCATTTGCAAGGGAAGAATTGTTGGCACTTATCTGGGGAGAAGATTATTTTGGAAGCGATCGAGCGGTTGATGATTTAATTAAGCGCCTAAGAAAAAAGATAGATGGTTTACCAGTTGAGACGGTCTGGGGCTTTGGTTATCGTTTACGTAATGAAGAGGAATTAGAATGAAGTTACAAACACAATTAACTATTGCATTTACAACATTGCTTGTAATTATTATGTCCGTAGTTTCCGTTATGATATATTCGCTTGTTTTAGATGTTTTAATTCAAGACGAACAGGATCAATTACAAGAAAAGGGAGAAATTCTGGTTCGTTTTTTGCTAAGTGAGGCTAATGTGCAAAGTTTATCACAATGGTTAGGGGAAGAAGATTTACAATTGTTCATTTATGATCGTGATCAAGAACAGACACTTTTACGCACATCAACACTTCCGATCGATTTAATTGATTACTGGCTGGAAAATTACGATTTAACAAGTGAAGAACAGCCATTATGGAAAGCGGGAGATGAGCGGTATGTTGTGTCTATATTATCAATTTATCCTGAATTACTGAATCGCGAATTGGTTTTAGTGACACCATTGCATGATCTGCAAGAAGTGCAAAGCAACTTCTTTTATCGCATACTCATTATTTTCTTAATTGGTATTGTAATAATTGTTTTATTAAGTCATTTCTTAACAAATCGACTCGTAACCCCACTAACCAAATTGAGACATCAACTAAAGAAGATCGAAAAACGGCAATTTGATGATGTTGAAAGGGTTAAGGCAACTGGGGAAATAAAAGAAGTGGAGCAAAGCGTTACCGATATGGCGTCAGAATTGCAGCGCTATATCCAGTCGCAACGTCAATTTTTTCAGAATGCAAGCCATGAATTAAAAACGCCATTAATGACAATTCAGGGATATGCTGAAGGGATTCGGGATGGCATCTTCGCAGATAAGGAATCTGAACGTGGCTTAGAAGTAATGGTTGATGAAGTAGCCCGCTTAAAGAAAATCATTAATGAAATGATATTGTTAGCTAAATTGGACAGTGAAGAGGACATCTATAAGAAGGAACTCATAAAAGTTAGTGAATTGATTACATTAACAGTAGACCGTGCTCTACCACTTGCAAACGAAAAGAAAGTTTTGTTACAACATGAACTAAAAACAGATGCAACGATTTATGCAGATCGAGAAAAATTATTGCGAGCAATGATGAATATTGTTACCAATGGTATCAGGCACGCACATTCTTGTGTTTCTATTAAGGTGACGCATACAGTAGAGCACATACAAATTACAATAGAAGATGATGGAGACGGTATTACAGAAGAGCTTATGCCACAATTGTTCCAGCGGTTTATTAAAGGAGATGGAGGCGAAACAGGTCTTGGTCTAGCCATATCTCGTGCGATTGTAGAGCGTTCTAAAGGAACGATCACAGTAGGTCAATCTGATTTAGGTGGTGCTAAATTTACTATAAAACTCCATCTTTAAAAAAAGTTGTACTTTTATTGCTGATTTGTGATACAATTGATTGGTTATAGTCGAAAATGAACGTTTTTTAAAGAGGAGATGTAAGGGATGCAAGTAAGAGAAGATATTCGAAACATTGCAATTATTGCCCACGTTGACCATGGTAAAACAACATTAGTTGACCAATTGTTACGTTACTCAGGCACATTTCGTGAAAATGAGCATGTAGATGATCGTGCAATGGATTCAAATGATATAGAAAAAGAACGTGGAATTACTATATTGGCAAAAAATACAGCAATCAATTATAAAGATACGCACATAAATATCTTAGATACACCTGGGCACGCCGATTTTGGTGGTGAAGTAGAGCGTATTATGCGCATGGTAGACGGTGTGTTGCTTGTTGTTGATGCATATGAAGGTTGTATGCCTCAAACACGCTTTGTTTTAAAGAAAGCACTAGAACAAAAACTAACGCCTGTTGTTGTATTAAATAAAATCGATCGACCTAATGCTCGTCCAGGTCAAGTGATTGATGAGGTTTTAGATCTATTTATTGAATTAGGTGCTGACGATGATCAATTGGAATTTCCAGTCGTATATGCATCTGCATTAAATGGTACATCAGGTGAAGAGCCGGAAGAACAAGAAGAATCAATGGATGCCGTATTTACAACTATTCTTGAAAATATTCCTGCGCCTTCTGATAATTCAGAAGATCCATTACAATTCCAAATAACATTACTTGATTATAATGATTATCTCGGACGTGTTGGAATTGGGCGTATTTTCCGTGGGTCTATTAAAGTTGGGCAACAAGTTTCATTGATGAAAAAAGATGGAACAGTCAAGAACTTCCGTGTAACAAAACTGTTTGGTTTCATTGGCCTTAAAAGGATTGAAATTCAAGAAGCAAAAGCTGGAGATATTATTGCATTGTCAGGAATGGAAGATATCAACGTTGGTGAAACTGTTTGTCCAACAGATCATCAAGAAGCATTGCCAATTTTGCGCATTGATGAACCAACCTTACAGATGACTTTTGTAGTAAACAATAGTCCATTTGCTGGTAAAGAAGGTAAGTATATTACTTCTAGAAAAATTGAAGAACGTTTACTAACACAGTTAGAAACTGACGTAAGTTTACGTGTAGATCCAACGGGTTCTCCAGATGCATGGATTGTTTCTGGGCGTGGTGAACTTCACTTGTCAATTTTAATTGAGAATATGCGACGTGAAGGTTTTGAACTACAATTGTCGAAACCACAAGTTATTATCAAAGAAATTGATGGTGTACAATGTGAGCCACTTGAGCACGTGCAAGTAGACGTACCTGAAGACCATACAGGAGCTGTTATGGAGTCGTTAGGTGCTCGTAAAGGTGAAATGATTGATATGGTTAACCAAGGAAACGGTCAAGTAAGAATGGAATTTAAAGTTCCTTCTCGTGGATTAATTGGGTATTCAACTGAATTCATGACGCAAACAAGAGGTTATGGAATTATTAATCACACGTTTGACTCTTATGCACCACTTGTTCCAGGTCAAGTAGGCGGAAGACAACGCGGTGTCCTAGTAGCGTTAGAAAATGGTAAAGCATCAACTTATGGTATTATGGGTCTTGAGGACAGAGGTACTATCTTTGTTGATCCAGGTACTGAAGTTTATGGTGGAATGATTGTTGGTGAACATAACCGTGAGAATGACTTAACGGTTAATATCACAAAAGAAAAACATCTTACTAACGTCCGTTCAGCTAATAAGGATCAAACTTCTACAATTAGAAAAACAAGAACGTTAACGCTAGAAGAAGCAATCGAATACTTGAATGATGACGAGTATTGTGAAGTAACACCAGAATCGATTCGTTTGCGTAAGAAAATTTTAAATAAAAACGAACGAGAAAAAGCATCAAAAAGAAAAACAGTTTAAATAGACTTTAAAAGAAGCCAGTGAGGATTATATCTTCACTGGCTTTTTTGAAAAGTTTATTATAAAGGTCGCTGCTTCGTACTTGATATAAAATGCGCACGCTCCGCTCCTCAAATGAAATTGGCTCCCTTTCCGCAGGCACGGCTTCAGCTAACTAGGAAGCAAAGAACACTTCCTAGTGGATCTTCAGCTCGCGCTGTTCCTGCAGGAGTGTCGCCAATTTCATTTGATCCGCTAGATAGTGTGAAAAGTTTTTGATATTGCATCACAAAACCATTTTAGTACAAAAAAAGTACTGATTGTTAGCTGAGACTGAGCCCGCGGAAAGCGAATCTATTTTCTGACGTAGCGGGTTCGAAATTTAATGCGCAATTTATATAAATTGTGTCATAAACAACAATCTTTTAGAAATCTAAGAAAGTCAGGGCGAGCTTGTTTAGGTGCTCGTTTTTAGATTGAATTATGGGGAATAACATTTATATAAAAAGGAGCTGATATGTAATGCGATTTTGGAGACGGTTTAAATTTTTATTTCAGTTTAGAAAGTCGATCCCATTTCTAAAAGAATATTTTTTATCGAAAAAAGTAAAGGGTACTACAAAAGTAATGGCTATAGGCCTTATTGTTTTATACGCTGTATTTCCATTTGATCTGATCCCTGATTTTTTAATGCTCATAGGTGTGGTAGACGATGTTATGATTGCAAGCTTAGTCTTACAACAGATTGTGCGATTAGCACCAGAAGAATTAAAGGAAAAATATAATTTAACAAAGAGTGATTTGTGATATAAAACATTGACAAAAATAAGCCTTTGCACATAGACTATTGGCGTAAGGTTATTTTTTTGCCCTAACGCAAAAATTTATTGTTGAGCAAATACACAACAAGATTTTTTCTTGCAAAGGAGAGAACGTGACGTGACAGATTGGTTATTAGATATGAACCCTATTTTATTAGCTCTGCTTGCTACTCTTTTTACTTGGGGATGTACAGCGTTTGGTTCATCATTCGTGTTTTCAACAAAGAAAGCTAATCCAAAATTATTTGACAGTATGCTAGCGTTTGCTGGTGGTGTAATGATTGCAGCTAGTTTCTGGTCATTGTTAGCACCTGGTATTGCGATGGCAGAAGAGCAAGGTGTACCACCATATATTCCAGCAACCATTGGCTTTTTATTAGGTGGCATATTTCTAATGATGGTTGATAAATTCCTGCCAATGATAAATGAGGACTTATATTTTAAAGAAATTAAAGATCGTAAGGCAAAACATAGAACGGCAATGTTGGTTTTTTCAATAACATTGCATAATATTCCGGAAGGTTTAGCAATTGGTGTAGCCTTTGGAGTACTAGCAGCAGATTTTCCAACAAGTTCTCTTTCAGGTGCAATAGCATTAGCGATTGGTATAGGTATTCAAAATATTCCTGAAGGTACTGCTGTGTCGATTCCGTTGCGACGTGAGGGGATGTCGAAAAGAAAAAGCTTTTTCTATGGACAAATTTCTGGTATGGTTGAGCCAATATCAGCTGTAATAGGTGCAGTAGCTGTTATTTTTATTGAACCGCTCTTACCGTATGCGCTTAGCTTTGCTGCCGGTGCAATGATCTTTGTAGTAGCTAAAGAAGTAATCCCTGGGTCTCAGGAAAGAGGGCATGTCCAACTGGCAACCATGAGTTTAATGATTGGATTTGTAGTTATGATGATTTTAGATGTAGCCTTAGGATAGGGGTTTATATAATTATTTTCATTATAGCTTTAGGATGTAAAATGACAAAATAATAAAAGAGAGAATTTGAACGTTGGTTGTTTACTATTTTCGCCATATAAAAAAGACTGTCGTAATATTTTACGACAGTCTTTCTATATACTGACTAATTATTTTGCTAATAACCCTGACGTTTATTGCTCGCGACGCATTTCATTTAATTTTTGCTTGCGATATCCACCAGCAATATCTGCTTGTTTAAATTCGTTATTGTATCTTACCTCTTGAGCTGAAGATAGTTCCATCCCAGCCTTTTTTGTAGGTTGATATTGTTGTTTTCTTGCCATTTTGTATACATCCTTTCAAAAAATAAATTAACATTCTATGGCTTTAAAAGTAATTTACCCGTGGATGTTTAGCTTTAAACATAAGAAATAGAATTCATTATCCCATGATATTATATCCGCCATCAACATGAAGTACTTCTCCAGTTACACCACTTGATATAGGACTCAATAACATCATTGTCATATTAGCTACCTCTTCTTGTGTTACGTTACGTTTTAATGGCGCTTTCTCTTTTGCTTCTTGGAGCATACGTTGGAAACTTGGTATACCTTTTGCTGCAAGTGTACGAATTGGTCCTGCTGAAACTGCATTGATGCGAATGTTCGAATGCCCTAAATCTAATGCAAGGTGCTTACATGTCGATTCAAGTGCAGCCTTTGCGACTCCCATTACTTTATATCCATCTAGCACCCGTTCAGCACCTAATGCACTCATCGTAACAATTGCCGCTCCATTAGATAAGTATGGTCTTGCTTCTCGAGAAATTGCAATCAAAGAATAAGCACTAGTGTCTTGGGCAAAGGCATAACCATCTCTTGATGTATCAATAAAATCACCATGTAAATCCTCGCCATGAGCAAAGGCGATAGCGTGTACAATTCCATTAATCTTACCAACTTTTTCACCGATGGAGTTAAATGCGGTTTTAATACTGTCATCCTTGGTAACATCACAAGCTACAACAAGTGTGGCAGTGATTTCATGTTTTGTTAAAAGATCTGTTAATTTGCTTAATGAGCGTTCCTTTCGATAAGTGAAGATTAGCTTTGCTCCTGCATCATTCAACACTTTCGCAACACCCCACGCCAAACTTCGTTCATTTGCTATTCCCATAATTACGATTGTTTTATCCTTAAGTTGTAAAATGTCATTCATACTATACACTGTCCCCTTGTCTTATATTCACGTGTAGTGCCTCTCAATTATTCGAGTTTAAAAATATCTTACATTACCGTAAGAACTGATCAAGTAACGATTTTAGTTCAGTGAACAGTTCATGATACTCTTCTACATCGATGTCATAAACCAGACTTTGATAAATATTTTGATAGTACCATTGTTGACTTTCCCTTCCACGTTTGAATGATTGCCACATTTCTTTTCCGAGTGTACTTTCATTGTCTAAGATAGATTGTAAGTTATCAATTTTATCTGCACAGACGACTAATTTTGCCTCTATAGGGGCTGATTTTACTGTCTCAATTGTATGTTTTTTTCGCTCTTCCCAAGCGGCAGATTTGTCTGGTTCGGAGGCAATTCCAACTAGTTCAGCAACTTTGTGGCCAAATAGAGTTGAGATTTCGTCTAATGTACAATCGGTATCCTCAACAACATCGTGTAATAGCCCCGCTATAACGACGTGGTCCTGAAGCCCGGCAGCTTTCAATCGCATTGCAACCCGATATGGGTGTATAATATAAGGTGTTCCATCTGCTTTTCTTTTTTGTCCATCATGCTTTTTGGCTGCATATGTGATGGCATCCATTATTTTTTTATCCGTCATACGATCACCTCTAGTTTAATTATACGTGTATTCTATTTAGAAAACAAAATGAAGTATGAAGATATCTAAAATTATCATTTTTAGTAATACTTTTTGCTAAAAGATTGTTGTTTATGGCACAATTTATATAAACTCCGCATTAAGAAAACATGCAAATTGATGGATAATTCAGCGAACGCCGGAATAATTCGACGTTCGCCGGATTATCTGTGATTTCGCCGAATTATTGCTGATTTTATCGGATTTAATTATTGCGCTTTTTATATCAAGTCCGAATATTTTAAAGCAACAATATTTAGGAAAAGAGCCTTTAGTAATGACTAACTAGGGAATAAGTTGGGTAGAGATTGACAACTATTGTCTATAAAATAGAAATATATAAGGGGTGTGTGAAAATGAATAGATTTATTTTAATAGTAATGATTGGCATACTGTTTTTACTTGGTGCATGTTCTAATACAGAAAATACCCAGTATGCAGAAGATCATAAAAAGCAGGAAAGACAAATAACTATAGAAAAAGAGTATTTTGAAACTAAGCCTAAAATCACTTCCATTAAACTTGCTGCAATTGGTGACATGTTAATTCATGGGATTGTTTATAATGATGCTAAAACGGAGGCTGGTTTTGACTTCTCGCCAATGCTTGAACAAGTAGCTCCTTATTTATCCGAACCAACGATTGCAATGGCCAATCAAGAGACGATGATTGGTGGAGAAGAGGTCGGTTTATCTACTTATCCAAGGTTTAACAGCCCGTATCAAGTGGGAGATGCATTGGATAAAGCAGGTGTTGACATTGTAACTTTAGCAAACAATCATACACTTGATGTTGGTGAAAAAGCAATTCAAAATGCGTTAAATCATTGGGATCAAATCGGTATGCTTTATACTGGTGCTTATCGTGATCAAAAGGATAGCGAAAGAATCCGTGTAATGGAAACTGAAGCAGGAATCGATGTTTCTTTCTTGGGTTATACGTATGGGACAAATGGTATACCTGTACCAGCCGGAAAAGATTATCTCGTTAACTTAATTAATCATGAAGAAATTGCTGCTGATGTGAAGGCTGCTGAAGAAATTTCTGATATCACTGTCATGAATCTACATTTTGGTGCAGAATATCAGCGAATGCCAAATGATGATCAGAAAGAATTGGTGCAATATGTTGCAGATTTAGGGGTCGATATTATCATGGGACACCACCCTCATGTGTTGCAACCAATGGAATGGATTGAAGGTAAAGGGGGAAATAAAACGTTTGTTGTATATTCCCTGGGAAATTTTTTATCTGGTCAAGACGAATTTTATCGAAGAATAGGTGGGATGGTAGAAGTTACGATTGAAAAGAAAGTAACACGTGATGAAGAAAAGATTCAGATAGTAACACCAAGATTTCTACCAACCTTCGTTGACTATGACGAAAATATTCCGAGAAATGATTTTCAAGTTATTCCAATGTATCAATTAGATGAAACAGTTTTACCTGCTGCCGATAGACACTATCAAGAAATTAAAAAACACATGTCACAATGGATGCCTGAAGTTGAGTTTATCGAATCGGAATAATATCCAATAAGTCATAATAACCCTTATATTAATTAAGTCCGTGTTTTGCTATAATACTAAAAGTATCATGAATTTTTTCTGAAAAGGGGAAGCGTACATGGAGTGGAAAAATATTTATCGTGGCATGATGATGGGTGCTAGTGATGTTGTTCCGGGTGTTAGTGGAGGAACAATTGCTGTTGTTCTTGGTATATATGATCAATTAATCGAAGCGGTCAATGGATTTTTCAGCAAAGAATGGAAAAAAAATCTAGGTTTTTTGATCCCTCTTGGAATTGGTATTTTAACTGCTGTATTCTTGTTAGCGGGTGTGATTGAATATTTATTTGAACACTATCCTGGTCCAACACAATTCACTTTTTTAGGGCTAATAATAGGTGTTCTACCTTATTTGTTACATAAGTCAGAAGCGAAGTATAAATTTAAAGTGAATCATTTCTTCTTGTTATTTGTTGGGATAGCACTTGTGGCATCTATGTTGTTTTTTCGCTCAGATACAACAGCCCCAATAACAGACATAACATTAGCTACTTATGGATTTTTATTTTTAGCAGGTTTTATTGCTAGTGCTGCTATGATCTTACCTGGTATCAGTGGTTCCTTTTTACTGCTTATTATTGGTGTGTATGGAACGGTTATTAATGCAATTAGTGAACTTAAACTTGATATAATAGCTGTTGTTGGACTTGGGATTGCTATGGGGATTTTAGTAATGAGTAAAGTAATTCATTATTTTTTGGAGAATTATACAACAGCCACGTTTGCGGTTATTATTGGTTTAGTTACTGGATCGATCTTTGTTATCTTTCCTGGGTGGCCAACATCTACTAGTGGTGTAATTACAAGTATTATGACATTCGCATTAGGTTTGTTTGTTGCCTTTTTGTTAGGTCGGGTTGAATATAAAGATGTACGAGCATAATTTTTGTGCTAAAAAACAACACGTGATAAATTTATGAGTTGGAAAGGGGTTTTATACATGCAAGCAATTCATACAAAAGAAGAATTTGATAAAATAATTAATTCGGATAAACCTGTAATTGTAAAGTTTTATGCTAATTGGTGCCCAGATTGTAAGCGAATGGATATGTTCATTGGTGATATTCTAGAAGCATACAATGCATATGATTGGTATGAGGTAAATAGTGACGAGATAGAAGGAATAGCACAGGAGAATGAAGTGATGGGAATACCAAGTTTACTAATTTTCCAAGATGGTAAAAAGCTTGCCCATCAGCATAGTGCATTCACGAAATCACCTGAAGAAGTTACTGCCTTTTTAGAAAAAGAATTAGCTTAATATCAAATATCTGATTGTCTAACGGAATGAGGATCTGCATGGGAAGTTTGCGGATCCCATTCCGTATTTTTGATGTATTTATTGTTTGAATTTTAACGATGTATAGTACAATATCTTTAAGTACACATAAGAGCGAGGGATGAAAATGATTAGCAAAGCAACAGAGAAAGACTTAGGAGCTATTATGAAAGTAGTCGATCAAGTTATAGAAGTCATGCATGCTCAAGGGAGCTTTCAATGGGATGAATCGTATCCATTAGTATCAGATTATCAAAAAGATTTGAACAGAGATGAACTATATGTTTATGAAGAATTAGGAGCTATTTTAGGGGCCTGTACTATAAGCAATCGAGGGCATGAGGAGTATCACTTAATTAATTGGAGTGAGCATGATCTTGCGCTTACTTTAAAGCGATTGGCTGTTAGTCCAAACGCAAGAGGAAAAGGTGTTGCCGATCAATTTATTGAATTTGCTGAGGAATTAGCTCATAAGAAAAATATCCCACACCTAAATACCGATACTTTTGCGGAGAATCTATATGCGCAACAACTATTTAAACGTAATGAATTTCGATTTGTCCAAGCAAGAATTGAGGATGAAGGATCAGAGCTTTATTACTTTGAAAAAAACGTAACATGAGAAGAGTTTTGGGAAATTTTTATTTTTCATATTCAGGAAAACGTTAATACATCATTTGTAAAAACAAAAACACCGATTATCATTTCGTTTTGGATTGTGCTATTATTTTTTTGTATCGTTAATAGCATTGTAAATCCAGTGATTAGTTTGGTGATGCTTTTAATAATTATCACACCTCAATCTAACTTTGAACAATTTTTCAATCAAAATGCAATAGAATAGCATGCTCTTTTATATTTTAATATTTTGTAAATAGAGAGGGGAAAACAGATGGATAAACAGAAGGAATTATACAAAAAGAAAAAGGAAGATCCCTCCTTAAAATTATTTGTTGTATTATCAAAGGCATACCGCTCCGTTGCAGATCAAGTAGCTGCCGATATTAGAAAAAAAGGTCTAAATACAACGGATTTTGGTGTACTAGAGTTGTTGTATCATCAAGGAGACCAAACATTACAAAAAATTGGTGACAAAATTTTATTAGCGAGTGGTAGTATTACCTATGTTGTTGATAAATTAGAGAAGAAAGGTTACATTGAACGTGTACCTTCCGAAAGCGATCGACGAATTACTTATGCTTCGATCACTGAAAAGGGAGAAGTATTGTTAAATGATATTTTCCCAGATCATTGGAAACAAATTGAATCTATAACGAATGGGTTAACAGAAGAGGAAAAAGTTCAAGCAGTTCAATTACTGAAAAAACTAGGAACCTATGCAGATCAAATAAAGTGATTTTAATATGTAATTATGATATTAAAACTCGTAAGTATAATGAGTTGACTATCCGTCGATCAAAAACGTTTATCAATGATAGACGTTTTTTTGTTCGTTAAAAAAATTAATAAGTTTAGCAATACATATAATGGGTATCTAATATTATGGGTTACCCCTAACAACATGAATGTCTGTGACGAGAAGCATCACGAAAAATACAAAAGAAAGAAGATGAGCAGAGATGCATGAAGAAAATATTCAGGTATACGTAAGTAATAACTGTACAGAATCTAATAAATTAATTCATTTGTTAGAAGAGTTAGGTGTTAAGCATGAAAGAAAAAATGTTACAGAAAATAAAGATTATATGAGAGAATTACAACAACAAAAAATTTATGCAACACCAGTGGCTATGGTCAATAATAAGAAGGTTTTAGGTTATCAAAAGAGTAGATTAATGGATATTTTACGTCATTATGTATAATTAACGATTTACTGATTTCCGCATACAATAATAGTGAAATTGTTGATAAAGGGGGGTCTAAATGAGAAGAGCACCGCAACAACCGTTTCAACCCTATCAAGGGAATTATTATAATGAACCAGTAAATCCCTATCAAATGGCGCAGCAACAACAAAACACATATCCACCTTTAGCTAACTTACAACCGCCCCAGCAAACACACAACATTCCACCTTATCAATACTTTGCAAAGCCTGCTCAACCATCTGATGGGTATCCTGAATCAACTATGAATGGTTCTTATGGCCAACAAGCAAAAGGTTTTATAAACTATTTTCAAGATAAAGATGGGCAGATTGACCTTGATAAGATGCTAAATACGGTTGGTCAGGTTGCAAATACCTACCAACAAGTCTCGCCGCTTATTAAAGGGATCGGCTCCTTTATGAAAGGAATTAAATAAAGTCCTTGTCTTCATTTCTGACAGGGTTTTTTTGTTTTGATGGATGATATCGTATGTAAATGGGTAAAGTAGGATACAAATTACCATAGAAAGAGGGAGAATTCATGAATGGGTGCTTGTGTATTCATGGTTTTACAGGTGGAGCATATGAAATTGAGCCACTAGCTGATTATTTAAGAAGTCAAACGGATTGGCAAATTGAAGTTCCTACACTACCTGGTCATGGAAAGGATTTAGCTTTGGATGGAGTAGGATTTAATGAATGGATAGAAAAGGCAGAGGAAGCTTTTGCTGATTTAAATGAAAAAGTAGATAACATTTATTTAATTGGCTTTTCAATGGGCGGTATGATTGCTTCCTACCTTGCTGCAAAATATGATGTAGCTAAATTAGTTTTATTATCACCATCCCGTAAGTATCTTAATTTGAAACAGATCACCTTAGACTTAGGACATATCATTAAAGATAAAATTGCCGGTGAATTAGAAGATAACTTTTTGTATCAAAATTACCAACACAAAAGAGGGGCAATCCCTTTTGGTGCATATATTGAATTTCTCAAATGTATGAGATTTACTAAACCCTATTTACAGGAGATAACTTGTCCTGTTTTAGTAGCGCAGGGTATCCAGGATGGTGTAGTTCCGTATACTACAACACATTATTTAGATAAGGAAATTCCAGTAGAAATCGAAGTGATCTACTATTATGATTCAAAACATTTGATTTGCTTAGGTGAAGATAAGGACGTATTAAGTGCAGCGGTTCATACGTTTTTTGGAAAAAAAGAAAAAGCAGTTTCAAATGCTTAAATTGAAGAAGCTGCTTTTTCTTTTAACGTGCTTTTAATCTCGCTTATCTTTAAAGAACGAGATAACAATACCACCTTCTCCAGCATGTGTTGAAATGACTGGACCTATTTCTGATAGAATTGTTTGTTTAAACGAATACTTTTTGTTAATCTCTTCAATTATGTGATTGGCACGATCTATTGCTTGGCAATGAGTTAGTGTAATAACTTTGTCTTCAGCAGAAGAAACATATTCCCCAATTTGTGCAATAAAGCGTCTAATGCTTTTTTTATCTCCTCTAATCTTTTCCATTACTTCTACCCGTCCATTTTTATCAGCATATAACAGTAATTTAATATTTAATGTTTTAGCAATTGCACCCTTCACTTTATCCAATCGACCACCACGTACTAAGTTCTCTACTGTTTTTAATATAAAAAAAGTGGCAGTGTGTTCAACACGGTCATATAAATGTTTAACAAGTTCATCAAAATTGTAACCGTCTTCTATTCTCTTTCCTGCTTCATCTAACAAGAGGATTAATCCAGGAGAAGCTGTTTTTGTATTAATAACTTCAATTTTTCGTTCAGGTTGTTCCTCGAGTAGTAAGTTCATAGCCATAACAGCATTATTATAGGCGCTGCTTATCCCTGCAGATATTCCCATGAAAATTATCGCCTGATCTTTTGGTACTTCTTTAAACAGCTCATAATACACATGTGGACCTGGTGCTGATGAAATCGGAAAATCAGTTGCTTCTCTAATTTTTTTGAAATAAGTAAATGTATCCAACTCATCACTAGCATATTGTTTTTTACCAAAATGAACATAGAGTGGAATTGTTTTAATTTTTAGTTTTTCTTTTAGCTCGATCGGTAAATCTGCGCTACTATCTGTTATAAGTTGTATTTGCATTTTATCACCTAATTTTTTTATTAATAGTATTATTATAGCATCTTTTATACGTATTGAAGATGTGAATAAAACTCTTTTTAACTGGTTAAATACAATTTATTATTCAATGTATAATTTAATGCTGCAAATCAAAAAATAGAATGAACTATTGGGAAATATATTAGAGAATAGTGTGAAGGAGTCAATTTTCTTTCTTGCTCCTTTTCTGCACATTTTGTCAAATCAGTGTGTAATGTTTGAAATCAATATGTATTATAGGTAGAATTAGTGGAGAGAGTATGGTAAGATGTAGTAATCCATTGAGTGCTCGCTAATAAGCCCTTTCCCATAAGTGTGGAAGAAGGCTTTTTTCACGTTAATGATTCATTGATTGAAAGCACCTCTTTCAGCGATAGATGCTAATGAAAAGTACGATTTTCTTAGGGAATGTAAAACATATCCTATAAAATGTATGTATTATAATAAAAGCAGAGTCTGACTTATAAAAAGTTGTTTTCAATAAACATCAGATGCTTAGATGTACGTGGTATTTTATGCCACCTTAATTTTCAAATATAAAAATGATAAACGTCTTAACATACTAAATTTGTTAACGTGTATAAACGTGCTAAATATGAGATCAAAAAAAGAAGGAGTTTGAAAAGAAATTGACAACATTTCAATCACTAGGTATTTCTAGCCCCATTATGAAATCGCTCGAAAAAATGGGCTTTGAGGAAGCAACACCAATTCAAGAACAAACAATTCCATTAGGTTTAGAAGGAAAAGACGTAATCGGACAAGCACAAACAGGGACTGGTAAAACAGCAGCGTTCGGTATTCCGATGATCGAGAAAATTGATCAGAGTCAGAAAAAAATCCAAGGATTAGTTGTAGCGCCAACAAGAGAGCTAGCGATTCAGGTTTCAGAGGAACTTCATCGTTTAGCAAAATTTAAAAGTGTACGTACACTTCCAATCTATGGTGGTCAACAAATGGATCGCCAAATCCGTGGGTTAAAAGATGGTCCACATATCGTTGTAGCAACACCAGGTCGCTTGTTAGATCATATTCGTCGTAAAACAATTAACATTAAAAATGTTCATACAGCAGTATTAGACGAAGCGGATGAAATGCTTAACATGGGTTTCATCGATGATATTCGTGATATCCTAAAAGCAATTCCGGAAGACCGCCAAACACTTTTATTCTCTGCAACAATGCCTAAAGAGATAAGAAATATTGCAGCAACATTGATGAAGAGTCCAGCAGAAGTTAGAGTTAAAACAAAAGAGATGACTGTTTCAAACATTGATCAGTTTTTTGTTGAAGTAAATGAGAGACAAAAATTTGATACATTAACTAACCTTCTTGATATTCATTCACCGGAGTTAGCAATTATCTTTGGAAGAACGAAGAAGAGAGTAGATGAAGTAACAGAAGGACTACAAGCACGTGGATTTAGCTCAGAAGGAATTCACGGTGATTTAACACAAGGAAAGCGTATGTCTGTTTTAAATAAATTTAAAAATGGACGTATTGAAATTTTAGTTGCAACAGATGTAGCTGCCCGTGGTTTAGATATTTCAGGTGTTACACATGTTTATAACTTTGATGTACCTCAAGATCCAGAAAGCTATGTACACCGTATTGGACGTACTGGAAGAGCTGGTAAAGGTGGTCAGGCAATCTCGTTCATCACACCAAGAGAGATACCACATTTACACTTAATTGAAAAAGTTACGAAAAGTAAAATGAAGCGTATGCAAGTACCATCATCTGATGAAGCGCGTCGTGGACAGCAACAATTAACGATGGATAAATTAAATCAAACCATCGAAAATGAGAACACACAAGACTATCGTGAAACAGCAGCAGAATTGTTGGAGCAACATGATTCTGTTACAGTTGTTGCGGCAGCCTTGAAATTAATGACGAAAGAACGTCGTCAAGCCCCTGTAACATTGACATCTGTTCAACCAGTAAGTGTCAAAGGTGGTAAAGACAAAGGCAAGCGTAATAACTATCGTGGTGATAACAAGCGTCACTTCTCTCGTAAAGGAAAGCCAAGTGGAGGGAACCGCAAGTTTCAGAATAAACGAGGTTCAAACAAGTCTAACAACAATAACAAAGGGTAACAAAAAAGCCAGTATGAATTTTTACATTCATACTGGCTTTTTTTAATTAAGCGGTAATTCTAATTCTAACTAGAAAAATCTACTTAAGAAACCTAATATAACAAGTGCTATGATTACTCCCCAAATAATAGAGCTGGTATTTTTGCCAACTGAATACCTTCTTTTTTTCCATCTGTTTGGGTTAAAACCAACATTGTCCTCCCTGGTTGTGCGTTGCTGATTTCTCCAAGGCGAATATGCTCGTACTTTAGTTAAGATAATTGGCCCTAAGGAAAGGCCACCAATAAAGCCGAATAAGTGTGCATAGATATTAATGTTAGGGCGAAGAAAAGTCATGATTAAACCAATAACAGCGATAGTAATCACAATTTGTCTGCTTGAAGGGTCGATTAGATCCCTACGGAAAAAAGCCATGTAGATGTATAATCCAATTAAACCATATATCGCGCCAGATGCTCCAAGATGCCATTGGCTGGATGTCGGTTCAACTAAATAAGTGAAAACATTCCCGGCAATACCAGTAAACAAATAAGTGAAAACAAACTTCCATTTCCCAAGCATTTGCTCTAATGCGGGACCAAATAAAACAAGAGAAAAGGAATTAAATAAAATGTGCATAAAACCATTTGAATTATGGAGAAAAATAGGTGTGATAAATCGCCAATATTCCCCAAAGAATTGAATTCGGGCATTCCAACCAATTCCCCATGCATAGAACCAATCACCTAGTGGACTAGATAAAAAAACGGAAAGCCATACAAATAGCTGAATCCCTATAATAATTGAAACAGTAGGATAAGATTTAATAAAACCCTTAAAGGTTTCTGTTCGAAAAAACATAGTCATACTCCTTTGTGTACGTTTATACATTTGCTTAATGTCTATCATATACCATCTGGATATTAATTCACAATTAATATCTCTGGCTTAAGAAAGTTAAATTCCGTTATACTAAACAATAGATAGTAAAAAAAGGATGGAATAAGATGATACTTGGAATTGGAATAGATATTATTGAGATAGAACGCATTAAACAAATTGTTAATCGTAATGCACGAATTGCAGATAAAATATTAACAGCAAATGAAAAAAAACAATGGTTACAATGTGATAATGAAAAAAGAAAAATAGAATTTTTAGCAGGTAGATTTGCAGCAAAGGAAGCATTCTCTAAAGCAATGGGTACAGGGATTGGAAAATTAGGTTGGCATGATATTGAGGTGCAGACAAACGTACATGGGGCGCCAATTATTCGTTCTGAGTCTACTGTGGATAATGTATTTGTATCGATATCACATAGTGATCTATACGTAGTTTCTCAAGTTATAATTGAGCAATCACGTAAAGAGTAGAATAAGGCTAGTCTGCATAATTAGGAAGGTTGTCTCATATAGTTTAGTGCGGGTAGGAGGGAATTAAATGAATATCGTTACCGCAAAAGAAATGTACGAAATCGATCGGATTGCAATGGAGGAAAAAGGGTTACATGGGATTGTTTTGATGGAAAGCGCAGGACGTGCTATTGCGGAAAAAGTTAAAACATATGCAAGTAAACAAGATCTGATCTTGGTGCTTGTTGGAAGTGGTAGTAATGGTGGCGATGGATTTGTCGTTGCGCGTACATTATCAAATCAGGGGTACCAGGTGGAAGTAGTTCAGTTAGTTGCAGATGACAAGATTAAAGGGGATGCGCTTTATCATAAAAAAGTGTACGAACAATATGGCGATCGCATTAAGCCTTTCACTGCACCTTCTGTATTCACTGACATTTCAAAAGCAAGTATTATTGTAGACGCAATGTTAGGGATTGGTGTTAAAGGTCGGTTGCGTCCTCCGTTTAAAGAAGTCGTTCATGCAGTGAACCATGCACCTGGATTGATAATTGCAGTAGATATTCCTAGTGGCGTCCCAGCAGAAAGAAACTCTGACTTTGATGTAGCGATTAAAGCAGATTATACGTATGTGGTAGAAATGCCTAAGTTAAGTACCTTTATTCCAGCCTATCGACAATTCTATGGTGAGTGGAGCATTGTATCAATTGGGTTGCCATTAGACGCTACTCCACAAGGATTAATAAGACGTACGTGGGAAGCGGACGATGTACAAACCACATTACCCAAAAGAGAGCGCTCTGCACACAAGGGGAGTCATGGAAGAGGGCTGATAATCGGTGGTAGTAGTCTAATGCCTGGATCAATCACCATGACAGCAAAAGCAGCTTTACGATCTGGAGTAGGGTTACTGACTGTAGGTACAGTTAGTAGTGTTGTCCCTTCCATTGCTGCACAGTGTTCTGAAACAACGTTTATGCGTTTAGCTGACGAAGATGGCTGGATAACAAATGACCAAGAAATAGATATAGATAGCTATGATGCAATTGCCATTGGAATAGGGATGGGGAGAGGCACTGATACAAGTGATTATACAAAGAAATTATTACGTCAGGCAGAGCTACCAGTTATTGTAGATGCCGATGGTCTCTATCATCTAAAGGGTGATCTAGGTATGTTACAAAAACGTACTTCACCTACAATCTTAACACCGCATCCTGGCGAGATGGCAATGTTATTAGAATGTTCAATAGCTACTATATTAGAAAATCCATTCGATGTAGCAAGAGAATTCGCTGAAAAATATCAGGTGTATCTCGTACTTAAAGGTGCAAACACGATTGTGACAGATCCTAGTGGCAATCAATGGGTAAATACAACCGGTAATCCGGGGCTTGCTAAAGGTGGAAGTGGTGATGTCTTATCTGGCATAATTCTAGCTATGGTGTTGCAACCACAATCTATAAGCGTAGCATTAGCAAACAGTTGTTATTTTCTTGGAAAGTCAGCTGACCTGCTTGTGGAAGAACGTCACTCTACCTATGACTTAATTGCGACCGACGTTATTGAAGGTATATCCTCCGTATTTCGTACATTTGATTGAAGTGGTGCGTTCATTCCCTTTGTCCTTGGAATTGAGCCGAAGGAGTTGTGACCATGAGAAAAATTTTCAGCTTTGGAATCGTTATTATGTCATTGCTGTTGTTAGTTGCCTGTGGAGAGAAATCAAAAGAGGATGTCATTACTAAAATAGAAGAGACATTGGAAGAAATGAATGGTTATCAAACACAGGCAAATATGCGCCTACAAACTGGCGAAAAAGAGCAAAGCTATGTGATTGATATCGCCCATAAAAAGAAAGCATATTATCGTGTCTTGCTTAAAAATGACCAAGATGAAGAGGGAAGTCAAATCATTCTGAAAAATGATGATGGTGTATTTGTATTAACGCCTGCATTGAATAAAAGTTTTAAATTTCAAAGTGATTGGCCAACAAACAGTAGTCAGCCTTACCTCTATCAATCCCTTGTCACGGATATCTTAAATGATGGAGATGCAACCTTTAAGACAACTGAAAAATATTATGTATTTGAAACAAAAACTAATTATCAAAACAACACTACATTACCAAAACAAGAAATCTATTTTGATAAAAAACAATTTACTCCTGTAATGGTAAAAGTTTTAGATCAAGATGGTGAAATCTTGGTGGAGGTTGAGTTTACTAATTTTAAATTAAATCCAACATTTGAAGAGAATATGTTTGAAATGGAAAATAACATGACAAGTAGTTTGTTTGGCATTCCTGTAATGGCAGAAGGGAATATTGCTGAACAAGAATTAACTGTTTTATACCCAACAGAATTATTAGGCAGTGAACTTGTTGAAACAACTGAAGTAGATACAGAAAACGGCAAGCGTGTGATGTTGTCTTATCAAGGAGATAAGAATTTTACATTGGTTCAAGAGAAGCCTGAAGCATTCGAGACTACTGCGATGCAACCGAAGATGGTCAATGGAGAACCAGTTAGCTTAGGTTTTACTGTTGCAGCCCAAACGGACAATGCACTAGAATGGAGCTATCAAGGTTCTGAATATTATTTAGCAAGTGAAGATTTAACTAAGGAAGAGATGATAGAGGTAGCTACTTCTATTACTGCACAAGAGACAAAATAATAATGCAGAGCGGTGACAAATCCTATATGATTAATAGAAAATTTGCGCGATATAATAAGTAAGAAGGTCTCTGCTTTCACAAGAATCGCTGCTAAGTTTAGAATTAAATAGTGTAAATGAAGCAGAAACCTCTATCTATTGGGGCTCTGCTTTTATTTTTATCTAGTGTAGCTAAAAAAAGGAATTATATTAATTCAAAGTTGATATAAAATGAGCAATAACTATTAATGTAAGTAACTAACCCGCTACGTCACCAAATGGATTCCCTTTCCGTGGGCTCAGTCTCAGCTAACTTGGCAAAGAAAAGCACTTTACCAAGTGGATCTTCGACTTGAGCTGTTCCCACAGGAGTGTCATCCATTTGCTTCCTTCGCTAAATAGCGTATCTATATTCATATTTTGATTGCAATATTGACGGTTTTTAACTCGCATTTTAAGCTTTTATTAATCGTAGTGTACCGACTAGCGTATCAAATGAAATTGGTGACACTCCTGCAGGAACAGCGCGAGCCGAAAATCCATTTTTAGAAGTGCTCTTCTTCTAAAAATTAGTTGAGGCCGTGCCTGCGGAAAGGGAACCAATTTCATTTGAGGAGCGGGTCAAAAGATTTAATACGCATTTTATCTAAATTCTGCTGTTAAGTACATCAAGTGTCTATTTCACATTTTCTGTTTTCTGCGCATTTAATTTTAAAATAAAGTTGACATCAATTTAATAGAGGTAAATAATTATAATTAATAGATAGAAGGAGAGGTTGTACATGAGGCAAGTATCATATCGTCCTACTTGGATTGAAGTCGATTTAGACGCGATTCGTTATAATGTTAATCAATTACAACAACGCCTCTCTAACACAACTAAAATCTATGCAGTAGTTAAAGCGAATGGTTATGGACATGGAGATGTGGAAGTAGCTAAAGCAGCGTTACAGTCAGGAGCAGAAGCGCTGGCAGTTGCTTTATTAGAAGAGGCGGTTAAACTTAGAGAAGCCGGAATAACAGCACCAATTATTGTATTAGGTTGGGTTGCGCCAGAATATGTATCCATTGCAGCTAAGCGGCAGATCACACTAACCTTTTTTCAAAAAGAGTGGCTCGAGCAAGTGAAGTCTCAAGATTTCACGGAACGATTAAAATTACACTTAAAAGTAGATACTGGTATGGGAAGGCTCGGAATTCAAAAACTTGAAGAAATCAAAGATATATTAACAGAAGTTAATGATCCACGTTTGTTTTTAGAGGGTATGTTCACACATTTCGCGACGGCAGATGAGTCAGAGCTTGCTTATTACCAAGAACAAATGGCGATGTGGCAATCCTCCCAAGATATTGTTCAAGCTAATTGGACGGATAAATTAATAATGCATACGGGAAATAGTGCTGCTAGTATGCGTTTTCCAACAGAAATGCAAGATTATGTTCGCTTTGGGATTAGTATGTATGGTTTATATCCATCATCTGTTGTTAAAGATGAAATGCCGATTAGACTGAAGCCGGCTTTATCTTTACATGCGCGATTAGTACATGTGAAAAAGGTTCCGCCTGGTAAGTCGATTAGTTATGGTGCGACCTATACCACGACTGAAGAAGAGTGGATAGGTACAATTCAGCTTGGTTATGCAGATGGCTTAGATCGCAAATTACAAGATAGTGAAGTGTTGGTGGACGGAAAGAGAATGCCGCTTGTAGGAAAGATCTGTATGGATCAGTGTATGGTAAAATTAGATCAACATTATCCAATTGGAACGCATGTAATCGTAATAGGTGAGCAAGATAAAGAAATAATAACAATGGATGAAATTGCAGGAAGATTAGGAACGATTAATTATGAAGTAGCATGTATGTTTAGTGATCGTATTCCTCGTTTTTATAAAGGTGCAAAGGTATAATATAACTAATAATAGGAATTTTTTGGCTTTTTAAGTTGTGGAAAATGAAATTACTTGTTAATAAAATAAAAAACTATAAAAAATGCCTTTGCAAAGCACTTTCTAGAATGATATGATATTAGTGGATTAATAAATGGGCTTGTAGATGTAGTGGAGGTGCATGGTTTTGTCAGAGAACGTACAAGAAATTGTTGTTCGATTACCTAAGAATCTGCTGAATGAGGTGGACTGTCTAATGAAAAATGAGAACAGTGATCTGAGTGATTTTATTTATCAAGCAACGAAATCCTATATACGGGATAAGAAAAAAAGGCATATTCGTGAATCTATGCAAAGAGGCTATATGGAAATGGCTAAAATCAACTTAAATATTGCTTCAGAGGCTTTTCAAGCTGAAGAGGAGGCAGAAAACACCCTTGAGCGCTTAGTGAGCGGGGTGTAAAAATTTGATTGTAAAAAGAGGCGAAGTTTATTTCGCCGATCTTTCTCCTGTTGTTGGATCTGAGCAAGGAGGCGTGCGTCCAGTATTAATCTTGCAAAATAATATTGGTAACCGTTTTAGTCCTACAGTTATTGTTGCGGCTATTACTGCACAAATTCAAAAAGCAAAGTTACCAACGCATGTAGAAATTGATGCGAAAAAATACGGTTTTGAACGAGACTCAGTTATTTTATTAGAACAGATTCGAACGATTGACAAACAACGTTTAACAGACAAGATAACACAATTGGACAACAATATGATGGAAAAAATTGATAAAGCATTGGAGATCAGTTTAGGCTTATCTGATTTCTAAATGAAACTAGTGATAGAAAAAATGCTTGTATGACAAGTGATTTTTTCTATTTTTTTTTGTAGATTAATTAGTCGAAAAACTGAATAGTTTAAAGAATATAGTGGTTTTTTGTAGAACTGTTTGATTAATAATGATAAATTATTAATATAATGGTTCGAAGATTCATTATTTAGCAAAAAATGCTAAGGGAAATGGAAGGGAAGATTAATATGAACAAAAGGCTAGAAGAAATAGTAGTTGAGAATAGTGATGTAATCATTAAGCATTGGTTAGAACAAGTCTCAGAGAAACGTAAATCTGATTATACTTCTGCAATATCTGATGAATTATTTCGCAGTACTAATAGAGAATTTATCAATTTAATTTTTTCAAGTGTAGATAAACAAGGCTTCACAACCGAACTTGATGATTTTTCAGAACGTTTAATTAACTTGGGGTGGCCATTAAGTTACCTGACAGACGGTTTACAAACATTCCGCCGCGTTACAATCGATTTTATTCTTAGTCAATCAGAAAAAATAGATTCAGATCGATTTTCTGATGTATTGGATATGGTCGATAAATGGATTGATCCAATAATTAATCGATTAGTAAATGAGTACTCTGGAAGTTGGGAACATACTGTGTCATTGCAGCGTGTGGCTTTACAAGAGTTATCGGCACCACTTATACCAGTTATGAAAAATATTACGATTATGCCGTTAATAGGTACGATTGATACTGAACGTGCTAAGTTAATTATGGAAAACTTGTTAGATGGTGTTATTAAACATAATTCAGAAGTCGTTTTAATTGACATAACTGGTGTTCCTGTTGTAGATACCATGGTTGCTCACCATATTATTCAAGCGTCAGAAGCTGTACGCCTGATCGGCTCTACTTGTATTTTAGTTGGAATAAGACCGGAAATAGCACAAACAATTGTGAATTTAGGAATTGATTTAGGTAAATTTCCAACAAAAAGCTCGCTTAGAAAAGGGTTTGAAACAGCGTTAGAATTAACGGATCGAAAAATTGTTCATTCAAAAGAGAAAGATCAAACTATAGAGAACTTATTAGATTCTTTAGATAAGGGGTGAGCGCATTGAGAATACCAATTTTAAAGCTTCAAAATTATTTATTGATCTCCATTCAAATTGATTTGGATGATCAAACAGCAATTCAATTTCAAGAAGATTTATTAAATAAAATCCATAAAAGCGGAGCTACAGGTGTCGTGATTGATTTGACATCAGTAGACATCGTTGATTCTTTTATTGCAAAGGTATTAGGTGATGTGGTTACAATGTCTGATTTAATGGGGGCAAAAGTTGTATTAACTGGTATTCAGCCGGCAGTTGCTATGACATTGATTGATCTAGGTATTCATCTTCAGGATGTACAAACTGCTTTGGACTTAGAGCAAGGGTTAATAAAACTTCGCCAGGAACTGGAGGACTGATTAATGGACTTCAAACCCTGCGTTAATATACGAAAAGAATGGGATATTGTGGGAGCCAGGCAACTAGGTCGAGAAAAGGCAAAAGAAATAGGTTTTGGTACAGTCGATCAAGCACGTATAGCAACCGCTATTTCAGAGCTTGCACGGAACATTTATCTCTATGCAGGAACTGGTAAGATATGTTTTGAAATTGTCGATGACTTCGAACATAAAGGGCTGCAAATAATTGCTGTTGATGAAGGTCCAGGTATTCGTGACATTAGTCAAGTGATGGAAGATGGTTATACAACCTCTGGAGGATTAGGTGCAGGACTTCCTGGTGTGAAGCGTCTGATGGATCATTTCGATATTATATCAGAAGTGGGTGAAGGTACTGAAATCCGTGCTTCGAAATGGGTGCGGTAGAGTTAGCTAGGAGGTGCTTATTTGGAAAATACAAAGCTTGATTTAGATAATTATCGTAGTTTGTTAAAAGAATATTTACTTACAAAAAATGAGACAGCACTTTATCAAGCAGAACAGTTTAGCAAATTATCAATGCAACATAATATATCGCCGGAAGAGATTATCCATGTCCATATCGAGGCACTAAAAGAGTTGTATCCAGACTTAACGCAAGAAGTTAACGACTCGCTGAACTTTTTATTAGAGGCAATGATTTCTTATGGTTTGGCCTATCAAGAGTTTCAAACACTTCGTGAAAAGCAGTCAGAGTTACAATCTGAAATATCAGTTGCTGCTAGTATGCAACAAACCTTATTATCTACTGTAAAGCCAGAAATAAAAGGATTAGATATTGGAGCTATTAGTGTACCGGCAAACCAAATGAGTGGGGATTATTACCATTTCGTAACTGATAAAGAGGATGATACACTTGGTATAGCGATAGCGGATGTTATTGGAAAAGGGATCCCTGCTGCATTAGCCATGTCGATGATTAAGTATTCAATGGATAGTTTTCCTGAAAATCAACGGAATCCTAGTGCTATTTTAGAAAATTTAAACCGAGTTGTTGAACGAAATGTAGATCCTAGTATGTTTATTACGATGTTTTATGGTCTGTATAACCCAGGGAACGAAACATTCTCATATGCTTCTGCTGGTCATGAGCCGGGATTCTATTATCATGGCGATCAGGATGAATTTGAAGAAATTGAAGCTAGAGGTTTGGTGTTAGGTGCAACGGATCAAGCGACATATCGACAATTTGAAAGAAAGATTAAAAAGAATGATTGTATTATCTTATTAACAGATGGTGTAACGGAATGTCGTATTGGAGATCGATTTATTGAACGAGACGAAATATTACAAGTGATCAAAAAGTATATTCAATTACCAGCGCAAGAAGCTGTGGAACAAGTGTATAAGCATTTTGAACGGTTACAAGAATTTCAGTTTAGAGATGACTTTACATTGATTATCATACGTAAAGAAGTTTAAGTAGTTTATTAAGAGGGTAAAGAATTGAGATATTATTTATATGGAGGTTAACCTATGAATATCAACTTGGATGTTGAAGTGGTTGAAGAAGACCAAACTATAACCTTAACGTTAAGGGGTGAGATTGATGCTTACACTGCGCCAAAGCTAAAGGATGCGTTATTACCTTTAACGAAAAAGCCTGGAGCTGAGGTTATTGTTGATTTAGAGCAAATAAATTATATGGATAGTACAGGCTTAGGTGTCTTTATAAGTGCGTTAAAATCAACAAAGGAATATGATAGTGAATTAAAATTAATTCAATTACAAGATAGAGTACGTCGTCTATTTGAGATAACTAGTTTAGATAGCATCATAACAATTGAATCAACAGTTCGGGGTGGTAACTGATGGAAAATTTTGATTTTGTTGAAATGAAGGTGCCGGCAAAACCTGAATATGTAGGTGTTGTTCGATTAAGTATTTCCGGAATTGCAAATAGGATGGGATTTTCATATGAAGAGATTGAAGATTTGAAAGTGGCAATCTCTGAAGCTATGACTAATGCAACAACACATGCTTATAAAAAGAGTGAAGAAGGAGATGTGACGGTAGGTTTTGGTATATATGAGAACCGTCTAGAAGTTATGGTTGCTGATCATGGAGGTAGCTTTAACTTATCAAATGTAAAAGAAGGGATTGGTCCTTATCACCAATCTGAATCAATTGAAAACCTTCGTGAAGGTGGTTTTGGTTTATTTCTAATTGAAGCATTAATGGATAAGGTTGAAATTAAAAATGATTATGGTGTGATTGTCTTGATGACAAAATATCTCTATGCAAATGAGGTGGGGCTAGATGACGACCAGATCTCAACCACACAATAAGCGTGGGGATGAGGTTTACCAGTGGATAAAGCATCTGCAAGAAAACCCAAAAGACGAAGAAATCCAAGAAAAAATCGTCTTAGCATATCAAGATCTGGTGCATTCTATCGCGCGGAAATATGCCAAGAACAGCATGATCCATGAAGATCTGGTACAGGTAGGGATGCTTGGATTATTAGCTGCAATTAGAAGGTATGATCCAACATTAGGTAAATCATTTGAATCGTTTGCTGTCCCCACGATTATTGGTGAAATTAAACGATTCATTCGAGATAAAACATGGAGTGTACATGTTCCTCGTCGAATAAAAGAATTAGGACCAAAGATAAAAAAGGCAACAGAAGAGCTGACAACTGAAAACCAACGTTCGCCTTCTGTAAGTGAAATTGCTTCTTATTTAGAGGTGTCGGATGAAGAAGTATTGGAAACAATGGAGATGGGTCAAAGTTATAAAGCTCTCTCGGTTGATAAGAAGATTGAAGCGGATTCAGATGGAAGTACTGTTTCTATATTAGATTTGATCGGAAATAGTGATGATGGCTTTGAAAATACAGAGCACAGATTGCTACTTGAAAAAGTGTTACCCCTTCTAACAGAACGGGAACAACAGATTCTGCAATTTACGTATTTTGAAAACAAAAGTCAAAAAGAAACCGGAGAACTTCTTGATATATCGCAGATGCACGTATCGCGAATTCAGAGGCGGGCACTTAGGAAATTACGAGAAGCGCTTCCGGAAAGTGATACAGGAGTTTATAACTAGTGAATAAAAATAAATCAATACAGACCTCTGTTTTTCAAAAACCAAAAGTCGGTAATTATTACTGTGGAGATAGTTATTTTTATAAAGAAACAGAAGATGCATTTATTTGTGCGTTAGCAGATGGTTTGGGGAGTGGAGAACATGCGAAAGAATCTTCTCAAGCTGTTATGGATATTATTGAATTAAATGTTGATGCTTCTGTAGAACAGATCATTAAATTATGTAATAAAGGTTTAGTTGGTAAACGTGGTGTTGTGATAGGTGTACTTAAAATTGATTTGCGAGAAAAAACCTATACCTTTTCGTCTATTGGTAATATAGGTTTGATGACTGTAACTTCTGATTCTAACAAGAAAAGAAACATACCCAACTCAGGGTATTTGGGTAGTTCTCCAAAAAAATTGAAAGTGTTACGAGATAAGTTATCAGAAGACATGATATTTTTAATGTTTTCAGATGGAGTGAATTCAAAAGATTTGTCTTATAACTTCTTCTTAGGAAAAGATGTTTTTGAAATAACTGATTTGTTTTCTCGGTATGTAGAACCAAATCAACATGATGATACAACACTTATTGCCATGAAATATACTGAATGAGAAGCTCTTATCACTAATCGATGAGAGCTTCTTTTTGTTGTTAAGACAATGTTATTAGTGAAGATAATAGAAAAATGTGCAATAAGAATCTAATTCGCTAAGTCAACAATTAGTAACGGAGGTTACCGCTCCTTAAATAAAATTGGTTCCCTTTCCGCAGTCCCACAAGTCGAAGATCCACTTGGTAAAGTGTTTTTCTTTACCAACGAAAGCTTTAGACTGAGCCCACGGAAAGCGAGTCCATCTCACTGATGGAGCGGGTATGGAATTCATATCTTTATTTACGACGCATGATGTATCTATACGACTTTCTAAAAGAAATGACAGTTTATAAAAGTTTTGTCTCTATTATGCAAAAACTGTGGAATTTGATACTATATAGAAGAACAGATAGGAGGAAATAGTGTGGCAGAATCAGCAGTACAAAGTAAAGAACTTGTTGAATGGGTTGTGAAAGAAACAAATATTAAAAGCTCATCAATTAATGAAGTGATCTCATTATTGGAGAAGGGCAACACCGTACCTTTTATTGCACGTTACCGAAAAGAACAAACAGGAGCTTTGGATGAAGTTCAGATAAAAACAATTCAAGATAAGTGGGAATATGCAAATCATCTGGCAGAAAGAAAACAAGAAGTTATACGTCTGATTGATGAACAAGGGAAATTAACAGAATCGCTAAAAAAAGATATTACTGAAGCAACACAATTACAACGAGTTGAAGATCTTTATCGACCATATAAACAAAAAAGAAGGACTAGAGCAACCGTAGCAAAGGAGAAGGGTCTAGAACCTTTAGCGGAAGAAATTTGGCAACAAAAAAAGATAGCTATCAGGCAACAAGCGGAAGCCTATCTTTCTGAAGAACAAGAACTCCATTCCATTGAAGATGTTTTAGCGGGTGTAAATGACATTATTGCGGAGTGGATCTCTGATGAGGCAGCATACCGAGAATACATAAGAGACAAAACGTATAAACAAGGAAAGATACAGTCAGAAGAAAAGAAAAAAGCGGATGACGAAAAAGGTGTCTTTGAAATGTATTATGATTACGAAGAGCCGATTCGCTCAATTGTTTCACACCGTATCTTGGCATTGAATCGTGGCGAAAAAGAAGGAATTATTAAGGTTTCAATTCTTCCGCCTGTTGACGCGATAGAAGGGTACCTTAAAAGAAAAGTAATAAAAGCACACGCAACAGAAGAAGTGCGTGAATTTATTACTGAAGCGATAGTGGATAGTTACAAACGTTTAATCCAACCTTCAATTGAACGCGAAGTGCGTAACTTATTATCAGAAACAGCAGAAGAACAAGCGATTGATATTTTTTCTATGAACTTAAAAAATCTATTACTTCAGCCACCTTTAAAAGGTAAGATGATTTTAGGTGTGGACCCTGCCTTTCGTACAGGTTGTAAGCTAGTAGTGGTAGACGAAACGGGAAAAGTACATGCTATCAACGTTATGTACCCAACTGCCCCAAAACATGATGTTGCTGGAGCGGAGAAGATGGTGTTAGGTTATTTAAAACAGTTTCCAGTCGAATTAATTGCTATTGGAAATGGAACAGCATCAAGGGAAACAGAACAATTCATTGCTGACTTAATAAGTAAACATGACCTTTCCGTTGCATATATGATTGTAAATGAAGCGGGTGCAAGTGTTTACTCGGCATCTAAGTTAGCACGAGAAGAATTTCCAGATTTGCAAGTAGAAGAAAGAAGTGCTGTATCAATAGCGAGAAGGGTACAGGATCCATTAGCAGAATTAGTAAAAATTGATCCGAAATCAATCGGTGTTGGGCAATATCAGCATGATGTTAGTCAAAAACGCTTGAATGAATCATTGAAGTTTGTTGTGGAGACAGCAGTAAACCAAGTAGGGGTGAACGTAAATACTGCCTCTACATCTTTACTGCAATATGTATCTGGGCTAAGTAAGACGGTAGCAAACAATGTGATTAAAGAAAGAGAAGAACTAGGGAAGTTTACAGAACGGAAGCAATTGAAGAAAATTCCGCGTTTAGGTAGTAAAACGTATGAACAAAGTATCGGTTTCTTGAGAATTGTTGATGGAAAAGAGCCGCTTGACCGTACACCAATTCACCCTGAAAGCTACGCAGATGCAAAGTCTTTATTAAAAATGATTGGTTGTACAACAGCTGATTTAGGGACTGAAAAGTTGAAAAAACAATTAAACGAACTTGATATTGAGGTTGTTACAGAAAAATTAGAAGTAGGGAAATTGACACTCGAAGACATCATTAAGGCGTTAGGAAGTCCAGAACGAGATCCGCGTGATGATTTGGCAAAACCGCTATTAAAGAAAAATGTTTTGTCAATGGAAGATCTACAACCTGGGTTAGAATTGCAAGGGACAGTTCGTAATGTCGTAGACTTTGGTGTATTTGTAGATATTGGTGTGAAACAAGATGGACTAGTTCATATATCAAAAATGTCGAAAAACTTTGTGAAACACCCAATGGATATTGCTGCAGTAGGAGATGTTGTTACCGTTTGGGTAGATAAGGTGGATGAACAGAAGCAACGCATTGCTTTAACAATGGTTAAAGAGGGTTAGAAAAGATAAAAGGGATATCGAATTAATTCGATATCCTTTTATCTAAATAGAAAAACCAGCACTGATTTAATATTTTAATTTGTTGTATGTTTTTTTCTTGGAAGGCATTTGTCATTTGTGTTTTGAGCCAATTAGGCATAACAATTCCTCCTTAATATATATGTGTGGTGGTATAGCGTATGTTTTGTTAGGGTGAAATGTGAAAGATAGGGAGTGTGATACAAATGGAACAATACGAATTAGAACAACTAGTAAATACCTTATCACTTAAGTTTTTTGATAAACCATATGTAGATGCGGTTTCTTTTAATAAACGGCTTCGTACAACGGGAGGGAGATATCTGCCTGTTGATAGAAAGATTGAATTAAATCCAAAGTATTTACAAGAGTTAGATATAGAAGAGTTTTATGGGATTATTAAACATGAGTTATGTCATTATCATTTACATATAGAAGGAAAAGGTTATAACCATGGTGATCCAGAATTTAAAAAAATACTAAAACAGACTGGTTCCCCTCGGCATTGTAAGCCACTACCCACAATGATTAATAAGCCATTACATATGTACAAATGTACTTCTTGTGGACAGAAGTATCCTAGAAAGCGAAGAATAAATCTGAATAAATATCGTTGTGGTAAATGTGCTGGAAAATTAAAAGAGTTACAATAACATTGTGCATTATAGTATTATAAGTGTGCTCTAGGTAATAGTTTAAATGAGGTAAAGTGCAACTTTTTAATCTATCTTGTTTTCTTTTCAAAAAAATATTGACGAACTATAAGAATTCATGTTAAATTATATAAGCATTTGAAAAGCGAATTATTTTTTAGATAGACTTGACCTGTGCAATAGTTTATTAGTAAAATGTAATTGTTGTGTTCATGTTACTTTAATGTTTCTGACACAAAAAAATATTTTAAAAACTGTTGACACTAATAAATATATATAGTATTATATTTAAGGTCGCTAATAAGTGATTATTCCACAGTAGCTCAGTGGTAGAGCTATCGGCTGTTAACCGATCGGTCGTAGGTTCGAATCCTACCTGTGGAGCCATTGGAGAAGTACCCAAGTGGCTGAAGGGGCGCCCCTGCTAAGGGTGTAGGTCGTGTAAGCGGCGCGAGGGTTCAAATCCCTCCTTCTCCGCCATTTAACATTTTTGTATGGCCCGTTGGTCAAGCGGTTAAGACACCGCCCTTTCACGGCGGTAACACGGGTTCGAATCCCGTACGGGTCACTTTTATTTTACAAATTAATAGGTCCGGTAGTTCAGTTGGTTAGAATGCCTGCCTGTCACGCAGGAGGTCGCGGGTTCGAGTCCCGTCCGGACCGCCATTTTTTGGGCTATAGCCAAGCGGTAAGGCAACGGTTTTTGGTATCGTCATGCGCTGGTTCGAATCCAGCTAGCCCAGCCATTTTAGTAAAGTACATTTATATATGTTGTTACTATTAAAACCTTTGAAACGTAATTGTTTTCGAAGGGTTTTCTATTGATAGGAGAAACAGTATTTTAAATGTTATCGCCATGATCTATGTTGACCAAACGTTTGAAACCTGGGAGTTTTTGATAAGGTTCTAGGTGGGAAGACATATCAAACATTTTCATCTAATGTGATCTAATAAATCATGAGCCATTAGCTCAGCTGGTAGAGCATCTGACTTTTAATCAGAGGGTCGGAGGTTCGAATCCTCCATGGCTCATCAATTATGCGGTTGTGGCGGAATGGCAGACGCGCTAGGTTGAGGGCCTAGTGGGTGAATAACCCGTGGAGGTTCAAGTCCTCTCAACCGCACCAAAAAAGTTGTTGACATTTTATAACGAGTTGTGTTATATTTAAAAATGTCGCTTTAACAAGCGCCCGTAGCTCAATTGGATAGAGCGTTTGACTACGGATCAAGAGGTTAGGGGTTCGACTCCTCTCGGGCGCGCCATTACCGGGAAGTAGCTCAGCTTGGTAGAGCACTTGGTTTGGGACCAAGGGGTCGCAGGTTCAAATCCTGTCTTCCCGACCATGAGTGACTTTCCAAAATAAGATTTAATTTTAAACCATTTTATCATATGATGCGGGTGTAGTTTAGTGGTAAAACCTCAGCCTTCCAAGCTGATGTCGAGGGTTCAATTCCCTTCACCCGCTCCATTATAAAATGGGCCTGTAGCTCAGCTGGTTAGAGCGCACGCCTGATAAGCGTGAGGTCGGTGGTTCGAGTCCACTCAGGCCCACCATAATTTTGATCTTTGAAAACTGAACGAAACAACCAGTATGTTAAGTAAGAAATAAGCTAGTATTTTAAATGAGCAACCAAGCTCGCATTTTATGGAGAGTTTGATCTTGGCTCAGGACGAACGCTGGCGGCGTGCCTAATACATGCAAGTCGAGCGCGGGAAGCAAGATGACCCCTTCGG
>NZ_QJSH01000013.1 GCF_003426025.1 Paraliobacillus quinghaiensis
CAACCAAATAAAGCAATACTACTGATAAGAGAGCAATAAGAGATAAACTTATTAGCTTTTTCATCTATAATCCCTCCTCACTTATTATATTACTATTGAAAACTAAAATCTTGTTCCACTAACCTGCAATTTAACGCAATAAGGTCTATATTTCTTGTTCCAGAAAAGCTCTCCGTTAGTGAAAAATCATATTTCATTATTATTTTTTTCTATCATCTAACTTTCGAACAATTGTAATAACTTCAAGTATGGCTATCCAAGCAAGAATAGTTGCTCCGTGTTCACCAAGTGGCATAGAATAACTACTATTTCCTAACAAAACAAACGCTAATGCTGTGTACAGTAAAGCCTTGAATGAGTAAAGAATTTTATCTAAAGGTCTCATATTCTATCTCCTGTCATTTTTAATCATCCTGCCTCTTTAGTTTAAGATCAACATTTCACAAACTAACAGTTCCTTATACCAAAATTTTACCATAAATGAGAGTTTTATTGTTCTTATTCTTTAGAAATATGGAAATAATTTCTCTATGACATTTAAAATATTTTGGAGGAATCAAGCTATGCAATTAACTAAAGCTTGGGAAACATACAAAAATGAAAAACGGATTGAAGGATTTTCACCTCACACATTAAATGCTTACCGACTGCAAGCGAACCTCTTAGTCCGTCACTTTCAAGATATCAACCCTCAATTCATTTCGACTCAAGGAATTAAAGAATACTTAGCTTCATCCAGCGTAGCATTAAAACCATCAAGTATTGCTCACCGCGTTCGTTTTATTCGGTCATTTTTCCGTTGGTTACATGAAGAAGGACATATAACGGCTAATCCAGCTGCCAAGATTAAAGAACCAAAGGTCGGAAAACGAATCCCGAAATTCTTAACAGATAGGGAAATTGAACATTTGAGGGAAGGTTGCCATACCTCAATGGAGAAGGCTTTATTTGAATTTATGTTTTCAACGGGGTGTCGAATTGGAGAGATTGTTTCATTAGAAAGAATTGTATTAATTGGGGGAATTAATCAGCGATTGTAAGGGGGAAAGGGGATAAGGAGCGAGAAGTGTATTTTAATATCAGATGTGATATTTGGTTAAAACGTTACATTCAAGAGCGTACAGATCAAGACCGAGCTATATTTGTGACGGAGCGCATCCCTCACCGAATGAGCATTGCTCAGATGAGGTATGTCATTAAACGAATATCGCATCGAGCTGGTATAGATAAAACCATACACCCTCACCAATTGCGCCATAGTTATGCAACTCATTTACTGAATAACGGGGCTCCTCTTGATGTTATCCAGAGTTTACTTGGGCATGAAAAGAGTGAAACTACTCGTATTTATGCTCAGTTGAGTGGAAAATTGAGACAAGAATTTTATAGGAAATATTTTTAGTACTGAGTTGTAAACCAATAAGATTTGATTACAATTTAACATTTATGATTTCAAATTCAAATACTACGCTTTTTAAACTTAGAAATATAAAGTGGCAAAGAGTCTTGTCATCTACTTATACATCCTTTGTCACTTGGGGGGGGAATATGTAACAGGCGGTATATCTCAATGGCCGAAATCACCACCTATTAAACTCTCGTATTCACTTACCACTTTATAGAAGGTTGTTTTCTTCATACCAACGTTGTCCATAGTACGTGTAGCGGTCTGTTTACCACCTTTCCAACGTTTATACTGTTCGTTGAATAATTCTTTTTGGTTTAGTGTCAATGTGTAATATGTTAGCGTAGGATGCCCTAAACGTTTCCCTTTTCGTTTAGCAGCTGCAATCCCTTCTGCTTGTCTTTCACGTATATCCGTCCGTTCCTTCTCGGCAAAAGCAGACAACAACGTTAAAATTATATCGGATATAGCACGCTGTAGTACGTCCTCATTTTTGGTTACCCCTGCGGTTGCATGCGTGTTTAACATAGGTTCATGTACGAATTGTAAAGATATACCGTTATCTATGAAATATTTATATTCCGCCTTGATATCATTCATGTTACGGCTCATTCTTGTAATACTATCGAATATCACTGTATCACCTTCACGAAGTACTGCTTTTAACGCCTGATACTGTGGTCTATCAGTATTCTTACCACTTAATTTATCAGTAAATATATCACGTTCATGGACACCTAAGTCTTGCATAGTATTTACTTGCCTAGCTTCATTTTGTTCCTTTGATGAAACGCGAATGTATGCAAATGTTTTTCCAGTTGTCATATCGGTACCTCCGTAAGAGTTATCTTTATCTATAGTATAAACAAACGTCCGTAAAAGTTAAACAACTTTACGGACGTTTGTATTTATAATTTGCGCACTTTTACGAACGGAAAATTGCTAAGGTTTGCTGTGTTCGTATATGTATACTTTTATGAACAGCTTAACTTTAATTGCCTACTTTTTGTTTAATATTAAAGCTAAAAGCACCTTATAAATGACTTATTCAAAATGTACATTTTTGCTCATCTAAGCATGTACACTTCGCCAGTTATTATGCTTCCTATACAGGTGAATGCATAATTACAACTTGACACGGAGCCTCTACGGGCATGACTATTTAGCCGAAAAGCCAGCATTATCAAGGGCTGGCTAGCCAATCAAGGCTATCATGCCCGCCACTCCATGTAAAGTTGTAATATACATAGGAAATCAAAAATGTACATCTTTAAACGAGCGTTTTTGTACATTATTAAATTAGCATTTGTAACCTCAAACCGCAAAATATTTCAAAGTACTAAATGATAATAAAAATGTACTTATAATTCAAAATTATGGATAGACTTCATCAAATATTAAATCATGCCGCCCATATATTAACCATTGAAATAATTAAAAATATTGACCAAAAAACTTGTTGTAACAACATTTATTTTTATTACTTAACATCACTAGTGTTGCATTAATTTTTTCTGAGTTTTCAGTTTAATTTATTGTTCTGTTTAGAGCCAAAAAAGTAAATACCCTAATAAAGGTGGCTCCATCCATTTGATTTTAATTTACAATTATGCTAATGCAACGACGACAAAATGCGCATTAAGGGATCGTTTTCCCTTCAATCTTTCGAAGCCAGATTCTTGCCGGTTTCCATAAGGAAACCCTAAGATAACGGCTGATCTGTAAGGTTTTTCGTTTGCTTTTCGTCTCGATTTGAGCGAGAACGTGTAGGCAAAAAACAATTAATGCAAGGAATACTTGATTTTGGATTGCCCACTCGCTTTGTCCATAGAACTTCTTAATGTTGAGATGCTGCTTGATCCATTTAAAAAATAATTCAATGGTCCATCGTGATTTATACATCTCTGAAATTTCTTCGGCACTTAAATCAAAACGATTCGTAATCAAATGGAGTTCATTTCCCTTTGAATCCAATACCTTAATCAGGCGAAAGTAGTTTTCAGCACGATTTTGTGTAGTACCAATTAAGACCATTTGGTCTGTCAAAACAGCCGTATTTTCGGGAAGTTTAAAGTTGTAAACTTCCCGTATAACAGCGTTTTTCCGTAGTCTTGAAAGAAAAAAGTAGCCATCATCGGTCATTCGGTCAAAACGTTCATAATCTAAGTAACCACGGTCAAACACATACATGCATTCTTTATCGTCTACCATGATTTCAAGTTGGCCACGGTCATGTTCTTTTGCTGTTGTCATAACGGCTTTTTCTGGGTAATACCTACCTTTTTCCATAAAAACAAGACGCAGATGTAGCTTCACTCCTGCCTTTGTTTTGCGGAACTTTGCCCATTTATGATTCGTCAAATTGAGTGGCAATGTGCTTGAATCAATGATTTTTAATGGCATCACAAGTTTTGTATAGTGCGTTTTTGCATGAATTTGTCCGACTAAATCAAGAAATAGCTTTTGAAATAGATCGGGATTCATATTATTTAAACGGCGTGAAAGCTGAGAAATACTGATCGATTCTAATTTAATTCCTTTTTGAAGCTGGTCATCGAAGAGACAATCGCTAAGTGCATGAAGACTTTCAACTTCTTGTAGCTGTGCAAAAAGCAGTAACTTTAGAAACGACTCCGTCGTTGATTATTGCGGATAAATTAGGCCACTTATGCGGACTTTTGAGCCAGTCATTGCGGATAAATGAGCCACCGTTTGCGGAATGGAGAGCCAATAACACAATTAATAAAGTAACCTCTTGTATAATATAGTTGCATGCAAACAAGCATGACACTATTATACAGGAGGTTTTTTTATGGTTAATTGTCGTAAGATTCTAGAACTGTATTTTGAAGGAGTCAGTCAAAGAACAATTAGTTCTAGCACTGGACATTCAAGGAATACAGTATCTGATGTCGTTCATCGCTCCAAGAAACTTGGTGTGGACAGTTTAAACGATACCATGACCAATCCATGGCTAGAGGCGTTTCTCTTTCCAGAGAAACAAGCTATTGAGAAAGGTTACTTCCCGGTTGATTGGGAAAAAGTGCATAAAGAGTTGCAAAAAAAGAATGTAACCCTAACTTTATTACATCACGAGTATGCCACAGAAGCACGTGAGGGTGGAAAGATTCCCTATGCTTATCGAACATTTGCCGAGAAATATGGCAAGTATGCGAAGAAGTATAAATTGACAATGCCTATTCTAAGAAAACCTGGTGAAAGCATGGAAGTAGATTGGGCAGGTTCTACACTGGGAATTACTGATCGTTCAACAGGCGAAACGATTCCTGCGTACATTTTTATTGCAACCTTACCTTATAGCCAATTCAGCTATGTGGAAGCATTTTTAGATATGAAATCAGCTAATTGGCTTACCGCTCATATCCATGCATTAGAGTACTTCGGAGGTGTTCCTGAAACCTTGGTGCCTGATAATCTGAAAACAGGGGTTACGAAAGCAATTCGGAGTGAGCCAGTACTTAATGAAGCCTATCGTGAACTAGCAGACTATTATCGCAGTGTGATTGTTCCGAGCCGTGTTCGAAAGCCAAAGGATAAAGCAAGTGTTGAAGGAACGGTTGGATATATTTCACGGCAGATTATCGCTCCCTTAAGGAATTATCATTGTTTTCATATCGAAGATTTGAATCAACAAATATTTGAAAAGCTAGAAGAAATTAATACAATTGATTTTCAAAAACGCCCTGGTTCTCGTAAGAAGGTGTTTGAGGAAGAAGAGAAATCCTACCTTCAGCTGCTTCCTCAAACAAGGTATAAACTTACGGAATGGAAAACATCAAAAGTTCAACTGAACTACCACATCCAAGTTGAACGCATGTATTATTCTGTTCCGTATGATTACGTCCGTGAGTATGTCGATGTTCGACTAACAACGGATCTAATTGAAGTTTACTTTAAAGAAGCCCGAATTGCATCCCATAAACGATTAAACGGTGAGTTTAGTCAGTATTCGACGAATACTGATCATATGCCAGATAACCATCGGTTATACCTAGAACATAATCCTGAAAACAATCGTAAATGGGCAGAGACTATTGGACCTTCTACGGTGCAATTTGTTTCTTTTATTCTGGAAAAGAATGTGGAAAAGAAAGCATTAAATATTCTTAGCACTCTCAGGAATCTATCAACGAAGTATACAAAAAAAGAACTGGAAAAGGCAACGCAAATCTTACTTGAGATATCAACAAACCCTACAATTTCTGTGTTAAAGGGTGTGTTGGAGAGAAGCAAGAAGCGAAAACAAAAGACGGATACAAGTAATGATCAGATTAACGCTAATAACTATGGATTTGTGCGTGGAGCTAATTACTATGGGGGGAATAAAAAATGATGAACCAAGAAACAATGCGTAAATTAACCGAAATGAAAATGGGAGCAATGGCAGAATTATATCAGCAACAGGAGCAGAATAAAGAATATCGCAGCATGGATTTTGATGATCGCTTTAACCTCTTGGTAGATTATGAGTATGACCGACGTAAATCAAACAAACTTGAACGATTAATAAAACAGGCAACATTTAATGAGCCCACAGCCGCTATTGAAGATATAGAATATCATCCTGATCGCAATCTAGACAAGAAATTAATCCTAGAGTTGGCAACAGGAAACTATATTCAAAATCACCATAACATTATTTTAATGGGAGCATCAGGGAACGGGAAAACATGGATATCTAATGCTTTTGGAGTCCATGCCTGTCGGCAATTTTACAAAGTAAAGTATATTAGATTACCAGAATTACTTGATGAATTAGCTGTAGCAAAGTATGAAGCTGATGGTAGCTTTCGAAAGATCATTCAAAAATATAAGAAGATTGACTTATTAATACTTGATGAGTGGTTACTAACTGAGCTTTCAGAAGAACATGTGATTCACGTATTGGAAATTATAGAGGCAAGGCTAAAAAGAACATCGACTATTTTTTGTTCTCAATTTTCACCAGAGGGGTGGCATTCAAAGTTAGGACAGGCACAAATAGCAGATGCGATACTTGACCGAATCGTTCACGATTCATATAAGATTCTAGTAGATGGAGAAGTTTCGATGAGAGAACGTCATGGATTGGCGGGATCAAAATGATTCCTATTGAAGTTGAAAACCGAATAGCGAAGTATTTTCTTCATAGGTATTTACCTGAGGAGATCATGATAGCGATAGTTGATAAACTACTTCCAACTTGTGTATTTAGCATGGAGGAAGAAGATTTGAATTGTGATGAACTTGTCCTTTGGGCTATCGATATTATTGATCATCAATTAGAAGATAAAAGATTTAGATAAGAATATCAGCCATTGGAAAAGACATTATTATTCCGATGGCTGTTTATTTTAGTGCAGTGGCTCTTTCTCGCACTAAGTGGCTCTATTCTCCGCAAACGGTGGCTCAAAACTCCGCACAGCTGGCTCATTCTTTCCGCAATACTCAGTCGTTAATTTCTTCGTATAATAATCTAATTTCAATGTTTTCACTTGTTCATCAAATAAATTAATGTTTATCGGTGAAAACCATTGTCCAAATGAAGTTTTTCGTGTAATCTTGTCCATGAGATTGGTCCTTTTTTAGTGGATTTGGACGGGTTACCACCTGACTTATTCATTATAAAGGACTTTTTCTTTGCGCGAAATAACTTTATTGAATATTACGAATCTTTTCAATAATCAAATTAAATTAATGCAACACTAGTGACTTAACATGAAAAAATAAGATTTTAAAACTTGTCGGTCACTTTTCGGACACTAAAACATCCGTAAAATTCATTTATTTCAAAGTAAAGAAGGTGAAAGTAATGAGTAACATTGAAACCGATAAAATCATTAAAAAACTATAAGAGGATTTAGATATATACAAAAAAGTAACAGAAGACTATAAAAAACTCATGCAGGAGCAAATCAGTATATTAAACAATACTATTGAAAGATGCCTGCCAGTAATGAAATGGTACGTAAGAAATAGTGTTAATTAACTTTTTATCCTAATTTCGGGATAATGGATGATTTGAAGCTTACTTTTATATTCACAACTTGCGAAATGGAAATAATTTAGTAATAGAACATATATTATGCCTTAGAATTATGCTACACTTAATATAAATTTTATGGAGGGATAATCATGAAAGGTAATATACAAAGATCTATTATGTTTATTTTAGGAGGAGTCGTAGGGTTGGTTATAGTTAGCACCTTGAAAGACGAAAATTATCTAACTTGGAATACAATTTTATCAGTAGTTATAATTACCATAATAGGATGGTTTAGTGGTACAAAAATTAAAAACTTATTGAAAAAAGATTAATACCTTTTCATAAATATTACTTTTTTTAAATAAAATGTATGTTACGCTAGTAGATGTAATAAAAAATAGTTTAAATAATGAGAGGAGAGATTCAAATTGAGAAAAATTCAGAAACTTTTGGTAGGCATTTTAAGTTTAGCTATGGTGACATCACAATTCGCACCTTTTACCGTAGAGGCAGCATCTACTACTAAGTTAGATAACAAGGTAAACATTGTAAACAAGGGTGAAAATTCATGGGAGTACATTCAAGAAATTGATAGTGAAACATATAAGATTATTGAAGAATCCGACCCAAATACTGGTGAAGTGACTAGTTATGTCAAGAAAAAAAATGACAATGGCGAATTTGTCCTAGAAAAAACGCATTATACTAAGCCTATAGAAAATGGAATTGAAGTAGAGACAATAGAGAACGGCTCTAAGACTATAGAACAAATAAACACAGATTATAAGATTAAAAAATCAGAAAAGATAGATTTTGATAATAATTTAGTTACTTTTGATAATAATTTAGTTACTTTAGATAATGATGAACTAACCCCTTGGCTTTATTCTTACACAAGTTATAATGATATTAATTTTAGTGCTATTACAGTTGGTATTGTATCAGCTGCATTATCAAGCGCATTGGGCTTACCTTCAAAAGCAAGCTTCATTTTTAGCGCCGCTACAACAATTGCAAGTTCATTTATCCCTACTGTATATACTAAACAAGTAAGGTATGTTAAAAATATGAAAGGTACTACTATACTTGCTGGAATTATGGATTATAATTATATTTATGAATATAGTAATTTCACAGGATTAATTGAAGCAGGGACAGAAATAGATTGTGCGACAGGTTTTGTATGTAATTAATCATTTTTAATGAGAACCCTTTGTGAGAAGTTGAGAGTAGGTAAAGTGACTTCAAAGTAGATTACAATGCATTTAAACTAAACTGCGAAGTAAGAGTGCATATAGCTCTTACTTCGCAGTTTAGTTTAAACTCACTATTTTTAAGTTTTTACATTAGTTGAAAGTATAACCGCGTAGAACCACATTTTTTAGGATCTATCATATTAGTTCTTGTATATATCGCTTGGAAAATAAAGACAAAATTAGTAATAAGTTAATCTTTATTAAACTAGCATCACGAACTCAGATAGTTAACAATTTAGCCAACTTAAAGTTATATTATTAAATGAATTAAGAACCCTCATCGCAAAAGCGAGAGTTCAACACAATCGGAAAGGACTTTTTTTCTTCCCCACATCTGACCACATCTTTTTTATACCTGTTTCTACCTTAAACATCTTATACTGCTCTCTAATTGCTATTATATACCGTCAGTAAGGCGCTTTATATCCATCTCTCCTGTTAGAACTTTCCTAATAGCTTCTTTGTCCTCAGTAGTAGGTTTTAAACCTTCAATCTCCAATTGGTAATTTATTTCTTTCCAATGTTCTTCAAATTCTTTTGCTGTGATTGGTTTGCCTCTTTCCTCATTGATCACTCTCTCCCTTTCTTACAATTCCATTTCATTCTCTTTGTGTAATGATTTATCTTTCATCTTAGACTTACTTTTGCGCTTTATTTCATCTACATCTTTATCATTATTTTGTGCTTGATTACCTAAATCAACAAACAATTTAGCTACACCACCAATACTAGCCCCTGCTTGAACATAATCTTTATCATACAAATGAGAAATATCTTTTCCTTCTTTTGCAAGATCCTTTTCAACTGTTTTAAGATCTTAAGAAAGTTTACCTGTTGCTCTTTCGTCAAGGTGCAATTCAAGTAATTTTGCTTTTAATTTAGTTGGTATGCGTTCAATTAGTTCAGAAGGTTGATTTTGATACTTAAATGATAAGGTTTCATTCAATCTACCATCTAACTCGTATTTCTGATTTTCTTCCTTCTTCGCACGTTATTCATAAATTAAAATAACGTGCGGAAAGAGCAATTAAACCCTTTGTTTTAGGAAGAAAAAATTGGCTTTTCAGCAACACGGCGAAGGGTGCAAAAAGTAGCGCTCTTATTCATAGTGTCGTTGAAACATCTAAGGCGAATAACCTTAATCCCTTTGCATACTTAAAATATTTATTTGAAGAACTTCCGAATGTAGATCTGACAGATTCTACTGAAATCGAAAGGTATCTGCCTTGGTCAGACTATATACCAGAAAGTTGTCGCATACCAAGTAAGAAGTAAGCTAATCATAGCATGAGCCCAGATCTGAATGATAGGTGTGGGCTATTTGACGCTTACGTTTTAATAGGATATTTAATGTAACATCTTTACCTCCTTTTTACGCTTTTTAATGGGATTGCGTTAAATTAATGTTAAATTTATCGGTACGGATAAAACTAGAAGATAACAGAGATATTGTTTTAATATACTTTAAGTGGACAAAGAGAGAATCACTATAGATTGTCCTTAAGCTAAAAAAATTAAGCTAGATGAAAATAAACTAGTTTATTTATAAGTCTATAATCAATTATTGAATTTTACTCTCGTTAATTTTAACGCTTTGCAAACTTAAGTATTTAAAAGCCCAGAATCGTTGTTACACAACATTTCCAGGGCTTTTCTTTTATCTACTAGTGATGCAAAACAAGTCCTTTTTTCGGGACCTATTGGAACCATTCTAGGGTCAATATTAAAATGTGTTGCATGCGTAAATTGTAAAGTTATTTGTAGTTTTTTAAAAGGGGTAATTCACAGCCCTATTCAATCTACTATTATTTATGGTTCATCAATAATTATTTTTAAGAGAAAATATGTTAACTCTATCATCCAGTAAACTCTTTTTCCAGTTATTTATTCTAAAATTGTACCATATTTGAGAATCGTACTCCTACCTCGTTTGTGATCTCATTATATACATCAATTTCATCATAAGGATCTTCTACCGAAATTAATACTGCAAAGTCTTGTTCGTATCCTTCTGGAACTCCCCATCTATGAGACATTCTTAATTCTAGATTCCATAATCCACTTTGAATGTTACGTTCAAACATTTTCTCTAACCTTGTAACCGGATAAAATTTTTCTTTATAGGACTCTCCATCTAATGTTGAAGCTCCTAAAGGAATTTTACCTTCTTCTCCTTGATCATTGATCTTAAAGATATTTGAATTTATATGAACAAGTGAGTATCCACTCTGTTTTCGCCTATCTACCAATGGATCCCAAATTATAGTTGCTCTAAGCTTTAATTTTTTTCTGCCCCTTCGAACTCTGCCCGAATCCGTTAGTGCACTTGGAATCCAAAAAGGAATTCTGTAATAAGTCTGCTGTTCTAGAATGCCTTCATGAACGTAAGTAACTCTACTCTTTAATGACTCTATACACATATTAAAATTAGTAATCCCAAAACCCATATGTTCAAATTTATCCCTAGGATAATTATTTGCTTCATAAGGAATATTAGCAAAATGAATAAGCATCCCTTTCACTAAATTATTTGATATATCTGGGAATGCATCAAATAATTCAGCTGCATATGAAGATATTATAGGAGCTGCAAAACTTGTACCAGAATCATATACTAAGGAATTTCTCGGACCTCCCAACGCTGATGTTTGTATTTCATTATTATCTTCACCGTTCGCCATTATATTACCACCATCAGCAACTAAATCCGGTTTTCTAGTCCCACCAAATCCCGGACCCCTTCTTGAAAAGGGAGAAGGATGATTTATAGGTGTCAGGGCACCTTCACCATATTTTGTTACCACAGCTCCAACAGAAAGAGCGGTAAAAGCCTCACTGGGGGGAGTAATTCTAGTTGCATCATCATAAGAAAAATAGTTTGGATAACCATGAGCATTTAGATACCTATAGAGAAAATTACTTTTAATATTACCTGCTGATATTACAAACAACACCCCATATTTCTTTGACAGGAAATCAATTTCTGCAGCAATCCTACTTACTTGTACATCGCTTAATGCCGTTTCATCAGTATCCTTGTTTAAAAATCCTAACGATAAATTATAGACTTTTACTTCCCTGTGAAATTTCTGTACGGTTTTCCTTATAGCAATAATTAACTCAGTTTCAGTTAAAGATATTTCTGCACCGGTTCCATCCATACCATAAATACGAACATCTAAAACACGAACTTTTGGTGTTAACGTCCCAACTGTAACCTGCTCTTGTAATGTATCTCTATACACAGCCCTACTAGCCACGAATGTACCATGTCCTGTATCATAATCTTGTGCAACAACTTCATGTACATTATCAGTTATATATGGAGAGAGTAAGGCATTCTCCATATTAACACCTGAATCAAATATACATACAGTCGCTCCACCTTCTAAATTTTCAACTTTTATATTTTCAAGAAATGTTGTTTTGTCTTTCACTTGAGTCAATTTAATATTTGATATAGGTTCAATAAATCTGATAGATTGAAAATTTTCAGCTAAAAACTTGATATTTGAAGGCGAAATTTCTGTTTCTACTACAACTGACCCACTAGAATGAATATAGCTTGAAAAAACCTGACCTTTTTGGCCATTTACAAATTCTTGGACTTTTTCCACAAAACCTTTTTCCTGTATATCTCTTGGTAACGAACTAAATGACTCAATTATCACTTTTACTTTTTCATTATTTTCTTCATCTGTTAACATTTCTCTCAGCTTACTACTAATTTTATCTTTATAATTTATATTTCTATATTCCTCAATAAAAGAGAAATAACTTTTTCCTTTATGGTCTCTACTATTAGAATACTCAAGTATTCTATCCAACAATATTTCCATATCTTGTTTTTTTATCATACCGTATCCAACAGAGTCATTTATAACATCTAGAATTTCTACTCGAGAGTTATCTTTTAAGTTATTATACTTATCTTTTATTTTTTCATCTTCTGCCAAATGAATCTCAAAAAAGTACCTATCTTTTATTAGATCTTCGTCATAAACCTCAGTCTCTTGAATATTATTAAGATTGTTTATTAAGTACCTACCATGACTAGAGTAGTCATTTCTTCTATGAGTTGACCCACCTCCGTCAAAGTCAGTAGGTCTTTTGTTAATGATGTCCTCGTTAATCATAAAATGCGGTCTTTGTTTATTATCAGACATATAATCCCCTCCAAAAGTTTATAAAGAGTTTATTAAGACACTTTCATTTTTTTATGTAGTGTGGATTTAGGTATATTCAAGATTGAGCTTAAATAATGAAATGTATAGCTTTTACTTTGCCTTCTTAATTTCTTAGCTATTTCAATCTTTTCTTCAACACACATAGATGTCAAATCAATAAATTTAAGAGCTTCTTCGACAATTAAATACTGACATTTAATTTTTTTAGCACTTTCATTTAAAATCCATTTCCTAACGCCATTCTCAACAATTCTTTTAATAAATGCAGGGCTTAAACCATTCGTTATTTCAGCTATAAATTCAATCCAATCATTTTCAATAACTAAGTTTACGGACTTTACTAAGCTCTTAACTAGGCTATATCTTTCTTTAAGACCGGGATAAGTAAATTGAACATTGTTATCGAACCTTCTCCATAAAGCAGGATCTAACAAATGCTCATGATTCGTACAAGCAATAATTAATGAATTAGATCCGAAGTTATCAATTCCCTGCAATAGAGAAATAACAATTCTTTTTAATTCACCCAGTTCTTGTGAATCATCTCTTTTCTTTCCAATTGCATCAAGTTCATCTAATAATAAGACACATTTATTTCGATTTACGTAGTCAAAAATATCACTTATGTTTTCGCCAGTTTTCCCTAAGAAAGAAGAGATTAATTTTCCAAAATTAACATAAGCTACTTCTAACCCTAGTTCACTAGCTATCTTGTATGCACTAATGGTCTTTCCAGTTCCTGGTGGTCCATAAAATAAGATTTTGTTCTGTGGCAGCAAATTATACTTGGACAACTTTTCAACTTCATCCCATTGTTTAACAATACCTTCAAGTTCAAATAAGGTTTCCTGTTTTAATACTATTTCCTCTTTACAAACAGGCTTTTTGATGTCTATTAATCCTTCCAAACTTTCATTAAGTTTAACTTTACTATTAAACTTTAAAGTATCTAGCTCAAATATTGCAGATGATGTTTTTTGTGAATTAGTTTTCTCTTTAGGCGTTTCCTCAAGAGCATTTCTAATTTTTGCTGCTATTCTATAATTCCCTTTTTGCTCTTCATGTTTTATTAGTTCGATACAATCCTCAGCAAAAGCATCTCGGTCATTATTAACATGTGAATGAATCATATTCAAAATAAAATCATTTCTTGATAATTTATTCATATTCACAACCCTCCTTTTCAAAAGATAACGAAACAAAATAAAGCATTGTTAAACAAGTATTTATTAATGATAATATCTATATTTTATCATTAATTTCACTTTGTGAACAAAACAAATACAATTAATTATAAAAAATTATATTTATTAATACACTAGCTTAGAATTTATTAAAAGCTAATATTAAAGCTTCCTGAAAACACCTATATAAATTGATAACACGGATTGATAATTTTATAAATTCCTTTATAAGTTGTATTCCTTATAACGAATGTTTTAGGAACATTTTTATTTTTCTGCATTTTGTAGAGTTTTGGGATATTTCACTTCCATTAACTTTTTTATAATTCAAAGTAATATAACTATTGGATTGAAACATTTTATGGATGATGATGCTGTGCAAACGATAAAGTAGGTTATTCTCGTCTATCAACTAAAGGAGCAAAACTTAGATTTATAACTTGATGTGTTAAAATTAGTAATATAGAAACTGTAAGAAATAAACTCTCTCCTTTTAATTTTTGGGCACTAAAAAGCACAAGAACGGAAAAGACCCCCTCAAGGGAACTCTCTAGCCTTGGGGGGGCAGTTTTTCGTTATTTCTCTTAATTCTTTCACTTCATCTGGATCTAAACCTGTTTCATTAAACACTCATAATTTCACCTTCTTAGCACGAATTAGATTACTTATTGTTATTACTACAAAGGAGGTTTTACTACATTATTGATAATCAGTTCATACCTTTCTCATATTTAAACACAACCCTTAACGAATAAGTGTACTGGTTCAATAATTAAACTTCTAATTCCGAGATATCTTCTTTTTCGCACGGATTAACATACTTTTAGAAATTCCGGTCATATTCTCAACTCGTTTATACGAATTAGTTTCTAACAGTACAGTTTTAAAGCGTGGTTTATTTGTTCCTTACCATACTTATTTGGCCTACCTTCTCTAAAGTCATTACGTTGCTTAGCAATAGCTTTGCCTTCTTGAGTACGTTCCTACAATCATATCAACAAACTCAGCAAAAGCACTCATTATATTGAATATAAGCCTTCCAGTATGTGTATCCTCAACCAGCCCCAATTTTCTATATGTTTTAAAGCCCACTCTAAGGATTCATTCTTTATTTTCAGCAATTGTGCAGTAAATGACTGTTTTGTTAATTAATTTTCCTCAAGTTATGTAGGAGTTTATGGAAGTTTTTAATAAGATCCAAAAAATTAATTGACATGTATGTTAAATCAATCAGAGTGGCGAAGATGAACTAATTCAGGGCGTCCAGTAACAGAAAAAAAGGTACCCTACACGCCCCCTTTACCTCGTATACGTAAACACCCTAAGCCTTTTCTTTTCTAGTTTAAACTGTGAGATGTAGTCTTTTCTATCCAACTCACTTAGTAGCGCTTGATTCAGATCGTTATTGGCAATGGCTGGTCTTTTTCCACCTTTCGTGATGCCAGCATAAGGGGTGCCGAGTGCTTGTAGTAGCTCTGTGATTTTTTCCTGTTCCAAGGTTTTCACCTGGCTCGTTAAAAGCATCACCTTGCATCTCTTTGCCATATCGAAGGAAAACAGAACGTCTATTAATGCTGCACCAGCCTCCATACCCTGATGGACGATAAACTCGACTACTTCCTCGGCAAAATCGATCGCCTTTTCTGACTCTGATAAGATAGCAGGATCGATTTGTTTCATCAGTTTCGTTTTGTAGATATCGGGAACATCGGAGTGGAATAACGTTTCGATTTCTTCTAGATTAAGGACATAATCGTCCTGATGGTTGACAAACTTCGCTATATTTTCTTCGATTAAAAACAAATGTAAGCTCGGGTGATTCGCTTTAATATTCTCATAGTTTTTCACTGTTAAAGATAGTATGTCATTTTCAATCATGATTCTTACGCGAGCTTCAGGTAAATCATCTGTGTAATAGAAGTCCCATTTTGTGATACTGGCTGCTAACTTTTCAAACGAAGCATTCTCGATCTCTTGACATTTCATGATCTCTTCGGAAAGCATGTGTCGTTCGTCTTCCTCCATCGCTTCCTCATCTGCTAAACGGTACTTAGCAAGCTCGCGGGCGTGGTAGATATCATTTAGGTAGTCAATCATTGTCTCATCAAAAACTTGTCCCACTTTGAAATACTGAAAAACATTGTGCCAGCTGATAATGAGTTTATCTTTTTCTAGTAAAACATTCCATAATTCCTGATCGACCTCAGTGATATCTTGAATCAGCAAAGCTTGTTGCTCAATAATGAGCTCTTTTAAGCTCCTATACAGATAGTTTCTATTTAATAACTCTATGATTGCCTCCTCTGTCTCCTGGCTGATTTCTTGATCCAACAAAACCTCCCTGACAAACACATTTATATTCTGGTCAATGTAAGCAAGCACCTTTTCCACATTTGCATCCTCTATAGCAGAATAAGTTAAGTTACTAACTTTTCCCTGTAAAATATCAGACAGTGTTTGCTTATTAATTTGATAGAGATTTTTCTCCACAACATAAGTAAACAATTCCCCTTTCGGTCTAAGGTGCGTTGTATTTGTAAATTTGACCCGGAGCCTGGAGAGAATGTCTTGTTCTTTTACGGATGGTAAATCCTCTGACACCTTGAAATAATCATCAAGCTCTGCAAGATAGGCTGCGAGCTTATCCTCTTTATTGAGTTCCTCGAGATCGGCAACATCAGCGAAAAGCAGAATGTCAGCTAAAAAGACTTGAATCTCCTCATCAGATAAGTTAGATGCTTCCTCGATATACACCCATATGTTATCCCAGTTATGACAAAGCGATTTTATAAACGATTGTTTATGTGCAGTTCTTTCCTTAAATCCAGTTACGAATTGGAGGGACGTGTCCTTTTCGTTCGTCAATTGAGACAGGATCAGCTTGAAATGTTCCTGATACTGGTCTTTCTCTAGGATAAAATCCAACAAATCATAATTTAGTATTTCTGCCTGTTTAAATTCGCTGATTCTTAGGCGTGAAATAACTTTTTCAACATGCAGCAAGGAATACGAGAAATCACGACCCTTATAATTTTTAACGCTAAGAATAAAGTCCATATCCCTTTTGGTCAGACTACCCGGGTAGAAATAGGAAATATAATAATGGTACGTATCATCAATATATCCATGCCGCAAGAGATAAACAAGCAGATCTTTATCCAACAGCTCTTCTGGGAATACCCTCTTGTCGCTTTTAGCAATCAGTTCTTTTAGGGATAAATCATGTACTTCCGTTCTCTCGCGTTTTAATTGCGAGATTTGCTGCTTAAAGGCCTCCAGATTTTCTTCCTTTTTTAATTTAATGCTTGTTTCCCTTTCAAAGTAATTGTCTTTCGAGCCAAACACTGTTGCGATTTCATCGATAGTGGCGGTTTTATTGCCATTTCCCATGTTATAGCTGACGTTTTGCGCATTCTTTAATTGTTTAAAAAAACTCGCTGTAATGGTTGTGTTGTTTCCAAAGTTAGTATTGTTAAGTCGAATAAACTTATTATAATTTCCTGTTCTTGCATTTAAGCTTTGTAGATAGATCTGCTGCAATTCATCGATAGAAACCAGCTGTTCTGCCTTAGCCAATTCAATTTTCTGCTCCATCTGTTTTATTCTGTCATCTAGCATCGTCAATTGTTGCTCAATGATCGCATCCTTCTGCTTCATCATTTGATAAACGAGCCCTTGATTATACTGGAGTTGAGAAAAATCAACCGGATACAGATTTTTATAAATGATCAACCCTAGCAGCTTGTTCGTATCTAGTTCGAGGTCTCCCCCAAGTTTTTTCTTATAAATATCGAACTCCGTATAAATATTTTTTAGAATCCGCATATCATCGACATAGAGGCTGACATCTTGGAGAAAATTCGGATCTATTTCGTCAATATATGGAGACTCTATTAATCGGTCACGTAGCACCTCCACGGAATTGTAAGCGTGTAGAATTGGAATTACTGGGATTATGAAATCAAAAAACTTTGTCCGGCTGCGGCTATGTTCAACCGTATCGATTTGGCCAAAGATATCATCCTTGATTGCATAAATAAAAACCACCCGCCTTTTTACAAGCTCCGAATTATTAATAAGTGCATTGAGTTCCCTTAACCGTTCAAAAATATCGAGACTATCAAACCGATCTAGGTCTTCAAATAGCACAACATCATATTTAGTTGCTTGAAAGAAATAAAGGATTTCATCAATGAACCTATCAAAAATCGAATTGTCATCCTTGGTTTTATCCATTTCTAGTGAGGCATTCGCAATTGTTACCTTATTAAAATTGAGGTTACCACGCAAAAATCGATACATTTGTTTTAATAGGAAAAAACCATAGACGCTAATGAAAACAAGCAATAGAATAGCGCCGATTAATGACATCGTTTCCTCACTCTGGTTGAGCACGGTATTTTCATAGAGTGTTCCAAATAGATTCGGGACAAAAAAATAGATAACCCCTGCAATAAACGCGAGAAATAAGAAGAGCTGCTGAATCGTTTGTCTACTCTTCATATGTTTAATCTTTCTGAACCTAGAGAATGGGATAGTCCTATCCCGGACTCTGTATATCATTTGCTGAAGGATACTCTTTTCTAACGCTCTTTCATCCTCCTGACCGCCCCCACCTTCGTTATTGCCAGATGGTGTGTTGGGTTTACTACCAAAGGTTGCAAGCGAAATGTTCAAAAAGTGATAGGTCTGGTTGTGATTTTTCTCAAAGGTTCTCAAAATACTACTTTTTCCCGAGCCATACGGACCGGTTATCGCAATGTTTTTTACCTTCTCATTTTCTAAGCCAGATCGAATGGCCCCAGCATAAATGCCATCATTATCAATATCATCATTCGGGGTCAAATCTTCATATAAGGGTGTAACAGGAGGGTCTTTTAATTTGCCGACAATCCTTTCCAACGAGCGAACGAACCACCTCTTCCATCTATCCTTCCACGAAACCAACATAGAAGTCTCCCCCATTCTATAAGAATACGTCCATTTTACCATTTTTTTCGGGTTGGTGCTGTGAGGTGCGGAGTTGTGTCTCCTTACTGATTACAATACATACAACCTCAGAGGTGGTACATTACAATGTTTGTAATCGAGCATCAATTCTGGAAAAGGAGTACATCACTACTACTTTTTATGCATTTCTTCTTTATATTTTTTAATAAACTTTCTAGTTAGCCGATTCGCTACTTCTAATTTCGCTGAATCTGTGTTCGGTGGTGCATACACTTTATTTAACATTTGATCAATCTGATTCACCAACTCTTTCTCTACCTTCTCTTCTGACCATAAACCGTCTTTTTGAGAAGAATTCAAATTTCGACAAGACTTATTCCAAATTTGATCTACTTCTCTACTTATTCTTTCTCTATTTATCTTATTTAAGTTAGATTGATTTATTTCTTTCTGCGAACGGAAATGTATTTCTTTAAAATATTGATTTTTATTACTCATATATCCAACAACCTTTCTCTGATTACATCGGAACTCCTAAAAATTCATCAATAAATTTATATTCGCAATTGTAAAACTTAGAAATCATCTGATCTGTTGTAGTTATTCCAGCAAGTTGAGCTATATTATAAGTATCTACACCACTGTTAATTAGGTTATATATGTAGGTGTCCCTTAAAATTTGACTTGTAAGACCATAATTATTAAAGATTGTCGCAGCCGCCTGCCTGCTACACCTATTGTTTAACCGAGAGCTAAACATGGCTTCTCCACTATACCCACTTATTTTATATGATTTGAGGATATAGGAATGTAGCTCTTCAGAAATTGGCAAAGTTCTAGTTATCGCCCCTCTAATCTCCACATAAGAATTATCGTTAATAACGTGAAGATCATCTCTATTTAATGCGATTAATTCATATAATTTGATACCAGTCTCTAAGGTCAATAATATCATAGATATGTTTCTCTTTTTCCAAGTTTTATTAGCGTACTTATACATTAAATCTTTAGCATCTTTACTAATTATAGTTTTTTTAGAATGGGCAGATGGGATGTTATTTACAATAAACATTTTCATTGAAAGCCTGATGTTTTCTTCTTTAAACTCAGCGTATGCATTAACAGCTGCTATATAACGATTAAGGATTGCTTTATTCTTGCTCTCTTTGTTTTTTTCTTCTATGAAATTAATTGCATCTTCTTTCTTAAACGAAAGCAGACTACATTTATTTTTTGTAGATAGTCGTTAAAACATTCAATAGAATTTGAATACTCCTTTATCGTTTTAATCGCTTTATCTTGGTTTAACATCCACTTTCTAAACAATACTAACTCTTCATCCATCATAAAATTTCCACCTTTAAGTAAGATAATAAAATAAACTCAGTTGCTCTTTATCATTTATTTCTGCTTCTTAAAATGGTTTAGTTTCCTTTACCTCCTAATCTTTCTACAATCGCTTCCCTAAGCATTGTGAGGCAAATAGGAAAATGTGAGGCGATTCGAATCGCCTCACTATTTCTTTATTACAAATAACCCTTAAATAAGCTGTCACATCAACATATAAAACTGCCTCACAATAATTTTATTTTCATAAATTATTTCGTCATTTAATTACAAATCTCCTTTTTTTAGAAGCAATAAATTTACAATAGATAACAAATTGTAGTACTGAACTGCCACACACATACCTCTTTGTTCATTTTTTTACTAAACACCGTGCTTTTTGTCGAATAAACAGATATTATGTCGAAACTATTAACAATTTATAATGACTCTTTTATACTGTACTTTGCTTTAATTATATTAGGATGTAAGGAGATAGAAATGACTATCAAAATTATTAAATTTAAAATAAAAATTTTAAGAACTATTATGATTCATAAAGCTAAAACTAAAGGAATAACCCATCCAGAGACAGTTAAATCTAGTCAATTATTAGATTCAGTTTTAAATAGATACCAACGAATTAAACAAAAGTCTCGCTATAATTACCAGCAATGACAAGCTCACAGTTTAGTGGTAGTAACAGTAATTTAAAATGAATGGATGTAAAATCCTTTTAATCAGATGACATCGATTTTTGATAACAAATTAAATCACATCACAGACAATTTTCTATTTAAAGATATAACGTAGTGCATTTATTTAGTTATTTTTATACCAAAAGGTTCGGGGATGCATTATTCTAAAATACAACATAATTATCAATGATTTTTCAGTTGAGTGGTAATAACCTTAAAACTAAAGCTATTCATCTCTTTTTTTAAGCCTATATTTATTTTGCTCCCTCCTTTTTGCTATCATTTCTTTTAATTATGGCGACATTTCTTCCTTGAATTTTTATTCCTTTGCATTATGGTAAAGCATTTTAGACACGTCAAGTACTCTATAATTATCTTCATCCGGTAAATATTGACGAACAAATTGTTTCGTTCTTTCATGATCAAAAAAAAGATCTACTTGTTTCACTTCTTTGGCAATATTAAGTGCCAAAAGTGCAGTCTTTTTCCGATAACTTGTTCCACCATTTAATAAATATTCATATTGGTCTTTGAGAGCTTCATAAAAGTTATCGTAAGTATTAGTCACATCTAACTTCCTTTCTTATTTTTGATTCAGTTCAACATATAATTCCCTATGAACATTCTTACACTAAAGAATTAAAACATAAGTAGTTCACATACTTTTCTATCTGTAATCTCAAAGCAGAAAAATTTCTCCGCTCATTAAAAAACGATACGCTCCTATACCGTCTTCATCAACATACCAGCAAATATTAGATGCTAAGCTAATAGATGATTGGTGATCATGTAGTGGATATGGTGAAGCATACGTTTTACCCTTTTTAGATAACTGCTTATTACGATAAATCTTATCAACAGACATCAACGTTTGCTCAGAATGGTTCACTATCCAGCATCCAAAGCTTTGATCTGGAGCTACATACCAAATAGCATCATCTCTATTAGAATCGATATCTGGGGCTAATGGATACTGATAATCTATCTCCACAGACGGTTCTCCTTGATAGCATAGTGTCTCAAACGTATCTATCATTCCCTCTTCCGCAATAGGCTCTTCAAAATCGCTATGTCTCTCTTCCTCTACCTGCTCTATTGATTCATAGTTAATTTGATCTTTACAAGAAGCAAAGTACTGTGGGTTTGTTGTATCTACTCCTTTCCAAATAGCACACTCTTCTGTAAATGCATCATACATAGCACAATGAGTTGCACATGTTTTTTGATCTGTTTTTCTTTCCACATTGTTATTCGTTATTAAGCGAAGCATGGACATCATCCTTTCCTTATAAATTATTAAGTTGGAAAATTATTGATAATACCTACATTCTATGATACACTAATTATAATATATTGTAAAAGTATTTATGTTTTTTGAATATGGTAGATTAAAGGGGGGCTTTTCCTGTGAGAACTTATTCCTGGATCGGTTTACAGACAAATGACTATGAAGATAAAAAAAAGATAAGAGATTATATCTATTTTTTATTAAAATGGATGATTATTCCACCCTTGTATATTATTATGACTTTTCCATATGTTCCGTTAGTGTTAATTTATGATAGCTTCCGAAGGAAAGAAAATCGGCTCAACATAGAAGGATTTAAAATAAAAAGACCGCAGGAGACTGCTGCAGCTAGGGTAGTAGCCAAGGGTAAAAATATGACTGCAGAAAAGTTAAAAGATGGTCGAATGAATATTGCTGAAGCAGTTTTTAGTACACATAACTTTGAAGGAATGGAGATGCGCGTAGATGAAGCATGTGCGGTGTTGCACCGCTGTTACACACAAGACGGCTTAGAATCGGCTTATTTAGCATTAGTTGCGCCATTCAAAGATGAGAAACCTTCTTTATATATAATTGCTTCCACGGCTGATATCGTACAAACACATGGAGATATCATTTTGAAAGATGATTACTTTAACGGTTATCGTATTCACATAGAAATAAACGAAAATGATCAAAGATATACATCTCACGTTGAGAGGGCTTTAAAGGCCGCATTTTTAGAAGAACAGACATACTACTACCATACAGGGTCATATCAAGGATATAAGACAGAGCGCATACCTAAAAGCTCAATTCAGCGTATCCGGTTGTTTCATCAATACGACCCCGTCTATTCTATGTATGATCAATTAGTTCATGGTAAGAAACCAGAACATACTACTCCACCATTAGCAACACAATGGCGATATGAAACAGAGAAATACGTTACTATTAAGACTTATATATTGAAAATGATTGATGAGAACCGAATACCTCGCCCTCTATTTGAAGAAGTTGGAGAGAGATTTCATAGAATGCATGCCTTGGATGATGATTTAGCATTAATGTTTTTCAATGAAGATGAATTATTTTTTTATATGTTGCGTTATGCCGAATATCTATATCCGAATCCCTTTCCGGTAGAACCCAGAGAGTTACTTGTAGATGTCTATGTAAAAGCTTATTTGACTGATAATGCTATTTATACAAAAGAGGAAATGATTGAAAAATTAAAAGAGGATGGTTACGGTTTAGAGACCATGTTTGGGGAGTGGATTAATTAATTATGGTGCATCACCATTGGCAATCTAAAAATCAACGATTACTATATCAACTAAAAAAATATGGTTCATCCGATATTACAGTGCGAAGCTGGGACGAACTTGCAGAGAGAAAAGGATTATCTCGTTCGAGCGTCTATATACAACGATTTGGTACTTTTAACGAGGCCAAAATAAAAGCTGGATTTGATATAGAGCAAAAACAGCAAAGAAAGCCGTTATACACAAAACAAGAGATTTTATCAATCATTAAACAACATAAGGAAGCGTTGGCTGACCAAACATACCTTAAGAAATCATGGGAATCATATCGAAAAAACCAAAAGATAGCTCTTCCTACTTATCAAACTATCATGCGTCATCTCAAGTATGATGAGTTGAACGAACTACTTCAAAGGCCAAAACAACGCTATAACCAATCAGATGAACAAGATTTAATTCAAATTGCTAAGCTTCATGCAGCACACTTTACGACGCATATGCATTGGGATATGTGGGCAAAGAAAAGAAAGCTACCTACAAGTGATGTTTATATCTATCATTTTAATGGTTGGGAACAAGCAAAAAGGAAAGTTTTCGGACAAACCAGTAAAGAACAAAAAAAAGAAGAACTCAAACAACTAGCGAGACTACACTCTTCTTATTTCACTACTACAACAAAATGGGATCAGTACGCTAAAAAAGAAAATCTTCCTCGTACCAATCAGTTCATTTATCATTTCGGTACATGGAAAGAAGCAAAAAAGCAATGTAAGTCTTAATGTCACTTGATTGTCTCAGCAAAATTACATAGAGAGGAGATATAAAATGAGCAGAACTACACCATCATTATTAGCAAACTTAATTACTATTTTTATTGGCATGTTACTAATCGGATTAAAAACGGCAACAGGGTTAAATATAGAATCAATCATAGAACTTTTAAAAGGAGCATTTTTAGCACTTGTAATTTTTCATAGTATCATGTTTTTCATCCAATACTTTTTCAACCTATTAACAGTTCTTACTATCTGGTTTATTCCCGTTGTTTTTCCCATCTTATTAGGTCTTAGTATTATTATTGGATTGATCATTGCTATACCACAATTTATTCGCTCAATATATTACACTATTAAAGATCGACGACAAGTTAGATACGATATTGCTTCATAATTTAAGCCAAAGGAGGGGATATTCTATGACTAAAGGAACCAGATCACCAGAAGTAATAGTAAACGCCTCTGTACGAAAAGTATTAGGTACAGAGGATATCCTATACTTTTTGAAAAAACATCAAAAAGGTGAGTGGGGAAACATATCAAAAATTGAAGAAAAGATAAATGATGCAGCTCTCCAACACGGTTACATGGTTGTTTCTTCATTTGTTTTGGGAGCAGAAACGTTGATTATTAAAACTAACGGCGAACGCACCAAAACATCTATTAATTTGGCAACTAATTAGATGTTCAATTTAGAGGAGGGGTAATGATGTGGTGGACAATAACAGACTGGTTCCTTGCAATTATAACGTGGATTTACTTCTTACTCGTAGTACTTGATTTATTATTTTCTGGTACATATTTTAAAAAAGAAGTTAAAAGGACAAAAACGGCTCACCAGAATAAGGTCAACGCACAAAATACAATTGCATCTATAATTATTATTTTCATAAGTTTAGCTTTTTGGGAGAGTTTGCGTTACTACCTTTTTGATGAGTCAGTCATATTAACAATAACAAATTGGGGCAGGTGGGCAATGAGTAATATGGGATAAGAGAAGAGCATTCCTATTCTCTTATCCAGCCCATGTTGTAGTTTAGCTAGTATTTTACTCTGTTATTCTGACCAACGCACCTCAAATGGCTCACGTAATTTTGTATATTCTTTTGTTCGACAAACTTCCACGATCCAGGCTTTATATTTCGTGGAATAATCTAGACGTTTAAATGAAAAGGGTCTTATAGTTGGCATGAACTTTGTTTCTATTTCTTCAATTACTTCTTTTATATCTAAATCTCCAGGAATATAATCAACTATATAGACTTTATAATGCTCACTATACATTCGATTATAACCTTCTTTAAATAGTCTATTTCTATATGGATTTTTTTCTTGTGCTTTACGACGCCACGATCCTATAATTTCTCGAAGCCTGCTATTTTCTTGTTTTAATCTATTAAGCTCTTCACTCATTTCATTACCTCCTCATATATATCATCGCCAAATCCCATCTATCTTTTCCATGTCCTAATTCACCATGAACGATATTAATTACTTCTTTAACCTTATAGAATAGTTGTTTTTGTTCCGTTGAATGTATTGCATAGTCAGCTTGTCGCCCAATCATCTTGTTCTGAAGGACTTTAGTTAACATTTTGTTGCCTTCTTCTAATATTGCTTGTTCTTTTAGCACCTCATCGATACGATTACGAGCATATGCATGGCGAAATCCATGCGTTCCTCGACCATTAGTATTTATTTCTGCTTTTTTGAATCCCTCAAATATTTGTCTGCGCACACTATCGATCTTTAAGGGAACAAGTTTAGCGTTTTGCTTTTTATTATTTAATATTAACTGTAATTCATCTTTAAAATGTTCTGGAACAGGTATTTGACGAAACCGGCCGCCTTTTGTGATACCGGATCCATCAGTAATCAATACAAATAATTGCTCATCTTTACTAACAATATGTCTTTTTTCAATTCGCACACTCTCTCTAACTCGCAAGCCTAAATAGCGCATAAGCAAAATAGCATTTTTCACATTTTTACTAACATATCGCTGAACTTCTGAAAACTCTTCATGTGAGTAACTTCTATCTTTTGGTATAACATGTCCTGTAATCATTCTATTTTTTGGACAAAATGTAATAAGTTCTTTATTGTGTTTTTTGGCCAACGCAGCCATTCCTTTTTCCAAATGTAATAAACTCGTTTCAATGTTTTTTAGATATCCAATACTCAGTCCTTGCTCTTTTTTAAACAAAATATATGCTTGGTAATGATCAACCTTTAATTGATACAATCGTTTGATTTTATACTCTTGACGCGCCCATTTAACGAAATTTTGACAAATAGATACCGTTTCTTTTTTTTGCTTTAATGAATGAATACCCTGATTATTATTATCACGGGCGGCTTTTTTCGACTGACCTATTTTATCTATTAAATTAATTGTTAGCTTAACATCGTGAACTATACTCCTCTTCCCACGCACTATACGCACTCCTTCATTCTTAATAGACTTAAATAGTTAATTCCTATAAGGTGAGAGTTTTTAAAACATAAATTCAACCTTCCGCTCAATTTTTAAGAGCCGAGCTCATACATTAAAGGCTCTCTTTTCTAGCAACACAATTACCAACCATTTGTGTGGACCTAACAATTACCAACGGGTATCATAATTAGGGTTTTGCTCAATTAATTTATATAAACAGCAAGCAGTAAACAAAAAAGAGCAAATCGCTGCTGATTATCCGATTTACCCATTCGACACTCATTTAAGTTTTTTATTCTACTTGTTGACTTAATTATTGTTGGTTCCATCTCTGATTTTTTATATACAAAAAAAGAGCATATGCTCTTTTTCGCATACACTCCTTATAAAAAGAATTAAATTGTTAATTTTAGACACAGTACGCCCTTTGCACTGTTTTTTAAAGAAATAAAGAAATAAAAAATAATTATACATTTATATTAGACTAACAATATATTTTTGTCAAAACCAACTAACAAATTTTATTTATATTCTTTTACAACCTTTATAATAGCCTTTTCTAAATTACCATTAAACAATCCCATTGTTCTTTTTAGGTGGGGGTTTTTAATGTAATATTCGTCTTTTTGAATTACTAGACGAACTGCATCCGAACCCTTTACACGATTTTTATTTGTAAATCTATCAATTGAAGAATATACATACAATTTTACTTTTGAGTTTATTTTTACTAAATATACATATTCATTTGTATCAAGTTCTCCTTTGTCGCTAAAAAAATCACTAACTTCCTCTATAAAGCCTAACTTTTGCTTATTACAAATTTTATACAAATTATATTCAAACTGACCTTTTGTAAAATTTATATATGTCATAATATCTCCTTTTTTTGTCCCATCTCCCCATCTTTATTTCAGATAGCATTATAAAGCATATTTAACTGGGAAACACCAATTCCCTTGTTGTCCCAATATACCCATTTAAAGAGTAGTGGGGAGAATGGGGAAACGATATCCCCCGTACTCTTTCTGTTCTATATGCCCCTTTGAACAAAAAGGGGCGATGGGATGTTAATTTATTATTATCGGATTAACTTTTATAATCTGCTTTCTATCTTTCTTCATGTTGCTTATATAGTTGAAGTCCTCCAACTCACCTAAAACTTTTGAGAGCTCTACACTTGTTAAGCGATGTTTTGTTAGTTGCTGTACGTCTCGTCTTTTTATTTCTAATTTTTTTAAATGCTTTATCTTATTAAGTACATACTTTATATCTGCAGTTTCTTGGTTAGTGTTATTAATTTGTCGATACGCTTTTTTTGCATGTTTAATAAAATAATCTTTTAAATTGTATACTCTTTTTAAAGTATCAACCCCAATTTCTGTCTGAAATGCAGTACCTTTAGTAATCTCAAAACTGATGTGCAAAAGTGCAGTAATCCTTAATATTTGTCCAATTAACTTTCCTAGCCAAGCCTTGATAGAAGTACTCAGGTCTTGGTTTCTAAGCTCTAACTCAATTTCATGAATCATTTCATTTAAATATTCCTGTGCTTTATTCGAAAGTGTTACATACTCTATTTCGTCGTTTGCTATTTCAAGTAATCGAACTATATTTTTTTTATAGTTATTTTTAACCTTTTGATCAATTAATTTAGGATCTGGGTCTCGAAATCCAACATTAGATTTAGGTAACGAGTAAATAAATCGTTGCGTAACACCTCGATCTGAAAACTCGTTACTCATTCCGCCGATGACGGAAGGCTGAACGAATAATGTCATTGCCATTGTAGGTTTTTGCAAAGTTAGAGTACCACTATTTTTCCTATCGTAAAAAATTGGATCAGATGAATACGACTTGAGATAAACATCAAACGACGTAATTGATGTATATTTGCCTTTCATCATCCCAAATACTTCATCTCCTTCTGCCGTTGCTAAAGTAATACTTTGGTTATTATTAGCCATTAATTCAATCAACTTTTCCTGAGTTGCATCAGCTGCTATATACCTTTTAAAATTTGTATTTTTCTCGTTATATGATTTTAGTTCATAATCAAAAATTGGTTGATATAATAAATTAAAGACAGAAGACTTTCGAGCCGATGGCTCTGCAACAACAACTGAGTATATACCGATTGGTTCTGTCCATTGTCCCCTCACTTTTAACCGAAATTTACTTAAAACGGTTGTTGAGAGTACACTAATCATTGATACAGCAGCAAAACAAATTGGTGTTTGGGTCTCTTCAGCAACTTGTTCAACGAACTTTTTGATCCACTCCGGATAGACATTAGTATCAAATATAGGTAATTGAGGTTCTTCAAAGTCAATTGGATTATCCCATTCTGTTTTTTCACTTGAATTCAATAAATCAATTACATCCTTCATTATCCCTGCCTCCGTATAACTTCGCGTTCGGCTATTGATTCAAACACTTTCTCAATTTCACCAATGGATAGAGGTGGATTAACTCTTGTTTGATTCCACATTTTGATAATCTCAAAGACTAAATATGGATCGACATACCTACGTAACAATAGACCTGTCAGTGATGTCAAATTTACATTTCTTACCCCATCACTTGTATTATTAAAAAGATAACTCCAATCTTTTTTAGATACTCTTTCATCTTTTCGCTTTATAAGATTTAACATAAAGTCTGGTAAATTAGCTAGTTCAACACTCATTGGCCTTAAATCATCCATCCATCTATAACTTTCGCCATTTTGATGGCGAGAAGGTGGTAACACTATGTAGCCACCTTCAGCACGTATATCAATACCTGGTAATGCTTCAACGCTACTCTTCAATCCATTTGGATGTTGGAATAAATAATGAATACCACCGGACCCTGTTTGTTGCGTAATTGTTTTTGGTAATACTCCATATCTATTAGCTATATTCTTTATTGTTTGTCTTCCATCTACATTCTTGATATCTACGTCGACAACAGAAACACCACTCTTACAACCAGTTGCTAGCCCAATATTATAATTTGGGTTATTAATGAACCATTTTTTTATAACTTCATTATCCGTAGTTGCATCCTTGAAACCATTCGTCGTTGCTGGTCGTTTTGACCTTGCTACAACTGGAAACACCGGCCACTTTAACAAATTGACATAAATGAGTGCCGCCCTTAAAATGTTATTGTAGTCTTTTTTTATACCCACTTTCTCGCAAAAAGTGGGCTCCTTTTTATTTGACATCATCACATCGTCCCTTTCCTAAATTTTATATTGCCCGCCTTTTTTATTTACTTTTTGTGTTTCTTCATGAAAATATGAATATCTTGTACATCGATAAAATACTTCGAACCAATTTTTATGGTATTTAAGCCATTCGTAATCATTGATTGCAGTGTTTGATAACTAACATTTAAGTAATCACATGCTTCCTTTTTTGTTAAGTACCTTCTTTCGACTTGTGAGAATGACACTATTTCTTCAATTGCCTCACGATTCATTTGCACTAGTTCCTCAAAATATTTATCAGCGAAACCCTGAGGCACCTCGAAGCTCAACTTATTCATTAATTTCACCTCCTTTAGCTAAAAAAAAAGAGAATACCCCAATTTTGAGATATAGATGCGCAGAGTGTGCGCCTATATCATCTAAATTGGGGTATTCCCATAATTTATATTTAATTTAATATAATACTATAACATAAAAATATGTTTTTCAAGCATTTTCACCAAATTTATTGAAATTTAATTTTATTTGCAATAGTATTATGTTAATTCCTCTATTAATTGCCCGCCAGCAAAATGGAGGCTTTAAATTTATGTCACAAATAAAAAAGTACACAAAAAAAAATGGTTCAACTGCCTATTTCGTAAGAGCATATCTAGGCTATGATCCAAAAACAGGTAAGCAAAGGCAAACAACAAAAAGAGGTTTTAAGACTAAAAAAGAAGCGAAATCTTACCTCATTTCTTTACAAGCAGAAGTCGATAAATTTGGTGCACCAGAAATAAAAAAGCGAACATTTAAAGAAGTTTACGAAGAATGGTTTGAGCAACATAGCAAAAAAATCAAGCCAAGTTCAGCTAAAGCCTTACAATCTAAATTTAATCGAATTCTGCCTCAATTTGGTCATTTAGATATTAAGTCTATTACACCTCAATATTGTCAAAAAGTCATTAATGAATGGGCTGATGAATTGAAATCATTTAAGGACTATAAAATTCAATCGAACTTAGTTCTTAAATATGCTCAAAAAATGGATTATATCATTACAAACCCATTTGAAAAAGTCACTTTACCTGTACAAAAAGATCATTTTTTTGTAGAAGTAAATGGTAGAAAAGAAAATTTTTATTCAAAGAAGGAACTAAAAGACTTCCTGAGCCTGATTAAAGATGAACCACTCAATTATACCTTCTTTCATTTGGCGGCTTACTCAGGGGCACGTAAGGGCGAAATTTTAGCATTAAATTGGTCAGATATTAGTTTTGATAAAAAACTTATGTATATTAGTAAAACATTATACTTCGAGAAAAATACAATGCATTTATTAACACCTAAATATACAAGTTCCAATCGTGTTATCAGCCTTGATCCTGACACAATACTTGTTTTACAGTTTTGGAAGCAAGAACAATTTAAACGTTACCAACAAATAAACCAACCTATTTTAGAAGATCAAGAACAACCAATATTCACTAATTATCATCAATTCCATAGAAAGATGGGAAGAATCAGACTAGCTTATTTTAATGATCAATTAATACGTATCATTAAAAATAACGCTCAATTACGTAGAATAAGCATACACGGCTTTAGACACACACATGCGAGCCTACTAATAAGCTCAGGTGCTAGTCCTAAAGATGTTCAAGAAAGGTTAGGACATAAAGATATTCAAACTACATTTAATGTTTACGTACACTTATTGAAAGAAGCTAAGGCGGAAACTGCAAACAAGTTTTATTCATTTATGAACGATGATGATCATTAATTTATTTCGCTATAAAAATTGTGAGTCATTTGTGAGTCAATTTAACAAAAACATAAAAAACCTCTTTCCCATAAAAATAGGAAAGAGGTTTTGATTCCTTGTATGACAAGGTTTTAACGTTTTGAGAACTGTGGTGCACGACGCGCGCCTTTAAGACCGTATTTTTTACGTTCTTTCATACGTGGGTCACGTGTTAAGAATCCAGCGCTCTTTAATACAGCGCGGTATTCTGGATCTGCTTCTAATAATGCACGAGAAACGCCGTGACGAATTGCACCAGCTTGACCAGTGAATCCTCCACCATCAACGTTTACTAATACATCATAGCCACCTTCTGTTTCAGTTGCAGCTAATGGTTGTTTAATGATTGTACGTAAAGATTCGTATGGGAAGTAGTCTTCCGCATCACGTTTATTAACAATGATACGTCCAGTTCCTGGTACTAAACGTACACGTGCAGTTGAGCTTTTACGGCGTCCGGTACCGTAGTATTGTACTTGTGCCACTATTCATTACCTCCTTTAAATTATCCGCGAAGTTCGTATACTTCTGGTTTTTGTGCTTGATGAGTGTGTTCAGGTCCTCTGAATACGTGCAATTTTTTAGCCATCTTACGACCAAGGCTACCCTTTGGAAGCATACCTTTAATTGTAAGTTCTAGCATTTGCTCTGGATATTTCGTACGCATTTCATCTGCGTTACGTGCTTTCAATCCACCTGGGTGGTTTGAATGACGGTAGTACATTTTGTCATTTAGTTTATTACCAGTTAATTCGATTTTCTCAGCATTGATAATGATAACATGGTCACCAGAATCAACATGCGGTGTATAAGTTACTTTATGCTTGCCACGAAGAATAGAAGCTAATTCACTAGCTAAACGCCCTAGTGTTTGTCCTTCTGCATCAACAACAAGCCATTTACGTTCAACAGTATTTTCATTTGCCATGAAAGTTGTTTGCATGATGAGTTACCCTCCTATATATAAATTTACCTATTCATATTACGTTTCATTTGCTATTGCTAGCTTGATTTGATCTTATATTCTACACAATTAACTTTCCGGGGCCAATCGTGGGATAGAAATAAAATGCCATATATCATCATATAACAAGCCTACCCTAAAGTCAATAGATAATCACCCGGATCCGTTGTTTTTTTCATAAAAACTATATTCTACAAGATTGTTGTTTATTTTATCAGTATTTTTAAATAAACTATGCACTAGTAACGTACTTTACCGCTCCTCAAATGAAATTGAATCCTGTGGGAACAGCACGAGCTGAAGATCCACTCGGACAGCGAGACCATTTCACTTGTGAGCGGGTTAGTAACTTACTGCCCGTTTATATCAAATCCGAATAATGAAAAGGAACAATGTTCTTAAAAAAGGCTGTTTAAAAAAGCTTTTAACTTATTATCTATAGGTGACTTCCCATAGAAAGAGCCCTTGTGGTGGTGCAGTTTTCCCTGCTTTATTACGATCTTTACTATTAATTGTATCTATTATGAAACTTGGAAGACGTTCACCTTTACCTATTTCAATCAACGTACCCACCAATATACGTACCATATTATATAAAAAGCCACTTCCCTTGAAAACAAAAACTACTTGATCTCCATCTTTCTGACAACTCGCATGATAAACGGTTCGCACTTTACTTCCTTTTATATCTGTTTTAGCAGAACAAAAAGCTGAAAAGTCATGTTCCCCTTCTATATACGTACAAGCCTCTTGCATTGCATGGATATCTAAATAGTCCCTAACATGTGTACGATGGTTCCTTACAAATATATCTGGATCTTTTCTGTTTAAAACAAAATAACGATACTCTTTTACAATTGCGTCATACCTCGCATGAAAGTCATCAACTACGTGGTGTACGCTCTCAATAAAAATATCTTTTGGTAAACGTGTATTCAAAGCCATCTTCCAATTCTTTTCAGGGATTGTTAAAGTCGTGTCAAAATGAAACGTTTGACCAACTGCATGCACTCTTGCATCTGTCCTTCCTGATGCAATAACCTGGACCTCTTTGCCCTTATGCAAAGCTTTTAGTGCTTGTTCAATCTTTTCCTGAATGGTTATACCGTTATTTTGAATTTGATAGCCAGCATAATTTGTCCCATCATAGCTCACGACACACATTATTCGTACCATTTGACTACTCCTTTATACTCTTAACAAAAATAAGACAATAATAACAAGTCCAAATATAATAAACGAAAAAATATCTCTTTTTTCAATTTTTAATTCACGTAGTTTTGTTCTACCTTCACCGCCTTGATAACCACGGGCCTCCATTGCCATTGCCAGGTCTTCAGCACGCTTAAAGGCACTAACAAATAAAGGAACTAGTAACGGAACAATTGCCTGAATTCGATCTTTTACTGGGCCTGTTTTAAAATCAACACCTCTTGATGCTTGAGCCTTTGAAATTTTTTCTGTTTCCTGCATAAGCGTTGGAATAAAGCGTAAAGAAATTGACATCATTAATGCTAATTCATGTACAGGAAATCTTATTTTTTTCAAAGGATCTAATAAACTTTCAATTGCATCTGTAATTTCTATTGGCGTTGTCGTTAAAGTAAGTAATGATGTTACCAAAATAAGTAGAAAAAACCGAAAAGAAATCGCAATACCTTGAATAACGCCACCAGAGTAAACTGGAAAAGAAAAAATTTGAAAAAGGATGTCACCATCTTTTGTCACTATTAAATGCAAAATAAAGGTAAAAATAATCAAGAACCAAACTGGGGTTAGCCCACGTAGGATAAAGGGTATTTTTATTTTTGTTGCCAAAGCTATCCCAACTGCAAATGCCGTTAACCACGCATAACTAGCTGCCGAGTTAGCAAAGAAAACAAATATAACAAAAAGAAAGATCATTGTAATCTTTGTTCTTGGATCAAGGCGATGTATGAACGAATCACTTGGTACATATTGACCAATTATCAAAGAATTACTCATCCGTTACATCCCCCTTCAAATGTTCCTTCAACTGGATTCCAAGCTCTGAAATTGTTTGACCTTCGTAAGGAAGAGACACTTGAAACTTGTCTTCTATTTTTCGTAAGAATTGTATGATTTCAGGTAAATCTAATTGAACAGCCTGCAATTTGTCTTTTTGTACAAATAGATCTTCAGGTGTTCCTTCCATATACTTCGTTCCATGATCCATGATAATGACATGGTCTGCATATTGTAATGCGTCTTCCATACTGTGTGTAACTAAGATAGTTGTTAACCCTTTAGCATTGTGCAATTGATAAAACATATCCATCATTTCTTTTTGACCTCTTGGATCCAATCCAGCTGTAGGTTCATCTAATACAAGTACAGATGGATCCATTGCTAGCACACCCGCAATGGCCACACGTCGCATTTGACCACCACTTAAATCAAATGGGGATCGTTCAAGTAATTCCTCAGGTAACTGTACTGCATCTAATATTGGTGGGATCCTTTTTTCAATTTCTTCATAATCAACCCCGAAATTTTTGGGGCCAAAGGCTATATCTTTTTTTACAGTTTCATCAAATAACTGGTGTTCAGGATATTGAAATACAACACCAACTTTTTCACGCAAAACCTTTATGTCTTTTACCTTTTTACCAGGCATTAGTTGATAAGGACCAATAGATACTTCTCCACCGGTTGGTCTAAGAAGTCCATTCAGGTGTTGAATTAATGTCGACTTACCGGATCCAGTATGACCCACGATTGCAACAAATGAACCAGAAGAAATAGTAAAGGATAAATTTCTTAATGCATGGTGTTCAAAAGGGGTATTAGGTTGATACGTATAATTTACTTGTTTGAATGATATGTCCATAATTCCTCTAATAACTCCTCATGGTTTAATGGTTGCTGACTAATTGGAACGTCTACTTTACCTAACTCATTTGCCAGTTTTGCAACAAATGGAATATCTAACCCAATCTCTTGCAATTCCTTTTCCCTTGCAAAAACTTCTCTCGGGGTAGCTTCTAACCAAACCTCTCCTTTGCTCATTACAATAACACGATCTGCCTGCGTTATTTCATTTAGATCATGCGTAATTGTCAAAAGAGATAGTCCTTGTTGGTCTTTCACCTCATTTACAGTATGCATGATTTCTTTTCTACCTTTAGGATCTAGCATAGCTGTTGCTTCATCTAAAATAATGATCTGGGGTGAAATAGCTAACACGCTAGCAATTGCCACCCTTTGTTTTTGTCCACCAGACAATCGGTGTGGCTCATGTAGCATATAGTCTATCATACCGACAGCACGTAAGCTGTTATCTATCGCAGTAATCATTTGAGAACGGTCTACTCCTCTGTTTTCTAATCCAAAGGCTACATCATCACGTACCGTTGTACCAACAAATTGATTATCTGGATTTTGAAAAACCATTCCGACTTTTTTACGCACTTCCCAGATTGTCTCCTCTGTAACTGGAGTACCAAGAACAACCACTTCACCTTCATCAGCAAACAATAAACCATTAATTAATTTAGCGATTGTTGATTTACCTGATCCATTATGGCCAATAATTGCTACCCCTTCATCTGCAGGAATACGAAAACTAACATTTTTTAAAACCCATGGTCCTTCCTCGCTATACCGGAATGAAACATTTCGAAATTCTATACACTCTTTTTTCATATACGATTCCCCCGCCGTTATATGTCACATTATTTCCCCGGAAATGATGGAATTAAAGGGGAGAATGTCGATATATATTTAAATACGTCTTTAAAAGTCTATTTTATCATAACCAGGTGCAAAAAAATTTATAAATGTAGCAAAAATAAAAAACACCGAATGGCTTATCCTAGGGGAGAAGTCAACGGCGTCTGTGTTATTTATCAATATTTACTTAATGTGCAAAAAGGGCTTGGATTGACCTCGTGGAGAGATTCTATCCTGCCCTTCACCTTCTTTTATCAAGTTTATACTAACTCAATAATTGCTGTTTTTGCACCGTCACCACGACGCTGTCCTAATTTCAAGACACGTGTGTATCCGCCTTGGCGTTCTTCATAACGAGTTGCAATATCGCTAAACAGTTTTTGAACTGCATCTTCATTTTCTGCCGTTTTTGATCCATATAAGTAAGCTGCTGCCTGACGACGAGCATGAAGATCCCCGCGCTTACCAAGTGTGATCATTTTTTCTACGACAGAACGAAGATCTTTCGCTTTCGCTTCTGTTGTTTCTATACGTTCATGAATAATCAAGTCAGTAGCAAGATTTCGAAGTAATGCTAAACGTACATCAGTTGTACGACCTAGTTTTCTAGCCATGGATTATCCCTCCCTTATTTCGGAATGTCTCAAGTTGTTATATGATTAGTCTTCTTTACGTAATCCTAGTCCCAAATCTTCCAATTTGTGTCTCACTTCTTCAAGTGATTTACGTCCTAGATTACGTACTTTCATCATATCTTCTTCTGACTTATTCGCAAGTTCTTGTACTGAATTAATACCTGCACGTTTTAAACAGTTATAAGAACGAACTGATAAATCAAGCTCTTCTATTGTCATTTCTAATACTTTTTCTTTTTGATCTTCTTCTTTTTCAATCATGATTTCTGCATTTTGTGCTTCATCTGTTAAGCTAACAAATATGTTCAAATGCTCTGTATAGATTTTAGCACCTAATGATACAGCTTCTTCAGGTCGAATACTTCCATCTGTCCAAACATCCAATGTCAACTTATCAAAATTCGTGATCTGACCAACACGTGTATTTTCTACTTGGTAGGTAACTCGTGATACTGGCGTGAAAATTGAGTCAACTGGAATAACTCCAATTGGTTGATCATCATGATTGTTTGAGTCAGCTGGACGGTATCCTCTACCACGTTCAGCAGTCATTTTCATACGTAATGCTGCATTACTTCCTAATGTAGCAATATGAAGATCTGGATTTAAAATTTCTACATCACTATCGTACGTAATATCCGCAGCTGTAACAATTCCTTCCCCTTGTACATCTATCTCTAAAGTTTTCTCTTCATCAGAGTAAATTTTTAGAGCTAGCTTCTTCAGGTTAAGAACAATCGTTGTAACGTCTTCTACAACGCCTTCAATCGTTGAGAACTCATGAAGTGCACCATCAATTTGTACAGATGTTACAGCAGCACCAGGAAGTGAGGATAATAGAATACGACGTAAGGAGTTTCCTAGTGTAGTCCCATATCCACGTTCTAGCGGTTCTACAACGAACTTTCCAAATGTAGCATCATCACTGATTTCTACTGTCTCTATCTTTGGCTTTTCAATTTCGATCATTAATAAAAACCCTCCTTCAAACGTCGAAACCCCGGCTAGATGATTTATCTAACCGAAATTCCTCAGGTCGGCAGTTCCCGTTTCTGCACTATGTCAATTTGTATACTTTAAGTCTGTCCGATGCTGATTAACAATAGAAAAAAATTAACTACTGCCTTTATTTTGCATTTTCTAGTTTAAGCTAACATAACCCATTATAGACAGCCTAACAAATTCTATACGGATAAATTTACACGCGACGACGTTTTGGTGGGCGACAACCATTGTGAGGAACAGGTGTTACATCAACAATGGCAGTAACTTCAATGCCTGCTGCTTGTAGCGAACGAATTGCTGCTTCACGTCCAGCACCAGGACCCTTTACCGTTACTTCTAACGTTTTGATGCCATGCTCTTGAGCAGCTTTAGCTGCTGTTTCTGCTGCCATTTGTGCTGCAAATGGTGTTGATTTACGAGAGCCTCTAAAACCAAGCGCACCAGCACTACTCCAGCTAATCGCATTACCTTGAATATCAGTAATTGTAACAATTGTGTTGTTAAAAGTTGAACGAATATGCGCTATGCCACTGTCAATATTCTTTTTCACACGTTTTTTACGTGTATTTGTTTTACGGACCATTAGATTTTCGAACCTCCTTTAAAAATTATTTCTTTTTGTTGGCCATAGTCTTACGTGGGCCTTTACGTGTACGAGAGTTATTCTTCGTTTTTTGTCCGCGAACTGGTAAACCTCTGCGGTGACGAAGACCTCTGTATGAACCAATTTCAATTAGACGTTTAATATTTAATGATACTTCACGACGAAGATCACCTTCTACCGTATGCTTATCAACTGCTGTACGGATTTTTGACAACTCATCTTCTGTTAGATCACGAACACGAGTATCTTCTGAAACGCCAGCTTCTTGTAAAACTTCTTTAGCAGTAGTTTTACCGATACCATAGATATAAGTTAAAGAAATTACTACACGTTTTTCACGTGGAACATCAATACCTGCAATACGTGCCATTAGTTCTGTGCACCTCCTTATTGATTAACCTTGCTTTTGTTTGTGTTTCGGGTTTTCACATATTACCATTACTTTTCCATTACGACGAATAACTTTACATTTTTCGCACATTGGTTTTACAGATGGTCTTACCTTCATCATCCATACCTCCTCTTGTTTCGGAGCTTATATTATTTATAACGGTACGTAATACGTCCTCTAGTTAAATCATACGGTGAAAGCTCAACCGTTACTTTATCTCCAGGTAATATTCGAATGAAGTGCATACGAATCTTACCAGATACGTGAGCTAAAACGGTGTGACCATTCTCTAATTCAACTTTAAACATTGCATTCGGTAACGTGTCAGTAACAGTACCTTCTACTTCAATTGCATCGTCTTTCGCCATCGAGTTGATCTCCCTTCTTCAAATCAGTCAGTACTTCATTGACAAATTTTGATATCGCAAAACGCAGCTTACCATTTGTAACGCGACCAGTTTCTAGAAGGCTGTTTTGGACTTCTGGAGAAATAAAATTCAATGATCTAACGTGTTGTAAGTTCTTCTTTTTTGGTCGATCATACTTTCTTTTTTCCCCGTCCGCAAGCAAGACAAAACGATCATCCACAATGTTTATGACAATAGCATATTGGCCTGCTTCTCGTCCTTGTATAATCTGAACAATTTGACCTATTTCGGGACGCGACTCCGTATCATTCAAACATGATCACCTTCACTTAGGTTATAGTTTTAGTCATCTTTTAAAACAACTAACTTCTCTATCATAAAAAATACATATTTAAAATAAGCATATATTTTATCATGTTTTGTGACAACCGTCCAATTATCTGCAAAAGTAGTTATCTGACATATTCCCGCATTCAACATTGATTCTTCAATTAGAATCATATCTGGTTAAATAGTGGATCATTTTGAGGACTGTAAATAATCAGGCATCTTCGTTTATAGCGAGTACAAACGATCCTATCTCATGTTCCTTACAGTAACAATTCGCTCCACATCTTGTCTGAAATTTCATGCGATATATTGGAAAGGCGGGCACCTGGTTTTGCTTAATCAAGACTTATTGTTTTAAACAAGTCTCATTTATTTCTAGTAATCAATTCACTGTCATGATGGTTACATAAAGTGTGTGAATCGAATACCTTTTTCTTAGATCACCTTTATATGAAATAGTGCAAAATAGTACCACGAAAATCATTATACCCTTTCCAGAAAATAATTGCATCTTTGATACGATTTCTTTGGTGATATACGTTATTTCTCGTGGTATTTTTGCAACATTTACTTATACCAGTGATTTAAGTTTTTGATCAATGTCTTCAAATACTTGATTGATCTCTTGCGAACCATCTATGGAGACAAGATATCCTTTGTCATGATAAAAGTCTAACAATGGTTGTGCTTGTTGAACATTTACTTCCAATCGCTTTGCAACTGTTTCTGGACGGTCATCATCACGTTGAATTAAAGTTGCACCATCATTATCACAGATTCCCTCTTGTTTAGGAGGATTGTAGATAACATGGTAGGTTGCGCCACAAGTTGGACAAATTCTTCGACCGGTTAACCGATCGACCAATTGATCCTGTGGTACATCAACATGTAAAACAAAGTCTAATGAACGCTCCAACTCTTGAAGTAAGCTTTCCAATGCATCTGCTTGAGCAACTGTTCTTGGAAAACCATCCAAAAGAAACCCAGTACTGCAATCAGGTTTACTCAAACGTTCACGCACAATTCCAATTGTTACTTCATCAGGAACTAGTTCTCCCTGATCCATAAATGTTTTAGCTTTTTTTCCAAGGTCTGTTCCTTCTTTAATTGCAAGTCGAAACATATCTCCAGTTGAAATATGAGGGATCTGATATTTATCTACTATCTTTTCAGCCTGAGTACCTTTACCAGCACCAGGAAGACCCATTAGAATCAAATTCACTGCAATTCCCCTCGCTTATAACCAATTTATTTAATAAAACCTTTATAGTGACGTTTTACAAGTTGGCTTTCTAACTGTTTCATCGTTTGAAGTGCTACACCTACTACAATCAGCAAGCTAGTACCTCCAATTTGAATTGCTTGAGGTAAGTTAGCAATACTACCTAAAACAAGTGGTAATACCGCAACCGCAGCAAGAAAGATAGACCCAACAAATGTGAGGCGATACATAACTCGCGTAAGATACGTTTCTGTATTTTTACCAGGTCGTATCCCAGGAATATATCCACCTTGTTTCTTAAGGTTTTCAGCCATTTGTTCTGGATTCACCTGTACAAATGAATAGAAATAGGTGAATGCAATGATTAACGCGACATAGATTACCATACCAATAGGTTGTGTGTAATCAAAAATCGTCTCAATTGTACCAGCAACACTTCCTTCAAAGAAGCTAGCAATAGTACGTGGTGCCATAATAAAAGATACTGCAAAAATAACGGGGATAACACCAGCAGCATTAACTTTTAACGGTAAATGTGTCGAGTGTCCACCTACTGGCGAACGATTTACTAAACGTTTTGCATATTGAATTGGTATTTTACGCAATGCTTGTTGAATGTAAATTACACCAACAACAACAGCAAGTATTACCAATACAATTAATGCAACAATCACGATATTGATGAATAAATCGTCACCAACATCTCCACCAAAATATTGCTCATATAATTGATTTACTCCATTTGGAATCGCAGCAACAATACCTGCGAAAATAATAATGGAAATACCATTACCTACTCCATTTGCAGTAATTTGTTCTCCAAGCCACATTAAAAAAGCTGTTCCACTAGTTAACACTATCGCAATTACGATAAATTTACCCACGCCAGGATCTGCAATCAATTGTCCATTAGTCATTGCATTAAAGCCAACTGACATAGCAATAGCTTGAATAAATGCAAGAATGATTGTAGCATAACGTGTGAATTGAGCTAACTTTCGTCGACCAACTTCCCCTTGTTTTTTCCACTCGGTAAACTTAGGTACTACATCCATTTGCAATAACTGCATAATGATGGAGGCGGTAATGTAGGGCATAATCCCCATCGCAAAGATGGAGAAGTTCTGTAATGCCCCACCTCCAAAAGTATTTAAGAACCCAAATACACTTTGTTGATCATTCATAAACCCAATTGCATCTCGATCTGAGAATGGAACTGGGATAAATGTTCCTAATCGAAAAACGATTAACATTAATAGTGTGAAGACAATTTTACTTCTAATATCTTTTACACGCACGAAATTAGAGATTGTACGAAACATTACATCACCTCAATTTTACCGCCCGCTGCCTCAATAGCTTCTTTTGCAGAAGTAGAGAACTTGTGAGCTTTTACAGTAAGTTTCTTTTCCATATTGCCATTTCCAAGAACTTTAATGCCGGCTTTTAACTTGCTAACTGTTCCAGTTTCAAGTAAAAGTTCAGGTGTTACTTCTGTACCTTCTTCAAATTTATTTAGTGTATCTAAGTTGACGATTGAATATTCAGTACGATGGATATTTGTAAATCCTCGTTTTGGTAAGCGTTGGAATAATGGCATTTGTCCACCTTCAAATCCTAGACGTACGCCACCACCTGAACGAGCTTTTTGCCCTTTATGTCCGCGACCAGATGTTTTTCCGTTACCAGAGGACATTCCACGACCTACACGATTTCGCTCTTTACGAGCTTGTGATGGTTTCAATTCATGAAGTTTCATGCGAGCACCTCCTCTTTGCGCTAATGTTATTATACTTCTTTGACCGTTACAAGATGTGATACTTTATTAAGCATGCCTCGAACCGCAGGCGTATCTTCACGGACAACAGATTGACGAATTTTTCTTAAACCCAATGTTTTTACGGTTGCCTTTTGAACTTCAGATCTGCCGATGACACTGCGCATGAGGGTAATTTCTAAATTTTTAGCCATTGTATTTCCCTCCCTATCCTAACAGTTCTTCTACTGATTTACCACGTAATTTCGCTACTTCTTCTGCACGTTTTAAGCCAGCAAGACCGCTGATTGTTGCGCGAACCATGTTGATCGGTGTGTTAGATCCTAATGATTTAGAAAGAATGTCACCTACACCAGAAAGTTCAAGTACGGCACGAACAGGTCCACCAGCAATAACTCCAGTACCTTCAGCAGCTGGTTTCATTAAGATGCTTCCTGCACCAAATTCACCAATTGTTTCGTGTGGAATCGTTGTACCAACGATCGGTACAGTAATAAGATTTTTCTTTGCATCATCGATTGCTTTTTTGATAGCTTCTGGTACCTCTTGTGCTTTACCAGTACCAAATCCAACATGTCCGTTTTTGTCTCCGACTACAACTAATGCTGCAAAACGGAAACGACGTCCACCTTTTACTACTTTAGCTACACGGTTGATTGTTACTACGCGTTCTTCTAAGTCTAATTTATTCGGGTCGATATTAGTACGCAATATATGTCCCTCCTTTTATATTAAAATTCAAGACCTGCCTCACGGGCAGCATCTGCTAATGCTTTTACACGTCCGTGATATAAATATCCTCCACGGTCAAACACTATATTCTTGTGGCCTTTTTCTTGAGCGCGTGTTGCGACTAGTTCGCCAACTTTTTTTGCTGCTTCTACATTTCCAGTAGCATCACTGTCAAATCCATTATCTACTGTTGAAGCACTTACTAATGTAACTGCATTTACATCATCAATTAGTTGTGCATAGATATGTTTATTTGAACGATATACGTTTAGACGTGGACGTTCCGCAGTTCCAAAAAGGTTCTTACGAACACGTTGATGTCTTTTTTTACGTACGACGTTTTTATCTGGCTTTGTGATCATCTAGGTCACTCCTTTCTGTTCCCTACCTAACCTGAATCATCGGTTAACTAACTTTATTTAGCTGTTTTACCTTCTTTACGACGTACTTTTTCACCTTCATAACGAATCCCTTTACCTTTATAAGGTTCAGGTGGGCGAATAGCACGAATGTTTGCAGCAACTGCACCAACTAGTTCTTTATCAATACCCTTAATAATAACTTTTGTGTTTGCAGGGACATCAATTTCGATACCATCTTGTGGTTCAATTTCTACCGGATGAGAATAACCAGCGTTAACAACAAGTTTTGTACCTTGTTTTAGCGCACGGTAACCAACACCTTGAATTTCTAATGCTTTTTCAAATCCTTTGTGTACCCCTTCAACCATATTACCGATCAGACTACGTGTTGTACCATGTAGGGCACGGTGTTCTTTATGATCACTTGGTCGTTCAACCGTTAATACGTTATCTTCAACTTTAATTGTCATATCCTGATGGAATTGACGAGATAATTCTCCCTTAGGACCTTTTACAGTCACAAAGTTGTTGTCATTTTTGATTTCAACACCTTCAGGGATTTCTAGTATTTTTAAGCCTATACGAGACATTTTTGGAGCACCTCCTATCTTGTTGAATAATTATTACCAAACGTATGCGAGTACTTCGCCGCCAATCGATTGTTCACGTGCTTCTTTATCCGATAAAACACCTTTTGAAGTAGAAACGATTGCAATACCAAGTCCATTTAATACTTTTGGAATTTCATCAGCTTTTGCATATACACGCAATCCTGGTTTACTAATACGTTTTATACCAGAGATTACACGTTCTTCACCTGTACCATATTTTAAGAAAATACGAAGTACACCTTGCTTATTATCTTCAATGAATTCATAATCGCGAACAAAGCCCTCACGTTTTAAGATATCTGCAACTTCTTTTTTTAAGTTTGACGCAGGAAGCTCTAGCTTCTCATGGCGAACCATGTTTGCATTACGAATACGAGTTAACATATCTGCAATTGGGTCAGTCATAACCATTATTTATTACCTCCTTCCCTAATCGGGGTTTTACCAGCTTGCTTTTTTGACACCAGGAATCTGACCTTTATAGGCAAGTTCACGGAAACAAATACGGCAAAGTTTAAATTTACGTAATACCGAATGTGGACGTCCGCAACGCTCACAACGTGTGTATTCTTGTACTTTGAACTTTTGTGTGCGTTTTTGTTTCGCAATCATAGATTTTTTAGCCACTATTTTCCCTCCTTGTACTAGCTCAGGACGCTTATTTTTGGAAAGGCATGCCAAGCTGTGTTAATAATTCACGTGCTTCTTCGTCAGTGTTAGCAGTTGTAACGATAACGATGTCCATCCCGCGAACCTTACTTACTTGGTCATAATTAATTTCTGGGAAAATTAATTGTTCTTTTACACCTAGCGTATAGTTTCCACGACCATCAAATGCTTTATTAGAAATACCACGGAAATCACGTACACGTGGAAGTGATACATCAATAAGTTTTTGAAGGAATTCATACATACGTGCTCCACGAAGAGTTACTTTTGCCCCAATAGGCATTCCCTCACGAAGACGAAAGCTTGCAATTGATTTCTTAGCTTTTGTTATTAAAGGTTTTTGTCCTGATAGAAGTGCTAGTTCTTCAACAGCACTATCTAATGCTTTTGAGTTTTGAACTGCATCTCCAATACCCATGTTGATAACAATTTTATCAACTTTTGGTACTTCCATTACTGAATCATAGTTGAATTTTTCCACTAATGATGAAACGATATCGCTTTGGTATCTATTTTTTAGTTCGTTCATCGAGTAGCCCTCCTTTCGTCGCTAATTTATTTATCTAACGCTTCACCGGATTTTTTAGCGATACGAACTTTCTTTCCGTCACGTTCTTCAAATCCTACACGAGTTGGCTCGCCGGATTTTGGATCAATCGGCAATACATTAGAAACATGAATTGGTGCTTCATGGTTTAAGATTCCACCTTGTGGATTATCTTGTGAAGGTTTTGCGTGTTTTTTTACAACGTTAATCCCTTCAACTAGTACACGATCTTTTTTTGGGTATGCCACAAGGACTACACCTTGTTTCCCTTTATCTTTACCAGAAATTACTTGTACTTTATCACCTTTTTTTACATGCATGCTAGACGCACCTCCTTACAAGGCTTTTCATTAAGAGCTTTTTCATTAATTAAAAACAAGAAGCTTGATACGTTGTCTGAATTTGTCAACGACGTATCAAAACATAACGTGTTTTCAAATTTTATAATACCTCTGGAGCTAGAGATACAATTTTCATAAATTTCGCATCACGTAATTCACGTGCTACAGGTCCAAAGATACGAGTACCTCTTGGGCTTTTATCTTCACGTACAATTACTGCTGCATTTTCATCAAATCGGATATATGAACCATCTTTACGACGGGCACCAGTTTTTGTGCGAACAATAACAGCTCTCACAACTTCACCTTTTTTGACAACGCCCCCAGGTGTTGCTTGTTTTACAGTACATACAATTACATCACCAATATTAGCAGTCTTACGGCCAGAGCCACCAAGTACTTTAATTGTTAGCACTTCACGTGCGCCAGAGTTATCTGCCACTTTTAAACGAGTCTCTTGCTGAATCATACTATTGTTACCTCCCTTCGGAATCAATCCGAGCGAACTTTACTTTAATTAAATTATAACGGCTTCTTCCACAACTTCAACAAGACGGAATCGTTTTGTTGCTGATAATGGACGAGTTTCCATAATGGTTACAATATCACCAGTTTTTGCTTGGTTGTTCTCATCATGTGTTTTGAATTTCTTTGAGTATTTTACACGTTTTCCATAAAGTTTATGGAATTTATACGTTTCAACTAATACAGTGATCGTTTTGTCCATTTTATCTGAAACAACACGACCAGTGTAAACTTTACGATTATTACGCTCAGTCATTTGAGGTTAACCTCCTCTCGGGTTTACTAATTATTTACACTTAGCTCTCTTTGACGTACAACAGTTTTCATACGAGCAATGGATTTACGAACTTCACGAAGACGTGCTGTGTTCTCCAATTGTCCTGTAGCTAACTGAAAACGCAAGTTGAAAAGCTCTTCTTTTAATGACTTGATTTTCTGTTCAATTTCGGCAGTGGTTAGTTCTCTGATTTCATTAGCCTTCATTGATTTCACCACCAATTTCTTCACGTTTTACGAACTTAGTTTTTACCGGTAATTTATGAGAAGCAAGACGTAGTGCTTCACGAGCCACTTCTTCTGAAACTCCAGCAATTTCAAACATAATTTTACCAGGTTTTACAACTGCAACCCATCCTTCAGGAGCACCTTTACCTGAACCCATTCGAACTTCTAATGGTTTTGCTGTGTAAGGTTTATCTGGGAAAATTTTAATCCAAACTTTACCGCCACGTTTCATATAACGAGTCATTGCAATACGTGCAGACTCAATTTGACGACTTGTAATCCAAGAAGCATCAACAGCTTGTAACCCATACTCACCAAATGCGATTGATGTGCCACCTTTTGCTTTACCTCTCATTTTACCACGATGTTGCTTACGATGTTTTACACGTTTAGGCATTAACATAATGCGTGCCCCCTTCCTTACTTTTTGTTTTTAGTTGGAAGGACTTCACCACGGTAGATCCACACTTTAACACCTAGTTTACCGTACGTAGTATCTGCTTCTGCAGTACCGTAATCGATATCAGCACGTAATGTGTGTAGTGGTACAGTTCCTTCACTATAGCTCTCCGCACGTGCAATATCCGCTCCACCTAAACGGCCGGATACTTGTGTACGAATACCTTTTGCTCCCATACGCATAGCACGTTGAATTACTTGTTTTTGTGCGCGACGGAATGAAATACGATTTTCTAATTGACGTGCAATGTTTTCTGCAACAAGTTTCGCATCCATGTCAGCTTTTTTGATTTCCACGATGTTAATGTGAACTTTTTTACCAGTTAAAGCATTTAATGATTTACGAAGTGCTTCCACTTCTGAACCACCTTTACCAATAACCATACCTGGTTTTGCAGTAGATATAGAAATGTTTACACGATTTGCTGCACGTTCGATTTCAACTTTAGAAACCGACGCATCTTTTAGACGTTGTTCGACATATTCACGAATCTTAATATCTTCATGTAATAAGTCTGCATAATCTTTGCCAGCGTACCATTTGGATTCCCAATCACGGATAACGCCAACACGAAGTCCTATCGGATTAACTTTTTGACCCACAGATTATCCCTCCTTCTTTTCTGATACAACCACCGTAATGTGGCTTGTTCTTTTATTAATTTGACTTGCGCGACCCATCGCACGTGGACGGAAACGTTTCAAAGTAACGCCTTCGTCTACAAATGCTTCAGATACATATAGATCATCTACGTTCATTTCGTAGTTATGTTCTGCATTAGCAATCGCAGAATTTAGTACTTTTTCAACAACTGGCGATGCGCCACGTTGAGTATGCTTTAGAATTGAAATTGCTTCTCCTACTTGTTTTCCTCGAATTAAATCAATGACCAAACGAACTTTACGAGGAGCAATTCGAACAGTTTTTGCAACAGCTTTAGCTTGCATCAAGAGTGCCTCCTCTCATTTAGCGTTTTGTTTTTCTGTCATCGCCTGCATGCCCTCTGAATGAGCGGGATGGAGCGAATTCACCTAATTTATGTCCAACCATATCTTCCGTTACAAAAACCGGTACGTGTTTACGACCATCGTATACGGCGATAGTGTGTCCTACAAAGTTTGGGAAAATGGTAGAACGACGTGACCAGGTTTTAACTACTTGCTTTTTGTCATCTTCATTTAATTTTTCAACTTTCTTAATCAAATGGTCATCTACGAAAGGTCCCTTTTTTAAACTACGACCCATACATAAACCTCCCTTCGTGATTGACGGACGGGTATTTCCCGTCGTTCAATCCCGTTATTTTTTACGTTTACGTACAATAAATTTATCTGTTGGTTTGTTGCGTTTACGTGTTTTGTAACCAAGCGTCGGTTTGCCCCATGGTGACATAGGTGATTTACGACCGATTGGCGCGCGACCTTCACCACCACCGTGTGGGTGATCGTTAGGGTTCATTACAGAACCACGTACTGTTGGACGGATACCTTTCCAACGAGAACGTCCAGCTTTACCTACATTGATTAATTCGTGTTCTAGGTTACCAACTTGACCAATTGTTGCGCGACAAGTTCCAAGTACTAGACGAACTTCACCAGATGCTAATCGAACAAGAACATATTTGTCCTCACGTCCCAAGATTTGAGCTTGAGAACCAGCAGAACGTGCAAGTTGTCCTCCGCGTCCTGGTTTTAATTCTACGTTGTGAATGATTGTACCAACTGGAATGTCCATAAGTGGTAATGCGTTACCTAATTTGATATCTGCATCTTTACCAGAAATAATTTCTGTACCTACTTCTAATCCTTTTGGTGCTAAGATGTAGCGTTTTTCACCATCTGCATAATGAATTAAAGCGATGTTAGCAGTACGGTTTGGATCGTATTCGATCGTAGCAACGCGTCCTGGTATACCATCTTTTTCACGTTTAAAATCAATTATACGGTATTTACGTTTGTGTCCACCACCTTGATGACGAACAGTCAATTTACCTTGATTATTTCGTCCACCACGTTTAAATAGTGGGCTTAGTAATGTTTTTTCAGGTTCAGTTGCTGTGATTTCAGAGAAATCAGAACCTGACATACCACGTCTACCATTCGAAGTTGGTTTATACTTCTTAATAGCCATCTTTTTTCCCTCCTTCTTCTATAGCGTTATATTAAACACTCTCGAAAAATTCTAGTTCTTTACTGTCTTCAGATAGTTGAATAACAGCTTTCTTGCGGTCCGAACGAAATCCTCCGTAACGGCCCATGCGTTTGAATTTACCTTTAAGGTTCATTGTGTTTACTTGAACAACAGACACACCAAAGATTAATTCAATAGCTTGTTTAATTTCTGTTTTATTTGCTTTCGGATCTACTTCAAACGTATATTTCTTCTCAGCCATAAGGTCTGAAGAGTGTTCCGTAATAACCGGGCGCTTAATAATATCACGTGGGTCCTTCATTATGCAAGCACCTCCCCTGCTTTTTCCGCTGCATCCTTAGTTAAGATCAGCTTGTCATGCGTAAGCAAGTCGATTACATTAACTTCACTTACAGGTAAAACTTTTGCATTTGGTAAGTTATTTGCAGAGCGTGCAATAACTTCGTCTCTATCAGCAGTTACAATCAATGCTTTTGCATCAACGTTTAACGCGTTTAATAGATTAACCACTTCTTTTGTTTTAGGCGCATCAAATGCTAAACTATCTAAAACAACTAAGCTGTCTTCCTTCACTTTTGAAGAAAGAGCTGAACGTAGTGCTAAACGACGTACTTTCTTCGGTAATTTGTAGCTGTAGCTACGAGGTGTTGGTCCGAATACGACTCCACCACCAACCCATTGCGGGGCACGAATGGTACCTTGACGCGCACGGCCTGTACCTTTTTGGCGCCATGGTTTACGGCCACCACCACGTACTGCTGAACGATTTTTAACAGCGTGTGTACCTTGACGGCGAGACGCTTGTTGCATCACAACTGCATCATGTAACACGTGCTCATTTGGTTCAATACCGAATACAGCATCGTTTAATTCTACATCACCTACTTGAGATCCACTTTGGTTATATAGTGCTACTTTAAGCATGACATATCCTCCCTTCGATTTATATTAGTTAGCTTTTATTGAGCTAGTGATTTTTACAAATGATTTTTTCGGTCCAGGTACGTTCCCTTTTACTAGTAAAAGATTACGTTCTACATCTGTTTTTACTACTTCTAGGTTTTGAATTGTAATTGTTTCTCCACCCATTTGACCTGGTAACTTTTTACCTTTGAAAACACGCATTGGATCAATAACACCCATTGAACCTGGTCTTCTGTGGTAACGAGAACCGTGAGTCATAGGACCACGAGATTGGTTGTGGCGCTTAATTGCACCTTGGAAACCTTTCCCTTTAGATGTTCCTGTTACATCAATTTTGTCTCCAGCTTGGAAAACCTCTACGCTAAGTTCTTGACCTACTTCATAATCATCAAGATTTGCGTTACGGAATTCACGAATGAAGCGCTTAGGGTTCGTGCTCGCTTTCGCAGCATGCCCTTTAGCTGGTTTATTAGAACGAGATTCCTTCTTGTCTGCAAAACCTAATTGAATAGCTTCATAGCCGTCATTTTCTAATGTTCTCTTTTGCAAAACAACATTCGGCTCAGCTTGAATAACTGTTACTGGTGTCAACTCTCCATCTTCAGAGAAAAGTTGAGTCATGCCGATTTTGCGACCTAAGATTCCTTTCGTCATCCGTTACACCTCCTAAATTAATTTCTATTAAAGTTTAATTTCAATATCCACACCAGATGGTAAATCAAGACGCATAAGCGCATCAACCGTTTGTGGTGTAGGACTAACTATGTCAATTAGACGTTTGTGTGTACGCATTTCAAATTGCTCACGAGCATCTTTGTATTTGTGTACAGCACGCAAAACCGTATAAACAGATCTTTCTGTAGGTAACGGAATTGGTCCTGATACCCCCGCTCCAGATCGTTTCGCTGTATCTACAATCTTAACGGCGGATTGATCTAAAATTCGGTGATCGTACGCTTTTAATCGAATTCTGATTTTCTCTTTTGCCATTATTTTCCCTCCTTTTCGCCCATTTTATAATAGACATTCTCCGCGAAAATTCTCTTGACACCCCGCCATGGCAAAGGGGCCGGGTGTGCCAACAACCTTCCGCATCATCGCCTTTTATGACCAACATTATTCATTATATACAACTACTTAATGAAATGCAAGATTAATTGAGAATTTTTTTAATGAAATATTAAACTAGCTGATTTTATGTAATTATAGGTTCTATTAGATACCCCATTTATAAATATATTATTATAAAAAAACAGACAACGGTTAAATCGTTGTCTGTTTTTAAATGTTTTAATTACTCAGTGATTGTTGCAACAACGCCAGCGCCTACAGTACGGCCACCTTCACGAATAGAGAACTTAGTTCCATCTTCGATAGCGATTGGAGAGATAAGCTCAACAGTCATCTCAACGTTGTCACCAGGCATAACCATTTCTACGCCTTCAGGAAGTTGAATTACGCCAGTTACATCCGTTGTACGGAAGTAGAACTGTGGGCGGTAATTGTTGAAGAATGGCGTATGACGGCCACCTTCTTCTTTAGATAAAACATAAACTTCTGCTTTAAACTTAGTGTGCGGAGTGATTGAACCTGGCTTAGCAAGTACTTGTCCACGTCCGATATCTTCACGTGCAACACCACGTAATAGTGCACCAATGTTGTCGCCAGCTTCAGCATAGTCAAGAAGCTTACGGAACATTTCAACACCAGTTACAGTAGTTTTCTTAGGTTCTTCAGAAAGACCAATGATGTCAATTTCGTCTCCAACTTTAACTACTCCACGCTCAACACGTCCAGTAGCAACTGTTCCACGACCAGTGATTGAGAATACATCCTCAACTGGCATCATGAATGGTTTTTCAGTATCACGATCAGGACGTGGGATATACTCATCAACAGCATCCATTAATTCGTATACTTTATTAACATATGACTCTTCGCCTTCAAGTGCTTTAAGAGCAGATCCTGCAATAACTGGTACGTCATCACCAGGGAAGTCATACTCAGAAAGAAGGTCACGTACTTCCATTTCTACTAATTCAAGAAGTTCTTCATCGTCTACCATGTCAACTTTGTTTAAGAATACAACAATCGCAGGTACACCAACTTGACGAGAAAGTAAGATGTGCTCACGAGTTTGTGGCATTGGGCCATCAGCTGCAGATACAACTAGGATAGCTCCGTCCATTTGTGCAGCACCAGTGATCATGTTTTTAACATAGTCAGCGTGACCTGGACAGTCAACGTGTGCATAGTGACGGTTTTCAGTTTCGTACTCAACGTGTGCAGTTGAGATTGTGATTCCACGTTCGCGTTCTTCTGGAGCACCATCAATTTGATCGTACGCCATTGCAGTACCTGAACCTGAACGATTGTGTAGTACTGTTGAAATTGCAGCTGTTAGTGTAGTTTTACCATGGTCAACGTGTCCAATAGTACCAATATTAACGTGGTCTTTGGAGCGGTCGAATTTTTCTTTACCCATTTATAGTTCCTCCTTTAAATAAATAAAAGTTAATTTTTATAAAACATGTATGCTCACTTAGAGACAAAATTATATTCATTTCTAAGCGTACAATACAAGTTATACTTTATATTTTGGAAAAAATCAATTATTCTCCAGTGTTTTTCTTAATAATTTCTTCAGAAATACTTTTCGGTACTTCTTCAAAGTGGTCAAAGTGCATTGTATACGTTCCTCGACCTTGTGTGTTAGAACGAAGTGCAGTTGCATAACCAAACATTTCAGAAAGTGGAACAAAAGCTTTAACAACTTGTGCATTACCACGAGCTTCCATGCCCTCTACACGACCACGACGAGATGTAACATCACCCATAATGTCACCCATGTATTCTTCTGGAATAACAATTTCAACTTTCTCGATTGGCTCAAGAAGTGCAGGGTTACATTTGTTTTTCGCTGCTTTAAGTGCCATAGATGCAGCAACTTTAAAGGCAGTTTCATTTGAATCGACATCGTGATAGCTTCCATCAAACAATGTTGCTTTCAAATCAATTAGTGGATAACCTGCAACTACACCATTCTGCATCGCTTCTTTTACACCAGCTTCTACAGAGGAGATGTATTCACGTGGAACTGAACCACCAACTGTTTTGTTTACAAATTCGAATCCAGCACCCTCTGTGTTAGGCTCGAATGTAATCCATACGTGACCATATTGTCCACGACCACCAGATTGACGAACGAACTTACCTTCAACATTAGCAGAGTCACGGAATGTTTCTCTGTAAGATACTTGTGGTGCACCAACGTTTGCTTCTACTTTGAATTCTCGCTTCATACGATCAACGATAATATCAAGGTGAAGTTCACCCATACCAGAAATGATAGTTTGACCTGTTTCAACATCAGTTTCTGTTTTAAATGTAGGATCTTCTTCAGCTAACTTACCTAAAGCAATTGCCATCTTATCTTGGTCAGCTTTTGATTTAGGTTCAATCGCTACAGAAATAACCGGTTCAGGGAATTCCATAGACTCTAAAATTACAAGATTTTTCTCATCACATAAAGTGTCTCCTGTTGAAGTATCTTTTAGACCAACAGCACCCGCGATATCTCCAGCATACACAGTAGAGATTTCTTCACGTGAGTTAGCGTGCATCTGTAAAATACGTCCAACACGTTCTCTTTTATCTTTAGATGAGTTCTTAACGTAAGAACCTGAACTCAAAGTACCTGAATAGACGCGGAAGAATGTCAGTTTACCAACGTATGGATCAGTAGCTACTTTAAATGCTAACGCTGAGAATGGTGCGTTATCATCTGCTTTACGAACTACCTCTTCATTTGTTTGTGGTACATGTCCTTCAATTGGAGGTACGTCTGTCGGAGATGGTAAGTAATCAATAACTCCGTCAATTAATAATTGAACCCCTTTATTTTTGAAAGCAGATCCACAGAATACAGGATAAAATTCTACACTTAGTGTAGCTTTACGTACTGCAACAGCAAGTTCTTCATTAGAGATTTCTTCACCATCTAGGTATCTCATCATAAGGTCTTCATCAAGTTCTGCTACAGCTTCTATTAAATTAGTACGATATTCTTCAGCCTGTTCTTTATACTCATCAGGAATCGGACGAGCTTCTGAACGTGTACCTAAATCGTCTAAATAGAAGTGTGCTTCCATGTTAATAAGGTCAATGATCCCTTCGAAATCATCTTCAGCACCAATTGGAAGTTGTACAGGATGTGCATTTGCACCAAGACGATCTCCCAAAGTACCTACAGAATAAAGAAAGTCAGCACCGATCTTATCCATTTTGTTTACAAATACAATACGTGGAACACCATATGTTGTAGCTTGACGCCAAACAGTTTCTGTTTGTGGTTCTACACCTGACTGAGCATCAAGTACAGCTACCGAACCGTCAAGCACACGCAATGAACGCTCAACTTCTACCGTGAAGTCCACGTGTCCTGGTGTATCAATAATATTGATACGGTGACCTTTCCATTGCGCTGTTGTTGCAGCTGATGTAATTGTAATTCCACGTTCTTGCTCTTGTTCCATCCAGTCCATTTGAGAAGCACCTTCGTGTGTTTCTCCAATTTTATGGATACGTCCTGTATAGAAAAGAATACGTTCTGTTGCTGTTGTTTTACCAGCATCAATATGGGCCATAATCCCAATATTACGTGTCTTTTCCAAGGAGAATTCTCTAGGCATATTTCCTTTCTCCTTCCTATTATCTAAGTTCGTTTTGTTTTATAGTTAACCACATGCGAAACTCAATGCTCAAATGCTATTAACCAAACAATTACGTAGTTTATTATTAACTCCATTGTCCAATGACAAATGAGGCTTCCTTCATCTATGTAAGATAAGGCAACATTGATGTGCTAAAGCTCATCATGTTCCGTATCTTCTTCGACTCATTCCAGCCAAAAGTCATTAGCTGGACAATTAAAGTTTTTAACCTACCAACGGTAGTGCGCGAATGCTTTGTTTGCTTCCGCCATTTTGTGCATATCTTCTCTTTTCTTGACAGCAGCACCTGTATTGTTAGATGCATCAAGAATCTCATTTGCTAGACGCTCTTCCATTGTTTTTTCTCCGCGTTGACGAGAGTAGTTTACAATGTAACGAAGTCCTAATGCTTGGCGGCGTTCAGGGCGAACCTCAACTGGTACTTGGTAGTTTGAACCACCAACACGGCGAGCACGCACCTCAAGTACTGGCATAACATTTTTCATAGCTTGTTCAAACACTTCGATGGACTGTTGTCCACTACGCTCTTGAACAAGTTCAAATGCTTTATATAGAATTTTTTGTGCTGTTCCTCTTCTTCCATCAACCATAATTTGGTTAATCAAACGAGTAACAAGCTTTGAGTTATATAACGGATCTGGTAAGACATCACGTTTTGCTACTGGACCTTTACGTGGCATAGTCTGACCTCCTTTCTGAAATCATCAGCTAATTTAGCTTATTTTTTTGGTCTCTTTGTACCGTATTTTGAACGTCCTTGTGCACGGCCTTCTACTCCAGCTGTGTCAAGTGCTCCACGAACAATATGGTAACGTACACCTGGTAAGTCTTTAACACGTCCTCCACGGATAAGAACAACACTGTGTTCTTGAAGGTTGTGCCCGATTCCAGGGATATATGCTGTTACTTCAATTCCGTTTGTCAAACGTACACGCGCATATTTACGCAATGCTGAGTTTGGTTTCTTCGGAGTTAACGTACCAACACGCGTACATACGCCACGTTTTTGTGGAGAAGATTGGTTTGTCAACGATTTTTTGAAGCTGTTATAGCCTTTGTTCAAAGCAGGTGAGTCAGATTTTTTACCTTTGCTCACACGACCTTTACGTACTAATTGATTAATTGTTGGCATTGTTTGTTTCCTCCCTTCATCAATTCTTTGTAATACCACACATCCAGGTGGTTCATTTATAAGCAAAAAACAAAGTCTTCGTGAACAACTTTAATCATTCACCAAAACCTCACTGCTTTATTGCTACCGTCGCTGTACCTACATCAATTCCACATGCTTTACCAAGTTTTTTTCTTGAATCAACTTGAATACACGGCACATTCATTTTTTCTGCAAGTTGCGACACCTTACTCGTTACATACTGATCTGCATCAGCAGCTATAACGACTTCAGCCACTTCACCATTTTTAATGGCTTTCAGTGTTTGCTTACTACCAATAATTAAATTATTTTTAACCTGTGCCACTTTTTCATAAGACACTCTCATATCCTCCAAAGCAACAAGGGTATTAGAAGCACCTTGAATATAGTATCATTCTAGAATTATAATGTCAACTTAAAAATAAAGTTTCTTATCCTAGCTTTGCTATATTCAAGTTACTTCATTTATTTCACCTTGTTTTTCCCTATTTTTATTGTCTTGTAACTTCTTCAGTTAAAGACTCTTCTGGTACTTGTTCTACAGGTTCTTCTGTCTCTGATTGAATTTTACGGTATTTTTGCATACCTGTTCCTGCTGGGACTAATTTACCTATAATAACATTTTCTTTTAGCCCTAACAATTCATCACGTTTACCTTTAATAGCAGCATCTGTTAATACTCGAGTCGTTTCTTGGAATGATGCCGCTGATAAGAAGGAATCTGTCTCTAGTGATGCCTTTGTAATACCCAAGAGTACTGGTCTTCCAACAGCAGGTTGGGTTCCAGCTAGTAATACCTTCTTGTTAGCATCACGGAACTGGTGAATTTCTAATAGTGATCCAGGTAATACATCTGTATCTCCAGCATCAGAAACACGTACTTTACGAAGCATCTGTCGTACCATAACCTCTACGTGTTTATCTCCGATTTCCACCCCTTGCATACGGTATACTTTCTGTACTTCTTTCAGTAAATAAGATTGTACACCATCAATACCTTGGATCTTCAGTAATTCTTTTGGATCAATTGAACCTTCCGTTAAAGCTTCACCCGCTCCAACTTCATCACCAATGTTCACAGTAATACGCGCGCCATATGGAGCTGTGTATGAACGAGATTCAACATTTCCTTGTACCGTGATTTCTTGCTTATCTTTTACTTCAGTAATATCGCGTACTGTTCCAGATATTTCAGAAATAACAGCTTGCCCTTTTGGATTACGCGCTTCAAAAATCTCTTGGATACGCGGTAAACCTTGTGTAATATCACTACCTGCTACACCACCCGTGTGGAATGTACGCATCGTTAGCTGTGTTCCTGGTTCACCAATTGATTGGGCTGCAATAATACCAACTGCTTCTCCAACTTCAACCTCTTGACCAGTTGCTAGGTTACGGCCATAACACTTTTTACATGCCCCATGTTTCGTGTTACATGTAAATACCGTGCGGATTGTAACTTCTGTAATGCCAGAGTCAACAATTTGTTTGGCAACATCTTCAGCAATAACTTCATTTTTATCAACAAGCACTTCATTCGTTTCTGGATGACGAACAACTTGGAATGAAGTACGACCAATTAATCGGTCAATCAACGGTTCAATTAACTCTGTTCCTTCCGTAATAGAATGAACTGTTAAGCCTTTATCTGTACCACAATCTTCATCACGAATAATAACATCTTGTGCTACATCAACCAAACGACGTGTTAAGTAACCAGAGTCAGCTGTTTTCAGTGCTGTATCGGCAAGTCCTTTACGCGCACCGTGTGTTGAGATAAAGTACTCAAGTACAGTTAGACCCTCTCTGAAACTTGATTTGATTGGTAATTCAATAATCTTACCTGCCGGATTGGCCATCAAACCACGCATACCTGCTAGCTGTGTAAAGTTTGATGCATTACCACGCGCACCCGAATCACTCATCATAAAGATTGGATTTCGAGGGTTCAATGTTTTCATTAATTTTTCCTGAATAACATCTTTAGCCTGCGACCAAATGGAGATAACTCGGTCGTAACGTTCTTCATCCGTAATCAAACCACGACGGAATTGCTTCAACACTTTATCAACTTTTTCTTGTGCTTCTTCGAGGATATGCTCTTTCTCAGCTAATACAACAATATCTGCTACACCAACTGTAATACCAGCCTTTGTAGAATATTTAAAACCTAGGTCTTTCATACGGTCTAGCATTTTAGATGTTTCACTGATCTTAAACTTCTTAAACACTTCGGCAATGATATCACCCAAAATACCTTTTTTAAACGGAAGGATAATATCTCTTTCTTGAATAACTTCCTTCACGTTAGCACCTTTTTCAACAAAGTACTTATCCGGTGTACGGATTTCAAGGTTAGTTTGCGTAGGCTCATTCATGTACGGGAATGAATCTGGAAGCATATCATTAAAAATTAACTTACCTACGGTTGTAAGTAGTAATTTACCGTTTTGCTCTTCCGTAAAGTTTTCTTTTTCTAGTGAAGACGCTTGTACCGCAACTCTAGTGTGTAAATGCACATATCCACTTTGATATGCAATTACAGCTTCAGACAAGTCTTTGAAAACCATTCCTTCACCAACAGCGTCTTTACGTTCCATAGTGAGGTAATAGTTACCTAGTACCATATCTTGTGATGGTGTAACTACTGGTTTTCCATCTTTAGGGTTCAAGATGTTTTGTGCAGCTAACATTAGAATACGCGCTTCAGCTTGAGCTTCAGCAGAAAGTGGAACGTGAACAGCCATTTGGTCACCATCAAAGTCAGCATTGTATGCTGTACACACTAATGGGTGCAAACGAATTGCGCGTCCTTCTACTAACGTAGGCTCAAATGCTTGGATACCTAGTCTATGCAATGTTGGTGCACGGTTTAATAGAACCGGATGCTCCTTAATCACGTCTTCTAAGACATCCCAAACTTCTGGATTAAGTCTTTCAATTTTACGTTTTGCAGATTTAATATTGTGTGCTAAACCTCTTTCAACTAACTCTTTCATTATAAAAGGTTTGAACAACTCCACTGCCATTTCTTTCGGCAATCCACATTGATACATCTTCAAACTAGGACCTACAACAATTACAGAACGACCTGAGTAGTCAACACGCTTACCTAATAAGTTTTGACGGAAACGCCCTTGCTTCCCTTTCAACATATGTGAAAGTGATTTGAGTGGACGGTTACCCGGCCCAGTAACTGGACGGCCACGACGACCATTATCAATTAATGCGTCAACAGCTTCTTGAAGCATTCTTTTTTCGTTTTGTACGATAATGCTAGGCGCTCCAAGATCTAACAAACGCTTAAGACGGTTATTACGGTTTATTACACGACGGTATAGATCATTCAAGTCAGAAGTTGCAAAACGTCCACCATCTAGCTGTACCATTGGTCTTAATTCAGGTGGTATAATTGGCAATACTTCTAAAATCATCCAATCAGTAAAGTTGCCTGAATTACGGAATGCTTCTAATACCTCTAAACGTTTAATTGCTCTTGTTCTTCTTTGACCTTGTGCTGTCTTCAGTTCTTCGCGCAGCATTTCTACTTCTTTATCTAGATCAATATCTTGTAAGATTTTTTTGATTGCTTCTGCGCCCATTTGAGCTTGGAATGTTTGACCATACTTGTCACGATAAGCACGGTATTCTTTTTCAGAGAGCAATTGTTTCTTTTCTAAAGCTGTATCACCAGCATCAGTCACAATATATGCAGCAAAATAAATAACTTCTTCTAATGCTCTTGGTGACATATCTAATACTAAGCCCATACGGCTTGGGATACCTTTGAAATACCAAATGTGCGAAACAGGTGCAGCTAATTCTATATGCCCCATTCGTTCACGTCGTACTTTAGATTTTGTTACTTCTACACCACAACGATCACAAACAACACCCTTGTAACGAACACGCTTGTATTTTCCACAGTGACATTCCCAATCTTTCTGTGGTCCAAAAATTCTTTCACAAAACAAACCATCTTTTTCTGGCTTCAAAGTACGATAGTTAATGGTTTCTGGTTTTTTTACTTCACCATATGACCAAGAACGGATTTTATCTGGTGATGCCAACCCTATTTTCATATATTCAAAATTATTTACATCTAGCAAGGGGCCTACCTCCCTTTTAGTATGTGTTCAAATAGCTACAAACAAGAGGCAAAACCTCTCGTTTGTTGGCTAATTTTGAACAACTTTTCCCGTGTAAAATGATACAAATAGAAACTGTCTACTTATTTACTTTCTAGTTCTAAGTTAAAATGATCAGCAGATTGACTCTCTTCTTCCTCAATATCACGAAGTTCAATTTCTTCTTCGTCAGCTGACAGCATTTTCACATCCATACCAAGACTTTGTAATTCTTTTATTAATACTTTAAAAGATTCAGGTATACCAGGTTCTGGTACATTGTCTCCTTTAACAATTGCTTCATATGTTTTCACACGACCGACAACATCATCTGACTTCACAGTTAGAATTTCTTGCAATGTATAAGCAGCACCATAAGCTTCTAGTGCCCATACTTCCATTTCACCGAAACGTTGTCCACCAAATTGTGCTTTACCACCTAATGGTTGCTGTGTAACAAGTGAGTATGGTCCAGTAGAACGAGCATGCAATTTATCATCTACCATGTGTGCAAGTTTAATCATATACATCACACCAACAGATACACGATTATCAAATGGTTCACCACTACGTCCGTCGTAAAGAACCGTTTTTGCATCCCTAGCCATTCCTGCTTCTTGGATAGTTTCCCATACATCTTCTTCTCGTGCTCCATCAAATACAGGAGATGCTACATGGATACCTAGTTGTCTCGCTGCCATACCAAGGTGCAACTCTAGCACCTGACCAATATTCATACGAGAAGGTACACCTAATGGGTTTAACATGATATCGATTGGCGTACCATCAGGCATAAACGGCATATCCTCTTCTGGCAATATCTTAGAGATAACACCTTTGTTACCATGACGTCCAGCCATTTTATCGCCCTCATGAATCTTACGCTTTTGCACGATATAACAACGAACTAATTGGTTCACACCAGGCGGTAACTCGTCACCATCTTCACGGTTAAATATTTTAACATCTAACACAATACCACCAGCACCGTGTGGTACTCGTAGTGATGTATCACGAACTTCACGAGCTTTTTCACCAAAGATAGCATGTAGTAATCGTTCTTCAGCAGATAATTCGGTTACGCCCTTAGGTGTAACTTTACCTACTAATAGATCGCCATCTTCCACTTCCGCACCAACGCGGATGATTCCTCTTTCGTCAAGATCACTTAATGCATCTTCTCCGACATTTGGAATATCTCTTGTTATTTCTTCAGGCCCTAATTTTGTATCGCGTGCTTCTGATTCATATTCTTCAATATGAATAGAAGTGTAGACATCATCTTTTACTAAGCGCTCACTCATGATAATGGCATCCTCATAGTTATACCCTTCCCACGTCATGAAACCTACTAAAACATTCTGCCCTAAAGCTAGCTCTCCGTCTTCCATTGAAGGTCCATCTGCTAGGATTTCGCCTACAGTTACCTGATCACCCACACTTACGATTGGACGTTGATTATAACAAGATCCTTGGTTAGAACGAATGAATTTTTGTAAACGATATTTATCTACATCGCCTTTTACTTTTTTACCATCAACTTCTGAAACACGACGAACATGAATTTCTTTCGCTTCTACACGTTCCACAACACCCTCGTGTCTATTAATAACAGCAGCACCAGAGTCTTTACCTGATACATACTCCATTCCAGTTCCAACAATTGGCGAGCGTGGTTGCAATAATGGAACAGCTTGACGTTGCATGTTCGCACCCATAAGTGCACGGTTCGAGTCATCATTCTCTAAGAATGGAATACAAGCCGTCGCAGCAGACACAACCTGCTTTGGTGATACATCCATATAATCAATACGGTCACGTGATACAATAACGTTTTCGTCACGGAAACGTGAAATAACTTCTTCGTCAATAAATGAACCATCTTCAGCTAATTTTGCATTTGCTTGTGCAACAACATAATTATCTTGTTCATCTGCAGTTAAGTAATCATAGCGATCTGTCACTTTACCAGTCTCAGGATCAACACGACGATATGGCGTTTCAATAAAACCAAATTTATTTACTTTTGCATATGAAGAAAGAGAGTTAATTAAACCAATATTCGGACCCTCAGGTGTTTCAATTGGACACATACGACCATAGTGTGAATAGTGTACGTCACGCACTTCAAACCCTGCACGTTCACGCGTTAAACCACCTGGTCCTAATGCAGACAAACGACGTTTATGCGTTAGTTCTGCTAATGGATTCGTTTGGTCCATAAATTGAGAGAGCTGTGAACTACCAAAAAACTCTTTAATTGACGCAATAACTGGACGTATATTGATCAATTGTTGCGGTGTAATTGCTGATGTATCTTGAATAGACATACGCTCACGTACGACTCGCTCCATTCGGGAAAGTCCGATACGGAATTGGTTTTGTAGTAATTCACCTACAGAACGTAGTCTACGGTTACCCAAGTGATCAATATCATCTGTGTCACCAACTTGATGTAAGATGTTAAAGAAATAATTAATTGCTGCTAGAATATCAGATGGTGCAATGTTTTTTATTGCATCATCAACAGTTCCATTACCAATTACATTTAATGTTCTTTCACCTTCTGGATCAGTCGGGTCAACAATTTTAATTACTTGAATTTTAATTGGATCTTCTAAGACACCTTCGTTTGGCTGAATATATTGTTCTCCAAAACTATCTGCTTCTCCATCCAAATAAGGTAAGATTTTATCTAATAAACGACGATCTAATTTATCACCTTTTTGCGCTAATACTTCTCCTGTTTCGTGATCCACTAATGTTTCTGCTAAAATCTGATTGAAAAGTCGATTCTTAATGTGCAACTTCTTATTCATTTTGTAGCGACCAACATGCGCCAAATCATAACGCTTTGGATCAAAAAATCTAGAAACTAATAAACTTTTTGCATTTTCCACAGTAGGTGGTTCTCCAGGGCGTAAACGCTCGTAAATTTCTAGTAAGGCTTTTTCACTTGTTTCTGTATTATCTTTTTCTAATGTATTTTTTAAATATTCGTTTTCACCGATTAGATCAATAATTTCTTGATCATTACTGAATCCTAGAGCACGTAATAAAACAGTGATAGGTAGTTTTCTAGTCCGGTCTATACGAACATGCACAACATCTTTGGCATCTGTTTCAAACTCAAGCCAAGCTCCTCTATTAGGAATAACTGTAGCTTTGTATCCTCGCTTGCCGTTTTTATCAATCTTTTCACTGTAATATACACTTGGTGAACGAACGAGTTGTGATACAATAACACGCTCAGCTCCATTGATGACAAAAGTACCAGTGTCCGTCATCAACGGGAAATCCCCCATAAATACTTCTTGCTCTTTTACTTCGCCTGTTTCATTATTTAATAAACGAACCTTTACACGAAGCGGGGCATTATAAGTAACATCTCTTTCTTTGGATTCTCCTACAGGATATTTCGGCTCACCTAAGCTGTAATCAACAAACTCTAATGATAAATTACCTGCAAAATCCTCAATTGGAGAAATATCTTTAAACATTTCTCGTAAACCTTCCTCTAAAAACCACTCGTAGGAAGCTGTTTGAATCTCGATAAGATTTGGTAGTTCCAATACCTCACTAATACGTGCGTAGCTTCTGCGCTGGCGGTGTCGTCCATACTGAACTAGCTGACCTGTCAACTGCTTCACCCCTCAAATCAAGAATAGAAAACAAAAAAGCTTAATCAATCAAAAAGATTTTTTATTAAGCTCGTAAATCTTTGTCCAAATCCACTAATATTTTTACTGCTATTGACTTATGTAGTGGAAAAGGTATAATTTAATCAGAATAAAAATTGTTCGGCGCATTACCGAACGGACTTGTAAATGATATTTTATTTACAAGTTAATATAAAAACATCTACCATAAAAGTAAATGATCTAGATGATTCTTTTTCTTATGGATAGCTAATAGAGTATACTAACCTCTACCAATTTAACCACTTCTACATACTAACCCAAAACTCTTACCATTGTTTCCATTTTAGGTCTAAATATACATAAAATTGCACAAATCACTTCTTGACAAACGAATCGACCTATTGGCATTTTTCAATGCTACCACAATCGACCAGTAGAGTCAATCTTTTTTTGTGTTATTTTTTTGCGCGTATAACCATGTATCCTTTGTTTTTTCGGACCGTTTCAACCACTGAAAATAATTGATCCATCTTCTTAAAAGCCGAAGGCGCTCCTTGTTTCTTCTGTATAACCACCCATAGCTCACCACCTAGTGCTAATGCATGAAAACTATCTTCAAAAATTTGATGTACAACTTGTTTACCAGCACGAATTGGCGGATTTGTTAAAACAGCAGCATATTTATGATCTGGCAATGACTCAAAACGATCACTTAGATAAAACGAAACATTGCTAATGTTGTTCTTCGCTGCATTTTCTTTCGCCAAGGTAATAGCTCTCTCATTAATATCACTTAACACTATCTGACGTTCCGGAAATGCTTTAGCAAGCGAAATACCGACCGGCCCATAACCACAACCAAGATCCACAATATCTCCACTAATACCAGGGAGATCAAAAGCATCTATTAGTGTTCTAGAACCAAAATCTACTTCATTTTTAGAAAAAACTCCAACATCACTTGTAAATTGAAAGGAATTACCACGTAGATCAAATGTCCACGTTTTGGGGTCACTTTTTGATTGGGGTTGATTTACAAAGTATTGCTCAGACATATTAGCACCTACTTTAATTAATAAACATGTGTAAAGCTCGCCTAAGATAAATAGACGAGCTTCACATTAATCATTTCTTACTTCACTTCTACAGAAGCGCCTACTTCTTCAAGCTTAGCTTTCATTTCTTCTGCTTCATCTTTAGAAACGCCTTCTTTGATTGCGCCAGGTGCGTTATCTACAAGATCTTTCGCATCTTTAAGTCCAAGACCTGTAATTTCACGAACAGCTTTTACAACTTTAATTTTAGATGATCCAGCGCTTGCTAGAACAACATCAAATTCAGTTTTTTCTTCTGCAACTTCTCCACCAGCAGCTCCACCAACCGCTACAGGGGCAGCAGCTGTTACACCAAATTCTTCTTCAATTGCTTTAACAAGATCGTTCAATTCAAGAACAGACATTTCTTTAATTTGTTCAATAATTTGCTCTTTAGACATTATATTTTCCTCCTAGTTTATGTTTTAATTATTTTTATTCGTTTCATGCGATTGCTTTTTCACTTAAGAATAAGTGCTTAAGCACCTTGCTCTTCTTTTTGTTCTGCAACAGCTTTTGTTGCGTATGCAAAGTTACGAACTGGCGCTTGTAATACGCTAAGCAACATAGAAAGTAATCCTTCGTAATTCGGTAGGTTTGCAAGTTCTTTGATTTGATCAATCGTTGCAACACTTCCCTCGATTACGCCGCCTTTAATTTCTAGTGCTTCATGGTCTTTTGCAAAGTTGTTTAATATTTTTGCCGGAGCAACTACATCATCTTTGCTAAAAGCAATGGCAGTCGGTCCTGCAAGTACATCATTCAATTCTGCAAGTTCCACTTCTTCTGTCGCACGGCGCGTCATAGTGTTTTTATACACTTTAAAATCTACACCAGCTTCACGAAGTTGACCACGAAGTTCTGTTACTTCTGCTACATCAAGGCCACGATAATCTACAAGGATGGTAGATTTACTATCGCGGAACTTTTCAGCAATTTCAGATACGACTTGTTTTTTCTGTTCAATAATAGTTGACATGAGTTCCACCTCCTATTGACTTATCATCATACCGAAACATTAGGTTTGTCTTTTATCAATAATTCTAAGATAAAAAAGCCTCCATGTCTGCAGTAGACATGAAGGCTTGTTTGAATTCATCAGATATCACTTAAACGGATCATCTCATATTTATTCAGACACCTCGGTAGGTTATTAAGCTTATGCAAGCACCTACTGTCTACGGTATAACGTATTCTTTTTATTTACAACATTGTTCATTATAGCCAAGCACAGCTATAAAGTCAATAGTCAATTACTTATTTTGTGAAAGTTGATGGGTCTACTTTGATTCCAGGTCCCATTGTAGAAGTTACTGCTGCATTACGCACGTAAACACCTTTTGCTGCTTGTGGCTTTGCTTTCATTAAAGTTTCAGCCAACGCATCGAAGTTTTCTACAAGCTTATCTAGATCAAAAGAAGCTTTTCCAATAGCAACGTGAATGTTTGATTGACGATCAACGCGGTATTCTACTTTACCAGCTTTGATTTCTTTAATCGCTTTTTCAACTTCAAATGTTACTGTACCAGTTTTAGGGTTTGGCATTAGACCTTTTGGTCCAAGTACACGTCCTAATTTACCAACTTCAGCCATCATGTCTGGAGTTGCTACAACAACATCAAATTCGAACCATCCTTGATTAATTTTGTTGATCAAGTCCTGTTCACCAACATAATCAGCTCCAGCAGCTTCCGCTTCTTTCGCTTTATCACCTTTAGCAAAAACTAAAACCGTTTGTGTTTTACCAGTTCCGTGTGGCAATACCATTGCACCACGAATTTGTTGGTCAGCTTTCTTTGGGTCTACACCCAAACGAAATGCCGCTTCTACAGTTTCGTCAAAGTTTGCTTTCGCAGTTTTCTTAACTAATTCTAATGCTTCTCTAGCATCATATTGTTTTGTACGATCAACAAGATTAGCTAACTCTTGTTGTTTTTTCGTCTTTTTAGCCATTATTTTTCCTCCTTGAATGTGGTTTTAACGGTTATACCTCCCACTTAAAAAAGCGGATCCTGTAACTTACAAGCAGTAACAGGTACTAGATTACTCTAGCTCACCATCTTACAAAAAGGTTGCGAAATGGCCTAGAACTCCATCACCGCAACCTTCTCTTCCATCAGTCTAAGCTGTGGGATTAGTCTTCAATAACAATACCCATACTACGCGCAGTACCTTCTACCATACGCATAGCAGCTTCAACATCAGCAGCGTTTAAATCAGGCATTTTTGTTTCTGCGATCTCTTTTACTTTGTCACGCTTCAACGTCGCAACTTTATTGCGATTTGGTTCACCTGATCCAGAATCGATACCTGCTGCTTTCTTAAGTAGCACAGCAGCTGGCGGAGTTTTTGTGATAAATGTAAAGGAACGGTCTTCAAAAACCGAAATTTCTACCGGAATAATCATACCTGCCTGATCTTGCGTACGAGCATTAAATTCCTTACAAAATCCCATAATGTTAACACCTGCTTGACCTAGTGCTGGTCCTACTGGTGGTGCTGGATTTGCTTTCCCTGCTGGGATTTGAAGTTTAACTACTTTAATTACTTTTTTAGCCACGAGACACACCTCCTTAAGTCCGTGATGTGGTAATAGGGCATCTCTGACCCTCCCACTCATTTCTATACATTTTAAACCTTATACTCGGGGCATAAAGAACATTAAAATTCTAGCACGTTCAAATAGAAAATGCAAGTAGTGTTCTAAATTAATTCTTAACTTATTTCTTATACCCTTTACAATTTACTAATTTGTGAGAAATCTAATTCAACAGGAGTCTCACGACCGAACATGTTAACATGGACCTTAACCTTTTGCTTGTCCAAATCAATATGCTCAATTGTACCAGTAAAGTCCGTAAACGGGCCGTCTGTTACTTGAACACTTTCTTTCAGTTCAAAATCAACTTCTGTAACGGATTCTTCCATACCCATCCGTTTCAAGATCACTTCTACTTCTTCAGGTAGAAGTGGAGTTGGCTTTGTTCCAGAACCTGCTGAACCGACAAATCCTGTTACCCCCGGTGTATTACGCACAATATACCACGAATCATCAGTCATTACCATCTCCGCTAGAACATAGCCAGGAAATACTTTTTTCTTCGCAACTTTCTTTTTACCGTTCTTAATCTCTGTCTCTTCATCTTCAGGTACTAAAATACGAAAAATTTTATCTTCCATTCCCATTGATTCAAGTCTTTTTTCTAAATTTGTTTTGACTTTATTTTCGTACCCCGAATATGTGTGTACAACAAACCATTCTTTTTCCATTGTTTAGGGCATTCACACGCCCGTCCCTCCCTTATTGTAATAACGCATTAATTTTTTCCAATTTAAAAAACCCGTAAAAACGGGTCTTCTTGTTGTAAACGTCTATTAGTAATCATTATAGCATATAATAGCATGTACTATTCAAAAAATAAATTAAGAATTTGTGTAATACCTAAATCTACTATACCGAAATAAATTGCGACAAAAGCAACTGTTGTAACTACCGTCAGAGTATAACGATATAACTCTCGTCCTCCAGGCCAAGATACTTTTTTCATCTCTCTGGATACATTTTTAAAGAACGTAATAAGATTCACAGGTTGATTCCCCCTAAACTTCACTAAATTAACATATCTTTTACTTTGTTTCACGATGGAGTGTGTGCTTGTTACACTTTTTGCAATATTTATTTGTTTGCAACCGCTCTGCACTTGCCGCATTTTTATAAGAACTATAATTTCTACTTAAACACTCCGTACATGCTAGTATCACTTTTTTTTGCATTTTCTCACCCCTAACAAGGGTTATCTACTCTTTTAATGTAGCACGGTTATAATGCACTGTCAACGCTTCCTAGACTATTTAGAATTTAGATTGCTATAAGCTTATTTCACTTATTTCCAGATGGCGCTCCAACTTTCGTTTCACACGTTGTAACGCATTATCAATTGATTTTACGTGTCGCTTCAATTCGCACGAAATCTCTTGATACGTACACCCATCTAAATACAATGCAAGTACTTCCTGCTCTAATTCACTAAGTACCTCAGCTAATTTCCCTTCCATAACGCCATACTTCTCTTGATTGATGAGAAGTTCCTGAGGATCATCAACTACATTTGAATCTGTAAAGACGTCTAACAGTGTTCTAACAGACTCTTCATCATAGATCGGCTTATCAAACGACACATAAGAATTTAATGGAATATGCTTTTGTCTTGTGGCAGTCTTAATAGCCGTTATTATCTGACGGGTCACACATAATTCAGCAAAGGCTCTAAAAGAAGAAAGCTTGTCTCCCTTATAATCTCTAATCGCTTTGTACAAACCAATCATACCTTCTTGCATAATATCTTCTTGATCTGCACCAATTAAAAAATATGTTCTAGCTTTTGCCCGAACAAAAACTTTGTATTTTTTAATTAAAAAGTCCAAAGCCTGACTATGCCCTCGATGAACAAGCATAATAAGCTCGTCGTCTTCAAGCTTTTCTAAGTTTGTAACGCCATTGTTTACAGACATAAATGTGGCACTCACCTCGGACTCCTCCCGAATGTTAAAAGTAAATATATAGAAATATTATACAGGAAGCGCTTACGTATCGTCAACTATACTTTTTTACTTTTTGTCACGACGCCATTTTTCAAAAACTTCTAATACATCTTTTTTTATAGGAATTTTAATAGGACTTTGCGTCCTGATATATGATTTTAGATCATCCTCAATTTCCGCTTGAATATTTTGAATTTCAATATATAGTTCTCTAGCTGATTTACGAAGTGCGCCTTGGGCAAATATTGTGCGCTGTTCTGTGTAATCAGATGTTGCGACATATACTTTTGTCTTAACATTTTTGAACGCTTTGATTAGACGCTCAATACACTCGTCCGCTGTCTCTTGTTCTTTTGTATAAATCACTTCTACTTTATGGTTTTTTTGTTTCGTTTCCAACCCTTGAACTTCATACGCATCAAATACTACAATTACTCGATACCCACGATAAGATTGATATTCAGCCATTTTCTCTATCAAGAGATTCCGCGCTTGTTCTAAGTCTGTTTCTTTAAGCCTTTTTAGCTCGTCCCAATCCCCGATCATATTATAGCCATCGACTAATAATACATCCATGGCTTAATCTCCAATTGGATTTCGTTTACGATATATTTCATACATTAACAAGCTTGCAGCTACTGATGCGTTTAAAGAAGAAACCTGCCCTTTCATTGCTAATCGCACTGTCCAATCACACTTTTCTTTCACTAATCGACTAATGCCCTTTCCTTCATTCCCAATCACAAGAGCAATTGGCAAGGAACCATCTAAAGCGCGGTAGTCTTCACTTCCCTCCGCTTCTGTTCCAACTACCCAAACATGACGTGCTTTTAATTCTTCAATTGTTTGTGCCATGTTCGTCACCCGGACAACAGGAATGTACTCAATTGCTCCAGCTGATGTTTTTGCAACTGTTGCCGTTAGCCCTACCGCCCGACGCTTTGGAATAATAACACCATGAACACCTGTAGCATCTGCTGTTCGTAGGATTGACCCTAAATTATGAGGATCTTCAATTTCATCTAACAACATAAAAAATGGTTCCTCTTCTTTATCTGCTGCAACTTGAAATATATCGTCTAATGTTGAATAAGTATAAGCTGCCACAGCAGCCGCCACTCCTTGATGATTCCCCTCCACTAGTTGATCAATTTTTTGTCTTGGAACACGATTTACTAACACTCCACTCTCTTTCGCCAAAGATTGAATTTTGTGTACCGCCTGTTTATTTAGTTGGTCAGAAATTACGATCTTATTAATAGTTCGACCTGATTTCAAAGCTTCCATAACTGGATTTTTTCCAACAATCCATTCATCTGACATACTATTCATCTCCCTTCTCTACAAATGTGATTGCTTGATTTATTAATTCCTGTAATCTTTCTTCTTGATTAGCCAAATAATGATAACCTAACAACGCTTCAAAAGCAGTACTGTATCGATAGGTTTGCACATCTGTATTTTTTGGTATTGAACCTGATTTGGCATTTCTCCCCCTACGAACAATCGCCTGCTCTTCTTCATCTAACTCAGCAGAGGCTAGCCAGTGATTAATCACCTTTGCTTGGGATTTCGCGGAAACAAATTTGACGGCAGATTGGTGTAAATCCTGCAACTTTTGAATCCCTTTCACAATTAAATGTTCCCGTACGTGAATTTCATAAATTGCATCACCTATATATGCTAATGCTAAAGTTTTCATTTGCTTTACATCTTGCGATTTCATAACCTACCCTCTTTTCCACCTTGTCCCTTGTGGTGTATCTTCTAAAATTATATTTTGCGCTTTTAATTCATCTCGAATTTGATCCGCTAAAGCGAAATCGCGATTTTTTCGAGCTTGCTCTCGTTGTTCCATCATTTTTTCTACTTCTGCATCAACCAATTCTTCCGCTTGTGCTACATATATACCTAGCATTTCTAATAATGAAGCCAAAAGGGTTTGAAAGGCATCAATAACCTGGCTCGACGTTTGCGCGGACTGTAAATACATGTTCGCTTCTTTCGTTATATCAAATATAACTGCAATTGCGTTAGCTGTATTAAAGTCATCATCCATTTCTGCAATGAACTTACTTTTATAACTTGCTATCTTATCTAACCATTGTTGGTCATTTTCTGTTAAATTTAGACTTAATTCTTTTCTATACGCCAAATTTTGGTACGCATTCTTAATGCGATCTAAGCTGTTCTGCGTACTTTCTAACAGTGATTCACTAAAGTTAATTGGGTTTCGATAATGGACGCTAAGCATAAAGAAACGTAATAATTGTGGATCGTACTTTCCAATTAAATCATTTGCTAAGACGAAGTTACCTAGTGATTTTGACATTTTTTCATGGTCAATTGTAATATACCCATTGTGAATCCAATAATTTGCAAAACTTTTCCCTGTTAATGCTTCCGACTGCGCAATTTCATTTTCGTGATGCGGAAACGTCAAGTCTTGACCACCTGCATGAATATCGATTGTTTCACCTAAATATTTCTTCGCCATTGCAGAACATTCAATGTGCCACCCAGGTCGACCTTCTCCCCATGGGGCTTCCCATGAAATTTCTCCCGGCTTTGCTTGCTTCCATAGAGTGAAATCAAGTGGATCTTCTTTCTTTTCTCCCACTTGTATTCTAGCACCTGAACGTAAATCATCAATCGATTGATGTGATAATTTACCATATCCATCAAATGCTCGCGTTTTAAAGTACACATCCCCTTCAGCTACATAAGCAAAACCTTTTTCAATTAATGCAGCAATAAAGGTGATGATATCTTCCATCGATTCCGTTACACGTGGATGCTTTGTTGCTTTTTTAACACCTAATGCTTCTACATCGTCTTGATAGGCATTAATAAAACGCTCCGCTACTACAGGTACTTCTTCTCCTAACTCTTTCGCCGCCTTAATGATCTTGTCATCAACATCTGTAAAATTGAGCACATAATCTACCTTATACCCTGAATATTCTAAATAGCGACGAATTGTATCAAATACAATCGCAGGTCTAGCATTACCAATATGAATATAGTTATAAACTGTCGGTCCACATACGTACATACTTACCCTGTTAGGTTCGATTGGTTTAAACTCTTCTTTCTGTCTTGTTAAAGTATTATACATTTGAATTGTCATCTGTTTTCACTCCTTTAAGCTCTGCTAGTTCCTTTTGTAGTTGAATTGTCTCATTTTGCATTGTTTGTAAGAGTTCAGCGATAGGATCTGGTAGTTTATGATGATCTAAATCTCGCCTTACCTTTTCACCGTTTTGAATAACCACGCGTCCTGGAATCCCAACTACAGTGGAATGCTCTGGAACATCATCTAACACAACCGAACCGGCTCCAATCTTAGAACTCTCTCCAACCACAATAGACCCTAATACTTTCGCACCCGTAGCAATCAAAACATTATTTTTAATCGTTGGATGACGCTTACCCTTTTCTTTGCCTGTTCCACCTAAAGTAACACCTTGAAATATCGTAACATTATCACCAATTTCACAAGTTTCCCCAATCACAACACCCATACCATGATCAATAAAAAAACGATCCCCAATTTGAGCGCCAGGATGAATTTCAATACCTGTTATAAAACGGCTGATTTGAGAAATGACACGTGCGATAAAAAAGAACTTATTTCGGTAAAAAACATGTGCAACACGATGCGCCCAAACTGCATGTAAACCCGAATACGTCAAGAAAACTTCAACATACGTACGTGCAGCAGGGTCTTGATCAAATACTACATCCATATCTTGTTTTAACTTTTTAAAAAAACCCAAAGTATAACCTCCCATGCTGACATCTAAGAACAAAAGCTAAAAACGCCCGATTAGCGACGTATGGACTGGACTGAACCGTAGGAGATAAAGGAAACTCTTTGGAACGCAAGGCTTTAAGGATTACAGCCTAAAATCGCCACCATGGGTGGCAACATGACCCTTGTCGGGCCCTCGTACAAAGGTGAGGGAAGTCTCACTACAGCTTTAGCGTTGGAGCTGGACGTGGCTAATCTGGAATGTTATCCACATACAGCTAATTTTATAATTTGCTAAAAAAATAAAAAAGCATCCCCATGTCTTTGATTGACACAGAGACGCTTTGATGCGCGGTCCCACTCTGTTTAGGGAAAAATCCCTCCACTTTGATTCTTTGATAACGGTAGAAAACCGCCTTCGTCTACTCCAATTTCAACAAAGGACTCCAAGGTGCATTTTCTAAACGCATTCTTAAAATCACTTCCAGCCACGGTGATTCTCTCTAGGTAAGAATATTCGTTTATACTTTTCCTCTTCTTCATTCGATTCTTAATCATATAGTTATAGTGTATTACATTTTTTATGAAAATGTAACTAACTTAACTTATATTTGTTCCAATGCTTTATTTAACCTTGATTGAACAACATCTTTTCCTAACAAGTAAATCGCATCGGGTAACTCTGGGCCATGTACTTGTCCTGTTGTTGCAACACGAATTGGCATAAATAAATTCTTTCCTTTTTGTTTTGTCTCTTTTTGTGTAGCTTTTATTTCAGCTTTAATAGCAGCTGGTGTAAGCGTCTCAAGTGCTGCCAGTTTTTCAGAAAACACCTGCAATACTTCTGGCACTTGCTCGCCTTTTAACACTTCTTCTGCTTCTTGTGTATATACAATATCCGGTTGGAAGAAAAGTTCAGTAAGTTCTACTATTTCTTGCCCATAGCTTAATTGCTCTTTGTACAATCCTATTAATTCTAATGCCCATTCACGAGTAGCTTCATCCATATCGCTTGCTAATTTACCTGCTTCAATTAAATACGGCAAGCACAATTCTGCTACACGATCAAAGTCAGCTGCTTTAATATATTGATTGTTCATCCATTTTAATTTTTGCGGATCAAAAATAGCTGCAGATGTTGATAAACGATCAGGATCAAACATTTCGATGAATTGTTCTTGTGTAAATAACTCTTCTTCTCCAACAGGAGACCAACCAAGTAAGGCAATAAAATTAAACATAGCTTCCGGCAAATAGCCCAGGTTTTTATACTGTTCAATAAACTGTAAGATATGCGAATCACGTTTACTTAATTTTTTGCGATTTTCATTTAATATAAGTGTCATATGGCCATATTGAGGTGATTCCCAACCGAACGCATCAAATATCATCATTTGTTTCGGTGTATTGGAAATGTGCTCTTCACCTCTTAAGACATGCGTTATTTCCATTAGATGGTCATCAATCGCAACTGCAAAATTATATGTTGGAATACCATTCTTCTTAACCATTACCCAATCACCAAAATCACTTGACTCAAAGGAAATGTTATCTCTTACAATATCTTTAAAAGTATATGTTTTACTTTCTGGAACACGAAAACGAATACTAGCTTGTTTTCCTTCCGCCTCAAACTGCGCGATTTCTTCTGCTGTTAAGTTGCGATGTTTACCAGAGTATTTTGGAACTTGACCATTTGCACGTTGTTGCTCTCGCTCCTGCTCTAACTCCTCTTCCGTCACGAAACATTTATATGCAAGACCACGTTCTAACAGGTCATTCACATATTTTTGATAAATATCTAATCTCTCTGTCTGGCGATAAGGACCATATGATCCACCAATATCTGCACCTTCATCCCATGTGATACCAAGCCATTTCAAATAGTTTAATTGACTTTCTTCTCCACCTACTACATTTCGCTTATCATCTGTATCTTCCGTACGAATAATAAATTTTCCACCTAAGTGTTTAGTAAATAGATAATTAAATAATGCTGTTCTAGCATTCCCAATATGCAAATGCCCTGTTGGGCTCGGTGCATAACGTACACGCACATCATTAGTCATAATTTTTGTTCCCCTTTCCTTACACGCTTCAGATTCTATTTTAGCATTTTTCAACAATTTTTGCGTCCATTCATTTTTAGTATTGGGTTTTTTGTAATAAAACAATCGCTTGTGCTGCGATTCCTTCCTTACGCCCCACAAAACCCATTTTTTCAGTTGTTGTTGCCTTAACATTAATTTGATCAAAATTAACTTCTAATATGCGGGCTATATTTTCTCTTATTGCTGTAATATAAGGTGTCATCTTTGGTTTCTCTGCGATAACTGTGCAATCCAGATTTCCTAATCGATAACCTTTCCCTTTAACTATCTTCCAGATATGCATTAAAAGCACTCCAGAATCAGCATCTTTGAAAGTAGAATCAGTGTCAGGAAAATGTTTTCCAATATCACCTTCTCCAACCGCACCTACACACGCATCTGCTATCGCGTGCAACAATACATCTGCATCAGAATGACCTATTAAACCTTTTTCGTATGGAATCATAACCCCACCAATCACACAATGTCGATCATAGCACAGTTGATGCACATCAAACCCTTGTCCAATCCGAAACATGTTTATACTCCTTTCCAAAGTATGCCCATGAATTTCTATCCTAATAGAATAAGAAATCTTTATTCATTCTCTAGAAAAAACAATGCTTTTTTTATATCTTCAGGTGTAGTTAGTTTTATGTTTTTATAATTTCCTTCCACAATCTCAACAGGATGGCCAAGCCGCTCTACTAATGAGGCATCATCTGTACATACATATGAAGATTGTCGAGCTACTTGATGCGCTCTCCAAATTAAATCATATTGGAAGGCTTGGGGGGTTTGTGCTGCCCATAGCCTTTCTCGGTCCAGCGTCTTTAATCGCTTCCCATTGCGTTGTTTAATGGTGTCTGTCACAGGAACTGCTAATAACGCTGCATGATGTTCATTCGCAACTCTTGCAAGTTTATGTAAATCTTTTTGTGCTACAAACGGCCTTGCACCATCATGAATAAATACAAGTTTATCTGATATTTGAAGCGCACGCAATCCAAGGAAGGCACTGTCCTGTCGTTCCTTACCTCCCTCAATCAACTTTATTGGTGTAGCAAAAGAGTAATTAGAAAGTAAAGCAACGATTCTTTCTTGTTCTGTTGGTTGGATTACTAAAACAATCGAATCACACCATGGGTCTTTTTCAAAAACAGTTAAAGTATGTATGATAAGCGGCTTATCTTTTAACATTAAAAATTGTTTATTCTGAACCATATCCATCCGCTTACCCATTCCTGCAGCTAGTACAATAGCTACGTATTTAATCATCTTCCCCCCGCCTTCTTTTATGCCGTATTACTGGTCAAAAACACCCCACCTTAGGGAATTAAGTAAAATGAAAAGTGTAAGTGGAAGATAGACTGCCCTTAAAGTGAACCTTCAATCAGTGGGGGGTTTTGCCCTTCCCACACTGATTGTTAGCCCTAAAGGATGATCTAAAGGCCTCTAAACCATTCGGCGTGTTAGCGTCCGTTTACTCCCACTTAAACAACTTTGATTTTTCTCGATGTTTTGAAGTGGGAGTTTTACGGACGATTACACCGGGATAAAAACTTGATTGGTTTAACAATGATAATATCTAGTTCAGTTTATCAGTCTTATCTACTAATTCGATGCAACACTAAAAAGTGATAACACATGTTATCACTTTTTAGTATCACTAGTATGTTATACCTTTTTTACAACGCTTTTTCAAGTAATTTTGGTTTTGCAAATATCATCCGTCCAGCAGAAGTTTGTAGGACACTCGTGATTAGTACTTCAATGGTTTTTCCGATGTAATCTCTTCCCTCTTCAACTACTATCATTGTACCATCATCTAAATATGCTACACCTTGGTTTTGTTCCTTACCATCTTTAATCACCTGAACTGTTAATTCTTCTCCAGGTAAAACAACCGGCTTAACTGCATTTGCCAGATCATTAATATTTAATACTTGCACATTTTGAAACTCACAGACTTTATTTAAATTAAAATCATTCGTAACAACAATTCCATTGATAACCTTTGCTAACTTAACCAATTTACTATCAACTTCATGAATTTCTTCAAAATCTCCATCATACATCTCTACGTTTACTGGTAGATCTTTTTGCATCCGATTCAGTACATCTAAACCTCTTCGTCCACGATTCCGCTTTAATGCATCTGATGAATCGGCTATGTGTTGTAGCTCTTCTAGAACAAAGTGCGGAATAATAACTGTACCCTCTAGAAAACTTGTTTGACAAATATCCGCGATACGTCCATCAATAATAACACTTGTATCTAAGATTTTCGCTTTTGGCATACTTTGTTTCGGATCAGCCTCAATGTTTTCTATTTCCTGTTTCGAATCTTTTTCTTTTCTTGCAATTGTTAAGATACTAAGGAATTCATCCCGACGTTTAAACCCAACCTGAAACCCTAAATAACCTAATAGCACCGTCACAAAAAGCGGAACAATTTGTGAAATTACAACAATTTGAATAAAGTTTTCAATTGATTGATTAATAATATATGCGATGACAAGTCCGATAATCACACCTAGACTACCAAACAACAAGTCGGCTACTGGCGCCTTTAATAATAACTCTTCCAACCATTGCACCAAATTAACAATATAATCAACTAACCAAAACGTTAAAACAAATAAAATAATTGCTCCCAAAACCAATCCAACATATGGCGCTACATATGGTGAATCTATCCAACTACTTTGCGTAATATCAATCATTTCAATTAATTGCGGAATATATAAATATCCCATGGTACCACCGGCAATAATAAAAAATAATTGCACAATTCTTTTTAGCACCTTGGCCACCTCCTATCAGACAGTATTTCCAATTTTAAAAAATATAATCTTATATAATGTCAAAAGTTTATTAACTAACTTAACACGATTTTATAAACAAAGTCAAATTACAAAACTAAAATTTTAACATATCCATATAACTAAGTCAATCATTGTTGTTATTTGTCGTATTTTATTTTTGGGTTGAATATTTAGATTAATTTCCATCTCTTACTCAATTAGAAATAGATCCTATATAAATTTATCAATTGAGTGTTAGTTCTAATGCTTCTTGAACGGAGTTTACGCCCACTACTTCAATCGTTTTCGGTATTGTCCACCCATCTAAATTATTGGCTGGTATTATCGCGCGTTTAAAACCTAACTTTGCAGCTTCTTGCACACGTTGATCTATTCTAGAAACTCTTCTAATCTCGCCAGTTAGACCAACCTCACCAATTAATACATCATCAGGTTTACAAGGCTGGTCTTTAAAGCTTGACGCAATACTGACCGCTACTGCTAAGTCAATCGCAGGCTCATCTAGTTTCACACCACCAGCAACCTTTACGTATGCATCTTGGTTCTGCATCAGCAAACCAACGCGCTTTTCTAATACCGCCATTAGTAATGGAACACGATTGTGGTCAATCCCTGTCGCCATTCTACGAGCTTGCCCAAAACTTGTAGGTGAAATAAGTGATTGAATCTCAACTAGTACAGGCCTGGTCCCTTCCATCGAAGCAACAACAGTAGAACCAGCTACCCCTTCAGAACGTTCTTCTAAGAAGATTTCAGAAGGATTCTGCACTTCACGTAGTCCTTCTTCTTTCATTTCAAAGATACCCATTTCATTTGTACTACCAAAACGGTTTTTGACTCCCCGTAAAATCCGAAACGTATGGTGTCTTTCTCCTTCAAAATATAAAACAGCATCCACCATATGCTCTAAAAGACGCGGGCCTGCAATCGCACCTTCTTTCGTCACGTGTCCAACAATAAAAATTGGTACATTGTTCGTTTTAGCGATACGCATTAATTCACTTGTACATTCCCGAACTTGCGAAACACTACCAGGTGCACTAGTCACTTCTTCTTTAAAAATAGTTTGAATTGAGTCAATTACAATAAAGTCTGGCTTCAATTGTTCAATTTGATTTTTAATAAGATGCAAATTAGTTTCAGATAAAACAAACAATTGATCGGCCGTAATTGCTAATCGATCAGCACGTAATTTCGTTTGTCTTGTTGACTCTTCACCAGATATGTAGAGCACACGCTCTTTCTTTCTTGCTAGTTGATCAGACACTTGTAATAGTAATGTAGATTTCCCTATTCCCGGATCTCCCCCAATTAATACAAGTGAACCCACTACAATTCCGCCACCTAAAACGCGGTTTAACTCTGGCATATCTGTCGTAATTCTTTCTTCCTCATTTGACTTTATAGCTGTAATGCTTTCAGGTTGTACGTTAGATGACTGTCCAATACCTGTATGCTTAGAAGAAGACTTTGTGGTTAACTCTTCTACTAGTGTATTCCAAGTGTTACAACTCGGACATTTCCCCATCCACTTTGGCGTTTCATAGCCACATTCCTGGCAAACATACTTCGTTTTAACTCTGGCCATTACTTTAGTCGCCCCTTACCTTAATTTCTATTAGTCCATATCCTCTATTATATACGAATTAACCACGATAAAAGTTACACAATGATTAATAAAATGTGTAAAAACAATGGAAATATAATATATCTATTATATTAGCTCAAATAAGCAAAAATCGAAAGGTTGTATCCTTCCGATTTTTGACTTTTTCTATATATTGATTTTTACGTTTTCTAACTTAAAACTGCAAATTCTCCCTTATCATTTAAACCAATTTCTACTTTTTCACCTTTTTGAATTTTTTCTGATAACAATGCTTCTGATAATAAATCTTCTACATTTTTCTGAATAGAACGACGCAATGGTCTCGCTCCATATTCAGGATCAAATCCTTCTTTGGCGATTTTTTCAATTGCTTCATCCGATAAATCGAAGTCAATGTCTTGATCAACTAGGCGTTTTTGAAGTTGTTCGACCATTAACGTAACAATATCTTTCATATGTTTCTTCTCTAATGAATGGAAGACTATTGTTTCATCAATTCTGTTTAAGAATTCAGGACGGAATGCTTTCTTCAATTCTTCTGTTACTTTTAATTTCATATCTTTATAATTTGTTTCCTCATCACCAAAGCTGAAGCCCACATATTTATTTTGTTTTAATTCATTTGCTCCAACATTTGATGTCATAATTAATACGGTATTGCGAAAGTCAACTAAACGTCCTTTAGAATCAGTTAAACGGCCATCTTCTAGTACTTGCAGTAAAATATTGAAGACTTCTGGGTGTGCCTTTTCCACTTCATCTAATAAAACCACAGAGTAAGGTTTTCTTCTAACTTTTTCTGTGAGTTGTCCACCTTCTTCATAGCCCACATAACCTGGAGGTGAACCAACTAAGCGTGATGTCGTGTGCTTTTCCATATACTCTGACATATCTATTCGAATCATTGCATCTTCATCACCGAACATTGACTCTGCTAATGTACGTGCTAATTCTGTTTTACCGACGCCTGTTGGGCCTAGGAAGATAAATGATCCAATCGGACGTTTCGGATCCTTTAGACCCGCACGAGCACGACGTATCGCTTTGGAAACAGCATCTACAGCTTCTTCTTGACCAATAACGCGATTGTGCAAGGTCGATTCTAAATTTAGTAGACGTGCACTTTCATCTTTAGTTAAAGAGGAAACAGGTACCCCAGTCCAAGTTGAAACAATGCTCGCAATATCTTCAACAGTTACTTCTGAGCTTTCTTGTCCTTGCTTTTCTTTCCACTGTTTCTTTGTTGTCTCAACTTCATCCCGTAAACGTTGCTCACTATCTCTTAATGATGCTGCTTTTTCAAATTCCTGGCTCTGAACAGCTGCATCCTTTTCTTTTCTTACATTTTCTAAATTTTGTTCTAATTCTTTTAGGTTTGGTGGAGCTGTATATGAACGTAGTCGTACTTTTGATCCAGCTTCATCAATTAAATCAATTGCTTTGTCTGGTAAAAAACGATCTGTAATATAGCGGTTCGATAAATTAGCAGCTGCATCAATCGCTTCATCCGTAATCGTAACGCGGTGATGTGCTTCATAACGGTCACGTAGACCCTTCAATATTAAAACAGATTCCTCTAATGTAGGCTCATCAACTTGAATTGGCTGGAATCTACGTTCTAACGCTGCATCCTTTTCAATATATTTACGATATTCATCTAGTGTTGTCGCACCAATACATTGCAATTCTCCTCTAGCAAGGGATGGTTTTAAAATATTTGATGCATCGATTGCGCCTTCTGCTCCACCAGCACCAATTAAGGTATGCAGTTCATCAATAAACAGAATAACATTACCAGCCTGACGAATCTCTTCCATTACTTTTTTCAAGCGATCTTCAAATTCACCTCTATATTTCGTACCAGCTACTACTGTTCCCATATCTAATGTCATCACACGTTTATCGCGAAGCATTTCCGGGATCTCATTATTAACAATTTGCTGTGCCAACCCTTCTGCTACAGCTGTTTTACCGACACCAGGCTCACCAATTAAAACTGGGTTGTTTTTTGTACGGCGGCTTAACACCTGGATAACACGTTCAATTTCTTTCTCTCTACCGATTACTGGATCAATATTTCCCTCTTTAGCAATCGCTGTTAGATCTCGTGCTAATGAATCTAATGTAGGTGTATTAGCCGCTGTTGCTTGGCCGTTTCTCCCTTGACTTTTCCGTGCTGTTTCATTATTTCCGAGCAATTGTAAAACTTGTTGGCGTGCTTTATTTAGACTAACACCAACATTATTTAAGACACGGGCAGCGACGCCTTCTCCTTCACGAATTAAGCCTAATAATATATGTTCAGTTCCGACGTAAGAGTGCCCTAATTTACGTGCCTCATCCATTGAAAGTTCAATTACCTTTTTTGCCCGGGGTGTATAGTGAATAGTTTGAGAAACTTTTTCCCCCTTACCAATTAGATTCTCAACTTCTTGTTGAATTTTCTCTGCTTCTAACCCTAAACTTGTTAACGCCTTAGCAGCAATTCCTTCCCCTTCACTTATAAGACCTAACAAAATATGCTCGGTTCCAATGTTATTGTGACCTAACCTTACTGCTTCTTCTTGGGAAAGCGCTAATACTTTTTGTGCTCTTTCTGTAAATCGTCCAAACATCATCTGCTTATTCCTCCTACCTTATCCTTCTTCTAAATTTAGACGTTCTCTTATAATTGAGGCTCTTCGTATATCTCTTTGTTTTGGTGTCAATGTTTCTTGTGCATATTGCTGTAAAAATCCAGGTTGTGTTAAAATCATCAGCTCGTTTAGAATTGTTTTCGAAATATGACTTATATAACCAACATCAATCCCTAAACGCAAATCTGATAAACATGTTGCAGCTTCCTTAGATTCAATGATTCTACTATATTTCAGGGTGCCATAGGACCTAAAAATCCGGTCTTCTAAGCGTAGCTTTGATTGTTCTACCAATAGCTGTCTCGCATGTCTTTCTTGCTCAATAAGTTTCTCAACAACACTTTGTAAATCTTCAATAATATCTAATTCAGACTTACCTAGTGTGACCTGATTGGATATTTGAAAGATATTACCGATAGCTTCACTACCTTCACCATATATCCCTCTCACAACTAATCCTAATTGATTAATAGCAGGAACCATCTTATTTATTTTTTGAGAGAGAGTCAGTGCAGGTAAATGCATCATAACAGACGCACGCATTCCTGTACCAACATTTGTAGGACAGCTAGTCAAATAACCTCTTGTTTCATCAAATGCATAATCTATCTTTTCCTCTAACCAATCATCAAATGCAAATGCCTGTGTTATCGCTCTTTCTAATTGCAATCCTGGAAAATAAAGTTGCATACGGATATGGTCTTCTTCATTAATCATAACTGAAACCTGCTCATTTTTAGAAATAAGCACACCGGTCTTTTTTGTTTTTTCTGCTAGATATGGACTAATTAAGTGCTTTTCAACTAATACACTTTTTTCTATGGGTTTTAAATCTGCCATCGAAACAAACTCAAAATCCTGATATTGATTAAATGATTCATGGTGGTATTGATTTTTTATTAAATCAAAAACAGGTTGCAACTCTTCCTCCTCCGCAACAATTGGAAAAGGAAATTGTTCAAAGTTTCGAGCTAAACGAATACGAGTACTCATCACGATATCATTATCAGGTCCATCCTCTTTCATCCACGGGCTAATTGCTTCATTTATAAAAGGTTGCAAGGACATTACACTTCACCATCCTTACTGTCATTCGGTTCTTTATTAACTCTTTTTTCTAGAAGCTTAATCTTGTCACGTAACTCCGCAGCCTGTTCAAACTCTTCCATTTCAATTAATTCTTGTAGTTTTGCTTTATAATCTCGAATTAGATGTTTTTGCTTTAAGTCTGAACCACGACGTTTCGGTATTTTACCATTATGGACTGTATTTCCACTATGAACACGTCTAAAGATAGGATTTAAATGGTCTGCAAATGTCTGATAGCAATTACCACAACCAAATTTTCCAACTTGTGTAAACTGGTGATAGGTTAAACCACATTTGTTACAAGTTAATGTCTGTTTTCTGTCTGTGCTGTGGTTATGTTCTTTTGAAAAGGAAGAGTTAAAATTAAACAAACCTGCTAATAAATCATGAATAGAATAAGTATCTTCCCCATAAGCGATATAACCCTTTTCTTTTGCACAGCGTTCACAGACATGAATTTCTGATTTTTGGCCATTCACTAGTTTTGTTAGATGTAAAGATGCAGGGAATTCATGACATTCTTCACACTCCATTTACTTTCCCTCCCTCAACAATCTATTCTTATTCATTATTGTATTTAATAAAATCGAAATAAATCCCTCATTAAATTGTTCACATCTCATACTTTACTGAAGATAACATAGCTGTCATGATACGGGCCCTTATCTCATCTCGTACTGGTAATTGAAAGGCAAGCGTATCACGTGTCAATGCACTAACCATGATTTTTGCTTCCCGTTTTGTAATCAAATCTTCTTCCAACATTCTTTCTAATATATCGATAGCAGCTTGCTGCGTGACAGTAGGTTGAATCATTGCAATAATATCATCAATTAACTTAGTCTTATCATCATTGGTAATTCGCGTAATCCGAATATAACCTCCGCCTCCACGTTTACTTTCTACTAAGTAACCTCTTTCGACCGTAAAACGCGTGTTTATCACATAATTAATTTGAGAAGGCACACATTCAAATTGATCAGCAATTTCGCTACGTTTGATTTCTATAATATTTTGATTGTTTCTAAGAATAATTTGTTTTAAGTGCGCTTCTATAACATCAGAAATATTTCGCATTTGCCTCCTCCTTATCGTTGACTTTGACTATCTTTGACTATACTATCATTATACTCTACTTAAGAATTGTTGCAAATAAAAAGGTCAAATACTTTAACGTTCTTTGATTACTGTAGTTCATTCACCTGTTTTACTTGTTTTAGTGCTAACAGGCTATGATATAATTCCGTTTTGTCTAAACTACTCTCGCTCTTCATTTCTATTAGAACCGTTCGATCTGACTCATCATCTCTTTCAATTTTCAATTTACGAATAGTGATTTGAAATGATTCAATCTTAGCCAATAATTGTCGAATCTCCATATGTGGGCCTATTGTTATTTGAAAAGTAGCAACATTTTTTGTTTTAGGTATTCTTTTTTCAAACTTATTTAAGAAGATTAAACTTGATAGAATTATTATCGTCGTAAGTATAGCTACTTTATACATTCCAGCACCAACAACTAGTCCTAAACCTGCTACTGCCCAAATCGAAGCGGCTGTTGTTAATCCACGAATTGTCATACCATTCACAATAATTGTACCTGCACCTAAAAAGCCAATTCCACTTATTACATAGGAGGGAATCCTTGCTGGATCGAATCTAACTACATCACCATATTGCTCAAAATACGCTTGAAAACCATATAATGATAAGAGCATCATTAAGCTAGAACTAACACCAACTAAAATATGAGTTCTAAAACCGGCTGAATGATTATTCATTTCGCGTTCAAAACCTATTAACCCCGATAGTATAAGTGCAACCACAATTCGTGAACTCATTAAAATAAATTGTTCATCAAAAATACTTTGTAATATATTCATGTTACACCTGAACGGTTTGCCCCCTTCCGTTAATCTTATGTATTTGATAAAGCGAACCCAATAAGTGGGGGTTTTTGCCCCCTTCCCACACTGATTGTTAACCCTAAAGCATGACCTGAAGGCCTCTGAACCATTCGGGGTGTTAGCGTCCGTTTACTCCCACTTAAACAACTTTGATTTTGCTCGATGTTTTGAAATGGGGGTTTTACGGACAATTACACCGAGATAAATTCGGAACAACCATTACTATATTATTCTTATACTTACCCTAATTATTAATTTTTGGAACTTATTTTTAGATTTTATTTAGTCTCATTTAAAAAGAATAATAACTATTTGCTATATTAAAAAAATAGATACCTATTTATAGGCATCTATTTTTAGTGATTTGTGGGTGCTAGACCCTATTCATTCTTTAACCAAGAAATCGACATTGTTCCATATCCAGTATGCACTCCAGCCACTGGAACTAGCGCTTCAATCCTTATTTTTAAACCAGCATGTACATTCTCTAATTCTTCTTTCCATTTTTCCGCTTGTCCTTTAACACCAGCATGCATTATACATATTTCTTCAAATTGACCTTCTTTATAAGCATCTTCTACAATTTGGAAAAGTCTGCGTTTTGCTCTTTTTTTACTTCTAATCTTTTCTTCAACCATTACTTTTCCATTGTAAAAACGTAATAACAAATTAATTTGTAGTAAGTTAGCAAAAACTGTTTGTGTTGTACTTACTCTTCCACTTCTCTTTAGTTGCTCTAAATTTTCTGGTAGCAAATACATTTCTGTTTTATTAGGATATGCCTTTAATATTTCAACAATTTCTTCATATGTCTTTCCTGCTGACTCAAGTTCAATTCCATTTGCAATCATTTTTCCCAATGCATATGATCCAATCTTTGAATCGATCACTTCAACAGGGAAGTCAAACATTTTTGATGCACTTATAGAACTTTGATATGTTCCCGTCAGCTCACTAGATGCATGTATCGCAATTCCTATTTCATATTCATCTTTTAATTTTTTATATAGTTCTACAAAATCACCGTATGGTGGCTGACTTGTTTTTGCACCTTCTCCATAATCTTTTAACAAGTTATAAATTTCATCTTTGCTAATATCAATATCTTCACGATAAGAAATATCATTTATATTTACAATCATAGGTAATACAAAAATGTTATGCTTAGCAATAAACTCTTCCGATAATCCACATGTACTATCAGTTATCCACGCGATTTTTTTCATTTTAAAAATCCCCTTTAAAATACACTTTTTACAAGTTAATAATAATCATATCATGTACTATCAAGATACCATAAAACGTATTCAAATAGAAAGCGATAACTTAACTCTTGGCTAAATAGTTAATAATATTATTTCCATCTGCAAATAAATTATTATGTATTAAACTATTACTCACTTTATTGACAAAGGGTTATTCTAATCGATACAGGTTACTAGTATCTCCGAAGTTTCCAATTATATATCGTGAAATATTTAATCTGCAATAAATAGTCTATTGTATACTATAACCAATTATAGACTATTTTTAGATATTTATATGTATCTGTAACTGAAAGAGTAAAGATAGTTAGATATTTTTCGTAAAAACGCTTTCTTTTTAATGCACACTGTTTTAAAATAGGAATGGAAGCATATAAGGGGGGTGACATAGTGACAAAACCGCAAGCTGTCCTTTTCGATTTGGACGGGGTCATCGTAGATACGGCAAAACATCATTTTAAGGCTTGGAAGGATCTTGCTGATGAATTAGGTTTTACATTTACAGAGAATGATAATGAACGTCTTAAAGGTGTCAGCCGTATGGATTCACTAAACATTTTACTTAATATCGGAAATATTAATAAGAGTGATGAAGAAAAAGAATATTTGGCAGCCAAGAAAAATGAGCGTTATGTAGCTGCAATATCGCAAATGGACGAAAGTGAAATCCTACCAGGTGTCGTTCGCTTTCTAAACGAACTTGAAGAAAATAACATTCCATATGCATTAGGCTCTGCCAGTAAAAATGCGCCCAAGATTCTTAAGCAAATTGGTTTATTCGATGCTTTTAATGCTATTGTAGACGGGAATACCATCTCAAAAGCAAAGCCTGATCCTGAAGTTTTTCTTAAAGGAGCCGAAGAATTATCAGTGCATCCTGAATCATGTGTAGTCTTTGAAGATGCGCAATCAGGTATTGAGGCAGGTAAAAAAGCAGGTATGTATGTCGTCGGTGTAGGAGATCCTGACGTTTTAAAGGGAGCCGATGATTATATTAAATCAATGGAAGAGATGTCGGTTAAACGTTTAAAAGGTTAATTTTTTTTGGTAGTTGGTGCAACCGGTTGCGCAATATTGTTAAATTTGAAGAGGAGGTAATACTATGAAACCTTATATTAAAGAGAACGAGTGGTCTATAATCGAACACGGCTTTGACCCAGAGAAACATGAAATTTCAGAAAGTTTGTTTAGTATTGGAAACGGACATATGGGACAGCGTGCGAATTTTGAAGAAACTTATACGGGTTCTTCTCTCCAGGGTAGTTATATGGCGGGCGTTTATTATCCTGATAAAACCCGTGTCGGATGGTGGAAAAATGGTTACCCTGAATATTTTGCTAAAGTATTAAATTCTACTAACTGGATTGGCCTTAATATTGTAATAGATGGCGAAGAACTTGATTTAAATAACGCTGTTGTAAGTGATTTTACAAGAGAACTGAATATGAAAGAGGGCTATCTTACTCGTTCTTTTCAAGCAGAATTAAATAACGGAAGAAAAATAAATGTGACCGCAACACGATTTGTCAGTATTGTCCAAAAAGAGGTCGGAGCTATAAAGTATGAAGTAACTCCACTTAATTTTTCGGGGACGCTTGGTGTAACGTCGTATTTAGATGGTGATATTAAAAACACTGACGCCAATTATGATGAGAAGTTCTGGGACCCTGTTAACACCACGCTATCAGATAACCGTGCTAGCATCACAGTTAAAACAAAAAAACTTGATTTTGTTTTTTGTTCAACAATGGAGACACAGATTGTTAAAAACGGGCAAGTACTAGATTTAAAAGGTGCAGGAGAAGAGAAAGTAAAATATGCCGGTTTGACCTATGAAGCACCGTTAACAGAAAATGAAACAACTGTGATTTATAAATATGCTGTAAACATAACTAACAGGGATCATGATACCCAACAGCTTGAAGCTGTAGCAGAAAATGAACTTGATAAAGCTGTCTTAAAAGGATTTGATAAACTAAAAGAAGAGCAAGCTGAAGCCTGGCATCAAAAATGGCTCGACAGTGATATCGTAATTAAAGGAGATGTAGCTGCTCAGCAAGGGATCCGCTTTAATATCTTTCAGCTAAATCAAACTTATACTGGTGAAGATGCTAGACTGAATATTGGTCCAAAAGGTTTTACAGGTGAAAAATATGGTGGAAGTACCTATTGGGATACGGAAGCATACTGTTTACCATTTTACCTGTCTACTGCTGATGAACAGATTCCCAAAAATCTACTCATCTACAGGCACAATCATTTGGAAAAAGCAAAGGAAAATGCTCGGAAACTGGGATTTGAAAAAGGCGCACTTTACCCAATGGTGACGATGAATGGTGAAGAGTCACACAATGAGTGGGAAATCACATTTGAAGAAATCCACCGTAATGGAGCTATTGCCTATGCAATATACAATTATGTAACGTATACCGGAGATAAATCTTATCTAGGGCAATACGGAATTGAAGTACTGGCTGAAATTGCACGCTTCTGGGAAGAGCGCGTCAATTTTGTTAAAAGTAAAGACGTTTATATGATATTGGGAGTAACAGGGCCAAATGAATACGAAAATAATGTCAATAATAACTGGTATACAAACCGTATTGCAAGTTGGACATTGGAGTATACACTTGAAGTTCTTGATTATTTAAAAGATTCTGATCGTAACCTTTATGATCAGTGGGTAAATAAACTTAACCTTACCGAAGATGAAATAGTAAAATGGGCTGATATTATCAATAAGATGTACTATCCGGAAGATAAAGAAGAAGGTATTTTCTTGCAACAAGACGGATTCCTTGATAAGGAACTGATGGCTGTTTCAGATTTGGCTGACAAACATCTACCATTAAATCAAAACTGGTCATGGGACAGAATTTTACGCTCTTGCTTCATTAAACAGGCGGATGTTCTGCAAGGATTGTATTTCCTTAATCATGAGTTTGATATGGAAACTAAGAAACGTAACTTTGATTTTTATGAACCAATGACTGTTCATGAATCATCTTTATCGCCTTGCGTTCACTCTATTCTTGCATGTGAACTGGGTTATAAAGAAAAAGCATATGAAATGTATTTACGTACAGCTCGTCTTGATCTGGATAATTACAATAATGATACGGAAGACGGTTGCCATATCACTAGTATGGCAGGCACATGGATGTCAGTCGTTCAAGGTTTTGGTGGAATGAAATTTAAAAATGACAGCCTTATTTTGAATCCATTCATACCAGAACAGTGGCAATCATTTTCGTTTACAATTCGCTATCGTGGCGCAAGACTTATGATTACTGTTAATCAGGAGAGTATCAAAGTCGCAAATAAATCAAATAAGACCGTTAATCTCGTTATTTTAGGAGATGAACTTACATTGGATGGCCATAATAATCTAGAGGTCAGTCATTAAACAGTAGGTGTGTATAATCATTCTTTATTTATGAAGCAGCAACCGGACTCGTTTCGGTGCTGCTTTTTTATAGATAAATTATATTTTATCTATCAGACCAAATTATACAAAAAAACATCTATTACATAATTGTAATAGATGTTTTTTTAATTTGCTTAGCGACGTCCTACTCTCGCAGGGGCAAAGCCCCAACTACCATGGGCGCTGAAGAGCTTAACTACTGTGTTCGGCATGGGAACAGGTGTGACCTCTTCGCTATTGTCACTAAATCAAGGTTTTTGAAGGTTTGTACCTTCAAAACTAGATAAGAAGTACAACAAGACAACATAAATATTATAGTTAAGTCCTCGATCTATTAGTATTCGTCAGCTACACGTGTCACCACGCTTCCACCTCGAACCTATCAACCTCATCGTCTCTGAGGGATCTTACTCTAAATGATGAGAAGTCTCATCTTGAGGG
>NZ_QJSH01000014.1 GCF_003426025.1 Paraliobacillus quinghaiensis
GAAATGGGGACTTAAGGATATGAACATCCTCTACCAGATAAGATACTCAAAAGGTTGAACCGCCGTATACGGATCCGTACGTACGGTGGTGTGAGAGGTCGGGGCTGTGAAGCCCCTCCTACTCGATTTCGGCTCGCGCTGTTCCCGTAGGAGTGAAAAGCCTTTGATTCCTATGCTAGTTAGAAGAGCTAATCCTGATTTATATCTGACAATCAATAAGCTTTTCAGCTGCTAAAATGGTCTGTAATGCGATATCAAATTTTTAGACTATTTAGCGTATCAAATGAAATTGTCGACACTCCTGCAGGAACAGCGCGAGCTGAAGATCCACTCGGAGGTGGTTTTTGCCTCCGAGTTAGCTGAAGCCGTGCCTGCGGAAAGGGAGGCAATTTCATTTGAGGAGCGGGTAAGTATCTATTGCGGATTTTATATCAAGTCCGAATATTTACAAGCAACAATGTTTACTAAAAGAGCCTTTAGTAAATAAATAATACATTGTATATTAGTCAGGTTAGTGATATTACATTTCCCGGGAAATTATGACACTTAATTTTTCATATCTTAATGTAGCTGGAGTTTATCAAGTAACAAATCATTTTATGTATGTTATTCTTCATATTATTAAAAACCAAGTATACGTTAAGATTTTATATAATTGGTTTTTGTTTTTGATTGTGAAAACAACCGTCTTGTGAAAATTCATTAATTGTCGACAGTCTGTGGGTCATTATGGTAATAATGTATTATAGATTATAATCAGTTTTATGAGAGAGAGGATTTAATTTATGGAGTTACGACAATTAAATTATTTTTTTGAAGTAGCAAAACAAAAGAGTATTTCGAAAGCAGCAACAACTTTACATCTATCTCAACCAGCCTTGAGTAAAATGCTGAAGAATTTAGAACAAGAATTAGGAATGACTCTATTAATACGAACCAATAAGACTAGCGAATTAACAGATGCAGGTATGGTAGTGTTTGAATATGCTAAAAAGATTAATAACGAACTAGCTAATATGTCGACGATTTTAAATGATTTGACAGAGTTAAAACGTGGAGAGATTCACTTTGGTTTACCTCCAATTATAGGCAGTTTATTTTTTCCAAACATTTTAGCGGCATTCCATAAAACCTATCCGAACATTACCATAAAAATCACTGAATACGGTGGTGCGAAGATAGTGAAAAGTGTACAAGAAGGTGAGTTAGATTTAGCAGTGACAGTATTGCCAGTTAACGAGGAATTATTTGATAGCTATCCAATTGTAAATGAAACAATGAAAGTAATTGTGCATCATGATCATGCATTAGCCAATCGAGATGTGGTTGATTTGAGTGAATTAAAAGATGAAGAGTTTATTTTCTATCACGAGGATTTTTCATTACATGATTTGATATGGAAAAAATTCTTACAGGCAGGATATGAACCAAATATTGTTTTTAAAAGTTCGCAGTGGGATCTTATGTCTGAAATGGTTGTGGCAAACCTTGGAATCACAATTTTACCTAAGTCAATTTGTCAACGAGTTAAAAGTGATTCTATTCGTGTCTTAGATTTAACACCAGAAATACCTTGGAATCTAGCGGTGATAAAGAAAAGAGAAAAATACCTCTCTTTTGCAGGTCGAACGTTTATCGAATTTATTCGTTAACTTTAATATAACTAAAAGTTATAGACAACATAAAATATATGTATTTTACGAATACCCCTAACACTAGTATGCTTAAGATAACAATAAAACGTTGTTTGGTGAATGTTAGGGGTGTTTAAAATGAAAATAGTTACAATCTTAATACAAATTATATTTATACATGTTTTTTTACTTTTGGCTATTGGAATCAAATCTCTTTTTTCAATACCATTACCAGCTTCGATGATTGGATTAGTTTTATTATTCTTGGCGTTATATTTCAAAATAATAAAACTAGAATGGGTTGAGCAAGGAGCAAATTGGTTAATGGCTGAACTATTACTCTTTTTTATTCCTTCAGCTGTCGGGATCGTTAATTACAATGAAATTGCTAGCTGGCAAGGTGTGGAAGTTATACTGATCATTGGAGTAAGTACGTTTATCGTGATGAGTTTAACAGCGGTTATTGCTGATGGGTTTGAGAAGTTGAAAAGAGTTGATTCGCAATGATTTTTCTATTTGTCACGGTTGTTACCTATGTTTTATACAGGTTCACGAAAGCGCTAAATAATAAAGTGTCTTTTCCGGTATTCCACCCACTACTATTTACACCAACGTTACTAATCGGATTAATAGCATTGTTTCGAATTCCTGCAAATGATTATTTAGAGGGAGCAAAGGTTCTTACCCATATGTTGGGACCAGCAACGATTGCCTTTGCGATACCAATTTATAAAAATTTAGATCTTTTGAAAAAATATAGTGCTATTATAGCAGTCAGTATTACAGCAGGTTCATTAATAGCAGTATTTACATCATTTGGTCTTTCTTTATTATTACATTTAGACAGAAGTTTCTTAGTAAGTGTTCTGCCACGTTCGATCACAACACCAATTGCTATGGAAGTTTCTAGAGAAATTGGAGGTTTGCCAACGTTGACTACGGTATTTGTAATAATTACTGGTATTGTTGGTGGAATGATTGGACCAAGCGTGATTAAAAAGTTCGCCATTCAATCACCAGTTGCAAAGGGGTTAGCGTTAGGTATGAGTGCACATGGGGTAGGGACGAATAAAGCGATGGAATATGGAGAGCAGGCAACAACATTTTCTACATTAGCAATGATTTTAGCTGCAAGTATTACACTCGTTTGGGGCAAATTCCTTATACCAAGCTTGGTAGGGTTAATAGCTTAATGTGGCATTAAACAGAAAGGAGTAGCATTTTATGCTACTCCTTTTGTCTCGTTTAATCCTCAAATAATGGGCTAACAGGTTCTTGGTTGTGCACACGTAAGATCGCATCACTGAATAGTGGTGCAACACTCAATTGTGTAATTTTATCACTAAGTTTTTCTTCAGGAATAGGTATTGTGTCTGTTACTACTAATTCTTTTAGTGGAGATTGATCAATATTTTGTCTAGCAATTCCTGAAAGGACTGGGTGTGTACATGTTGCATATACTTCTTTTGCACCATTGTCCATCAATGCCTGTGCTCCAGTCGAAACACGTCTCCCAGTATCAACAATATCGTCAATTAAAATCGCTGTTTTTCCCTCAATATCTCCAACAACATTAACTTCTGTTGGAGAACTATTACGTGGTCCACGTCGATCTAAAATGGCAATTGGTGCGTGCAGACGTTCAGCGAATTGACGTGCTCTTTTCACGCTACCATGGTCAGGGGCGACAACCACAATGTCTTCTAGGTTTTTCTTAGAGAAGTAAGAAGCCTGAATGAAAAATCCAGTTAGTTGATCAACTGGTACATCGAAAAAACCTTGTGTTTGAGGGGCATGTATATCAAGTGACATGACACGTGAAGCTCCAGCCTTTTGGATTAAATCAGCAATCAATTTTGCAGTAATTGGTTCACGTGATTTTGTTTTACGATCTTGTCTTGCATAACCATAATATGGAATGACAACATTGATTGTTTTAGCTGAAGCACGTTTTAATGCATCTAACATGATCAATAACTCCATGATATGTTGATCAGCCGGGTCACATGTAGATTGTACGATATATGTATCACAACCACGTATGCTTTCTTCAATATTTATTTGTATTTCTCCATCACTAAAAGTTTTGACAGAGCATTTACCAAGCTCAGTACCAGTATGTTTTGCAATTGCTTCTGCTAAACTAGGGTTTGAACTTAATGAAAAAATTTTTAGTTCTTCGTTTTGATATTCGATTGACACGAATCATCGCTCCTTTTTTTCATGACGGTTACTATTTATTATTGTAGAACAAATTCAGAAATAATGCTAGGTTTCTAACGTCTGATTAAGAAAAAAATGTCGGTTTTTGTTAGTTTATCTTATTTTATGAATAATTATTATTAAAATTAATCTTCTAAAGTATAACATTTTAAGTGAATACATCTTTTTCTGAATGTTATAGAGACGAAAATAACATTCTTTGGTATAATGAGTAATTAGTTAAAAGGTACATATATTTTTAGAAAAAAAATAAAATGATTCATTAGGGTGAAAAATAAAATTTTATTTGAGCTCAATCAAAAATAATTTAAAATGCTGGAGGCGAATGATATGGATTGGAAAGAAACTTATCAAAAGTGGAATCAGTATGGACAGTTAGACCATGAATTAAAAGAGCAATTAGCAGCTATTTCAGATGATGAAAAGAAATTAGAAGATAGTTTTTATAAAGAACTTGAATTTGGAACGGGTGGTATGCGTGGTGAGTTAGGTCCGGGTACCAATCGAATGAATATCTATACAATTAGAAAAGCTGCTGAAGGCTTGGCGCGTTACATAGAAGAAAAGGGAGAAGAGGCAAAATCACGTGGTGTCGCAATAGCTTATGATTGTCGTTTCAAGTCGTCTCTTTTTGCGATGGAAGCTGCTAAGACATTAGGTGAACATGGGATACAAACTTATGTATTTGATAGTCTGCGTTCAACACCAGAGCTATCTTTTGCTGTTCGGTACCTCCATGCATATGCTGGTATTGTTGTTACAGCAAGTCATAATCCCCCAGAATACAATGGCTTTAAAGTGTATGGCGATGATGGAGGACAACTGCCACCAGAGGAAGCAGGAGTTATTATTTCAAAGGTAAATGAAGTGGAAAATGAATTAGAAGTTAAGGTTGCAGATGAAGCAAACCTAAAAGATAATGGATTACTACAGATGATTGGGGAAAAGGTAGATCAAGCCTATCAAGAACAGTTACAAACAATTGTGGTAAACAGAGATATTATTCATGAAGTAGCAGACGATTTTAAGATTGTGTTTACACCATTACATGGGACAGGGAATATTCCAGTGCGGGAAGGATTAGCTGGAATGGGATTTAAACATGTTGATGTTGTAGAAGAGCAAGAGCAGCCTGATCCAAAGTTCTCAACTGTAAAATCACCAAACCCGGAAGAGCATGCTGCATTTGAATTAGCAATTGCACAAGGACAAAAGACAGATGCGGATATTTTACTAGGTACTGATCCGGATGCTGATCGAGTTGGTGTAGCAGTAAAAGATGAAGCAGGCAATTATCAAGTTCTAACAGGAAACCAAGTAGGTGCACTCCTATTAGACTATTTAATTTCTGAGAAAAAGCGACAAGGTACACTTAAACCTAATGCTACAGTATTAAAAACAATTGTAACCTCTGAAATTGGTCGTGACATCGCCAAAAAACATGGTTTAGAAACAATCGATACCCTGACTGGATTCAAATTTATTGGAGAGAAAATCAAAGAGTTTGAAGAAAGTGGTGAAAAGAGCTTCCTCTTTGGATATGAAGAAAGTTATGGTTACCTTATTGGTGACTTTGTTCGAGATAAAGATGCAGTACAAGCGTGCATGATGATTGCTGAAGTTGCAGCTTTTTATAAAACACAAGGAAAAACATTATATCAAGGCTTACTTACTATTTTTGAAGAATATGGCTACTATTTTGAATCATTGCAGTCACTAACACTAAAAGGAAAAGATGGTGCAGAACAAATTCAGGCATTACTATCAGAATTCAGAAGTAATCCATCTGTTGAAGTAGCTGGTCAATCAATTGTAGCTATAGAAGATTATCAATCAAGTATAAGAACACTAACAGCTTCTAATGATACAGAGACAATTGATTTACCTAAATCCAATGTTTTAAAGTATAAATTAGCTGATGGTTCTTGGTTTGCTTTACGTCCTTCTGGTACAGAGCCTAAAATAAAATTCTATTTTGCGGTTACTGGTAGTACTCTTGAAGGTACAAAAGAAAAACTGCAAATACTTGAAACAGAATTGATGAAACAAGTAACTGCGCTAACAAAATAACAACAGTTTTAAAACCTGACCACTCTATACAGAGGTCAGGTTTTTTGATTACGTTTATTTATCCCGGTGTAATCGTCCGTAAAACTCCCACTTCAAAACATCGAGAAAAGTCAAAGTTGTTTAAGTGGGAGTAAAAGGACGGTAACCCCCTGTAACACCCCGAATGGTTCAGAGGCCTTTAGGTCATCTTTTAGGGCTAAAAAATCAGCGGGGGAAGGGCAAAAACCCCCACTGATTGAAGGTTCACTTTATGAGAGTGGGTTCGACAAAAAAAGACTTTATATTGCAAAAATCTCAGTTTTAGCGTATCTTATATTTAATAGGAAAATAGTAGTATGAATAAGTAGAATTACTTGAATAATAGCATAATCTTTCTACTAAATTAGAAATTACCTCTACTTTTAATCCTATTGCATTCAAAATATAGTGAATTTTTGTGGAGGGGATATGTTATGTCATTCTTAAAAATATCAAAAAGAAAACAGCGAAGTATTATTGAAGAATCTAAAGACTTAGAGGTTCTATTCGCTTTGGACGATCAACAGTTCATACAAAAAGTTAATATGATTCATATGGATGAACAGGATTTAAAATTGATTAAATTTCTGCAACCAACAATAGAGGAAAATATTGAGCAAATAGTCGGAGATTTTTACGGCACTATGCTTGATGTTGGTCATTTAAAAGAAAAAATTGAGAAACATAGTACAGTAGAACGATTAAAAGAAACGTTAAAACAGCATGTTATTCAATTATTTAGTGGTGAAATTGATGATACGTTTATTCAAAATCGCTTACGTGTCGCGGAAGTTCATTATCGAATTGGTCTAACATCAGCTTGGTATACAGGTTCATTTCAGAACTTACAGAACTCTTTACTACATATCATTGCGATGAAAATGAATAATGTTAACGATCTGGAAACCGTGTTAGCATCTGTAAATAAGCTGTTAAGTCTTGAACAACAAATTGTTTTAGAGGCATATGAAAGAAAAAATGAAGAATTTCTTATTAAACAATTTGAACAAGGAAAACAAGAGCTACGTGATAAAATTATGGAGATCAGTGACGGTTTAGTTGCATTAGCAGAGGAAACACAGGCTTCTACTCAAACTTTAAGCCAGCATATCACACAAGTAAATCAAACTGCTTCTACTAGTAATGAACAATCAGTGGCAGCAAAAGCTAGAGCTACAGAAGGACAGGAGAAATTAGATGCTCTTGTTGGAAAAATTCAATCGATTGATGATTATTCTAAAAATATGGTTGCTAGTATTACATCACTAGGTACTTCTACCGATCAAATTGTTACAGCAATTAATATTGTGAAAGATATAGCAGAACAAACAAATTTACTAGCTTTGAATTCTGCGATTGAAGCGGCACGTGCAGGTGAGTACGGCAAAGGATTTGGAGTTGTTTCAGATGAAATTAGAAAACTATCTGAGCAAACAAAAGACTCAACAACACAGATTGATAAATTGATAGCTTCTTCAAATAGTTTTAGAAAGAAGGTTACGGAAACCTTAACAGAGGTTGAAGATGCATTGGCTTTAGCTGTGGAATCAAGTGATGAAATGGATAGATCATTTAAAGATGTTATGGATACAGTGCAAGGAAGTGGATCAGTGATTTTAAGTGTCAAGGAACAGATGAATAACTTAGTATCCATTGCAGATGAGATTGAACAAGCAATGCATGAAGTAACGACATCAGCTGAACAACTAAACGAAGCCACTAGTATGGGCTAATAATGTAAAAAAATATACAAAAGCGATACTCAGATTTTCTAGAGTATCGCTTTTGTTTTAAGTTGCTCTCAGCAATACCTGGTATAGCTACTGAAAAGCATAGTCTACCTTTGTTCCTGTAGTAATGCGTAATTACCTTGCAATGATTTTGCTCTTTTGTCCTTAATAATGCATTAGGAAATGTAGGGTAGTTTAGATGGATGTTTGAAGAAAGAATAATTGAAGTAATATTAACTAACGTTCAAATAAAACTTCTCATTTACCAGATATTGTTATAAACTCGTAGATTAACTTATCTAACTCTTGTGAAACTGCTAAGAGTTCTTGTTTGTTTTTCGTACTATTGTAACGACTGTACATTTGAAGTCGTAATTTCTCTATCTCTTCTCTTTTTAAATTTAAATTACTCCTCTCAATAGAAGTCGTTCTATCATTTATACATTCTTGTATTACTATTGTTCTCACCACCTTCTTTGTATATGACATAAATCCGTATTTTCTTTTCTTCATAAGTCTATTATGAAAGCAATAGATTGTAAACAGACGTAAATTCTGTTTTTTTGTCGAACTTCATTTCTTTATGTTTACTTTTGGAATAAAGCGCTGTGTACGCAACCATAATATAACAATTATGTAGTGATTTAGACAAAAAGAAGCAACCGTCATATAGACAGTTGCTTCTGTAGGATCAGCCTGTATTACGTAAACCAGCAGCTACACCATTAATAGTTAATAATACTTCAGTTAGAAGCTCATTCATGTGATCTTCTTCATCATCTTTGCGAAGTTGTGAAATTAAGTTCACTTGAATCAAGTTTAATGGATCAACTAAAGGATTACGTAAACGTACGGATTCTTTAATATTAGGTTTATGGTCTAATAAATCATCTTGTTTTGAAATTTTCAATACCATTGCCTTTGTTAAATTGTATTCCTCTTTAATTTGGTCAAAAATACGTGCTTGAATGACAGGATCATCGACCATTTTTGTATATTCATTTGCAGTAGTTAAATCAGCTTTTGTTAATGCCATCTGCAAGTTATTAATTGTTGCTTGGAAGAAAGGCCATGTCTCGTACATGTGTTGCAAGAGCTTCAGGTTTCCTGTTTCATTTAAATACTTTTGGATACCTGTACCAGCAGCAAACCATGCAGGTAGCAGTTGCCTACTTTGTGTCCAAGCAAATACCCAAGGAATTGCGCGTAGATCCTCAAATCTGTTGCTTCCTTTACGTTTCATTGGTCTTGAACCAATATTTAACGCGCCTAATTCATTTAATGGAGTTGCCTGATTAAAATAGGTTAAGAAGCCTTCATCCTTAAAGATAAGTGATTGGTATTTTTCTAAAGCATTGTCAGAAATCTGTCCCATCACATTAATAGCTTCTTCCGTCGGCATTTCCTTTTGTTCAGGAACTTCAGTGAAACCAGCTATTGCAGTCATCATTGTCGTAGTTGCTTGTTCAAGACTACGATAAGCAATATCGTGTAATAAATAACGAGAAGATAGCACTTCACCTTGTTCCGTTATTTTTACACCGTCACCTAATGTCACAGGTGGTTGAGATAGTAGACTAGAATATAATGGGCCACCACCACGGCCTAATGAACCACCGCGACCATGGAAATATTTCAATTTAACATCATGTGATGAAGCAATCGAATGAATCTCTTCTTGTGCTTTATATAATTCCCAGTTGGCTGTTAATGTTCCACCATCTTTACTACTATCAGAATAACCCAACATAATCTCTTGTAAATCACCACGAGATTCTAAATGTTTACGATAAAGTGGAATTGAGAATAAATCTTTTATCATCTCAGGTCCATTTTTCAAATCGTCTATTGTTTCAAGTAATGGGGCGATGTGTAAACGACTTAAAACTGTTCCGTCTGGATAAACACGATAAAGACCAACCTCTTTTGCTAAAACTAAGACTTCTAGTAGATCACTAACAGAAGTTGTCATACTAATTAAGTATACTTCAATTGCACGTTCACCAAATGTGTCTTTTGCTTCTTTTATCATTCGGAATGTACTGATCATTTCTTGTGTTTCTTCGGAAAATTCGTCATATACAGAGATAAGAGGTCGTGGGTCTTTTAATACTTTTAACAACACGTCCAATTTATCTTCTTCACTCAATTGTTTATAATCTGCACTGATATTTACTTGACGTAAAATTTCGGTTAGTGCTGATTCATGTTCACCACTGTGATTACGAATATCTAAGGTAGCAAGATGGAAACCGAATATTTCTACTTGACGAATTACCTTACGCAATAATTTTATTGGTGTCTGTTGCGGATGATGCAATGCTAAGCTATCTTGTATTATATATAAATCATCTAATAATTCTTGAGAATCACCATAACTAAGTTCATGATCTTCTTCAGTTAGAGTCAATCGTTTTAGCATAAGTCCTAGTTTAATTCGATAGACTTCATCTTCTTTATGCCATCCATTATAGTTTAATTCTTTTTGATCATAGGAAATCGAATTTAACAATTCTTCACTAACTGACGCTTTTTTCGATGATTGACTAAGTAACTCTTTCAATTTATCTAAAGAATCTTTGTATTTCCTTAGAACAAGTTCGCGGTGCGTTTTTAATGTTTTGTATGTTGTTTCTGCTTTAACGTTAGGATTTCCATCACGGTCCCCACCGATCCAAGATCCAAAACGTAAAAATGACGGAACGTGCCATCGTTTGTTATATTTTTCATACAATAAGTCCTCAAGGTCTTGGTGCAAGCTTGGCAGAACATCAAATAAAACTTTATCAAAGAAGTATAGTCCATTGGACACTTCTTTCATTACAGAAGGTTTTTTCTGTCGTATCTCAGATGATTGCCAAAGAATCGTAATTTCATTTTCAATTGTTTCTTCAATAACTTTTTTAGCATACCGAGTGTACGCATGATCCCATTCTTTTAATAAGTCAGCAATACGTTGGTGAATACGCAACATCGTTCTTCTAGTAGCCTCTGTTGGATGCGCTGTTATAACAAGTTCTAAAGATAATTTTTCTAACAATTCACCAATTTTCTCTGGTGTAACATCATTTTTAAATAATGTATTAACCCCTTCTTCTAGTGAGCCAGGTTGAATAATTGTATCATCTTGTGCTTGATATTCCCGGCGACGTCTCCCACGATAAGTTTGTTCTGCAATATTAAATAGATGTAGGTTAACAGAGAATGCGCGGATTACATTTTCTCTTAAAGGTGGTTTGAGTTGATCGATCTCCTGTTTTAGTTGTAGGTAGACAGTGGAATCATTTGTTTCGCGCAATGATTCAGTAAGAGAACGAATTTTATTTACTTTCTCTAGTAACTCATCACCACCTTCGTGATAGAGTACTTTATCAAGAATTTGATTTAAATAATCAACATCTCGATGTAGTGAAACAGTTCCTAATGGATCAGTAATGTTTTGCATACGTTCACTTCCTTTCGAGTTTTTTGTGGAGTTATAAGAATATTCACATATTTTGCAAGAGGGAATGGTTCAATTTGCAATCATGTGGTTCACTAGATGTTCTTATTGCAGAGACATATGTCTATCATAACATGTTTTTTTTTGAAAAATAACTGAAAAGTTTGTTATTTTTTCCAACAAAAAGCGTATTAATCTATATTTGAGATTGTTTTTTAATTAAAAATGAGTTAATAATCTAATTATAAGAATAGTTATTATTGTTAGTGGTTAAAAATAAGTTGTTTTTACCTTTATTTCAATATTTAAATCGAGATTTATTTTTTAAAATTATTTACAAATAAGTATTGATAACGCTTCCATTTTTGTGTATGATATGTATGTAGCAAGCGAGCTGCATCCCTTCGCAAGTTTTAACCTGTATCTTCAAATATTGTACAAATATCATATTTGTACAATAATGGAGTTACAGGTATTTTTTATTTTAGGGGTTGATAAAGTGGAAAAATATATATTATCTATTGATCAGGGTACAACAAGTTCACGTGCGTTTCTATTCAATAAACAAGGCGAAATGGTGCAGATGGCGCAACGGGAGTTTGAACAATTCTTCCCCGAGCCTAGCTGGGTAGAGCACGATGCAAATGAAATTTGGACATCTGTTTTAGCATGCATGACAGATGTATTACGTAAAGCAGATATAGAAGCGCGACAAGTAACTGGAATTGGTATCACAAATCAAAGAGAAACAACAGTTGTATGGGACAAACATACCGGAAAACCTATTCACAAAGCAGTTGTTTGGCAATCCCGTCAAACAGAAGATATCTGTAGATCTTTACGAGAAGATGGGTATGCTGATCTGATTCGTGAGAAAACGGGACTTTTGATTGACCCATACTTTTCTGGAACCAAAATTAAATGGATTTTAGATAATGTTGAGGGAGCGCGCGAAAAAGCAGATAATGGTGATCTTTTGTTTGGAACGATTGATACATGGCTAATTTATAAGTTTACAGGTGGTAAAAAACATGTAACAGATTACTCTAATGCTTCTCGTACACTTTTATACAATATACATGAACTGAAGTGGGATGAAACGTTACTGGATATTCTAAACGTTCCAATGTCTATGTTACCAGAGGTTAGGCCGTCCTCCGAAGTTTATGGAACAACAATTTCCCATCACTTTTTTGGAGAAGAAATTCCAATTGCTGGTGCAGCAGGTGATCAACAAGCAGCATTATTTGGACAAGCTTGTTATGAACCAGGAATGGCAAAAAATACGTATGGTACAGGTTGTTTCATGTTGATGCATACTGGTGAAAAAGCAGTCAAATCAAGTCATGGATTATTAACAACATTAGCATGGGGACTTGATGGAAAGGTTGAGTATGCTTTAGAGGGGAGCGTCTTTGTGGCTGGATCAGCAATCCATTGGTTACGAGATGGTCTTAGAATGCTAAAAAATGTAAGTAGCAGTGAAGGCTATGCTAAACGCGTAGTGTCTACTGATGGCGTATATTTTGTTCCTGCTTTTGTAGGGCTTGGAACTCCATATTGGGATAGTGATGCACGTGGAGCAATGTTTGGAATTACACGCGGAACAAAGAAAGAACATTTTATTCGAGCTACTTTAGAATCGCTAGCCTATCAAACAAAAGACGTTATAGATGCAATGGTAGCTGATGCTAATATTGAAATGAAGTCACTGCGTGTCGATGGTGGTGTAGTAAAAAATAATTTTCTAATGCAATTTCAAAGTGATATATTAGGAGTTCCGGTCGAGCGAGCATATATTAATGAAACAACTGCACTTGGAGCAGCATATTTAGCTGGTTTAGCTGTAGGGTTTTGGCGTGATCGGGAGGAAATTGCAACACATTGGAAAAATGGGTATGCTTTTTCACCAAACATGAGTGATGAGCAGCGAGATGATTTGTATAGAGGCTGGCAAAAAGCCGTCGAGGCAACAAGAGTTTTTAAATGATGCATTTTTCTTAAAATGCTTGGCAACATATGAGTTCCTCGCTGGCAGTGCAGAATGATGGAATTTCTGTGAATGCCTAAGTAATTGGACATTCGCCGAATAATTGGTGGTTTCGCTGAATTACCGTTCAATTCGCCGAATAAGCATTGCGTTTGCAGCTTTTAGTACGGCGTAGTTATCTTCAAGTGAAGAGCTTTTTTAAAAAATGTATAATCGCCCAGTATGAATTTTTCTTTTTTGCATACACTATTGGTGTAAAAGGGGTGATTTTATGCCGAAAGATAAAAAGCAAACAGAAGAAACGTACGTGGATCACTATGCGGCAGCACCAATTATGAACAAAGAAACGGCAAGTGCTGAAGAATTACTAAAGTATAGTAATAAAAATAATACTATTCCTATTGATCTATCTAAGCTTAATCATTAAAGGAAAAGGCAGCGCTCTCTTTTGGAGAACGCTGTTTTTTTTATTGAAATTATTATTTCTTAACGCTCTGTGGGTGGCTGTCAGAAACAATATCTAATTCAGCTGCTTCGGCATTACTAATAACCTGTTCCGGATTTTTACAACCAGGTATAACAGTCGTTACTGCAGGATGTTTCAGACACCATGCTAATGCCCAAGTTGCCATTTTTGTTTCTTTGGGCACTTCAGTTTTTGCAATTTCTTCTACTAAAGCTAATTTCTTAGCTGTTTCAGCTTGATCATGACGAGAACGAACATCAGAAGCTGCAAATGTTGCGCCTGGTTTATATTTACCACTTAAATATCCACTTGCTAACGGTACACGCGCAAGTACTCCGAGTTTTTGATCTTCAGCAACTGGGAAAATTTCTTGCTCAGGTGCTTGGTCCAATCGATTGTATACTACTTGAATTGCGGTTGATCCAACATCACGTGCAGCTTTAACTTGATAAGGATCTTTATTTCCTTTTAATGAAATACCAAGATGACGAATTTTACCGGCTTGTTTTTGTTTATCTAACATCGTCCATAATGCATCATTCTTAAATTCCTCATCTGTACAGGAATGTGCTTGATACAAGTCAATATAATCTGTCTGAAGTGATTTAAGTGATTGATCTAATTGTTTCAACACATCGTCTGCTTGCCAATGACGAGTGCGCTCAAAATTGTTATGAAAATGATGACCAAACTTTGTCGCTACAATCCAATCTTCTCGATTATTTCGTTTTAAATAATCTCCAATTAAGCGCTCTGATAAATGATCCCCATAACATTCAGCTGTATCTATCAGGTTAATTCCTTTTTCTTGTGCAGTATCAAGGATAGCGTCAACTTCAACTTGTGTGAAATCTTTTCCCCATTCTCCTCCAAACTGCCACGTTCCTATCCCTATTACGGATGTATCTAAGTTAGTATCTCCTATTTTACGATATTTCATTTGATGAGCTCCTTTCAATTAAAAAACTAATTCAATCATATCATACCAAATAAACAGAAAAAAATAACAAAAAAAAGCACCCAACCATAGTTGGATGCCCAAAGGGGGACAATCTAATTTGAAAAAATACGATACCTCGACCATTATGTAAATGTATAATCACATTTAGAAAAGGAAGAGACATACATTTCCAAATTGTAACCGTTTTCATTATATAATATTTTAAAAAGTTTTTTAATCATACAAAATCCCTATTTATTTGTAAAAAAAAGTATACTGTATAAAATGCAACTTAGATGTATGGTTTTCATTGTATTGTCGTGTACTATTAAAAAAGCTAAACTATAACAATGATATATATATTAAGGTGGGAATTATATGTTTAAGGCAATACATCATATCGCAATTATTTGTTCAGACTATCAAGTCTCAAAAGATTTTTATGTAAATAAGCTTGGGTTAGAAATAATTCGTGAAGTTTATCGCGATAATAGAAACTCTTATAAGTTAGATTTAGCAATTGGTTCAACGTATGTCATTGAACTCTTTTCTTTTCCTAATGCCCCGGTTAGACCAAGTTATCCTGAGGCTCAAGGTCTACGACACCTTGCATTTGCTGTTGATGATATTGAACAAGTGGTAGAGAATTTAAAGGAAAGGTCAATAGAAGTCGAATCTATACGAGTTGACCCAAATACAAATAAAAAATTTACTTTCTTTAGTGATCCAGATGGACTACCATTGGAGATCTATGAAAAGTAAAGGATATGCCAGCAAATTGCTTAACATTAATACTGTTATCTCTTTAAAAAACTTCATAAAAAAAGATGTTGTTTTTTGTTTTGTAAATAATTTTGTTTTTTTAAATTAAAAAGCGTATAATAGTAAGTAATACCCAAGAAAGGGGATGGCTTAATGGCTTATTACAATAATAAAAGAGAACCGGTTGAAGAAGTTGAAACGCAGGTTTGGGCTTGTTCAAGTGAATCTTGTCCTGGTTGGATGCGAGAGGATTATTCTTTCGAGACAGTGCCAGTTTGTCCGCTTTGCCAATCTGAAATGGCAAAGGAAATGCGGGTTCTACCAAAATTGACATAATGGATTCATGTTAATAGCTTGTAAGCTAATATAGAGAACAAGAAGAGGCTGGGGGCATAATAATCCAACCTCTTTTTTGTGTCATACATACAACTTTAAAGATTAAAGAGAACAATACATAATGAAAAAGAATAAAGACAAAGAGGGGTGGAGAAATTTGGAGCAGTGGCATATATTTTTAGCTTTTATTCGAGTAGGTATGCTGGGTTATGGTGGCGGACCTTCTTCCATCCCGTTGGTTCAAAAAGAAGTAGTAGAAAAGTATAAGTGGATGAATGATGAGGAGTTTGCTAATGTATTAGCACTTGGTAATTCTTTACCTGGCCCTATAGCAACAAAAATGGCTGGATATATTGGTTATCGTGTTGCGGGTATTTTAGGTATGTTCAATGCTGTGCTAGCAGTGAGTGTACCAACAATTCTTATTATGATTAGCTTATTAACATTCTTGTCAGCTGCTAATAATCAGCCGTGGGTAAATGGGATGACACAAGCAGTTGTTCCAGTAGTTGGCGTAATGTTAGCTGTACTTACATATGAGTTTTTAAAAAAAGCACAGGGTGGTCTTGGTTGGTTAACTACTACGATATTAGTAGTGATCTCGCTTGTGCTAATTAAATGGTTAGGAATTCATCCAGGGATCATTATTACGTCCTTGTTGTTATATGCACTATTGAAACCGACAACCAAAAAGGAAGTGGAATCATGAGCATATACTGGGAAATATTTATAGCTTTTTTTATTCCTGGAATTGTAGGTTATGGTGGCGGCCCAGCTTCGATCCCTTTAGTAGAAAATGAAGTGGTTGATCGTTTTGGCTGGATGTCTGTACAGGATTTCAGTGAAATGCTCGCAATGGCAAATGCTTTACCAGGTCCAATTGCGACAAAGATGGCAGGCTATATTGGCTTTGAACAAGGTGGAGTTTTAGGTTCATTTATTGGTGTTTTGGCAGTGGTTACACCTTCCTTAATTTTGATTATTGCGTTACTCGGCTTATTAATGAAATACAAAGATTCTCCAAAAGTAAAGAAAATGACTATGTTGATTCGTCCTACTATCGCAGTTTTATTAGGAGTGATGGCATTTAATTTTTTTCAAACAGCTTACATTGATTCTGGTGCTGGACAGATGATAGGGATAGCTGTTATAAGTTTAATTTTAATGGAAAGGTTTCGTGTCCATCCTGCTTTTGTAATTTTAGGTTCTTTGGTTTATGGTGCATTATTTTTAGGCTAGAAATAAAAGGGATTACCTTTAAATTAAGGTAATCCCTTTTATCGTCAACTAGATGAACAGTTTTCAGTCTCATTCTGAATTTCAGTAGATGTGTTTAAGTCAATGGTTAATATTTTTTCAACTAACTGATAAATTGCTAATAGTTCATAGATTATAATAATATCTGCATCAAAGAATGTTGTTTGTCCTGGTACATTAGTAAGACTTGATTCACGTTTGCACAGCCAAAACTGATTCATAAGTGTTTCTACCTGCTCACGGTGCTTATCCGTTTGAAACTGATCTGGATTTCGCATTGTTTCAGACAAAGAATGAATTGTTTTTATAATTTGATCTCGTTGTTGATCGGACCATGATACATGATCTAATGGTGTGTTAATCAAATTACCAATATGATAGTGAATTAAGCGTAATGAACCTACCTTATCAATTTCATCGTATAATTCTCTTTTCCGTGCAACAGAGAATCGATGGTATTTCTCTTCTGCCTGTTGAAATTGTAAGAGACGATCTGTTGTGTCTAGTTTGGCTTTTAGATTTGCGAACGTTTCTTGCACTTGCTTCTTCTGAGCACAATCTTGTGTCTTAAATAATATGTCTTTGGCAATGACATTTAATTCTTCACCTGTAGCTTGAAGTGCTTGATCAATGTTTGTCAAAATACGTTTTGAGTAATTAGGTGGTAAAACAAACATATTTACAGCGGTTGAAACAAGAATACCAATTGATGTTGTTCCTAAACGAATGAAAAAAGCAACCAAGTAATGATCATGGATTACCTCAATCATTGCTACAGATGTTAATGTCGCAACCAATAACCCAGCATGAAGCCTTAGTTTAAAACATGTGATGATGGTAAACATTGCAGCTGCTGTGTAGGTAAGAGGAGAATTACCAAATATAGAAATAAATAAAACAGCATAGGCGGATCCGATTGCTGATGCTGGCAGTCGAACCATTCCTTTTTTAATTGAATCATTAACAGTTGGTTCAATTGTTACAATTGCAGTGATTACGGCAAATACAGCTGGCCAGTCCAACCACTGACAAATTAGAGATGTTAAAAAGACGGCAAGGCCTGTTTTAATCACCCTACTCCCAATAATATTAGTACTTTTCTTTTTCAATCGACTCACCTTCATTTTTATTGCCATACTAAGAGGTTTATAATTCCAATTTTAAGTATAACGAACATTGCAGCTATCGACAATACATGCTGTCACTTTTACGTGAAACGAGTGACAATTCATTGAAAACACAGGAGAAATCTTCTTGTTGTATTATTCCCACAGGTTAAGAAAAGTGATATAATAAATGTAAGCGATATCATTGCGAAGTGTAATAAAAGTACTAGGTATCGAGTATATAAGGTTCCGTTTTTTGTACCATTTAATAATATAATAATAGTAATATGTAATTTTGGTAAAGAGAGGTATTTATATTGACAACTTAAGTAAGTAAGGAGTGTTGTTCACATGTTATCTGTTAATATGCTACAGCCTTATTATGTTAAAGAAGAGGACCACTCTATTCGTGTTGTCTTGGCTTATCAATATTTTTCATTATGGTTAGATGAGAGCATCTATCAATTTGTTCCTTTAGAATCACGTGAAATTAAGGTGAATCGGAAGACGCAGGTCGTTGAAAATAAACATGCGATTTTCGTTTTTCAAAAAGGAAAAAAATATGTCCACATGTCGCTGGCTGACTTACTAAAATTAGATGATTTTTACTCCAGATTACAGTCAATCATCTACCCATACCTCAAAACAGATCTTCATGAAATCGAAAGAGACGAAATGAATGAAGTGATTATCGCGTTAGAAAAACAAAATGTTGAACGTCTGATTGACCTAGCGCTCGAAGCAAAAGATTATCAAAAATTTATGCAGTACTCAACAATATTAAATGAGATGTAATGACTTAACAGTAGGAGCAACAAGTTTCTGCTGTTTTTTATTGTCTATTTTCTAATGACGTGGAATATATAAACTGCGTATAAAAATAATTTCTAGACCCGCTTCTCAAATGAAATTGACTCCCTTTCCGCAGGCACGGCTTCAGCTAACTCGGAGGCAAAGAACACCTCCGAGTGGATCTTCAGCTCGCGCTGTTCCTGCAGGAGTGTCGGCAATTTCATTTGATACGCTAGATAGTACACTATAATTAAGAAAAGCTTACAATGTGAGTTATAACCGTAAACATTGCAACCAATGTAAATACGCTATCCAGCGAAGTCAGTAAATGGATGACACTCCTGTGGGAACAGCTCAAGTCGAAGATCCACTTGGTAAAGTGTTTTTCTTTACCAAGTTAGCTGAGACTGAGCCCACGGAAAGGGAATCCATTTTCTGACGTAGCGGGTTAGGGTAAGTAACTCACGCTACTAGTTACGTCGCATCATCTATCAACTGCGTCTTAGTACTTATTTCAATAGGGGACAAAAAAGAAATTCCACCTTTGGATGGAATCTCTGCTTTAAGTAATATTTCATTTATCTGATTGTCTTAAATAGATTTGCGACTTTTTCTACCGTGTAATGGCTTGCGCCTCTTCCTTCGACATGTTCAACCATCATGGAAATCAGTATATCTTCTTCCTCTGGATAGGCAACAAACCAGCCATTTTCTTGACCATCTTCGCCTTGTGAACTTTTTAATTCAGATGTTCCTGTTTTTCCTGACAATGAAATATCACTGATATTAGCTTCAGGTGCTGTACCATTAGGAGCTGTTACGACTTGTCGTAATGCTTCTTTTATCACTTGTGCATTTTCGCTAGTTAATAAACCTGTTTGCCATACTTGATTCGTTTGTTCGTCTGCTTCCAATATGGGCTGTAGCATATCACCATCATTTAAGATAGGCGTATATGCAGTAGCAAGGTGTAATGCGCTCATTTGCATTTCACCTTGGCCGTAAGCACTGTCAGCTAGTAAAATTTCACGATCAATTGTACCACTTGAAGATATAGTACTATCTGAAATCGGATAGGTATACGGAAGATCTTTTCCAAAACCAAATTGCTTAAGCCCAGCGACAAATGCTTCACTTCCAAGTTCTACTGTCTTTTGTGCAAAATAGATATTGTCTGATCGAATTAAGGCATCTTGTAAATCAACTGGACCAGATGATTCTGACACACGTCGCACTTCATAATTACCCCAGCCGTCTTTCGACCAAGTTAGTCCATCAATCTCGATCCCTTCACCAATTTGAATGGTGTCGTTATCTAAACCAATTGCTGCTGTAATAGGTTTGATTGTACTTCCAGGAGAATAAGTAGAAGCAAATCGGTTCAATAATGGATTTTGTTCATCATTTTGAAGCGCATTCCATTTGGTTTGACTTATGCCATATGTGAGTTGATTTGGATCAAAAGCAGGGCTAGAAACTAACGCTAATGTTTCACCAGTTTTAGGATTAATAGCCGCAGCGGTTCCAGCGTCATCTTGATAACTCGCATAGATTGCTTGCTGCAAATCTGCATCAATTGTTAATGTAATATTTTCTCCGTCTTGAACAGGTTGCTCAGCAATGATTGTATCCTCTCGGTCATTAGAACTAGCGATAATCTTGAGGCCACGCTTACCTTTTAATCGGGATTCAAATAGCTGTTCCAACCCACGTTTTCCAATGAGATCAGATTGTGAATAGGAGTTAGCTTCTTTTTCTTCTAACTCTTCAGCTGTAATTGATCCAATATAACCTATTAAGTGAGCAGTTGCTTCACCATAAGGATATGCACGCCCCATTTCCGCTCTTTTAATAACAGGATCGATTGCGTCTAGTTCAGGTATGATATCTTGATCAGCCATTGTTACCTTTTTTAATGGAACAAATGTATCGTCTGTAACCCAATCCTGCGCTAGAGCGTTGTTGATCGTTTCCACACTAATATCTAATAAGGCTGCAATTTGCTCTTTTTGTTCACTTTCATTTTCACCGAAAAGGGCTGGGTGTAGACCGACATTATAGATTGTTTCATTGGTTGCGAGTCCGTTTTGATTTCTATCAAAGATTTGACCACGTGTAGGTTCAACAGTTTCAATACTGACTTCTGCACCATACTCTAATTCTGGAAAAATCAAGCCAGGATTCCACTCAATAAACCAATTCGTTTCTTCCTCACTTATATTTTGTTCAATAAGAGAAATCTCCGATTCGAAATTCACCTCACCAGCCATGGTATTCATACTGACTTGTATTGGAAAAGATGACGGTATTACATCTTCTTCCTCTTCTCCTAGTTCTGGTACGCTATACGTAATTGATAAGTCTGATACTTCTATATCGTTGTAAATTTTTTGATAGCGGTCGATGAATTCCTCTGAAGGATAGATTTCCTTACTTTTATCTGCGACCATATCGTACATGTCAGAAAGATTTCGTTCATTCCAATACGCAACATATTCAGAGAGTCGATCTTCTGGTTGTACTTCTTCCTCTTCTTCTGAACATGCAGTTAAAGTAAGGAATAGTAATAATAGGCTTATGAATTTAACCCATTTAGACAAATATACCCCTCCTTATTTATCTGTTTTGATTGGTTTGGCATAAATAATATAACGATCTGGCGCATTACCAACAAAAGAAAAAGGGTAACAAGTTGAGATTACGAGTTCTTCATTTGGTGCTGTTGATTTTATTATAGTTGTATCATCTGCATCAACAATTTTCGAATCAACCATCTCATAAGTAAAATCACCATATTCTAGCTGCAAGGTAAATGTTTCACCAATTTCTACATCACCCAAACGGCGAAAAACGGTATCGCGATGTCCTGATAATAAAATTTGATCATTTTGCCCAGGATAAGCAGATGTTTTAAAATGCCCAACCCCTTTTTCGAGATCATCTGGATCGGTACCTTCTACTATTGCTAATTCAGCATCAATACTAGGAATTTGTAATAAACCAACCGTCTCGCCAGTATTTGCTCTAAACGAATCTGGATCAAATGTTTTAGATGTGGTTTCTAAACTTTCACGTTTTTCTACTAGTGTGTGTGCTTCTTTTAAACTATTTTTTTCAGCAGCTTGTGTCTTAAAATACTGGTAACCCCCAACAGCTAAAAATACAATGCCTGCGAACATGAATAGTAGTGCAATTTTTCTCATATAAAGATGCCTCCTAAAAAAGTTTTGTAAACGCAATCATTTTAAAAAGTTATTATTCGAAAACAATTGATTATGGTAAAATTTGAATATACCTAAAGGATAACATAATCTAAGTAAATGCAATAGATAAGGAGTTTATATATTTATGAAAAAAATAGTTAGTTGGCTTTTGCCGATTGCTTGGATGGGCGTAATTTTTTATTCGTCAGCCCAACCTTATCAAGATCAGGATGTGAAACCATTATTAGAGAATACGATTGATCTCTCTTTTCTTAAACCAATGTTTAGCGGAATCGCTTTTGTGTATCACCAATCTGAAGTGAGTGTTGCGAATTTAGGAATCTATGGATTTATTGAATTCTTTATTAGAAAAGGTGCTCATGTTGGTGTGTTTTTGGTGTTATTTTTACTATTATATCTAGCTTTCGCACAAACTTTTACACAAGGTAAGTGGAATATAAACTTTGCCTTTATAATTACTGTTATTTATGCAGCCTTAGATGAATGGCACCAAGGCTTCACGCCTAACCGTACACCTTTTATTGGTGATGTTATATTGGATTCGATTGGAGCTATGATTGGTGTTGGGTTAGTGTTATTTATACTTTGGTGGAGAAAGAAAAAAGTGCAATGACCTGAATATAATGATACTATTCAGGCTTTTGTCTCTATGTATTTTTTTCTCCTAATGTACTTACAGCTTTGTCACTTGTTAGGTTGGTGATCCATTCTTTAAACGCATCTACATTTGCAACTTCAACTAATACTGTAAAGGTAACTGATTCAAGATAATCGATTTTTTCTATCCTATAATTGGCATTTCGTAGTTCATTTTCAACTTTTCCTAATAAAGGATACGCAACTGTGATCTGAACAACTTGCATAAGTATCCGTTCGACAACGCCTGTAGTATCGATTGCTTGAGAAGTTGTACTTGAGTATGCTCGTATTAAGCCACCAGCCCCCAGTTTCGTTCCACCAAAATATCGGGTTATAACGATCGCTGTATCTTTTAAATCTCTTTTTTTCAACACTTCTAAGATTGGTACACCAGCAGTTCCACTTGGCTCCCCATCATCATTAGCCTTTTGAATTTCATTATGTTCCCCAATCATATACGCAGAACAGTTATGTGACGCGCTATGATGGATCTTTTTAATTTCCTGTATAAATGCTTGAGCAGCTTCTTCTGACTCAACTCGTCGTACATGTCCAATGAAACGGGACTTCTGAATAACCACTTCATCTTCACCTTCTAATTCAACTGTATAATAACGTTCAAGCATGAAAAACCCTCCCATGTATCTATTATATATACTCGGTAAAAAAACAGCAATCATCAGTCAAGTATGCTATTATAGTATTTAAATAGATTAGACAATAATGATTAGTAATCACCAAAAAGAGTATTCAATATAATAGGTGGTATTTATATGAAAAAAACAGAAGAAAAAGCATTAGATAAGATAATAAATGAAATGGTTGAAGCTGTAGAAAATAGTAAAGAAGATATATGTAGGATTACGGACGATTCACTTCAAGAATATAAACAGTTGCAAGAACAGTTGGAACAAATTAAAGAAGAAGTAGTTGAGGTAATTGAAGAATCAGATCAATTAGAAAAGAAAGCAAAGCTATCTCGACAACGTCTAGCTGAAGTGAGTAGTAATTTTAATAAATATGAAGAAGATGAAATAAAGGAAGTATATGAACAAACACATCAATTACAAAGTGAATTAAAACTAAAACAAACCCGAGAGATGACGTTACGTCAAAAAAGAGATGAAATTGAACGTCATTTATTGAAAGTGGATCAAACAATAGAGCGTGCGAATGGGCTAGTTAGTAAAGTCTCTGTCGTCTTAAACTATCTAACAGAAGACTTTAAACAAGTAGGCGAATTAATTCAAGATGCAAATGAAAAGCAAGCATTTGGCTTGAAAATTATAGAAGCGCAAGAGGAAGAGCGCCGCAGACTTTCACGAGAGATGCATGATGGGCCAGCGCAAATGTTAGCAAATATATTATTACGCTCCGATTTAGTTGATCGTACATTCAGGGAACGTGGCCGAAATGAAGCAATGAAAGAAATGAAAAGTGTTCGTTCAATGGTAAGGTCTTCGTTATATGAAGTGCGTCGCATTATCTATGATTTACGACCAATGGCATTAGATGATTTAGGGCTCATTCCAACGATAAAGAAATATTTAGCGAACATGGAAGAATACAATGAGATTTCAATTTACTTTAAATCTATTGATAAAGAAGAAAGATTACCGGGTAAATATGAAGTAGCACTATTTCGTCTTATCCAAGAAGCGGTGCAAAATGCAATCAAACATGCACAGACAGATCAAATTAATGTAAAGCTTGAAATAAATGCAGGACATATAGCTGCAAAAATTACAGATAATGGAAAAGGATTCGATACTTCAGAGAAAAAAGATAATTCTTTTGGCCTAATTGGTATGCGTGAAAGAATTGAAATGTTAAGTGGAGAGTTGCAAGTTCAATCCAAGATAGGGGAAGGAACTACCATTTTAATCCGAATTCCATTAAATGATTAAAAAGTCGTGCGCCAATTGAATAATAATCCTGTATAATAGAAAAGGTAATTTTATGAAAGATAACTAATAATCTAAATTTTTAAAAATTGTTCATTATTATAATTTGTATATAGAAGCATAGTGAAATGGGAGGAAAAAGCATGAAGAAGAAGATCGTTTTAATAGATGATCATATTTTATTCAGAGAAGGTGTTAGACGCATTCTTGAATTTGAAGAAAGTTTTGAAGTTGTAGCTGAAGGTGATGACGGCGAAGCAGCATTAGGATTGGTCGAAAAATATAACCCTGATGTAGTTTTAATGGACATTAACATGCCGCATATTAATGGGGTACAAGCTACCAAACAATTAATTCTAAAGTATCCAGAGGTAAAAGTAATTATTCTATCGATTCATGATGACGAAAATTACGTTACACACGCATTAAAATCAGGTGCACAAGGTTATCTGTTAAAAGAAATGGATTCCGACGCTCTGATCGATGCAATTAAGATTGTAAGTGAAGGTGGTTCATACTTACATCCGAAGGTAACGCATAATTTAGTTAAGGAATTTCAGCGTTTAAGTAAGGATGGTTCAACCAACAATCTGGAGACGATTGAATATCGAAAACCATTTCATCTATTAACGCGTCGTGAATGTGAAGTTTTACAGCTTTTAGCAGATGGTAAAAGTAATCGTGGTGTCGCGGAAACTTTGTTTATAAGTGAAAAAACAGTAAAAAACCACGTTAGTAACATCCTGCAAAAGATGAATGTAAATGACCGCACACAGGCGGTTGTTATGGCCATTCGTAATGGTTGGGTAGAAGTTATATAATAGCTAGAAGCGGTTAATTCAGTTCGATTAGGTATAATACTGGATTGACCGCATATTTATGGTTTGATTCCTCTTGTTTAGCAAAAAATTTCCTCACTAAAAACCTATCAATTTCACAAAAAATTAGGTAAAATGAAACGGAACTTATTTTTTTATAATGATAGATGTAGAAGGGTACGGTTTAAATTATGAAAGTAGCTGTAATGACGGATAGCACTGCCTACATCTTGCCTGAAATAAGGCAACAGATGGATATTGAAATGGTGCCATTAAATGTAGTGATAGGAGAAAAATCCTATCAGGAAGAAATAGATTTACCAGCAGAAGAATTTTATAGATTAGTACGAAATGAAAGAGAGTTACCGAAAACATCTCAGCCTTCTATTGGATTTATCACGGAAAAATTGGAAAAACTTGCAGAGGAATATGACGCTGTTATCTCGATCCATCTTTCTAGCGGTATTAGTGGCACATATCAAACAATGATAGCAGCAGGGGAAATGGTAGAAGGTATTGATGTCCATGTCTTTGATTCGGAGATTAGTTGCATGCCGCAAGGATTTTATGCATTAGAAGCGGCAAAAATGGCGAAAGACGGAATCAATGCCGATACAATTATCGCACGTTTAACTGAAATGAAAGAATCAATGCGCGCTTATTTCTTAGTAGATGACTTGACGCATCTTCATCGAGGTGGACGTTTAAATGGTGCACAGGCATTAGTTGGAAGTGTACTTCAAGTTAAGCCATTACTCCATTTTATTGATACAAAGATTGTCCCATTTGAAAAAATCCGTACCCAGAAAAAAGCAATTAAGCGGATGATCGCATTATTTGCAGAAGATGCTTCAACTGGCGCACCACTTCGTGCAGTTGTGATTCATGCCAATCGTCCAAATGAAGCGAATTTATTAAAAGATGAATTAGAAAAACTATTTCCAAATGTGGAGCTTTCTATTAGTTATTTTGGTGCTGTAATTGGTACACACTTAGGTGAAGGCGCACTCGGCCTTGGCTGGTATTTGAAATAATACTAATTTATAATTTTTAATTTGAGGAGGGGTTCTACCTTTTAGGGTGGAATCTCTTTTTGTTTTGGTGAGGGATGGAGTGTGGCAGGAGGAAAGGAAGATAAATGTTAGAAAAGTAGTGTTATCGTCCCTTCAGGGTAGATATATCGGCCCTTCGCCCAGATATATCTACCCTTCACTCTATTTTATCTGCCCTTCAACAAAATCTAACAAAAATTAGTAGATTTATTAGTCGGCAAAAGGTATGATAACAACAGAAAGCATATTTTTAAATTAACTATGAAAGAAAAAGGGGCGTGTCTGTTGAATTTTTATAAACAATTGTTCTTCTCAAAATCTACTCCTGATTTTAGCTTCTTACCTTCTCCATCGCCTAACACCTCAGATGAAAACCACCAGGATCATGCACGAAAGTTAGCTGGCAAGCTGTTACTCCGAGACGAAATCGTCCTACCTGATCATGAACTACAACTCCTTCTCGACGAACACAACATCCAAAAAATCAAATCAATCGCATCTTACTTCAATGGAAAGAGACATCACTGTAGACGTTGTGGGAATAGTGCGCAACACCTATTTGCAAGCATTCCTTGTATGCGCTGTGATACAACACATATCTATTGCCGGAATTGTATTGAAATGGGGCGGGTGATGGCGTGTACAGCCCTGTATTTCTGGACCGGACCTGAACCTGTGTACCAAGAACAAGAGGATCCTTGCGCTTGGGAAGGGGAGCTAACTCCGACCCAAACAAAAGCTGCAACAGAAATTGAAAAGACAATAACAAAATCAAATGAAGAACTACTTGTCTGGGCAGTTTGTGGTGCTGGAAAAACAGAGATGCTTTTTCCAGGCATAACAACTGCGATCAAACAGGGTAAACGTATATGCCTCGCAACACCTCGTGCTGATGTGGTACGCGAATTATTACCGCGATTTCAACTAGCATTTCCCAACACAACAACTGCAGCACTTTATGGTGGTGTAGAAGATAAGCAGCCAGATGCGCAATTTATCATTGCAACGACACATCAATTATTACGCTATGCGCATGCATTTGATGTGATTATTATTGATGAAGTAGATGCTTTTCCGTTTCATGCCGATCCGTCTTTACCATATGTAGCCGAGCGATCTGCAAAACCAAACGCCACAACTATTTACTTAACTGCCACACCACGTAAAGCATTAAAAAACGATCCCAACAACAAAAACTCCGAACTGTCTTTGTTCCCGTTCGCTTTCATGGTCAGCCACTACCTGTTCCTAAACTACAATTTGCTTTCTCGTTGCAAAAGGCACTTCAAACTGACCAGCTACCAAGTACTTTTTGGAAATGGTTCAAGCAACGTAAGAATCCTACTAGACAAGTATTAGTTTTTGTTCCAACTATTAAACTAGCAGCTCGATTAATCCCACCACTACAAGAACGACTTCCTGAACAAAAAATTACAGCAGTCCATGCGGCAGATAAAGATCGCGAAGAAAAAGTACAACAGTTTCGAAATAAAGAATATGATCTCTTAGTTACAACAACAATCTTAGAGCGAGGCGTTACCTTTCCATCGGTTGATGTCGCTGTACTAGATGCAGGGCATCACGTGTTTGATCAAGCGGCATTGGTCCAAATCGCAGGAAGAGCCGGTCGCAGTCCTCTTGATCCGACTGGAGAAGTTATCTTTTTTCATGATGGAAAAACTGACGCGATGATGGAAGCGGGACAAGCAATTTATCAAATGAATCAGAAAGCGAGGAAATGAGGATGCATTGCGTTTGGTGTCATATGAAAATTATTCCAGAAGTGGAGTGGCATACTTTTTTCTTTCCAGAGAAGCCGCGAAAACTCTGTCAGAAATGTGAAACAGGTCTTGAAAAAATAGATTCAATAGCATGTGAGATGTGCGGACGTCCTTCTACAAAAGATGAAGAAAACCCTACTATTTGCTCTGACTGTACACGATGGCAGCAAGACCCTAGCTGGGAGGATATCCTCGTGTTTAATCGTTCTGTCTATCATTACAATCCATTGCTACAAGAAATGATTACCAAATGGAAATATCGCGGTGATTATCATATTTGTCAATCATTTGAAGAAGCTGTAGAAGCGGCTTTTAAGCAATACTTTGTCAAAACGCACCCTGATGCTATTCTTGTGCCTATCCCATTAAGTGCTGAGCGACTACAAGAGCGTGCGTTTAATCAAGCACGAGTATTGGCTGATCTATTACCTTATCAATCTGCAAATGCCTTGAAACGAATACATGGTGAAAAACAAGCAAAGAAAACAAGACAAGAACGAATAGCTAGTGTGAACCCTTTTGTATTAGAAGCACCAATTAAAAAGAATGTGATTTTAATAGATGATATTTACACAACAGGCACAACACTCAGACATGCAGCCAAGGTGCTAAAACAACAGGGTTGTCCAAAGGTTTGTTCCTTTACATTGGCTCGTTAAAACTCGGTCGAAAAGCCTATTAACATCTATCTCAACCAACCGATATATATGCTATAATAGTTAAATATAGATAAAGGGTGGGGATACCCATGGGTGAATTAGATAATTGTAGCAACTGTGGGAAATTATTTGTAAAAGTTACTCGGAATGTATGTCCGGATTGTGTAAAAGAAGAAGAGAAAAAGTTTCAAACAGTATATGACTTCATGAAAAAACGTGTAAATCGTCAAGCAACCATTCCTGAGATTGTCGAAGGAACTGGCGTTGAAGAGGATTTAATCATACGATTTGTGAAGGAAAAGCGCTTAAGAGCATCACAATTTCCAAATGTGACTTATCCATGCGAGAAATGTGGAAAGGGAATTCAAGAGGGCAAGCTATGTACCACATGTTCAAAGGAATTGTCAGCTGACTTGGCTTATCAAGATGAAATTGATAAAGTAGCAGATAGAAACCAAACAGAAGAAAACCAAAAAGTGAGAACTTATTTCTCTGTTGACAAAAAGAATTAAATTAGTTAAACATTATGAGCTTATAACCGATATAGTATATAGAGGTAAAATTTAACGGATACGAATCAGAAAGAGGGTGATCGGTCTTGAAAATACAAGGTCCAAACCATTCCAAATTCAACCCATATCAAAAGCAGTTAAACAAACAAGCTGAAATGCCAAAAGATAAACAGGTGAAATCTGACCAACTGCAAATCTCTGATCAAGCGAAAAAAATGCAAGAAAATCAAAACGTGCAACCTGAACGTGAAGCGCGTGTGAATCAGATTAAACAAGCAGTTGAAAATGGCACGTATGAGATTGCACCGAAACAAACAGCAGAAAAACTGTTGAATTTTTGGAAATAGGGTTAATTCAATAATAAGCTATGCTTTATTTAACAACTAGCGTAGCTTTTCTTATTGCACGTAGATAGTCAGCAAGGCAGAGTGAAAGGGAGGACAACGGCATGTCCATACAACCAATTATTACATCACTACAACAATTGTTAGAGCTGCATCAAAGCCTGCTCTCCATTTCGGAAAATAAAACCGAAGTATTGAAAAAAGGTGACCTTGAAGCTTTACAAGAATTGTTGAAAACAGAGAGAAAACATGTCCAAGCTATTAATAAAGTGGAACAGCAACGGATTGAACAGGTTACGTCATGGACGGTGTCACAAAAAATAGATTTGGAAGCACAAAATGTCACCGCACTCCTAGAAGTAATTGACAACGCTGCAGAAAAAGAAGCACTTGAAGCAGTGACAACAACACTTGCAGAGGTCTTGGTTAAGTTAAAGCAGCAAGAACAGTTAAACCAGCAACTAACACAGCAATCGTTGCAATTTGTGCAGTTATCAATGAATATGATTGCTCCAACGATTCAAAGCATCAATTACAGTAATAAAAATAAATCAAGCGCAGATAATTCATCGAAACGATCTGTATTCGATTCAAAGGCATAAGGAGGAGGCGAGCCGATGGTATCAACTTTTAGCGGATTAGAAGTCGCGAAACGCGCACTTAGCACCCAACAAGCTGCATTATATACAACTTCACATAATATATCCAACGCCAACACGGAGGGTTATACACGCCAGCGTGTTAACTTCGAACAAATCTCTACACTAACAGGTTCTCGTTATACAGAAGGTGTGAAATCCAATATTGGTAGTGGTGTCCAAGCCGGCTCAATCCAACGAGTACGTGATCAGTTTTTAGATGTTCAATACCGTAATGAAAATAGTAAGCTAGGCTATCATGAACAACGTGCAGAAGCAATGAGTCAAATGGAATCGATTATGAATGAACCATCTGAACAAGGTTTGTCTTTCACAATGGACCAGTTCTCTAATGCGTTGCAAGATTTATCGGTTAATCCAGAAGATTCTGGTGCGAGATCTGTAGTAAGTCAACGTGCCCAGGCAGTAGCGGATACATTTAGTTATGTTTCTGATTCACTTGAAGCGGTACGTAGTGATCTAAAAAGTCAAATTGGTGTTACAACAACAGAATTCAACTCGATTATTGATCAGATCAGTAATGTTAACCGCCAGATTGGGGATGTTGAACCACACGGACATGTTCCTAATGATTTATACGATGAGCGTGATCGCTTGACTGATCGCTTGTCTTCGATTGCCAATGTAAGTATTGACTACGAAAAAAGTAGTGGACAACCGAGTGATATTGCGATGGGGAAAGCTACAGTTACTCTAAATGGCGTCGGACAAGATGTAACGCTAGTAGATGGTAGTAACTATGAAGTGAAACATATGGAAATCACAATGGATACTGCTAATAACATTGAAACGTTTACTTTCACAGACCCCAATGATGCAACAGATACAGTTGATATTGCGGCTGCAGATTACGCTTCGACTGGGGAAATGAAAGGCTTAATGGAAATGAACGGTTATATTGATTCAGCTGGGAATGACGCTGGTTATTATAACAAAATGTTAGGTGATATCGATAAGATGGCAGTAGCATTTGTTAATGAATTCAACCGTGTTCACCAAAACGGAACAAATTTAACAGACCAAGCTACTGAAGACTTCTTTAAGATTGATGAAAGTGTAGCAAGACCAGCAACGAGCATGGCTGTTTCAGATACTATTATCGATGATCCGAATAACATTGCTGCTAGCGCTTCAGGACCAAGTGGTGATGGGGAAAATGCAATTGAGCTAGCGGATGTATTCTCCAAGTTACAAGAAGATTATGAGGATCCAACAGAAGGGCTAGGAAACAAAACATCAATAAAAAACTATTACCAGTCTATGATTGGTGATATGGGTGTTGTAACGCAAGAAGCAAACCGGATGAGTAATAATGCTAGTGTTCTACGTCAACAAGTACAAGAGAATCGCTCTTCTGTTAGTGCGGTATCACTAGATGAAGAAATGACAAACATGGTGAAGTTCCAGCATGCTTATAATGCTGCCGCAAGACATATGACGGCTGTTGATGAAATGCTAGATCGTATCATAAATAACATGGGATTAGTAGGAAGGTAGGTTGATAGTATGCGTGTAACACAAAGTATGTTAACGAATAATATGCTACGGAATATAAGCAGTAGCTATAGCAGTTTAGATAAATACATGGATCAACTATCTTCGGGTAAGAAAATCAACCGACCATCTGATGATCCAGTTATTGCGATGAAAGGTATGAACTATCGCTCGCAAGTTTCGAATGTCGAGCAATATGAACGTAATATCAGTGAAGTGCATAACTGGATGGATAACTCTGACTCAGCACTTGATGAAACAACGCAAACATTACAGCGCCTACGTGAACTAGCTGTCCAAGCATCAAACGGTACATATGAAGATGGGCAACGAAAGAATATTGCAGCTGAAGTGGATCAACTAAAAGATCATCTTGTTGAAATCGCTAATACAAGAGTAAATGATAAGTATATCTTTAATGGGACAGGCACAACAGGAACAGAAGATGCTGTTACTGGTGAGATGAAACATCCTGTTAGTGAAGATGGGACTGTTACTGCTAACAATGAAGCGGTAATGATTGAAGTAACAAGTGGAACAAAATTAAAAGTTAATATCACACCAGGAAATGTTTTTAGTCAAGATTTATTTGATGATATTGAAGCTTTTTCTGCTGCTTTAAAATCAGATGTTCCTGACGAAGACCTTGGTTCTCATATTGGAACGATTGATACACATATTAATAATACGGTTAGTGAACGAGCGGATTTAGGTGCGCGAATGAATCGTTTGGAATTGGTAGAAGATCGTTTAGAAAGCCAATCGATTGCTGCAACCAAAATGATGTCAGATAATGAAGATGCTAACTTAGAAGAAGTTATTATTAACTTAACAACACAAGAAAGTGTCCATCGTGCTGCATTAAGTGCGGGTTCACGGGTAATTCAGCCAACATTATTAGACTTTTTACGTTAAAAATAAAAGCCTTGTCGCAAACCTTTGTGACAAGCTTTTTTCAAATAGTTGAAAAAAGGAGGGATTGTGGATGAATTTCCCCCAAATACGCTTGCAGTCACAGCCGGCACAAATTAGTATTAGACAAACACCAGGCCAGCAACAGATTAAACAACCAGATGCACAACAAACAATTCAGCAGCCTGAAGGAAATATGAAAATTAAAACGAGACCATCGAAATTAACAATTGATCAAACCGAAGCATTGGCAGATTTAGGTTTTAAATCTGTGAAAAGAATGACAAAAGAGCAAGCACAAGAGGGAAAACAAGCTGTATTCCAAGCGATATCTCGACGAGTACGTCAAGGAACGCAAATGATGAAAATAGAAAATGATGGCAATCCAATTGTGAGTCAAGCTATTGAAAATGGACATAACGCCCAAAAGCAATTTAATATAGGTTGGATTCCGTCAGCGGGATCGGTGAAAATATCATATCAACAAGCTGATGTGGACATTCAATATACAGCGCAGAAACCAGTGATCCAAACAAATACACAAAAAGCAATTACAAACTATCAGCCAGGAGAGGTACAAGTTAGATTGGCACAAAGAAACCAATTGACGATAGATTTTGATAATCTAAAGCACCAAGGTATTGGTGGCTTTGAAATTATGATATAGAAGGGTGACACAATGCAAATACAAACGAAATATTTTGGTGAACTAACTATTAATGAAGATGCTCTAATTCAATTCCCGCATGGCATTCCTGGTTTTTTAACAGAAAAAGCATTTGTCTTATTACCATTAGAAGAAGATTCAGTGTTTTATGTTTTACAATCTACACAAACGAAAGAACTAGCTTTTGTAGTTGTTAATCCATTTCATTTTACGAAAGGTTATGAGCTGAATTTAGATGATAACACAATTGAGTCGTTACAGATTACATCAGAGCAAGATGTACAAGTGTTTGTGATTATGTCTCTAAAAGAACCATTCCAAACAAGTACTGCTAACTTGCAGGCACCTGTAATTATTAATCATAAGAAACAGATCGCTAAACAATATATTACCAATAGTAAGCGCTATACGACAAAAGAAGCAATCTTCACAAATAAAACTACCTCCAAAAAGGGGGATTAACATGTTAGTACTAACAAGAAAGATAAATGAAGCGATTAAAATTGGTGATGAGATAGAGATTAAAGTATTAGCTGTAGATGGTGATCAAATCAAGTTAGGTATCGATGCACCAAAGCATGTCGACATCCATCGTATGGAAGTTTACCTGGATATTCAAGAACAAAACAGTGAAGCGGCAAACATTTCGACAGATTTATTTCATTTATTAAAAAATAATACAAAAAAAGATTAAACATTATACGATTTCCTCCGATATTATATATGTAAAGCTAATCAGTACTAAAGACGGCCGCTTTAGTACCTTAGTGAAAACCACAAGGATGTGGGAAAACGAAAATTCAAGGAGGAAATAACAAATGAGAATTAATCACAATATTGCGGCGTTAAACACACACCGTCAGTTAGGTAGTGCACAAAACGCGCAACAAAAATCAATGGAGAAATTATCTTCAGGTCTTCGTATCAATAATGCATCAGATGACGCAGCTGGACTAGCAATTTCAGAAAAAATGCGTGGACAAATTCGTGGTTTGGATCAAGCATCTACGAATGCTCAAGATGGTATTTCAATGATTCAAACAGCTGAAGGTGCTTTGAATGAAACTCATTCAATCTTACAACGTATGCGTGAGTTAGCAACACAGTCTTCAAACGATACTAACACTGATACAGACCGCGGTGAAATTCAGAAAGAGATTAATCAATTAACTGAAGAAATTGATCGTATTGCTAATACAACTGAATTCAACACGCAAAAATTATTAGATGGTTCTAAAACAGCTGAGGGAACTACAGATGCTACTGCAGAAATTCTTTCACAAAGTAGCGATACGTTTACTGTTGACGCTGCTTCAGTAGAAAATACTGCAATTACAGAGAGCGGTTCATTTTATGTTGAAGTTGGTTCTGAAACTACAACTGCAAATGAGTTTAACGTATCTATTACAAAAGCGGATGGTACTGTTACTAATACTACTGTTGCTGCAGGTTCAGCAATAGCAGTAGGGGATATTTCAGTAGATGTCGCAAGTACAATTGCTACTGGTGACACAGCAGGAATTAATGTACAAGACGATGTAGCATATACTGCTAATAATGCTGTTAGCTTCCAAATTGGTGCCAACACAGGGCAAATTATGGATGTAGATATTAATGATATGAGCTCATCTGGATTAAATCTAGAAGGTATTAAGGTAGACACTCAAGGTGCTGCAGAAGCATCTATATCAGCAATTGAATCTGCATTACGTGAAGTGTCAGGAGAACGATCTAAATTAGGTGCTTTCCAAAACCGATTAGATCACACGATTAATAACTTAGGTACATCATCTGAGAACTTAACTGCTGCGGAATCGCGTATCCGTGATGTAGATATGGCCAAAGAAATGATGAATCAAACGAAAAACTCAATTCTTGGTCAAGCAGCTCAAGCAATGCTTGCACAGGCAAATCAACAACCACAGGGAGTTCTTCAATTACTTCAATAATAGTAGATTATAAAACCCCGCTTATATTAAGTGGGGTTTTTAATTCATACTAGTTAAAAGCAAAGGAGATATAAAAGTATGAATCCATCAATATTAGAGAAAAATAAACAAGTAATTCAACAAAATACTAATCATGAGATTGTATCAATAGATTTGGATGAGAATAAATATGACTTAGGTTTCGAAGAAGGATTTTTGAGTATAAAAAGTAAGGGGACTTCACTAAAATACAATAACCTTATAGTTAATGAAGAAGTCGATAAATTAAACTATAGTAAAAATGGATTGTATTTTATATTAGGACTTTCTGATGTTAAATCAATTGTAACAATTTTTAATAATGCAACAAAGGGTTCAGCAATACTATGTATAGAACCAAATCCAGAAATGTTTCATTTCATTATTTCTAATTATGATCTAACAGAATTATTCTCGAGAAAAAATTTCTATCTATTGGTAACTGATTATGAATCAATTCCTGAATACTTTGGTGGATTCTTGACAAAAAAAAGTTTAATAACAAAAACTTCAAATCTTCAATTTTATACATCGCATTACTTGGAATACTATGAAAAGTTAAAGGTTCTACAACTGCAAAAAAGTTTTATTGATATTATAAAAACAGAGCTTTTTTCGCTAGGTAACTCTACTAGAGACACTTTACAAGGGTTATTACAAAATTTATTAAACTTGAAAACCTTTTGTAAAACAATGTCAGTTAATAAAATAAAAAATCAATATTCTTCTTTACCAGTAGTTATAGTATCAGCTGGTCCCTCATTGGAAAAAAATATAAATCACTTAAAAGAAATTCCACGAGAGAATATTTTAATATTTGCTGTTGATACATCTTTAGTAAAATTATTAGATATTGGTATTACACCAGATGCAGTATTTTCTATTGAAAGAGTAGTACAAGTATATGATTATTTCTATAAAGATATAAAAATACCAAAAGATACAGTTTTTGTTGGTCCTTTAGTTGTATATCCTAAGATAATTGAGCAGTTTACGGAAGATAGGATGATCATTCCTTTAAGAGAAAATGATGCGGTCAATACATGGCTAAATACTCTAGTATTAGGTGAATCTGAACAAATATCAATGGGTGCTTCAGTAGCTCATCTTGCTTTTTCATTTGCCCGTTATATAGGGTGCAATCCAATTATATTTATAGGGCAGGATCTAGCCTACGGGACAGATGGACTTACTCATTCAAAAGGTACAGTATATGATAAAGATAAAATCCCACACAGGAAACAGGAAGAATTTTTTGTGGATGGATATTTTGAGCAAGATGTAAAAACAACTAGGACATGGAAACACTTCACAAATTGGTTTGAGAAGGAATTTTATAACACTGAACAACTTATTATAAACGCAACTGAGGGCGGAGCAAAGATTCGCCATTCAGAACAAATGACTTTGCGAAATGCGTTAAGAAAATATGCTTCAAAACCGATAACACCTATTTATCAATTTGTTGATAAAAATTATGAGCCTGTATTTGATGATCATAAAGGAATTGAAAAACGTATAGTTGATGAAAGCGAAAAACTGAAAGAATTTAGTATAAAAATGGAACAATTTTTAATAATTATAAAAGATATGGAAATTGAACTTGATGATACTAACAAAACAAAATTATACGAAGCAGTAAACAAAATCATAGAAATGGATAATGTGTATAAACAAGATGTTACCAATTTAGCTTTTTTAAATTTCTTTGTTCAAACGCATATCTTAATAGCAAGTTTTGAATTTAATAAATTAAATCCAGAGATAAGTGAGAGCTATTTACAAGGTTTAGTGAAAATATTCTCTAATTTATTTGAGACATCAAAAAAATTAAGTGATTTAATTTCGAATGAACTCGTTAAGTTTTTAAATACATCATGGAACGAAAAGGACAGCGAGTAAAATAAACTTTATGAAATATAGAGTGCAGTATAATCGATTTTTGGTTCATAAGTAAGAATATTGAAACGATAAGTCTACCTTAGAATGATCAAATGGTAAAAGAATATCATCTTGGTGGTGTTATCCTTTTCAGAGAGAACGTTGACAAGGGAACAAACTGCAAAGCTTGCTTCTGAATATCAAGAAGCATCTGAAAAATATAACTTGCTGTTAGCAATCGATCAAGAGGTTTGCATCGTAACGCGTCTTCAGTCTGGAACGGATATGCCAGGTAACATGGCAATATGAGCAACCAGGTCTACTGAGCTTACTCATAATGTAGGTAAGGTGATTGGGGAAGAGGTTGAATCACTTGGGATTAATATGAATCGATTATTACAGACAGATGCCTTAAACATGGAAGTTATTTCTGCCCATTTTGGTCCAGTTGATGCAGTTATTCGGTCGGTAAAAGCAGGTACAGATATTGTACTTATGCCAGTTGGTTTGCCCGAAGTTGCTGACGGATTGCTAGATGCAGTCAAAATTGGCCAAAATTCTGATAATTGAAGAATCTGTAAAACGAATTTTAACTTTAAAAGTGAAGCGAGGAATAATTAAAGAGCAAAATCCTCAATCAGTTGATGAGAATATTGCAAATGCAGAGAAAATAGTTGTGGTTGCAGGATCATTTAGTTATTCCTTTAAAAATGCTATTTTGGCTAAACATGACAATATGGTGATGATAAGAAGTTATAGTCCATTAGATGCTAGTCAAGTAGCGGAATTAGAAAATGCAAAAACCGTTATTGTTGGATCCTATACCTAAAGCGTTTGGGTTAGATCGCCAAATAATACAAGCATGAAAATGGTCAATCAAGTGATTGAAGCGATTGATGCACCAGTGATTGGAGTAACAATTAGAAATCCATATGATATTATGGCATAGCCAGAAGTGTATGCTTACTTGGCACAGTATGAATTTAGAAAAGCAAGCTTTGAGGCAACGGCTGCAACAATCTTTGGAGATAATAACTCAACAGGATTACTACCAATATCAATCCCAGGTCTATATGATCTTGGTCATGGATTAAGTTACTGATATACGAATCATATAAGTATATGTTGAAGCTCTTTCAGTTCATTTCTGAGGGAGCTTTTTATTATGCAAGATAGATTAGTTTCTTTAGCCATGTTACTCTAAATTTAGAGTGTTTTTTCAAAAGAGGTGAAGCAAATGGATATTGCAGCTTTATCAACTGTGAAGCAAATGTACAGCAACAAGCTTCAGTTAAAGTGATGGACAAGGTCATGGATCAATCTGAAATACAAAGTGATGGCATGATTAAAATGATGGAACAGTCCGTCAGTCCTCATTTAGGAAGTAAGATTGATTTTAAAGCATAACAAGCTAAGCGCTACTGCTATTATTAGTGGTAGTGTTTTTTAATAAGTTAAGAGAAATTCACCGAAATTACTACACATATACCCACATCATTCCGATAATAGAAGAAAATGAACAATGAGAAGGAGATGGCATGCGCCATGAACGTTGGGGAAACTAAAACTGGAGCCCAACTCCTGCAAAGAATTGACAACAACACGTTTTCTACACCGGCAAGAGATAAGGTTAAAGATGAAAAATCTATTGAGGTATATCAAAAAATAAAAGAAAATGTTGATGAACAACCAAGTCGTGATCAAACACAACAATTAGTAGAACAATTAAATGATTTGCTAGAGCACAAATATACCGATGTGAAATTTGAATTTCATGAGAAACTAGAAAAATATTATGTGACAGTAGTAGATTCAGAATCTAAGGAAGTAATAAAAGAGATTCCACCACGTAAAATGTTAGATGTTTATGCATCAATAGCAGAATCGATGGGATTGATAGTTGATGAAAAGGTTTAGAAACAAAGGAGTGATAGTATGGCTTATAGTGTAGATACGTCTAGTAGAATCACTGGACTTGCATCAGGAATAGATACTGACTCCATGGTTAAGGAGTTAATGGCTGCAGAACGTATGCCATTAGATAAGATGGAACAGGACGTTTCATGGACGGAATGGAAACGTGATTCATACCGTGATATGAATAAGCTTTTTTATGATTTAGATCAACAAACGTTAGATATGAAACTACAAAAGACTTATCAATCAAAGACAACTGCTTCAACAAATGAATCGGCAGTTACAGCAACAGCTACTGCTAATGCTACGAATAGCTCGTATCAAATTGGGGTAGAAGATTTAGCCACCACAGCCATTAACGTAAGTAAAAATGGGATTTCAGGCGATGCTAACTTTGACCAATATGGTAAATTAAGTGATCAAGTTTTTTCTGGAGATAATATCACTGCAGATGGTTCTTTCGATATTTCCTACTATAATGAAGACGGTACTAAGATTACCAAAAATATCACGTACAAAGCAGACGATTCATTAAACAATGTACTTAAAAAAATTGGCTCAGCCACAGATAATGAAATTCGTGCCACATACGATACGCAAAGCGACAAGGTCATTATTGAACGTACAAAAACTGGTGATTTTAATACAACAGATGAATTTTTAGGTGCGGAAATTGGTTTTAATGGTTCAGGTGCTTCTGATTTTTTAGTGAACACACTACAGCTAAAAAATGGTGAGCAACAAACTGATGGCACATGGAAAAAGGTAGAGTCTGGTGGTACGGATGCTAGATTCACCTATAATGGAAGAGAGTTCACCTCCAAAGATAACTCCTATACATTAAATGATGTAACGTTTAATTTTACGAGCAAAACAAATGGAATACCGGCTACAATTACGATTGATAACGATGTAGATGCAGCCTTTGATAAAGTTATGAAATTTGTTGAAAGCTATAATACAGCCATTGAAACGGTAAATGAAGCGCTGCAAGAAGATCGTTACCGTGATTTTAAACCTTTAACAGAAGCACAAAGAGAAGGCATGTCTGAAAACGAGATAGAGAAGTGGGAGGAAAAATCTAGAAGTGGTTTATTAAAAGGTGACTCAATTCTATCAAGTGGTTTATCTTCAATGCGATCAAACTGGTACAGTACTGTCGATAATGCTAGCAACTTTAATAGCATAACGGATATTGGCATTACAACATCTTCAGACTACATGGACAAAGGAAAACTAGAAGTTGATGAAGACGAACTGAAAGCTGCATTACGTACAGACCCAGATTCAGTTCATAAGTTATTTTCGAATGATGTACAAGGAGCAGGTAGAGGGATTATTAATCGTTTGGAAGACTCAATTGCTAATACAATTGACCGTGTTGAAGAGCGAGCTGGGAAGCCGAGTTCAACCCTGCAACAATATACTCTGGGACGACGATTGGACGATATGGAAGATCGAATTTCTGCTTTTGAGGATCGTTTAAGACAAACTGAAGACCGTTATTGGAGCCAGTTCGCTACAATGGAAAAAATGATTCAGCAAATGAACTCACAATCGAGCTACTTAATGCAGCAATTTAGTATGTAAAAAGGAGTGTCAATTTCAATATGGCTTACCAACAATACCAAGCGTATAAAAATAATTCAGTCAACACAGCATCACCAGGTGAGTTAACCTTAATGTTGTATAATGGATGTTTGAAGTTTATCAAACAAGCAAAAAAAGCAATGGAATCAAATAATATAGAGTTGAAGAATACCAATATTCAAAAAGCACAGAAGATTATTAGTGAGTTAATGGTGACATTGGATCAAAATGCGGCAGTATCTGAAGAAATGATGTCACTCTATGATTATATTAACCGTCGTTTAATAGAATCGAACATACAGAATGATGCTGAAATATTGGACGAGGCATTTGGACTTGTTGAAGAATTCCGCGATACGTGGAAAGAGGTATTAAAGCAAACACGTCAAAAACAATATGGACAAACAGGTGCACAAGTTTAATGGGACGAATGGAAGCATTATATGATATTACGGTCGAGTTAGATCGCTTATTAGAGCAGCCAATGGAAAGTAAAGACAGAGAGAAGCTGATTGAACAAACAGAGGCACTAATTAGTAAGCGTGAATTGCTTTTGCAAGAGGTGAAAGAACCTTATACAGACGAAGAACGTGAGATAGGCAGAAAGTTAATACCTCTAGAGCAAAATATTCAGCAAAAAGTGAAGTTGCTTTTTATGAATTTAAAGATTGAAATGCGTTCGGTAAAGAAACAAAAATCTTCTAATCAAAAGTATATAAACCCATACAAAAATGCTTCAAATTTTGATGGAACTTTTTTAGATAAAAAGAAATAGGTGATGAATTGGTACAATTAAAAGACGGAGATTACCAACTATTACGTGAATATAAAGAGATGTTAGTCGTGATGAGTGAAGGCTTCATATATGTAAAAGATAATTTATCAGAAGAAGCACCGATACAGGTACAGGATGTATTCAATGACCTACTAGCTTCGTTCCAACAGTTAAATGCAACTCATGGACAGCTAGTGCGAATTTTTGAAGAGAGCGAAGAAGTTGAAGTGTTATTGAGTGAGTATAAAGAAATTGTCAAGTCATTAACAGGATGGTTTGAAATGAATGCAAATCAAGAAAAAAGAGAGCTAATTGAAACAAAAGTAAGTCCAGCTTTTGAATCATGGAAGCAAAAAATGTTAGATTTTATCCAACCTTATACCGTACAATAAGAAAAAGCTCTTCCAATCACCTAGGTTGGGAGAGCTTTTTAAGTAATTAATACATACTAAATGTAGCTAAACCTATGAAAGCAACTAAAATAAATAAGGCGTACAACGCTGTGCCAATGATACTAGTTGTTAAGCCTGCAACTGCCATTCCACGACCACCTTGCTTATAACTTGAAATTTCTTTAAATGCTTTATTAGCTAAAATGATACCGACAATCCCTAAAATGAATCCAACCCAAGGAATAATAATAGATAAAATACCAAGAACCAATGAGGCAATAGCTTTCCCATTTGCAGGTGGAGCTGGTTGATATTGTTGTTTTTCCTCCATCATAACACCCTTTCTGTAGTGAGTATTTAGCTTATTATAACATTATTTCCTTATCTATAGTTAGAATGCTGATAAAATTTAATTTGTGCTGATAAGATCGGGTAGAGCGCTGATAAACAGCTCCAAAGTACCGATAAAAGCGTCTATTGTGCCGATAGAAAGTTCGAATTCCGATAAACTACTCTAAAGCGCTGATAAATAGCGCTAATATGCCGATAAATCACTCTAAAGTGCTGATAAAATCGCCCAAAGCGCTGATAAATAACTCAAATGCCGATAAATCGACTATATCGCCGATAAACTACTCAAAATCGCTGATAAAAGCACCAATCACGCTGATAAACTCACCCAAATCACCGATTAATCATCCTAACTCACACATTGACAAAACTTTTGCTTTCCTATATATTTTTATATAACTTATAAATTGGCAGATGTATATTTTTGATTTCTTAAATGTCTAACGCTTTAGCATTCTTTTGAAATTTCGATTTTGATTGGATGAAAAGGCTAATAAAATATAAGAAAGAAAAGGTAATATAAATCAATATATCTAATAATCTATGTATCAGAGCCCAAAAGAATTCTTATTAGCAGATAATTATATATTACGTAAAAGGTAGTTCTTCAAAAAACTTTATTGAAGTTAGTTGAAGTGAAACCGACAATAGTCAAGATTCAATGATTCTAAAAAATCATTTGAATTTTGAAGTTGTCGGTTTTTTTATTGGAAATTTTTATAAACATCCAGAGGGGGAGAATGTCTGTGTTAGTTTCATTAAGTACGTCATCATTATTGATATTATTTTTTACTTTACTTATTGCTTCGGGGATAAGTGGACTGTTGTTTTTACATCCTCGAGTTCCATTGCGTTATGTTCGGATTCATATTGGTATATTAGCTTTACCACTATTGGTTTCATTATTGGGCCTTTTTAATACAAGTGCGAATGAAAATGTTGGTCCTTGGTACCTAGATTCTTTAGCTTGGCTAATGGTTTTCTTTGTACTCGCTATTGGGTTAATCATTCAACGTTTTTCTGTACGATATTTAATGGGAGATCGCTCTTATCGTAAGTATTTTACGCTTTTCACATTCACTACAGGTATTGCTTCAATTTTATGGTTAAGTGGTGACATGCGCCTGCTGGTTATAGCATGGGGAGTGACATTTGCCGGTTTATACGTACTTATAAAATTAAACAGTGGATGGAAAGTAGCTAGTGAAGCTGCCAAGGTTTCTGGTCGCTTATTTACAATAAGTTGGCTTTCATTAGTATTCGCAATGATTTGGCTTTCTCAAGCTACAGGTTACTGGCAGTTATCATTAGCACTTGCAAATGACAGTTTAGCTCAACTTGGGGCATGGGATAGAACAGGTATTAATTTATTGATTGTATTAGCGGTGATCATTCCGGCAGCTCAATGGCCTTTTCAACGGTGGTTAATGGAGTCTGCAGTTGTGCCAACTCCTGTTTCTGCATTTATGCATGCTGGTTTAGTGAATGCAGGTGGAATTATGCTAACTCGCTTTTCACCTCTTTTTACTGGTGAAATAGCTTCTATTGTTTTACTTGTTATCGCAAGCATTTCTGTCTTAATTGGCTCTGGAATTAGTTTAGTCCAGGTTGATTATAAACGTCAGTTAATAGGCTCTACGATGGGTCAAATGGGATTTATGCTAATTCAGTGTGCACTAGGGGCTTATATAGCAGCCATTATTCATCTTATTTTACATGGATTGTTTAAAGCTACGCTGTTTTTACAGGCTGGTTCAGCAGTACGTCGTTACGAATTATCACCTCGCGTTACGAATAGGTCATCACAATTATGGATTATGGCTGGTCGAGCTTTAGCCTTATTTACAGGGGTTACCTACTGGATCATGGCTCCTTTAGAAGGATATCAATTGATTAGTGCGCTAATCTTAGTGTGGTCATTGTCGGTTGCTTGGACACAGCTCGTCGCTTTTTCTCAAGGGATAATCGGAAAAATTGTGGGTTTGTCATTTTTAGGAGGGGCAGCCGTTGTTTACTTTATGATGCATAGCCTCTTCTATGAGTGGTTGAGTACAACTGTTTATCAAAGTGTTCAACCGCCAATATCTGTTGTCATTGTTGTCGTCTGTCTTTTACTAGTTGGTATTGCTGTAGGGGCATGGGTTTCTCGTAATCGTTCTTCATCTGCCTATGCAGTACTATATCTTTGGTTAGTAAGATTTGGTGAAGCAAAACCAAAATCAGTAGAAAGTCACCCAAACTACCTAAACAATATTTATTTAAAGGGAGGTAATCAGTGATGAGCGGAACATCTGTATTAACGAAAGATAATGTAAAAAAGAAGGATACAACTACTAATTTTCAAGAAAGTGATATTAACGTTCTGATTGACTCAGCTAGCCGAGTGATTGCACCACTTTGGCCGCTTTCTACATTTGCAGCACGTAACCCGTGGATGGGACTGGAAAAGCAATCTTTTGAAGAGGTTGCAGGGTGGTTAAAAGATACGCGTGGTATTGATATCTATCCCAGTGCATCGATGATTCTTTCGGCAAAGCGTAAAGGTGAGATTGATCAAGATTTCGTGAAAATGGGCTTAGAGCGCTGGCTTGATTCACATAGCTTTAATGTCCCGCGGGAGAAGGCAGAGCAATTTTGTCATGCTGCATTAAAACTAGAAGCATTACCTTCTAACCTTTTATCCTCCTCTGAGCTGGAGAAGTTGGCAGATGAATTTCGTGGTTTGAATCTGGATAGTATCGATAATCCTTCCATACAACCAATAAGTTCGCGTATCGAGAATCAGGATGGCGAAAAGTTAGTCAATATTCTGGATCATCATGTCATCAAGTGGAGTAAATTATATCTTGATGAGTCTCAGGCAGGTTGGACAATGCCAAAACGTGAGGAAGGTTTCTATAGAGCATGGCAGCGTCTCATTCAATATGACCCGGCACTTAGTAAAAAGCAGCGTAAAAGTTTAAAGGATTGGCCACAAGAGCCACATATGGCTTTAGAGAAAGCATTATCCGAACTAAATATCCCTGAATCAGAGATACAGAATTATCTTGAAGGTCATTTACTCTCTTTACCGGGTTGGGCAGGAATGATGCTGTGGCGCTCCCAACAATCGAGCCATGAACATGCACTATTAACAGAATATTTAGCGGTTCGAATTTCCATGGAGCTAGTGCTTGTAAAGCCTAACTTACCTTTGACCAAACAGCAATCCGAGAAAAAAGTTTCAATTCCTTCCCTGATAGCATCTTGGTTTCAATGGGGGAACCTTTCAATCGAGGAATGGAAACAGTTGTCATCGGCTGAACAAAATGAATATTTATCATTTGCTTACAGCTTTGATGACAAACTTCGCAGGAAAATTTGGTTAGAAGCTTGGGAACAAACACATGCGGATCAATTAAGTCAAAAGCTAACTACTAAAAAGCGCAAGACAGACAGTGAAAAATCTAATTTAGCTCAATTAGCATTCTGCATTGATGTACGATCAGAACCTTTTCGTCGACAACTTGAAAAAGAAGGTCCGTTTGAAACGATTGGAATTGCTGGTTTCTTTGGTTTACAGATTGCAACTAACGAGCTCGGGAGTAATCATAGTCATCCTTCCTTGCCAGTCATACTGAAGCCGAAGCACAAAATAAAAGAGACAGCTGACGAGAAAGAATTCAACTCGTATCTAGAACGTAAGCAGGCGGTTACTTCCTTAGGTACTACATTTAAAGCTATGAAACAGAATACACTTGCAAGCTTACTTTTACCTGAATTAAGTGGACCTTGGCTTACGCTGCAGATGGTAGGGCGCAGTTTTGTACCTAGAAGCGCGAACCGTTTCATTCGTAATCTTCGTCAAAGTTGGTTGCAAAAACCGAATACAAATCTGTCACTGAATCATGAGCACAACAAAGAAATGGAGATACCTATTGGTTTTACGGAAGAAGAAAAAGTGAATTATGCGCACCAAGCGCTAAAAATGATGGGACTAATAGAAAATTTTGCACCATTAGTCGTAATCTGTGGTCATGGTAGTCAAAGCATTAATAATCCTTATGCTGCCGCTCTCGAATGTGGTGCATGCGGTGGAGCTGCAGGGGGATTCAATGCAAGAGTTTTAGCTACCTTATGTAATCTACCAGAGGTAAGAGAAAAACTATCATTTGAAGGAATTGAGATCCCTCGTGACACCGTTTTTGTAGCAGCCGAGCATAAAACAACAGTTGATGAATTACACTGGATTTATGTTCCAGAACTTTCTGAAGCTGCACAAAAAGCATTTGATCGGATCGAAGCGGTTATGCCGAAAGTGAGCGATAATGCAAATAAAGAGCGTCTAGCGCAACTGCCAAGCTTCCAGTCTAAAGTTAAAAATCCGACGTTTGAGGCGCATCGATTTGCGGAAGACTGGAGTGAGATACGTCCAGAATGGGGATTAGCTCGAAATGCTGCTTTTATTATCGGTCAACGTGAACTAACCGAGGATTTTGACTTGGAAGGTAGAGCCTTTCTTCATAATTATGACTGGCAGCAGGATAGAAGTGGTGAGCTTCTTGGTAATATCATTGCAGGACCAGGGACTGTTACCCAATGGATTAATTTACAATATTACGCTTCAACTGTAGCATCACATTATTATGGTAGTGGTAATAAAGCAACACAAACCGTGACATCAGGTCTTGGTGTTATGCAGGGTAATGCAAGTGACTTGTTATCTGGATTACCTTTGCAATCCGTTATGGAATCAGACTCTGAGGCGTATCATTCTCCTCTACGTTTGCTGATTGTGATCCAAGCGCCTAGTGAATATATAGAAAAGCTATTAAATAATAATCCTGCATTTCTAGACAAGGTTCAAAATGGATGGGTTCGACTTGCTAGTGTTGATACAGATGGTGTTTGGATAAACTGGTAAATATAAAATTATATTGGGGTGTACTAATGATGCATTTAGATAAAAATCAAAAAGTGTTATTCTTAACGAACATTGAAAGTGGATTGGAGCATATTTTACAAGAAGTGAGTGATATTAGACCAGAAAACATGCTCACTATACAAAACTATGGTCCTGTTACCTTAAATAGTTATGGAGATATAATGAGATCTGTTATTATTGCTATTCATCAGGAAAATGTTAAGGAGATCTTTGTTGTAGCAGAAGATAAGCGGGATGCCTCTGAAAATTCGCTAAGTAATCTTAATTCTATTAAAGATCAAATCCGAAAGTCTGATGACGACGTTCAAAACAGTATGGCCGAATTTTTAGATGGTACAGTTGATGACTGGTTAACTGGAAAAGAAAATGTTAGTGAAAATATTAAAAATTGTGTTGATATCATTTCTAATCATTCATTAGTCCCGTCAAATGTTAAAGTACAAGGTCTAATAGTAAATAATGAAAATGGGAAATTCTCAGTAGCTGATATTCTTGAGTATTCTAATTAGAAATTCACTTTAATTGGGAATTTCGATAGCAATTTTTAATTTGATTGGAGATGTACAAATATGAAAGTGTCGAAAGGGTCCTATGAATCTGAGATAAGTAGGTCGATTACGCAATGGGAAAAGGATTTTCTTGGGCGTGGATCAGTATCCGTTAAAACAGATATATTGCGGGATCTGATCATTGTAGAGTTACAAGGTATTTTAACACCTGCAGAATATACTGTGTGTGAAACAAAAGAGGGCATGTTAAATATAAAGAAAACTCGTTCGGAATTAGTTGAGTCAGGTATAGGAGATCTTAAGGGTATGATATTAACTATAACAGGTGAAGAAGTGAAGAGTTTTCATACTGATATAAGCTCTCGTACAGGTGAACGAGTGATGGTATTTAAATTATTTAATAATCTTGAAGAAAAACTTTCAAAGTAGGAGTAAATCTCATATTAAGAGGAAACTATCCAATATTCTATAATTATAAGATAAAAAAGGAGCGGCATCTCACTCGGTGATGCCGCTTATTAAAGTTAAGTATACAAATACTCCCTCACTTTAATCCACAAAAAAAGGGAGCACCCCATAAGGTGCTCCCTCTCACAAAAACTTAAAAATTCTCTTTAATTTGTTGTGCTTGTTGAACAGTTTCTTTCATTGTTTCTGCAAGTTGTTTGTTACTGTCTGTTAAATCAGTAACAGTGGCGCTCATTTCTTGTAAGCTTGCTGATGCTTGTTCAATAATAGCGGCAAGATCGTTTGTTGAGCCTTCAACTTCATTTGATTGGCCTTGAACTTTTTCGGCAAGTGACGCAAAGCTCTTTAATTCGTTATGAAGTTTGTCCATAGTTGCTTTAATTTGTTCAAAGTAGCTTGTTACTTCTTTTGTTGATGTAACGCCAAATGCGATTTTCTCTTGTGTTACCTGCATTTGATCGATTGCTTCTTGATTACTTGTGTTAAGTTCAGATAGATTTTCTGAGATCTTTACTGTAGTTTGTTGTGTATTATCTGCTAGTTTGCGAATTTCTTCTGCAACTACTGCAAAGCCTTTCCCAGCATCCCCAGCACGAGCCGCTTCGATTGATGCGTTTAATGCTAGTAGATTCGTTTGTTCGGTAATTTCTTGAATCGTTCCAGCAAAGCCGTTTGTTTCGGCAATTTTTGCTGTTAATACAGCAAAAGTATCGTTTAATTGATTGATTACTTCTTCAATTGCTTGATTGTTATTATTTAGGTCGTTTATTTTAACCGTACCATTTTCAGTTAGCTCACTTGCTTCTACAGACTCATCATATAGTAAACGTGATGTTTGTTTAATCTGATCTACGTTTTGTTTCGTCTGTAACGTATTGTGAGAAATAGATGAAATTTGTTCTGACTGTGTTTGACTACCAGCTGAAATTTCATTAATTGCAACTGTCATTTCATTTTGGGCAGCAAGATTTGTTTGTAACTGCTCATTAACTGTTGAAATTTTCGCAACAATAGTAGTAACGCCCTGCTCAATAACTTTTCGTTGTCTTTCTTTTTCCGATCCATCTTCCTCTGACCTAAGGAGCATTTCACTTAGTTGCTTGTTTTGTTGTGAAAATAAGTGGATCATCACAAAGAAAATCAAGGCAAGTAATGAGTATATTAAGACCGTATAGTTAAGTAATTCTAGAACAGTTCCATCCGTAGCTGAATATGTATTACCAACAATAATCCCAATTCCAAGTACAAAGGAATATAAGAATAAAATACGATTCATTTGTATTGTTGAAAAGACGGTAATTAAGAATAAGATTAAAACAATTTCTGCACTACCACCATTCGTAAATATGAATAAATACGTTGATCCATAAAATGTTGTAACAAATAGATAAGGTATATATTCAGGCTTTTTCCAAACTTTTTGCAATAAAGTATATATTAAAACGACTAATATTAATTCTGTACCATAAAAAGTCATTGCAGTCGTATCACTTGTTAGCATTGACTGGATAGCTCCTCCTGCCAAAATAATAGCCATCACAACAAACATTAACGTATTCTTTTTCATGAGCTCTTGTAACTTCATTTTGTCAATTGCATTCATTTCTAAACCCCTTTTCTATATATTGTTCAATTTTAATTTCATACATCCCCACTAGTATATATCGGTTAAAATATTTAAATATGTAATAAGTTTTTTGATACAATAATTACCACAATTGTCACTTGTATTCTGTTTTTTAAAAGAAAATTTAAAACTTTCTAACCTACATATATTTGTTAACAATGTCATATAGTTAATTTACAGCTAGTCTCTTAGTCATAAAAACGCTATAACAAATTATTTTTAATTTCGACAAAAAATTTATTTGTTTATGCAGGAATAAGACAGGGTATTATAGAAATATAGATATAGAAAGGGAGTGACACTTTTATGAAATATAACATTCGTGGAGAAAACGTTGAGGTTACAGGGGCAATAAAGAGTTACATCGAGAAGAAAGTCGGTAAGTTGGAGCGTTATTTTGATACACCCCCAACATCAGATGTAAATGTGAATTTAAGTGTCTACAATGAAGAACAGCAAATTGAGGTAACGATTCCAATGACGAATTTATTACTTCGTGCAGAGGAACAACATACCGATTTGTATGCTGCGATTGACCTAGTAGTAGATAAGTTAGAGAGACAAATACGTAAATATAAAACAAAAGTAAACCGTAAAGCGCGTCAACAAGGCGCACCAAAACATATCTTTGCGGAAATGGAAAAAGAATTAGAAGAAGAACCTGTAACAGAAGAAGATGGGTTAGAGGTTGTTCGTACAAAACGATTTGATCTAAAACCAATGGATTCTGAAGAAGCAATTCTACAAATGGATATGTTAGGACACACATTCTACGTATTCACCGATTCAGAATCAGGAGATACAAACGTTGTTTATAAACGTCGAGATGGAAAATATGGCTTAATTGAAACAAATTAATTTTAAAAATAAGAAGAGGGTTTCGCTCATGCGAGACCCTCTTTTAGGTGGATATTATCTATCAGTTTATCCACCTTGCATTAAGGAATGGTCACTAAATTTAGAATTAAGGTAATTTTAACTTTGTATTAATTAGATTAACCAAAGTAGTGACTTCTATTTCAGCATATGTCGCTATTTTTTCATACAAGGTTGCTCGTTTTTTCAGTTCTTGTCTTTACCAAATGCTAGTGTTATTATTAAGATTAGACTAACAAAGATTGTTCATAAGGATCATGTTATAATAATACATAAAAAAGATTTTAATGAATAGAGGAGCGTATGACATGCGTGGATTACTAAAAAGAGTGTTTGATGGTAACCAGCGACAACTGAATCAACTACAAAAAACAGTTGATGAAATAGAAGCATTGGAACCTACATTTGAAAAGCTATCCGATGATGAACTAAGCAAGAAGACGGGTGAATTTCAAAAACGTTATCAAGATGGGGAAAGTTTAGATGATTTATTAGTAGAAGCTTATGCCACTGTACGTGAAGCAGCAAAACGTGTCCTCAAGATGCGTCCATTTCCAGTACAGTTATTAGGTGCATTAGCACTACATCAAGGTGATATTGCGGAGATGAAGACAGGGGAAGGTAAAACACTTGCTTCAACAATGCCAGCATATCTAAATGCTTTAACAGGAAAAGGCGTGCATATCATTACAGTCAATGAGTACTTGGCTGAACGGGATGCGCGTGAAATGGGCGAGCTTTTTCAATTTCTAGGTCTAACTGTTGGACTAAATGTAAATAGTTTGACTAAAGAAGAAAAAAGAGCAGCTTATTTAGCAGACATTACTTATGGTACTAATAATGAATTTGGTTTTGACTATTTACGTGATAATATGGTGCTTTATAAAGAACAAATGGTTCAAAGGCCATTACACTTTGCAATTATTGATGAGGTCGATTCCATTTTAATTGATGAAGCACGTACACCATTAATTATCTCTGGTTCTGCACGTAAATCAGCTAGTTTATATAATCAAGCAAATTCATTTGTGCGCACATTACAAAATGAATCTGATTACACATATGATGAAAAAACTAAAGGTGTCCAATTAACAGAAGAAGGTATAAATAAAGCAGAACGTTTCTTTGGTATAGAGAATTTGTTTGATTTAAACAATGTAACTTTAACACATCATATTAATCAAGCATTAAAAGCGAATGTCGCGATGCATCGTGATATGGATTATGTGGTAGAAGAAGATCAAGTTGTCATTGTTGACCAATTTACTGGTCGTTTGATGAAAGGACGTCGTTATAGTGACGGCTTGCATCAAGCAATTGAAGCAAAAGAAGGCTTGCAAATTCAAAATGAAAGCATGACGCTTGCATCGATTACGTTCCAAAACTTTTTCCGTATGTATGATAAGTTAGCAGGTATGACAGGTACTGCAAAAACGGAAGAAGAAGAGTTTAGAAACATATACAATATGTTTGTTATTGCGATACCAACCAACCGTGAGATTATCCGTGATGATAAACCGGACTTAATTTTCAAATCAATTAATGGTAAGTTCCAAGCTGTAGTGGACGACATTAAGAAGCGCCATGAAGCTGGGCAACCAGTATTAGTAGGTACAGTAGCAGTAGAAACTTCAGAGTTAATTTCAACTTTACTTAAAAAAGCTGGTGTAAGGCATAATGTACTAAATGCGAAAAACCACTATCGTGAAGCAGAGATCATTGAAAATGCGGGTCAAGCTGGAGCAGTTACAATTGCTACCAACATGGCTGGTCGTGGTACGGATATTAAACTAGGTGATGGAGTTATTGATCTAGGCGGGTTGGCGGTTATTGGTACAGAGCGTCATGAATCACGTCGTATTGATAATCAGTTGCGAGGTCGTTCTGGTCGTCAAGGAGATCCTGGTGTAACGCAGTTCTATTTATCAATGGAAGATGAACTGATGCGCCGATTTGGTTCTGACAACATGCGCGCCATGATGGACCGATTTGGTATGGATGATTCACAGCCGATTGAAAGTAAAGTTGTTTCTCGTGCAGTAGAAGCAGCACAAAAACGTGTGGAAGGTAATAACTTTGATGCACGTAAAACAGTACTATCTTATGATGATGTTTTACGTGAACAACGTGAGATCATTTACAAACAACGTTTTGATGTAATTGATTCAGATAATTTACGCGATATCGTTGAAGAAATGATCAAGACTGTAGTTGAACAAACGGTCCACACACACACACATGATGATGAACCTGAAAAATGGAATACGCAAGCGCTTATTGAATACGTCCATGCTAATTTATTAGAAGACAATTATATAGTAGAGTCTGACTTAAAAGGAAAAGAACCTGACGAGATGATCGATCTCATTATGGAAAAAATCCTTAAAAAGTATGACAAAAAAGAAGAAGAACTAACGCCAGATCAAATGCGTGAATTTGAAAAAGTTATTTTATTACGTACTGTTGATACAAAATGGATGGACCATATCGATCAGATGGATCAATTACGTCAAGGAATTCATTTACGAGCATATGGTCAAAACGATCCATTGCGCGAATATCAAATGGAAGGTTTCGCAATGTTTGAGCAAATGATTGAATCAATTAATGAGGAAGTTGCTCGTTATGTGATGAAAGCTCAAGTACGTGAAAACTTACAGCGTCAAGAAGTAGCAAAGGATGCAACAGCAGTTTCCGGTGACCAAGGTAAAAAAGAGAAGAAGAAACAACCGTTTGTTAAATCAGACAATATTGGCCGGAATGATCCATGTCCATGTGGTAGTGGTAAAAAGTACAAAAATTGCCACGGGAGATAAGTTGGAAAAAAGAAAGGCACTTCCTTAATGGGAGTGTCTTGTCTTTGTAAAAGATGTTTATAAAAGAATTTTTTGATGAGGTGAAGAAAATGGAATTAGCAGATATAAAGCACAAACTGAATGACATTAGTAAGCAATTAACGGACTTTAGGGGGTCTCTTTGACTTAGAAGAGAAGCGTACGCGCATTGCTGAATTAGAGAATCAAATGACTGAACCTGACTTTTGGGATGATCAACAAACAGCACAAAAAATTATCAATGAAGTTAATGGACTAAAAGATTTGGTTCACACGTTTGAAAAGCATGAGGAAAGTCTGGATAATCTGGAAGTTTCTTATGAATTAGTCAAAGAAGAAAATGATGCAGAATTACGTGCTGAGTTAGAATCAGAAGTACAGGAATTAAGAGAAGCATTGGATCGCTTTGAACTATTTATGTTGTTAAGTGAACCATATGATAAAAACAATGCTATTTTAGAATTACACCCAGGTGCTGGAGGTACAGAATCACAGGATTGGGCAAGTATGTTACTTCGTATGTACACGCGTTGGGCTGAATCAAAAGGTTTTAAGGTTGAAACATTAGATTATTTACCAGGTGATGAAGCCGGTGTGAAAAGTGTTACATTATTAATAAAAGGTCACAATGCATACGGTTATTTAAAAGCAGAAAAAGGTGTCCATCGTTTAGTTCGTATTTCGCCATTTGATTCATCAGGTAGACGCCATACTTCATTTGTATCCTGTGATGTAATGCCTGAATTTGATGACGATATCGAAATTGATATTAATACAGAAGACTTAAAAATTGATACGTATCGCTCAAGTGGTGCAGGTGGACAGCACGTAAATACAACAGATTCTGCAGTCCGTATTACACACTTACCAACTAATTCTGTTGTTACGTGTCAATCTGAACGTTCACAAATTAAAAACAGAGAACAAGCGATGAAAATGTTAAAAGCAAAATTATATCAACTAGAAATTGAAAAACAACAATCAGAATTAGATGAAATTAGAGGAGAACAAAAAGAAATTGGTTGGGGCAGCCAAATTCGTTCTTATGTTTTCCATCCATATGCAATGGTAAAAGATCATCGAACCAATATGGAAGTCGGGAATACCCAAGGCGTTATGGATGGCGACATTAATCCATTCATCGATGCCTACTTACGCTCACAAATGGATAGATAAGAGAGTGAAAGATGCTTTAGCTGTAAGTTAGCTGAAGTATCTTTTTTTGTGTAAAGTTTTGATTTTCTATCATGCTCTATCACTATACTGTACTAAACACAGTTGTCGTCACATCGAAAACAATGATATACTCCATAAGGTTGAGAATAATGGAAAAGTATGTAGAAAGTTAGAGGTGTTTGTCAATGATCGCAAAATATCGTCGTCAACCAATGCCGATGCTACTCGTTCATATCATTGAATATAGTTTAGTAATCATCGGTTCATTCTTGGTTGCAATTGCATTTAATTTATTCCTTCTACCTAATGAGGTAGCTTCTGGAGGAGTAGCTGGTATTAGTACAATTACCAAAGCTGTGTTTGGCTGGGAACCTTCACTTGTGCAGTGGGGACTAAATATTCCGCTATTTATTGTTGGAGTAATCATATTAGGAAAAAAATTCGGATTAAAAACTTTGATAGGAACAATTGTATTACCGTTCTTTGTATTTCTAACAGCCGAGTGGCCAGCCGCAACACCTGATCCATTATTAGGATCTATTTTCGGTGGAATGAGTGCTGGGCTGGGGATTGGTATAGTATTTAGAGGAAAAGCTTCTACGGGTGGAATTGACTTAGCTGCTCAAATTTTGCATAAATTCTTTCCATTACCTTTAGGTATCTGTGTGGCACTTTTTGACGGATTGATTGTAATAACAGCAACATTTGTCTTCTCAGTGGAACAGGGATTGTACGCGTTAATCGGTTTATTTGTTACAAGTCGTACAATTGACTTTGTTCAGATTGGATTTAATACATCCAAGAATGTCATGGTTATAACAGATCATGTAGAAGAAGTTCGACAGGTTTTATTACAAGATATTGACCGTGGTGTAACCGTTTGGAATGCAGAAGGTGGCTATACCAATGCAGACCGTAAAATGATTATGTGTGTTGTAGCGCAAAATGAATTTAGTAAAGTCACACAAATTGTAAAAAGAATTGATCCAAGCGCATTTGTAGTAGCAATGAATGCGAGCGAGGTGCTGGGAGAAGGCTTTAAGAATTCCTAATTTGTGCTGATAAAAGCGGTTTAAGCGCCGATAAAAGTGTGAAAACTGCCGATAAACAGAACTCACGCTGATAAAAGTAGTAGGACCGCTGATAAAAGTAGTTAGATCGGCGATAAAAGCAGTCCAAGCGCCGATAATATCTAACTCGCGCCGATTAAACCCGCGAAACCGCTGATATCAGCAATAATTCTAATAAAATTCAATTAACTATACAAATTAATGAACCAAATTCACGTTTATCTCCAAAGAAATTTCATGTATAAAGAGTATTCTATATACTATTATTCGATTTTCAGAGTCTATTCGCTGCTAACAAAAATAGATATACTGTTGATACTTAATGAAATTGGAAGGATGGTAAACGTGATTTTTTTACCCTTAGAAAAAACGCCTGAACACAAACAATTGGAAGTTCTTGTACCACGGTTAAGTCCACACGATCCCAATTATCAAATACTTGAAGAAAAGCATGGCCGCTTGTCTGCTGGATACTACGGAGAAAGTTCACTCAAATATTTCCTAGATCTACTTGATTTATCAGAGGCATGCGTTTTGCATGGACTTAGGTTATCTGAATCCAAAGGAACTTATTTTCAAATAGATGTCTTGATTTTAACACAGCAATTCTTCTTAATTATAGAAGTGAAACATTTAAAAGGCACAATTAGATTTAATCCATCAGGGCAAATGATTCGCACCCTGTCTGATGGAAAAAATGAGTCTTTCCCTCATCCATTAGTTCAAGCTACAGTTCAGAAAAATTATCTTCATCAGTTTATGTTAGAACATGGTTTTCCTTTGATCCCAACCTTCTCAATTGCTGCTTTTTCCCATCCGAAAGTAATCCTTGATATTGAAAAAAATGAAAATATTGTTGATAATCAACAGTTACCTGAACGAATAACTGCGATGTTGAATACTAACAGAAAATGCTATTACGAGCAAAACAAGTTAATAGATTTTGCAAACTTCCTGTGCAAGTCACACTGTCCAAGAAATGATAACATTATTAAATTATATCAAATTCCTGAAGCTAACATTAAGAATGGTGTATGGTGTTCAACCTGTAAGGATGCCATGATGTACCACGAACGTGGAGATTGGAAATGCAGTGTGTGCGAGAAGAAAGATGGTGCTGCTCATTTGGAAACATTAAAAGAATACGGTCTAATCTACAAAACTTGGATAAAAAATAGTGAAGCAAGAAAATTTCTAGGTATTAAATCTCTTGACATCATGAAAAGGTTACTACACCACAAAGAAATCACTCAGTCTGGAAAAAATAAAACTACCACCTATCAATTAGATCTTCTACTAGATTAGTGAATATCAAATTCGCTAATAAGTGAGTAATAAATACCATTTCATCTAATATATACCCCTGTTAAAATAATTATGTTCCATAAAATTACGAAATCCTCATTATAATTCCATAAAACTTTAATAATTGCAAAAAATTACAGGGTTTGAAATGAAAATGTAATAAAAAAATGTCTAAAAAAAGTGAAGAATGATGTTATAATAAACGAGACTTATTTTTTGATGAACTGTAAAGATGTTTTGATCACAGTTTCTTACAACTAGAAACGAAACTGACTAAAAAAGGTGATGAAACTATGATAGAAATGCAAAATGTATATAAAACATATAAAAATGGTGTAACAGCACTTAATGGCATAGATATGGCAATAGATGCAGGAGAATTTGTTTATGTTGTTGGCCCGAGTGGCGCCGGCAAATCAACATTTATAAAAATGATTTTTCGTGAAGTACAAGCATCGAAAGGCACAATAAAAGTTAATAATAAAGACCTCACAAAAATGAAGTGGAAAGAAGTTCCTTATTTACGAAGAGATATCGGCGTAGTCTATCAAGATTTTAAACTACTACCCAAATTAACAGTTTATGAGAATGTTGCTTTCGCTTTAGAAGTATTAGAAGAAACACCACGAAACATTCGGAAACGCGTTATGGACGTCCTCGATTTGGTTGGATTAAAAAATAAAGCACGCTTTATTCCAGATGAACTATCTGGTGGCGAACAACAAAGGGTATCAATAGCACGTGCAATTGCAAACCATCCTAAATTATTAATCGCAGATGAACCTACTGGAAACTTAGATCCTGAGACATCATGGGAAATTATGAAAATATTAGAAGAAATTAATGCAACAGGTACAACAATAATTATGGCTACACACAGTAAAGAAATTGTCAACACGATTAAAAAGCGCGTAATTGCTATTGAAGATGGACTAGTTGTGCGTGATGAACACCGAGGTGAATATGGCTATGAAATTTAGAACGTTTAAGCGACACTTTCGAGAAGGTGCAAAAAATATATGGCGTAATAGTTGGATGACAGTTGCTTCAGTTGGTGCAGTAACCACTACTTTAATTTTAGTTGGTGCATTTTTAGCGCTAATGCTTAACTTAAATCATGTTGCTGATAATCTAGAAAAAGATGTTCAAATCAAGGCTTTTGTTGATTTAACTGCTGATGAATCAGAAACAGAAAAGATTAGCGAAGAAATAGAAGAAATTCCAGAAGTTTCGAGTATTGACTTTGCTACAAAGGAAGAAGAGTTAGAGAGTTTAATGGAAAGTATGGGCGACGATGCGTGGGGCTTATATGATCAAGATAACCCTTTGAATAATGCTTATATTATTAAGACAACCGACCCACAAGATGCAATAAGAGTTGCTGGGGAAATTGAAGAAATCGATAATATTGAGAGCGTATCATATGGGGAAGATGTTGTTCAAAATTTGTTTCAATTTAATGAGTATGCACGAAATGTTGGACTTGTCCTCATTTTAGCACTTGTGTTCACAGCGATATTTTTAATCTCTAACACAATAAAAATTACTATTATGGCTCGTAGTAAAGAAATTGGCGTAATGAAACTTGTTGGTGCTACGAATTGGTTTATTCGTTGGCCGTTCTTTGTCGAGGGTCTGTTACTAGGTGTGCTAGGCAGTATCATTCCGATCATTATATTATTGACAGGCTACTATTACTTGGACAATAACATGGCAGAAATGAGTCAATTTAGCTTTATTGAATTATTACCATTTTCACCTTTCGCATGGCAGTTGGCGTTATTAGTATTAGTAATTGGTGCAACAATTGGCGTTTGGGGTAGTGTTATGAGCGTAAGGAAATTCTTAAAAGTATAAGTCTCGAAAACTTCGAGACTTATACATACATATTAAACGAAAAAAATAATAGTTTATTAGACGGGGAGGATTTTTTAAATGAAAAAAGGACTAGCTTATATAGCAATCTTAGCAATCGTATTCAGTTTCAGCTTACCGTCAACCGGTATAGTGTCTGCCGAGAGTATTTCTGACATGAAAAAAGATTTAAATGAACTGGAAGATAACGAAAAAAGCCTGAAAAGTGACTCTCAATCTACTGAACAGAAAATAAAAGAAAATGAAGAAAAACAAGATCAAGTTACAAGTGAGATTAATATAATAAATGGTAATTTGGAAGAAACACAAGCAAAATTAACTAAAAAAGAGAACGAAATAAATACTACCAATCAAGAAATTAACAAAACTGAAACTGAAATTAAACAAACAGAAGAAGAAATTGAGCAGCTAAAAGTTGAGATAGAAGATCTGTTAGAAAGAATAGAAAAAAGAGAAGAGTTATTGAAAAATCGTTTGCGTTCCATGCAACAAAATGGTGGCGATATTTCTTATTTACAAGTGCTAATGGGTGCACAGAACTTCGGTGATTTAATCAATCGCATTACTGCTGTCACCAAAATAATGGATCAGGATAAAAGTATTATGGAATCACATAAAGCAGATAAAGTGGATTTGGAAACAAAAAAAGTTGCGGTAGAGGATAAGAAAACACAACTAGAAAACGATAAAGCTAACTTAGAAGATAAAAAAGCGACACTTGTGGTTCAACAAGAAGAACTTAATTCTATTAAAGCAACGCTAGATGCTCAAATGGTGCAAAAAGAGAGCTTATTAGCACAACTAGAAGAAGAACATGCTGATTTAGAAGAATATAAAGTGACGTTAGCAGATGAACAAGAGATTCTTCGAAAAGAGCAAGCCTCTTTAGAAAAAGCAATTGCAGCGGCTAGAGAAAAACAAAGATTAGAACAATTGGCGAATGAAAAAAATAATTCAAATTCAAATTCAAATAGTGGAACTTCGACCCCACCAGTCTCAACAAGTGGTTCTTTTGGGTGGCCAGCAGATGCGACCTATGTAAGCTCTGAGTTTAATCCTTATCGAAGACACCCTGTATATGGGTATGTAAGACCGCATAGAGGTATGGACATAGCAAGACGTGGAAATGTTGATATATATGCTTCTGCTGATGGTGTAGTATCAATGGTTAATTCAGAAAGAGAGCCAGGCATGAGTGGTTATGGAGACATGATCTTGATTACACACTATATTGATGGCAAGCAATATACTACCTTGTATGCGCATTTGCGAAGTGGCACAACAATAGTTAGTGAAGGACAAACAGTAAGTAGAGGCCAAAAAATTGCTTTAATGGGGAATACTGGTGTTGGAACAGGACAGCATCTACATTTTGAAATCCATGAAGGCGGTTGGGCTCATAGTAATGCTCGAAATCCAAGAAACTATTTAAAATAAACTATTAGCATTTTTTTAATAAAAAAGCATAATCTAATATATACAAAGGCATCGCACGATATGTTGTGGTGCCTTTTTGTGGCATACATATGATACAATATTAAATAACAGAAAATGAACAAGTTGGGGTGAAAAAAGTGCAAATTAAGAAAAGTTATCTCGTTCTAATAGTTATGGTAGCAGTACTAATCGGTGGCGTTGGTACATATTTTACAATGCAATTAAATCAAATAACGTTAACAGAAGAAGAGTCTGTGAATAATACAAATGATCGCCAGGACACAACAGAGGAACAAGAAGAAACTTCTGATAACATAAATCAACCTGACGTATTGTCAAAAGTAATGCAGGCATACACTGTAATACAAGATAACTATTTAGAAGGTGCCGAACAACAACAGTTGGTCGAGGGCGCGATTCAAGGGATGTTAAAAACATTGGACGATCCATATAGCGTGTATATGGATCGAGAAACAATGGAGCAGTTTAATGAACAAATAGAATCATCTTTTGAAGGTATAGGTGCAGAGGTTAGTATGGCTGATGGCAGAGTCACAATTGTTGCACCAATAAAGGATTCTCCAGCTGAAAAAGCTGGCTTAAAACCTAATGATCAAATATTAAAAGTTAATGAGGAAAGTATTGAAGGCCTTGACTTGTATGATGCAGTATCAAAAATCCGCGGTGAAAAAGGGTCAGAGGTTACCTTAGAAATTTTGCGTCCAGGAGCTTCAAGTACAATCACAGTTGAGCTGATAAGAGATGAAATTCCACTCGAAACAGTTTATACGGAAACTAAAGATGTAGAAGGGAAAAAAGCAGGAATTATTGAAATCACTTCTTTTTCTGAGAAAACTGCAGCTCGTTTTAAAGAGGAATTGAATAAATTAGAAGAAGAAGGTATAGAAGGTTTAGTCATTGATGTAAGGGGCAATCCTGGTGGGTTATTACCATCGATTCAAACCATATTAAAAAATTTCATCACTGAAGATACGCCATACATGCAGATTGAAGATGGCAACGGAAATAGGGAACGTTATTTTTCGAAATTAGAAAATAGTAAAGACTACCCTATCAGTATACTAATTGATGAAGGAAGTGCCTCTGCTTCTGAAATATTAGCTGTGTCAATGAAAGAGGCTGGTAACGCAGAAGTCGTTGGTATGAAAAGCTATGGAAAAGGAACGGTACAACAAACTGTATCAATGGGAGATGGCAGTACGATTAAATTAACATTGTATAAATGGTTATCACCAGAAGGAAAATCGATTCATGAGACAGGTGTGGAACCGACAATCGAGGTGAAGCAGCCTGCATATTTCTACGCAAATCCAATTCAGACTGAAGAAACTTATAGTTATAATGATAGCGATGATAATATTGCAAGTGCGCAAGTTATGTTAGCAGGACTTGGATACAACCCAAACCGAGAAGATGGATATTTTAATCGTGACACCCAAACTGCACTTGAACAATATCAAGCTGATAATGGGCTAGAGGTTACTGGGAAGCTTACAGAGGAAACAGCTCAGAAACTGCAAACAAGTGTCATTGAAAGAATCAGAAGTGGTAAAGATGACAGACAAAAAGAGAAAGCTCTGGAAGTGTTATTTAACTAAAAGAGATCTATACACTATGTAACTTATCTAACGTTCCATGCTTTTAGCGTGGAGCGTTTCTTAATTATCTGGAAAATGATAATATTATTAATATGATGAAAAAAGCAGGATAAAAGTAGGATTGCGCGAATTATAATACAAAGAAGGATTTTTATCCCGGTGTAATCGTCTGTAAAACTCCCACTTCAAAACACCGAGAAAAATCAAAGTTGTTTAAGTGGGAATAAACGGATGATAACACCCCGAATGGTTCAACTAACAATCAGTGTGGGAAAGGCAAAAATCCCCACTGATTGAAGGTTCACTTTATGATGAAAGGAGTGTATATATGGAGGCATGGTTAATAGAGTTGGCAAAAGGAGTAGGAAAATTTTTCTTGAATCCATTAGTATATTGGTTTTTTATCATTACACTTTTAGCATCTATCTCACGGATTAAAAAAGAAAGAAAGAATTTCGGAACTAAAATATTTGATGCATTTGAAGAAATGCGTCATACATGGAAATTGTCACTTCCATTTGGTTTTATTTTGTCGATTATAGTCATTGGACTTGGCATTACATTTGATATACGCATGATAGCTGGTATTGCACTATTTTCTATTCTGTTTTCTATTAGTAAGAAATTCTCATGGTTATCAGTTGCTTATACATTTGGGTTTACTTACATAGCATTACTTTTCTCAACCGAACTTAATCCTTATTTACCAAGCTCATGGACTGGTGAGATTGAAAGGTATCAATGGGTTTTATTTACAACACTTATGGGCGTATTTATTATTTTTGAAGCAATCATGATGTTACGAGTACAGCAGGATGAGACGTTTCCAGAGTTAAAGAAAGGAACACGAGGGAAGTGGATTGGTCAGCACCGAATGAAGAAGATCACGTTGGTTCCATTTGTTGGTTTATTACCAGCTGGTTTAATTACACCGTTTGCTGATTGGTGGCCACTGATATCGATTGGTGATGCTCAATTTGGATTAATCATCGTGCCAATTATTGTTGGTTTCGAGCATGTTGTAAGAGGGTCACTTGCAACCAAGGCAACTCACGGATTAGGGCAATCTTTATTAATACTTGGTTTTCTTGTGATTGGCTTCTCTATTGCTGGCTATTATATTACAATTTTTACTTTAGTAAGTGTTATTATAGCTATTATTGGCAGAGAATTGCTTGCATTACGATTTCGCTTACGTGATCAAAACAAACAGGCATTTTTTACTCCTATAGCAAACGGATTAAGTGTCTTGGGTGTTATTCCAGGTACACCTGCAGAAAATATTGGATTAGTAATTGGTGAAAAAATTATTAAGGTCAATGGACAAACAGTTACTTCTGAACAAGAGTTTTATGAAGCCCTTCAACTTAACAGTGCATATTGTAAACTGGATATTCGTGATATCCGAGGGGAAATTAGGTTTGCACAACGTGCGCTTTATCAGGGAGAGCATCATGAATTAGGGGTTATTTTCCCACGAGAAACTACTTGGAGATTAGATGAAGCGAAATAGATTATGAAATCCTAAGGCAAGTATACAATTCTGTATGCTTGTCTTTGATATTTCCGAGGAAATATACTAGCGTTTGTATTGATTCTCATCGGGTATAACTACATTAACAGTTTAACGGGGAGTGTTATCCATAATGAATAAGGTAGCGGTTATACTTAATCCTGTTTCAGGTAATGGGAAAGTTCAACGGTTCAAGGATCAAATAGTAGTTACATTGAGAGATAGTTTTCAATCTGTAACAATATATGAAACACAACAATCTGGAGATGGAACTAGCATTGTAGAGAGAGTTGCTTCCTCAGTAGATTTAATTGTTGTTGCTGGTGGGGATGGTACTGTTAATGAAGTGGTTAATGCGATTGCTCCATTAGAAGAACGTCCTGCTTTTGCGATCATCCCTGGTGGAACAAGTAATGATTTTTCACGAGAAATTGGCATGCTGCAGCACCCCTTAAAAGCAGCGGAACAAATAGCTCATAAGAATAGTATGTGGGTAGATGTAGGTAAAAGTGATCATTATTACTTCTTAAATTTTTGGGGGATTGGTCTAATCACACAAGTTTCTGAGACTGTTGACATAGGCTCAAAACAAAATATTGGTCGACTAGCTTATTACTTAAGAACGCTGCAAACAATTGGGGGAGAAAATCCTTTCCATTTAAAGGTAGAGACAGATACCGACACATGGGAAGGAGAAGCAGTTATGCTTCTGGTTGGTAATGGCACATACACAGGTGGTATCAGAGCTTTTTTTCCAGAAGGAAGTATTAAAGACGGGTTATTAGATGTCCTGCTAATTAAGGAAACGTCGTTGCAGACTTTTTGGGAAATACTACAATCAAGGGTTAGTAATCAAATTCAAAATAAAGAGGGGATTATTACATTCCAAACCCCGAAGATCACTATTACTGCTGATCCAGAGCAGACGATTGATTGCGATGGAGAGCGACAAAACAAAACACCGTCCACAGTTGGTATATTACCGAAGCATATTAAGATGATAGTAGGAAATGTTTGAGAAGGTTAATTAGAAAAACGTATATAAAAAAGATCACATCAATCTGATGTGACCTTTTCATTAGCTTATTTTACTTTATGAATTAGCCGAGAACACTCGTGACTTCAGTCATGAGATGAATCGGTTTCCGACAAGGGATGGGCATTTGCCATCTTAATTGTCCGACTGTTTAAGTGCTACATGTAAGTAATTCGATACGAGTTTTGGTATAAACCCCCCGTCTTAAAGAAGAGAACAAATGTTTGCGTCAATCTCTTGAAAATGGTATAATTGACCTAATGAGGGGGGTGAAACTATGATTACAAACAAAGCCTATAAATTTCGCATCTATCCCAATAAAAAGCAGACTGAACTTATCAATAAAACGATTGGATGTTCAAGATTCGTTTTTAACTTCTTTTTCGGGAAACAAAAAGAAAAAGATGCTTATTGGTATATTGCGCGAGAAATGGTTCAAAATGGTCACCTACCAGCGAACAACTGGAAAGGGAAGTGTTTAAATAAATACAACACGGTCAAATCTCTCCCCGAATTAAAGAAGCACTATGGATTTCTAAAAGAGGTCGATAGTATTGCCTTGCAAAAATCAGTTGAAAATTTAGCTGATTCCTATCACCGCTACTACAAGAAACAAAATAAGTACCCGCGTTTCAAATCTAAAAAGAATCCTGTTCAGTCTTATACAACAAAACAAACGAACGGAAATATTGCAGTAGTAGATAGGCATATCAAACTCCCAAAACTGGGTTTTGTTCGTTACGCTAAAAGTCGAGAAGTAGAAGGTAGAATTTTGAATGCAACTGTTAGACGAAACCCTTCTGGAAAATACTTTGTCTCTATATCAACTGAAATAGAAGTTAAAGAACTTCCTAAAACAGGCTCAGCTATTGGAATAGATGTAGGCCTAAAAAATGTTGCTACTCTTTCTGATGGGACAATCTATTCTAATCCAAAGTTTTTTCGAAACTTGGAAGAAAAGTTAGCCAAAGCACAGCGGATGATGAGTAGACGTACAACAGGTGGTGCAAATTGGCATAAAGCTAGAATTAAAGTTGCTCGTATCCATGAAAAAATTACTAATGCACGAAAAGATTACTTAGATAAAATCTCCACTGAGATTGTCAAAAACCACGACGTGATCGGAATGGAAGATTTGTCAGTACGTAATATGCTCAAAAATCACAACCTAGCAAAGGCAATTAGTGAAGCATCGTGGTCAGAATTCAAATCAATGCTTACTTACAAAGCCGAATGGTACGACAAACAAGTTGTAACAGTTGCGAAGAATTTCCCGTCCAGTCAGCTTTGCTCCTGTTGTGGCTATCAAAACAAAGACGTTAAAAATCTCGGATTACGTGAATGGGAGTGCACGAAGTGCCATACCCATCTTGACCGCGATATTAACGCAGGAATCAATCTTAAGAATGAAGCCGTAAGACTTCTAACCGCAGGGCCTGCGGGGATCGCCTAATCAATTAGAAACCGATAGGTTTCTGTACTTAGGAATCTCGGTACTTCAGTGCCGATTAGTTCAACGTTCCATGGTTAATAATTCACGTAATTCTGTCTCAGAAAGCTTGGAAAGCATTGTTTCTCCTGGCTTAATAATTTGGTCAACAAGTTCACGTTTTTCTTGTTGTAATTGATAAATTTTTTCTTCAATTGTTCCCTCAGTTATTAACCGAATGACTTGAACGACCTTCTTTTGGCCAATTCTGTGTGCTCGTCCAGCTGCTTGTTCTTCTACAGCAGGGTTCCACCACAAGTCGAAAAGGACAACAGTATCAGCACCAGTTAAATTAAGGCCAGTACCACCAGCTTTTAATGAGATGAGAAATATAGATTTGTTCCCCTCATTAAATGCATCTGCCATTTCTAAGCGTTGTTCAGAAGGTGTTGATCCGTCTAAATAAAAGACTTCATGTCCGTCAGTTTGCAGTGTTTTATTAATTATTTTTAACATACTAGAAAACTGTGAAAAGATTAATAGACGTTTTCCACTCTCACGTAATTCAGCAACTAATTCTTTTAAATGTTCTAGTTTTCCTGACTTACCGGTATAGTTCTCTAAAAATAATGAAGGGTGGCAACATATTTGGCGAAGACGTGTAATGCCAGCCAGTATTTCTAATTTACCTTTCTCAAACCCTTTTTCTTCAATTGTTTCTGTGATTTTATCTTGCATTTTTTCTACATAAGCGAGATACACCTGTTTCTGGTTCTTAGTTAACTCTGAATATTGTTCTGTCTCAATTTTATCTGGTAGTTCTTCCAATACTTCACGCTTTAATCGGCGTAAGATGAAAGGGCGGGTGATTGTCGAGATATAACTAGGATCTAATTGTGAAAAATGTTTTTTTGTACCGAAAAATCCAGGTGATATAGTATGGAAGATCGACCATAATTCATCTAAAGCATTTTCAATTGGTGTACCACTTAGTGCAAAGCGATGTTTCGCTGTAAGTGATCGTACTGCTTTTGCAGTTAAAGTTAAATGATTTTTAATTGCTTGTGCTTCATCTAGAATTAAGGCATCAAAAGAAAAAGATGCATACAAATCCTTATCCTTTCGAATTAATGGATAAGAGGTAATAAAAACATCTACATCAATAGCCTGTTCCACTAATTTATTCCGTTGTCCTTTCGCACCAACAATTACTTGTGTACGTAAAGATGGAGCAAATTTACCAAATTCTTTTTTCCAATTATAAACAAGTGATGCCGGTGCAATAACTAAAGCCTTGTAACTTCCATCTTCTTTCTCAGCTTTTTCACTTAACATGTAACTAATTGTTTGTATTGTTTTTCCTAACCCCATATCATCTGCTAGGATTCCTCCTAATTGATAATAGGAGAGTGTTTTAAACCATTGAAAACCAACGTACTGATAGTCGCGTAAATTAGCCTCAAGTGTATCTGGTAAATCAAACTTTAAATCTTCTGGATGTTTTAAGGCTGTTAGCATATGTTCAAATGTATCTTGATAATGTGCCACTTCGGCCGGAAACGATTCTTCTACTTGTAAACTACGAGCAGCTGAAACGTGTACATGCCCTTCTTGAAGGTCTTGTTTTCCTAAATGAAGCTCTTCAATGAACTGATGAAATGCATCAAATGAATCGTTCTCTAATGCGACCAATGGGCCTTCTGGAATACGATAATACCGCTTTTTTTCTACTAAGGCATGAAGTATGTGTTGTACATCCGTCTCAGAAATTCCGTTAACATCAAAGGAGACATCCAACATTCCACTTGTTTTATTTAGTGAAATTGTAGTGTCTAATGCCATTTCCTGTTCAGACATTAATTTCTTAGCGTTATCCGTTAGATAGACAATAGCATGGTTTTCTAGATAAGCTAATCTTTCATGTAAAAAACGATAAATATTTTCATTATTGAATAATTGAAATTGTCCGTCTATATAATGAAAACCAGCTTGTTCTAATAGTCGAATAATAAACTGCTCGGCTTTCGTATTACGTTTAATCACTAAATTAGAGTTTTCATTTTGTTGGTAGGCTGCTAGCTCATGGTCACCATATTGAAAAATAAGATTAGCTGTAACCGTATTTTGTACCTCATCAAGATAGACCTTAGATGTAAGAGAGGTAATAGTTAACAGCTCGTTTGTTTCTTCGGAATACAATAGATTCCCTATTTTTTCTAACTCGGGAATGACGTTTGAAACAAATGCTTCCATTTTATTATGTGCAATTCGATGCACTTGTTTGGTGCGATATGGCAATAAATTGAATAGTTGTTCAATAATCCTTTGCTCCGTGGTTGTTGTTTGATAGAAAGTATTTTCTTTGAATAAATAGCCATAACCTTCGAAATAGGTAAAACTTAATAACGCTGAAAAGTCGATTAGAAATCGTTCGTTATCTTCCACGTCAATCGGAAAATTTAGATGAGGTAATTTGTCTTCTAAATAAAAATTAGAAACTGTTTTTCCATTTACATCCCTCATAACATGGCTTTGGGTAATGATTGATTCCAATAATTTATCCGCTGAATTTGGAGGGATTCTAATCGCCCTTTTATCGTTTAGACCATACTCATTATCATATAAAATTTCATTTTGATAGGCTTGGATCAGCTGATTAATAATGTGCTGATCTTCTTCAGTGAAAAAATGATCGATCGGGTCATAGGTGAACGTGTTTGTTACAGGATAAGGCTGTTCTTTTTTTATATGTGTTAAAAAAGGGCGAATGTCCTTAATAATATACAATTTATTAATACCGACCCGTAATTCTACCTCTAATAATAACTTGGCATTGTGTGGGTTTTTACGGTGGCTTACTGTATATTCAACTTGTAAAGCTTTTCTTTCTAATTCATGGGATTTACTGGATTGTCCAAACGCCTCTAACATTCTTAGTGTAAAAGGATCACTATTATTTTGTGATGTTTTTGGAGATTCTGGATTTGGTTCAACTAAAAAAGTAGGTTGTTGCTTTTCGCCATTATGACTGATGGCAAGCAAAACAGCTGCAATATGTTTGCAGGTGAAGTGTGTTGCATATGCGGGACAATCACATTTTCCTTCTAATTCATCATCATCAAAAAAGAAGATGCGCACATGGTAGTTACTTGCACCACGCACTTGCGCACTCCATGTATTAATCGTTGGGTTATAACTTAAGCCAATGACGCGCCCCTTTTTGAAATAGTCATAGCCCCTTTTATAAAAACGTTGACCGGTAATTTTAACAATATCTAGTTTTTCTAGAAAAAAAGTACGCATGATGTTTCTCCTTACTTTGTTGTAAATCTTAAAAATATATCTTTTCATTATACCAAAAAATTAGATAGAAAAACCGAAATGAGATAAAATTAACATCGGTATTTGTGAAAAATCATAAAGTATAAACCTCTATAAATACTGAAAACAGTTGACTTTATCACAAAAAACGTGCTATTTTAACTATCGTGAATAGAGATTAAAAACCCAATTAAACAAATAGATGAAGGAGCATTATACCGATGTAGGAATCCCTTAGCACGCCATTTTATAAAGTGAATTAAATTTTAATAGCAAGTTGTTCAAAAGCTTGGAATCCGTTTTAGCCGTTTGAACAATGTACTAGTTAGGAAGGGATTTTATAATGACAATTCAAGAAGAAGTAAATAAACGAAAAACATTTGCGATTATTTCGCACCCGGATGCTGGTAAAACAACCCTAACAGAAAAATTACTTTTATCTGGTAACTTAATACGTTCAGCAGGTACGGTAAAAGGTAAAAAATCAGGTAAATTTGCAACATCAGATTGGATGGAAATTGAGAAACAGCGTGGTATTTCAGTTACATCTAGTGTGATGAATTTTCCATATAAAGATTACAAAGTAAATATATTAGATACACCAGGACACGAAGATTTTAGTGAAGACACTTATCGTACATTAACTGCAGTAGATAGTGTTGTGATGATTATTGATGCAACAAAGGGTATTGAAGCACAAACAATTAAACTGTTTAAAGTATGTAAAATGCGCGGTATCCCAATCTTCACCTTTATTAATAAGATGGATCGTGAAGGAAGAGAGCCATTAGCATTATTAGAACAAATTGAAGAAGTGTTAGAGATTGAAACATTTCCAATGAACTGGCCAGTAGGAATGGGAAAACAGTTCATGGGGATTTTTGATCGTCAACATGAGCAATTTGTAAAGTACAATGGCAATGAAGAGGAGACAATCATTCCTTATAACGAATTAGATAATCCTGAAAATCAAACTTTAGTAGAGGATGCCACCTATCAGGAAACATTAGGTGAATTGGAATTGCTAGATGAAGCTGGTGATGAATTCTCTCTAGATGCTGTACTTAGTGGTGATCAAACTCCTGTTTTCTTTGGTAGTGCATTAGCACCCTTTGGAGTGCAGACATTCTTTGATACATTTATTGATATGGCCCCAAATCCAAACCCGAGAAAATCGACAGAAGGGTTAGTAAGTCCAGATAAGCCGGACTTTTCAGGATTCATTTTTAAGATCCAAGCAAATATGAATCCTGCACACCGTGACCGTGTTGCATTCCTTCGCGTTTGTTCAGGAAAATTCGAGCGTGGTATGAGTGTTAAACTTGCGCGAACTGGAAAGACAATCAAACTATCACAGACACAACAATTCGTTGCGTCATCACGTGATACAGTGGAAGAAGCATATGCTGGTGATATTATTGGTGTTTATGACCCAAATGCTTATCGTATTGGGGATACATTGATAGAAGGAAAAGACAACTTTGCCTATGATGAATTACCACAGTTCCCACCAGAGCTATTCAAGCGCGTAACAGCGAAAAATGTTATGAAATCAAAGCAATTTAAAAAAGGTTTGGAACAGCTTGTACAAGAAGGTGCGATCCAGTTGTTCACTGGTTACCCAATGGAAACCTACATTATTGGTGCTGTTGGAGAATTACAGTACCAAGTATTTGAACATCGGATGAAACATGAGTATAATGTTGAAGTAGTGTTGGAATCAATTGGCGAACGTATTCCTCGTTGGCTAAATCTAGAAAAAGTCGATACTACAATGTTTGATGAACGAAACATGTTAGTGAAAGATCGCGAAGGAACATTTTTAGTTCTATTTAAAAATGACTTTGCCTTACGCTGGTTCCGAGATAAACATAAGGATGTTGAATTAATTGATCTGTTTGAAGTTAATCAATATGATCAATCCTATTAATAATAATGAACATTGATAAAAGCTTGGGGCAGACGCCTCAAGCTTTTTATAAAATTGTTTATGTGTAATTTAACATAGACTGCGCACTAAGCAGGATGCGAATTGTTGGTTAATTCAACAAATGCCGGAATAATTCGACGTTCGCCGAATTATTTTTGATTTCGCCGAATAAATGCTCAATATCGCCGGATTATCGGCTAATATTAAGCTGGATTTATTTAAAAAAGAATGTTTGTTCGTGTTTTGGTTTGATTTGTAGTATAATGTGGTAATATAGATAAAGTGATGAAAAGAACGGAGGGTGCATTGTGGAACAAAGGTTTGATTTAGTATCTAAGTATCAGCCTCAAGGAGACCAGCCAACAGCAATTAAAGAATTAGTTGCTGGAATTGAATCTGGCAAACGAGCGCAAACGTTACTTGGAGCAACAGGAACTGGTAAAACTTTTACCATGTCTAATGTTATTACAGAAGTTAATAAACCAACATTAGTTATTGCACATAATAAAACATTAGCAGGACAATTATATAGTGAATTTAAAGAATTTTTCCCTAATAATGCAGTAGAATATTTTGTTAGTTATTATGACTATTATCAACCAGAAGCATATGTCCCTTCTACTGATACATTTATTGAAAAAGATGCAAGTATTAATGATGAAATTGATAAATTACGCCACTCAGCAACCTCATCTTTATTTGAGCGAAACGATGTTTTAATTGTTGCGAGTGTATCTTGTATATATGGTTTAGGTTCGCCAGAAGAATATCGTAGTCAAGTCCTATCAATTCGAACCGGCATGGAAAAGGATCGGGATGCATTACTACGTGATTTGGTTGATATTCAATATGCACGTAATGATATAGATTTCCAACGTGGTACTTTTCGGGTACGTGGTGATTCAGTTGAAATAATCCCTGCTTCCCGTGAAGAACATTGTATTCGTGTGGAATTTTTTGGTGATGAGGTTGATCGCATTCGTGAGGTAGATGCTTTAACTGGTGAGATAATTGGCGACCGTGAACATATTGCTATTTTCCCAGCATCTCACTTTGTTACAGGTGAGGAGAAATTGAAAATTGCGATGCAAAATATTGAAAAAGAGTTGGAAGAACAGCTGACGTTTTTCCGTGAAAATAATAAATTGTTAGAAGCACAGAGAATTGAGCAACGTACGCGTTACGATTTAGAAATGATGGCAGAAATGGGTTTTTGTTCGGGGATTGAAAATTACTCGCGTCATCTGACATTGCGTGAAGCAGGTTCTACACCTTATACATTAATTGATTACTTCCCAGACGATTTTATGATTGTTATTGATGAATCACATGTAACGCTACCACAGGTTCGAGGTATGTTTAATGGTGACCAAGCAAGAAAGCAAGTACTAGTTGATCATGGCTTTCGATTACCATCGGCGATGGATAACCGGCCATTAACTTTTGCTGAATTTGAACAAAAAGCGAATCAAATGGTGTTTGTTTCTGCTACACCAGGTCCATATGAATTAGAACATACACCAAAAATGACGGAACAAATTATTCGACCTACTGGCTTATTAGATCCTCCAGTAGAAGTTAGACCAATTGATGGACAGATAGATGATTTAATTGGTGAAATTAATAAACGAATGGAACGAGATGAACGGGTTTTAATTACAACATTAACGAAAAAAATGTCTGAGGATTTAACGGATTATCTGAAAGAAATTGGTATGAAAGTAGCCTACCTCCATTCTGAAATTAAAACCTTAGAACGAATTGAAGTAATTCGTGATTTACGAGTAGGAAAATACGATGTCCTTGTTGGGATTAACTTATTACGTGAAGGGATAGACCTTCCTGAAGTGTCGCTAGTTGCAATTCTTGATGCAGATAAGGAAGGGTTCTTGCGTTCTGAAAGATCTTTAATCCAAACAATGGGACGAGCTGCACGTAATGAAAATGGCCGTGTTATTATGTACGCAGATCGAATAACAGATTCGATGCGGAAAGCGATTGATGAAACAGAGCGACGTCGTGAGAAACAACAAGCGTATAATGAAAAACATGGAATTATACCAACAACAATTAAAAAAGAAGTGCGAGACGTTATTCGAGCAACAGTGGCAGCAGAAGATACAGCCGAATATAAAGATGACATGCCAAAATACAGTAAGATGACGAAAAAAGAAAAAGACAAGCTGATAGAGCAAATGGAAAAAGAGATGAAGCAAGCGGCTCGTGACTTAAACTTTGAAAAAGCTGCCGAATTGCGCGACCTAGTATTACAATTGAAAGCGGAAGGGTGACAATCAATGGCTAAAAAATCTATAACAGTTCAAGGTGCACGTGCGCATAACTTAAAAAATATAAATATTGATATTCCCAAAGAGAAATTGGTTGTCCTTACTGGATTGTCCGGTTCAGGTAAATCATCATTGGCCTTTGATACGATTTATGCCGAAGGTCAACGCCGCTACGTGGAGTCACTATCCGCTTATGCACGTCAGTTCTTAGGGCAAATGGATAAGCCTGATGTTGATGCAATTGAAGGGCTTTCTCCAGCAATATCTATTGACCAAAAAACAACAAGCCGAAATCCACGGTCAACGGTTGGTACAGTAACAGAAATATATGATTATATGCGTCTGCTTTTTGCACGAATAGGACATCCTGTTTGTCCAAAGCATGGAGTGGAAATTTCCTCACAAACTGTACAACAAATGGTTGATCGCATTTTAGATTACCCAGAGCGAACGAAGTTACAAATCCTTGCACCAGTTATATCAGGTCGTAAAGGTGAACACGTTAAAGTCCTAGAAAAGTTGAAACAAGAAGGATATGTTCGTCTCCGAGTTGATGGAGAAATGCGTGAAGTAAGTGAAGAAATTACTTTAGAGAAAAATAAAAAACACTCCATTGAAGTAGTCGTTGATCGAATTGTGGTTAAAGACGGTATTTCAGGTCGATTAACAGATTCTTTAGAAACAGCTCTTCGTTTAGGTGAAGGTAAAGTAATGGTAGATGTAATTGGTGAAGAAGAATTGTTATTTAGTGAACATCATGCATGCCCAATCTGTGGCTTTTCTATCGGTGAATTAGAACCGCGATTATTCTCGTTTAATAGTCCTTACGGAGCCTGTGAACGTTGTGATGGTTTAGGAACAAAATTAGAGGTTGATGTTGATCTTGTCATTCCAGACAAGGAATTAACATTAAATGAAGGTGCTATCCTTGCTTGGGAGCCAACCAGCTCACAATATTATCCGCAGTTATTAAAAAGTGTTTGTGCTCATTATGGCATTGATATGGATACACCAGTGAAACAACTTCCAACTGAACAATTAGAGAAAATTCTTAATGGCAGTGGAGAGGAAAAAATTCATTTTCATTATGAAAATGAATATGGCATGACACGGGAAAATGAGATCTTTTTTGAAGGAGTACTTAAAAACATAGCTCGACGTTATCGAGAAACGTCATCTGATTTTATTCGGGAGCAGATGGAAAAGTATATGGCACAAAAAGCCTGTCCGAAATGTAAAGGATATCGTTTGAAAACAGAAGCGACTGCTGTATTAATTAACGGAAAGCATATTGGAAAAGTTACCGAATTAGCAGTTACAGAAGCAAATGATTTTATTTCTACATTATCATTGTCAGAAAAAGAGCAACAAATTGCTAAAATGATTGTGAAGGAAATTCAAGATCGTTTAACCTTTTTAACGAATGTTGGATTAGACTACTTAACGTTGTCACGGAAAGCTGGCACGTTATCTGGTGGAGAAGCGCAGCGTATTCGATTAGCAACGCAAATTGGTTCAGCTTTAACTGGTGTTTTATACGTATTGGATGAGCCATCTATTGGATTGCATCAACGTGATAATGACCGCTTAATAGAAACACTTAAACAAATGCGTGATTTAGGCAATACGTTAATTGTTGTCGAACATGATGAAGATACAATGTTAGCTGCAGACTGGTTAATTGACATAGGACCTGGTGCAGGTGAGCATGGTGGTGAAATTGTCGCGAGTGGTACTCCTAAGCAAGTAATGAAATCAAAACAGTCATTGACGGGCCAATATTTAGCAGGGAAAAAATTCATTCCATTACCAGTAAAACGTCGCAAAGCCGATGGACGTTTTATTGAAGTGATTGGTGCAGAGGAAAATAATTTGAAGAAAACAGATGTGAAGATTCCTGTTGGTCTAATGACGACTGTTACAGGTGTTTCTGGTTCTGGGAAAAGTACCATTATCAACGAAATTTTGCATAAAAGCTTAGCAATGACTTTAAATCGAGCAAAACAGAAGCCTGGTAAGCATAAAGCAATTAAAGGTATTGAACACTTAGAAAAAGTGATTGATATAAATCAATCACCAATTGGGAGAACACCACGCTCTAACCCAGCAACATATACTGGTGTATTTGATAATATTCGTGATGTATTTGCTCAAACAAATGAAGCTAAGATACGTGGTTATAAAAAAGGGCGTTTTAGTTTTAATGTTAAAGGTGGCCGTTGTGAAGCGTGCCGTGGTGATGGAATTATTAAAATTGAGATGCATTTCTTACCTGATGTCTATGTTGCTTGTGAGGTTTGCCAAGGGAAACGATATAATCGTGAAACACTTGAAGTAAAATATAAAGGGAAAAACATTTCTGATGTATTGGAGATGACAATTGAAGAAGCAGTAGAATTCTTTGCCAACATTCCGAAAATAAAACGGAAATTGCAAACAGTCTATGATGTTGGTTTAGGTTATATTAAGCTTGGCCAACCGGCAACAACACTTTCTGGTGGTGAGGCGCAGCGAGTGAAATTAGCAAGTGAATTACATCGTCGCTCAGATGGTAAGACATTCTATATTTTAGATGAACCAACAACTGGGTTGCATGCAGATGATATTTATCGTTTATTACAAGTACTGCAACGATTAGTTGAAAATGGCGATACTGTTCTAATAATTGAGCATAACTTAGATGTGATTAAGACAGCTGATCATATTATCGATCTTGGACCAGAAGGTGGGGACCGAGGTGGACAGATCATTGCAACTGGTACTCCAGAAGAGGTTGCAGAAAAACAAGAATCGTACACTGGATACTATTTAAAATCAATCTTGGAAAGAGACAGCCGACGAATGGAAGCTAACATACAAGCAAAAGAAGCATTTGCACAATCTTAATTCTATAAAAAGTTAGAACTGATGAGAAAAAGCTTGGGCGAATTGAGCCCGAGCTTTTTCGGTCGTCAGCAGAATATATCGGTCGTCAGCAGAATATATCGGTCGTCAGCAGAATATATCGGTCGTCAGCAGAATATATCGGTCGTCAGCAGAATATATCGGTCGTCAGCAGAATAT
>NZ_QJSH01000015.1 GCF_003426025.1 Paraliobacillus quinghaiensis
GGGATTTTGTGTCCGGCTTCCTTCAGATTCTATCTCACGATAGACACCCTTGCCTTTCACTAACAGTTCCTACTGCCAAGTCTGTGGTGGACTTTCACCACCTAGTTATAACTCATGCCGGGCGCACGATCCACTTGGTAAAGTGTTTTTCTTTACCAAGTTAGCTGAGACTGAGCCCACGGAAAGGAAATCTATTTGGGGCTGCGATTACTCGCCCAACCAAAACCACTGCTGACGTAGCGGGTAGGGGGAAGTAACTCACATTACTATCCACTACGTATCATCTATCTATTGTGACGTAATGATAAAGTTCACAAAAAGAGTTTATTATGTAAGAAAAGAGCCCGAATTAACGGACTCTTCAAAGCAAATATTTCTAATTTTTAACCAATTGAGCCTTCCATCTCAAAGCTAATTAATCTGTTCATTTCTACTGCATATTCCATTGGTAATTCTCTAGTAAATGGTTCGATAAAGCCCATTACGATCATTTCAGTAGCTTCTTCCTCAGAGATTCCGCGACTCATTAGATAGAAAAGTTGTTCTTCTGATACTTTCGAAACTTTTGCTTCATGCTCTAATGAAATGTTTTCATTTAAAATTTCATTATAAGGAATTGTATCTGAAGTTGATTTATTATCCATAATTAAAGTATCACATTCAATATTAGAACGTGCTCCATCAGCTTTACGTCCAAAGTGAACAATACCACGATACGTTACTTTACCACCATGTTTTGAAATAGATTTCGAAACGATTGTTGATGACGTGTTTGGTGCTAAGTGATGCATTTTTGCACCAGCATCTTGATGTTGTCCTTTACCAGCTAATGCAATGGAAAGGGTCATGCCTCTTGCGCCTTCTCCTCTTAAAATAATTGCTGGGTATTTCATGGTTAATTTAGAACCAATATTACCGTCTACCCATTCCATCGTTGCATTCGCGTCACAGATTGCACGTTTCGTTACAAGGTTATAAACGTTACTGGACCAGTTTTGGATTGTCGTATAACGGCAGTAAGCATCTTTTTTAACAAAGATTTCAACAACAGCACTATGAAGAGAGTTTGTTGTATAAGTTGGCGCTGTACAACCTTCCACATAGTGAACCGATGCACCTTCATCAACAATGATAAGGGTACGTTCAAATTGACCCATACTTTCTGAATTAATCCGGAAATATGCCTGTAATGGTGTATCAGTTTTAACACCTTTAGGAACATAAATAAACGAGCCACCAGACCATACAGCTGAGTTTAATGCAGAGAATTTGTTATCTGCTGAAGGTATTACTTTACCAAAGTACTCTTTAAATAGATCTTCATTTTCTTTTAATGCCGTATCAGTATCTTTAAAGACTATTCCTAATTCCTCTAAATCCTCTTTAAGACTATGATAAACCACTTCTGATTCATATTGTGCTGATACACCAGCCAAATACTTTTGTTCAGCTTCAGGTATACCCAATTTATCAAATGTGTTCTTAATCTCCTCTGGTACTTCATCCCATGAACGCTCTGAACGTTCTGACGGTTTTACGTAATACGTGATTTCATCAAAATCTAATTCAGCAAGATCGCCACCCCATTGTGGCATTGGCTTATTATAAAATTGCTCTAACGCTTTTAAGCGATAGTCCAACATCCATTGCGGCTCATCTTTCATGCTTGATATTTCTTCTACAACTTTTTTAGTTAATCCTTTTTCAGTACGGAATATGGAAACATCACGATCATGAAAACCATATTTGTATTCTCCTACTTCCGGTGCATTCTTCGCCATCTTTTAACCCCTCCTGTTCAAGTATTGCTTGACTATAGTATGTTAGGCTTGCTCTTGTTCATTGATTCCTTTTTCCATAGCTTTCCATGCTAAGGTCGCACATTTTATTCGAGCAGGAAACTTCGAAACACCTTGCAAAGCTTCTATATCACCTAAATCAAGATCCTCTGTATCTATATCTTTACCGAGCATCATATCGGAAAAAATTTCTGACATCTTCAATGCTTCCGTAACATTTCTTCCTTTAATTGCCTGGGTCATCATCGATGCGGATGATAAACTGATGGAACAACCTTCACCATCAAATTTGGCATCCTTCACCTTGTCATCTTCTACTAACAAATGTATTTGAATCCGATCACCACAAGTTGGATTATTCATATCAATCGTTACTGAATCTTCTCCAAACGAACCACGGTTACGTGGATTTTTATAATGATCCATAATGACCTGGCGATAGAGTGTATCTAGATTATCAAAAGACATCACCAAAAAACTCCTTCGCTTTGTTTAATCCTGTAATGAAACGATCGACATCATCAGTTGTATTATACAAGTAAAAACTCGCTCTAGCTGTCGCTGTAACATTCAGCCATTTCATCAAAGGCTGTGCACAATGATGCCCTGCACGTACGGCAATTCCTTCAGCATCTAATACCGTTGCTGTATCATGCGGATGAACATCTGCTAAATTAAATGTTATTAATCCAGCACGTTTTTCTGGGCCGTATATCGCTAAACCATCGATGGTTTGCAACTGGTTTACTGCATAGTCAACAAGTTTTGTTTCATGTGCAGTTATTTCATCCATTCCAATATCTTGTAAGAAATCAATAGCAGCACCTAAACCAATTGCTCCAGCTATAATTGGGGTACCACCTTCAAATTTCCAAGGTAGCTCCTTCCAAGTTGAATCATATAAATCAACGAAATCAATCATTTCGCCACCAAATTCAACAGGTTCCATCTTCTCAAGTAATTGTTTTTTTCCATATAATACACCAACACCAGTTGGACCACACATCTTGTGAGCTGAAAAAGCATAGAAATCACAATCCAAGTCTTGCACATCCACCTTCATATGTGGAACACCCTGTGCACCATCAACAAGCATAACCGCTCCATTTTCATGGGCAATTTTTGTGACTTCTTTGATTGGATTAATTGTGCCTAATACATTAGATACATGCATCATTGCAACAATTTTTGTATTATCTGTAATCGTATTTCTTGCATCTTCTAATGTGATCGTACCATCTGGTTGAAGTGGTATATACTTTAAATTTGCACCTGTTATCTTAGCAACTTGTTGCCAAGGAATAATATTACTATGGTGCTCCATTTGTGTTATAACAATTTCGTCACCTTTTGAAAGGTTAGTTAGACCATAACTTGAAGCTACTGTATTAATTGCTGTTGTTGTGCCTCGCATAAAAATAACTTCTTCAGTCTTATTGGCATTGATAAACTGTCTAACCTTTTCGCGAGCACCCTCGTATTTATCCGTTGCACGTGTCCCAAGCGTATGAACCCCACGATGTACATTTGAATTATCTATTCGATAATAAGCATTTACCGCTTCAATAACTGAAGTGGGCTTTTGTGAAGTGGCTGCTGAATCTAAATATACCAGGGGACTACCATTTACACTTTGATCCAAGATAGGGAACTGTGACCGAATAGCTTTTACGTCCATTAGTATACTTTCCTCTCAATTACTTCAGTTAACTGTTCTTTAACTGCTGCAATTGGTATCGCATTAACTACAGGTGCTAAGAAACCATGAATGATTAAACGTTCTGCTTCTTGTTGAGAAATACCTCTACTCATCAGATAGTATAATTGAACTGGATCAACACGACCAACCGATGCTGCGTGACCTGCTGTTACATCATCTTCATCAATTAATAAAATTGGGTTAGCATCACCACGAGCGTCTTTGCTTAACATAAGTACACGTGACTCTTGTTCAGCATTTGCTTTTGTTCCACCATGCTCAATTTTACCGATGCCGTTAAAGATCGCTGAAGCACTATCTTTCATTACACCATGTTGCAAGATAAGCCCATTTGATTGTTTACCATAGTTAATAATCTTTGCTGTGAAGTTTTGACTTTGATCACCACGACCAACTGAAACGGCCTTCGCATAAGAGAAAGAGTTATCACCAATTAAATGTGTGACATTCTCCGATACCGTATTACCATCATTCATTTGACCTAATGCCCATTCAATTTTCGCATCACGGTAAGCAATCCCCCGACGATTCATGTATACCGTCGTACCATGAGCAAAATTATCAACAGAACCAAATGAAATAGAAGCATTATCATGCGCAATTACTTCTGTTACTAGATTGGCTACTGTTTCCTCATCTTTGTTAAATGAGATATAATTTTCAACATAAGTTAAAGAACTGTTTTCTTCTGCAACCACAATAACATGATTGAATAGAGCGAATTCAGGGTTTTCTTGCCAGAAAATTGCTTGTAATGGTTCTTCAACCACAACATTTTTAGGAACATATACAAAAACGCCGCCGTTCATCAAAGCTGCATGCATTGCAGTTAATCGATGTTCATCAAACGATACCGCATCTTTCATATAGTATTTTTGTACCAACTCAGGATACTGTTTTAATGCAGTAAACATATCCGTAAAAATGACACCTTTATCAACTAATTCCGTTGAAAGTGTTTCATAAGCATTTATTTGATTACGCAAAATCACAAGGTTCTTATCATCTTTTTCTGTATCCACAAAAACTTTAATATCATCAGGTAAATCTTTAAGTGAATCAAGTCCTTGTGTTTCTGCTTCAAGATTAAACTTTGTGAAATTCCATTTTGATATATTTGTTTTATCCGGCTTTGGCATCTCTAATGTGCTAGCAGACTCTAAAGCTTGTTTACGAAAGCCAGTCATCCATTCTGGCTCGTTATGTTCAGCAGAGAATTTCTCTACATACTCTTTTTCATATGGTTGTTTTGCTTCAATAGACATGTCACCCCTCCTTACTATTACGCGTTGTTTCCAACGGTTTCTTCTTCAATACCTAATTCTTGTTTAATCCAGTCGTATCCTTCAGCTTCTAAACGTTCAACTAATTCCGCACCACCAGATTTCACAACACGACCTTGCATCATAACGTGAACAAAATCAGGTGTAATGTAATCTAGAAGACGTTGATAGTGTGTAATGATTAGACAGCCAAAGTTCTCATTACGTAATTTATTAATCCCTTTTGCTACTACTTTCAATGCATCAATATCAAGACCAGAGTCAATTTCATCTAAAATACCAATTTCAGGTTTCAACATCATTAACTGTAGGATTTCATTACGCTTTTTCTCTCCACCAGAAAACCCTGCGTTTAAATAACGTTGTGCCATATTTTTATCTATTTCTAAGTAATCCATTGCACTATCCATCTCTTTTATAAATTTCATTAAAGGAATTTCGTCGCCTTTTTCTCGGTGTGCATTGATTGAAGAACGTAGGAAATCGGAAGTGGTAACTCCAGTAATCTCACTAGGATATTGCATTGCAAGGAACAAACCTGCTTTTGCACGTTCATCAACTTCCATTTCTAATACATCTTCTCCATCTAAAAGGATACTTCCACTAGTTACTTCATATTTTGGGTGGCCCATAATTGCAGATGCCAAAGTTGATTTACCAGTTCCGTTTGGCCCCATAATCGCATGGAATTCTCCACCTTTGATTGTTAAATTAACACCTTTTAATATTTCTTGACCTTCAATTTCGACGTGAAGATCTTTTATCTCCAAAGTTGATCCTGCCATTTTTATACCCCCAAAGAATTTTTTATATATTTTTTGAAATAAATAAGCATAAGAAAGTTATTCATTCTCAATCTATTCTCATTACAATCTTATACTATTTCGAATCTATAATCAACAATTCTATCCAAATAAGCGCTCTTTTCTAAACCTTTTCGTTTATAAAGTCTACATCACTATTTATGCGAAGTAATCCTTTATTCTATTATAACGCAAACATCCCTTGGCATGTGTGCGCAAGGGATGTGGATATATTTTCTGTATTTAGGTTATTTTAACGATGTACTTTACGTTCCATTTCATTTACTACTCTTGATGCTTGTTTATAGCTTTTTTCTCGTTCTCGTTCAATCTGTAAGCGATTATTCAGCTTTCTTTCATATTCTGCAAATCCTATTCCGTGATTCTGTTGCATTGCTTTTTCCATTTCGCCTGTGTAAGTTAAACCGAGATTATCCATGGTTTTGTTAAAACCCTTCCTTCTTCCTTATTATTTGAACAAATATTATTATATCACTCGTTCAATGATCTAACAAAAGAGTTGACCAGTGGTTTGGAAGGCTGAATAACCTTTTGATTTCACCTCTATTAATTAGTAGCGAATTCTTCAAAATACATCATATTTGCATTATTTTAATGCCACATGCTTTAATTATTCTTCAGAATTACCAACAGCGACTACTTCGCCGTTATATTTTTCTGTAATAAAACTTTGAATTTCTTCTGATTGTAATACTTCTACTAATTTGTTCAATTTCTCATCATCTTTATCTTCTGCTCTTGCTGCAATAATATTTACGTATTCTGATGCGGCACCCTCCACGAATAGAGAATCATCAACTGGAGATAAGTCAGCTTCAATCGCATAGTTTGTGTTAATTGCAACTAAAACATCTTCTTCATTTCTGTAAGTTTCAATTAAAAATTCAGCATTAACATCTGGTTTAAATTCTAAATCTAATGGATTCTCCACAATATCATCTATTGTTGCTTCAGATTTTTTTACACCTTCTGCCAGTTTAATCAATCCTTTTGCTTCAAATAAAGAAAGAATACGACCATGATCTGCAACAGCACGACTCATGATTACTTCAGTGCCTTCTTCAATCGCATCGATACTAGGAATCCCTTTAGAATATACACCCATTGGCTCTACGTGAATACCACCAAGATTAACAAAATCATATCCTTTTTCTTCTTGCTCTGTTTCAAAGTAAGGAATGTGTTGGAAATAGTTAGCGTCAATTTCACCACTCTCTAAATCTTGATTCGGTAAAATGTAATCTTGATACGTTTCAATTTCTAGTGTAATACCTTCTTCTTCTAGTAATGGTTTTGCTTCTTCTAATACTTCAGCATGTGGTGTACTTGTTGCCCCAACCTTAATTACGTCTTCTCCTGACGCATTTCCACAAGCTGCTAAAATAACCCCTACTGAAAGTAATACTAACACTGTTATAAATTTTTTCATCTTAAATTCTCCCCTTTTTTATATAATCCCGTTAAGCGGGTAGTAAACATGTTTTATTATCTTTTATCTAATTTATTTGTTAATGCATCACCGATGAATTGAAAGATAAATACGATGATCACAATTAAAACTGTACAGACAAACATGACATCAAAGTCTTGTCTCACAAAACCATGGAAGTAAGCAAAATCTCCAAGACCACCTGCACCTATAACACCTGCTACAGCCGTATAACTAATTAACGCTATTGCTGTTACGGTTAAACCTGATACAAGCGCTGGGGTGGACTCTTTTAATAACACTTTAAAAATAATGGTTGATGTCTTAGCTCCCATCGATTTGGCTGCTTCAACAACACCTTTATCTACTTCTCGCAATCCAATTTCAACTAGCCTCGCATAAAATGGAGCTGAACCAATAATCAATGCAGGTAATGCAGCGTTTTGACCACGAATTGTGCCAATCAAGAAATTTGTAAAAGGAATTAATAATAAAATTAAAATAAGAAACGGTATGGCACGGAATATGTTTACAAATGCTGCAACGATGAAGTTCAGCGTTTTATGCTGCCAAATCCCACCTGGTGCAGTTAAATATAGTAGTAACCCTAAGATGATACCAAAAATTAATGTACCAATTAACGCAAGAATGGTCATATAAAATGTCTCACCCGTGGCTATCAGCAAATCAAACCAGTTTACATTAGGAAATAATGTTTTAAGCATCTGTTTTCACCTCCACTTCAACTGAAGTAGAAGTAATATAGTTGATCGCTTGTTCTAACTCTGTTTCTTCTCCAGTAACGTGTACGAACAACGATCCGTATGCACCAGACTGTGTTTGTTTTACATTTCCTTGAATGATATTAATTTCAACATCAAACTTCTTCGCGACTTGACTAATAATTGCTTGGTTTGCTGTTTCTCCTACAAAATGCAACCTTAATACTTTTCCTGATTCAACACTTTGAACAAACGCTTCTTCTGTAATGTCTTTATCAGGCTTACCCATCACTTGCTCAACGAATTTCTTTGTTACTGCTTTATCAGGATGAGAAAAGACATCTACTACTTCTCCTTGCTCGACAATTTTTCCACCTTCCATTACAGCAACACGATGACATATTTTTTGTATGACATGCATTTCATGGGTAATAAGAATAATTGTTAAACCTAATTTCTCATTTATATCTACTAATAGAGAAAGGATAGAATCCGTTGTTTCTGGATCAAGTGCTGAAGTCGCTTCATCACATAGAAGTACTTTCGGTTTGTTCGCAAGCGCTCTTGCTATTCCAACACGCTGCTTCTGCCCACCACTTAATTGAGAAGGGTACGCATCTTCTCGACCTGCTAACCCTACAAGTCGAATTAACTCATCCACACGGCTGATACGTTCCTCTTTTGATACCCCCGCTATTTCTAACGGTAATGCAATATTTTCTCTAACAGTTCTTGACCACAATAAATTAAAATGTTGAAAGATCATACCAATTTCTTGACGTGAGAGTCTTAGTTGATTTTTTGATAAGGCTGTAATTTCCTGACCATCAATAATCACATCTCCTGCTGTTGGTTCTTCCAGTCGATTAATTAGACGAATAAAAGTACTTTTACCTGCACCACTGTATCCAATTACACCGAAAATTTCTCCCTTATCTATTCTTAAATTCAGATCATCTACTGCTTGGATCGTTGTTGTATTGGTTTTAAAGACCTTTGACAACTGCTGAATTGAAATCATATTATCCCTTCTCCCTCAAAATTTATCTAATATAAAAAGCGCCTTTCTGCTCATAGAGAACAGAAAGACGCTTTGATAGGCGTTTATAACTTTCCTGTTCTCTCATCTGCCAAAGCATAATAGCTCTGCAGGAATTGGCACCTTTTTAAACAAATAGTTGTTTAACGGTTGCCGGGCTTCATCGGGCCAGTCCCTCCACCTCTCTTGATAAGAGATAACGTATTTAATTTAGAATTAACTGATAAGTGTGATAATAGCACAGCTATAAAAGAACTGTCAATATTTTTTTAGATTTTATTTTATATTCCAGGTTATTATTAAGAACAATTTTTTTATCATTAAAATGCGTGTTAGACTAGGAACAAACTCTAAACAAAGGAATGATCCGTATGCTAGCACCAAATTTCACATTACCTTATTTAAACCAAGAAGGCCATTACACCCTTAGTGAAGATTTAGGAAAAATAGTAATACTTACTTATTGGGCATCATGGTGTCCAGATTGCAGTGTCGATCTACCAAAAAAAGAGCAACTCTATCAATCATTAGACCATCAGGAAGTAAAAATGTTGACAGTAAATGTTACTGGCAGGGAGCGAAATGATAGTGCTGCAAAGCAGTTTACTAATAAATACTTAACACAGCCTACTTTAGCTGATAAAGGAACAGAAATTTATGACTTATATAAATGTAAAGGTGTGCCAACAACCGTGCTAATCGATAAAAAAGGGAATATCCATAAACAATTTGATGATCAAGCTGATTTTATGCAAATTATTGCTTCACTAGGAGAATTACTGCGTTAGATATACACTAAAATTTAGTTGTGGTGCATTATCGAATAAAGTTCAATAATGGATTCAAAGGAGTACATTTTTTCAGGTTCTCCTTCTTTTGTGATCAATAAACAAGGAACACTTTCTACTTTATTATCATACATAAACTCAGGGAATAGGCCTGCATTTAATTCATAAAAAATTGACTCATTTGCTTTTTCTTCCATTCCATTTAATATTCTTCTTGCTACATGACATGTACCACAAAAAGGGCTATGAATAAAAATCATTTTACCGGGATGCTCAACTATATGAAGGTTGTTTCTTGTGATCGATATCATTTAATTCCCACCTTATAACAGATAATTGGGATCCACTGCTATTCTTTTACTTAGAAGTGCTGTTGCTAGCTCTAACGCTGGTGTTGCCGCAACCTCTCTAAATGTTTTATCTATAAATATATGTGTTGCATGGGGTAACTCAATTGAAAGTTGTTTACGTAGTTTATGACCTGCTTGATCTTCATCAACTAGGATAAAAACATCTTTATTATCTAGGTCATATTCCAACACTAATTCTTCCATTTTACCTAGACCAAGTGTACCGTTTGTACATATGATTGTTATTTCTTCATTAATAACTTTTTCGATTTGTTCTCTATCTGTACGACCTTCAACGATAATTATCTTTTCTGTATCCTCTGCTAACATAAGTCATCACCTACTCATCATGATAAAGAATCCCCTGTCACCAATTTTTAGTAACAAGGGAACTCTTAACTACTTATATTATTCTATGAGAAAGTATCAATTTCATGCAAAAATAACCTATTCGTCTTCTTCAATCATCTCTTGATATTGTTCTGCCGTCATTAATTTCTCGATATCAGCTGAATTACTTGGCTCCACAACTACCATCCATGCTTTTTCATATGGTGATTCATTAACAAATTCAGGACTGTCGTCAAGTTCTTCATTTACTTCGACAACTTTGCCGCTAATCGGGGCATATAACTCAGATACAGTTTTCACTGATTCAACACTACCAAATGGGTCATCTTCTTCTAATTGATCCCCTTCTTCAGGTAATTCAACAAATACAATGTCACCTAATTCGTCTTGTGCGTGATCAGTAATACCAATACGTACTTTGTCTCCCTCAACTTTTACCCATTCATGTTCTTCTGAATAACGTAAATCTTTTGGTAAATTCATTTTCTCAACCTCCATAATTTATAATTACTTTTCCCTTAAATTGTTAGGATAGTCTTTCTACTTCCAATTTCCCTCAAACTGTTCTTCTTTAAACCCAAGTGTTACTTTATCTCCATCTGTTGTAATTGGACGCTTTATTAACATACCATCAGAAGCTAGCCAATCAATCTTTCCCTCATCAGTGACCTCATTTAATTTATCTTTCAAACCAAGTTCACGATATTTTTTACCACTGGTATTGAAAAATTTCTTGATCGGCAATCCACTTCTTGTTATTAATGATCGTAATTCCTCTTTCGAAGGTGGATTTTCTACAATATGTATATCATTATATTCTACCTGGTTTTCTTCCATCCATTTTTTTGCTTTTTTACATGTCCCACATTTGGGATAACAATAAAACGTAATAGCCAAAATAATTTCCCCCTTACTATCTTATTTTAACATAATATCCAATTTTCATTTTAGTAAACCTCAATATTATTCAATGTAAGTGCGTGTTCAACTTTTTGAATAACTTCTATAATTATATAAGTAAATAATGGCTTTTGACCAGTTATCTGCATTTAATGCATAAGTTCAAATTGAAATGGAGACATTACAATTGTAGTAAATTTAAAGGAGGCACATTATAATGCAACAACAACAAACACCTAATATGAACCCTGCACAAGCAGGTCAAATTATGCAACAACCACCTAATATTGTAAGTACAAAAGATTTATTATATTTAACGGACATGATGTCATGGAATTTAAATGCAACAAAAAAAGCACATTTTTTTGCTGAACAATGCACAATACCTGAATTAAAAACAGCGCTTGAGCAAGTTTGTCAGATGCACCAAAAACATTACCAAAAACTGTTACAACATACAAATCAACCACAAAATCCAATGATTCAATAGAAAGGAAGTCGATGGTATGAATCAACAACAGCAAAAAGTACAAAATCCCGAAACTCAAGTAAACAAAACACCACAGATGAACGACCGAGATTTTCTTAATGATATGTTAACGACTGAAAAATATATGACCCAATCTTATAGCACTGCATTAAATGAAGCAAGCAATCAGGCTTTTTATCAAGACCTGTTAGCTATTTATAACGAAACACAAGATACACAACGAAATCTATATAATTTAATGTTTAAGAACGGTTGGTATAGTATAGAAAAAGCAGAACAGCAAAAAATTCAACAATCTCACCAACAATATAGCGGATATACTAACCAATTTCCAGTTCATTAAAACAGATAAAGTCAAAACTCGCTTTCCAATAGGGATCGCGAGTTTTTTTGTACATAAGATATCGCTATGTTTACCGATTTAATGCACCAATAGCTGAATTAGCCACTCTTTTATATCTCAAAACTTTTTTTAAACAGACAAAACGTAATTGTTCTTATTTACAAAAAAGAATGATTACGATACAATAACTTAAGACGAATTATACGTAAGAAAGTTGGTATCTGATAAGATGACAAAACCACTAGTATCAATGGAGAATGTTAGCTTTGCATATGATAATAAACATGCTTTAAAAGATATAAATCTTCAAATTCCCACTGGTGCTTTCCTAGGACTAGTTGGGCCAAATGGCGGCGGGAAAACTACTCTTATTAAACTACTGTTAGGTTTAGAAAAACCGCAACAAGGAACAATTAAGATTTTTGACAAGAATATTAAAGACTTTAAGCAGTGGAATAAAATTGGTTTTGTTTCGCAAAAAGCAAATAGCTTCAATCGTGGATTTCCTGCTACAGTAAAAGAAGTAGTTTCTACAGGTCTTGCTGCTAAAGTAGGTTATTTTCATTTTTTCACAAAACAACACAAACAAAAAATTGAAAATGCAATTGAAATGGTTGGAATGAAAGATTATATTAACCGGAATATCGGTGATCTTTCTGGAGGACAGCAACAACGAATTTTTATTGCGCGTTCCTTAGTCAGTGATCCATCATTATTAATTCTCGATGAGCCAACTGTGGGGATTGATACAGAAAATGTCCAAAAGTTTTATGGCTTATTGCATCGTTTAAATGAAGAAAATAACATTACTTTATTATTAGTATCACATGATATAGGAACAATGACTAACCATGCTAACGGAATTGCATGTTTAAATAAATCTCTACACTTTCATGGTGATACTTCAGCATTCTCAAATTTAACTGAAAAAGAATTATCAAAATTTTATGGCCACGACTTAAATGTTGTAACGCATCAGCATTAATGAAAGTAAGGAAGTGTACTTATGCTCACACAATTTTTTACGTATGAATTTTTACAAAACACCTTTTATACCGGTCTATTAATCGGATTTATCGCTCCTTTATTAGGGACATTCGTAGTTGTCAGACGTCTATCTTTAATCGCTGATGCACTATCACATGTAACATTAGGTGGTATCGCTTTTGGTTTGCTAATGGAGAAAAAATACGGACTTGCATTTATCACGCCTTTTTATTCTGGGATGGTCTTTTCTGTGATTGGATCGATGTTTGTTGAACGATTAAGAAGTGTATATAAAGCCTACCAAGAATTAGCTATCCCCATTATTTTATCTGGTGGGGTCGGGTTAAGTGTTATTTTTATATCCCTTGCAGACGGTTTTAATACAGATCTATACAGTTACTTATTTGGGTCTGTTTCGGCCGTAAGTCGCAATGATTTATGGAGTATTCTAACTATTACTGTCATTGTTCTTGTTGTATTACTATTGTTCTACAAAGAGTTATTTATGCTATCTTTTGATGAAGAACATGCGATTGTTTCTGGTATACACGCGAAACGAATACATTTTCTATTTATTGTTTTAACTGCACTTGTTATTTCCGCTTCAATCCGAATCGTTGGTGTGCTACTTGTTTCTGCCTTAATGACATTACCAGTAGCCGCTAGCATTAGAATCGCTAAAGGGTTTAAACAAACAATTCTATTCTCTGTTATTTTTGGCGAATTGTCTGTTATTATAGGATTAATAACAGGTTATTATTTTGAGATTCCACCTGGTGGAACGATTGTTATGACTTCTATTTTTATTTTACTAGCTACAATTTCTCTTAAAAAGGGATGGGATCATTTTACTAGAAGGAAGGCGATCATATGAAAGTACAAGAAGCTTTGACAGTCTTAAAAGATAAAGGATATAAGTATACGGATAAACGTGAATTCATTCTTACCTACTTTTCAGATGAAGACCGATACCGTACTGCAAAAGATCTATTAACGCACATGGAACCTAATTTTGAAGGAATTAGCTTTGATACCATATATCGAAACCTGCACCTTTTTGATCAGCTTGGAATTCTAGAATCTACCGAGTTAAATGGCGAAAAAAACTTTCGAATGAAATGTGATCATCATCACCATCATCATTTTATTTGCAAGGATTGCGGTCTCACCAAAGAAATCCATTCTTGTCCAATGGATAATATTCAAGATGAACTAAACAATTTCATGGTCGATGATCATAAATTTGAAATATACGGAAGATGTCCCGAATGTCAAATCTAATCAGCTATAAAACGTTTCTTTTAATAGGAGTTGGTGGTGCAATTGGGGCAAGCATGCGGTATAGTCTAAACTTGCTTGTTCCTTTTACAAATCTACCGTACGCAACGATTATTGTAAATATACTAGGCTGTTTTATCCTTGCCTTTTCTATTAATAATGGACAATTAAAAGCACGTGTTCCTGAGCCCTTCTTACTAGCATTAAATACTGGTATCCTTGGTTCATTTACAACTTTTTCAACTTTTTCTATTGAGTCCATACAATTACTAACAGTAAACTTAGGAACTGGATTTATCTATATTATACTTAATCTATTTGGCGGTTTAGCTGCATGTTTATGCGGATATTTACTAGCGAAACAGGTGGATAAAGCTAAAAACAGTGATGGAGGTTATGCATGATGTCATGGCTATTAGTCTCTGTTGGTGGTTTTTTAGGTGCAAATGCAAGGTATTTAGTTGGGGTGACGTTTAATAAGTCTGAACCATTACGACCATATGGAACTTGGATTGCAAATATTAGCGGCTCTATTTTATTGGGTGTTCTATTTGTCTTATTAGAAAGTGGCCAAATAAATCAGTTAGTGTTTATATTACTAGGGACAGGGTTTTGTGGTGCTTATACAACTTTTTCTACATTTGGCACAGAGCTATTAGCAATGATTGTGGGTAGTCAATGGAAACAAGCATTGCTATACATAATTAGTTCTATTTTGATTAGTTTCACAAGTGTTTGGATTATATTGTATTTATTTAATTAATTAATGCCTTATGAGAAAGCTCTCATAAGGCATTAAATTTGGTATTTAACCAATGACTTTTTCGATTACCTCATGTTCATCATGTTCTAGAATGTTTTGATGAGATATACTATCAATTTCTTTTTGCATATAACTTGCCAGATCATCCGCTTCTCCCTTTTCACCTGCAAGATAAATCTTTTGCCATTGATGGTCTTTTGCTAACTTGTCCAATGAAGGTGCTAAACTTTTATACCAACGCTTTTGGTTTGCCTCAAAACGTTTATCAAATTGATCTGTTTGCACTTTTTTCCCACTTCTACCAATGCCAGCTTCAGCACTTGGAGGTCCAGCAAACTGTCTCCAATCCTCTGTATCAATATCTAGTTCATAATGTTTTGTCTCTAGTATAGCACCCAGCTCCGCTTCAATTGTTTTCACTTGATTTTGCTGTACAAGAACAATTCCGACTTTTGGAAATGCCTCATATAATTTATCTAACTGCTCTAATACTGGCGTTTCCTGCCAATAAACAATTGTTTCAACACGCATTTGTAAAATCTCTGCAAACCATATCGATTCATCTGAAGACGCAAAAATAATAACACTCTTTTTAAGATTTTTTTGATTTTCTTTCATAAAATTTTCTACTTTTTCACGTACTTTCTTGAACTTTTTCAGTTCTTCCTTCTCGTCACTTTGTTTCAAATAATTCTCAAAGCTACTTAGGCTATTCTTCAGTTGAATTTTCCATTCTCCACCCTGCTGATCAGGGTCAGATGGATCTGTATTTAAGTACATCGTTAATACACTCTCTGGCTTCTCTAATCGTAATTTTTGTAAATCCTTTCGATTTTCCTCTAATTGCATTGAAAAAAGCCTCCTCTAGAATGGATTTGAAATTACTTTTAGTTATGTGTATCCTAAAAAAAGATCTATCAAACATATTCTTTTATCTTAAATATAGTATTTTCAATATTTGAACTTGATATAAAATCAGCAATAACTAGTAACGTAGTTACTAATTCGCTACGTCGGCAAATGGATTCCCTTTCCGTGGGCTCAGTCTCAGCTAACTTGGTAAAGAAAAAACACTTTACCAAGTGGATCTTCGACTTGAGCTGTTCCCACTGGAGTCTCATCCATTTGCTTCCTCCGCTTGATAGCGCATCTATAGTTTATACTGATTGCAATGTTTACGGTTATTAACTCGCATTTTAAGCAATTCTTAATTATAGTATACTATCTAGCGAATCAAACGAAATTGGCGACACTCCTGTGGGAACAGCGCGAGCTGAAGATCCACTCGGAAGCGTTATTTGCTTCCGAGTTAGCTGAAGCCGTGGGGCTGCGATTACTCGCCCCATCATAAAGCCCTGCCCGTGGAAAGGGAAAGCCTTTGATTCCGTAGCGGGATAACGAGTAGTTACGACGGAGTTTATATAAATTGTTACATTAACAACTATTTTTTGGATAACATACAAAATTCAATGCAGATAGAAAGAAAGGCGATTAATTTAATGGCTAAAAAAATTAAAGGCCAAATATTACAGTTTGGTACAATTGGAATTAGCAATGCGGTTGTAGATATCGTATTATTAAATGTATTTTTGTGGATTTGGCCAACCACAAATCCCACTTTACTATTTACTTTTAATACGATAGCCTATGTCTGCGCCATTATTAACAGTTATATTTGGAACACTAAATATACATTTCGACACCGTGCTTATTTTAGTAAAAAAGAGCTCACATGGTTTATACTCCAAGCATTTATTGCTCTTCTGATAAATAATGTAGTATTTATTGGTTTAATAGAACTATTCATCATACAGTCCTATATCTCTTTACCTTCTTTTATAGCGCGAAATATTTCAAAAGGAGTAGCAATGTTTCTATCTTCAACTGCAAGTTTTTTTCTAATGAGATACATTGTTTTCAAAGAACAAAAGCGCAAGCGCCCGGGTAGCAACGTACGGACTGGACTGAACCGTAGGAGATAAAGGAAACACGTTGACCGAAGGAAGACGATGTTGACTTATCATACGGAGGTGAAGGAAGTCTCGCTAGTTGCTGGGCGCTGAAGCTGGCTGTGACCAACTAGAACAAAAGGTATCCACAGCTATTTCATTTTATAAATTCCTATATCAGAACAAAAAAAGCAGTCAGATGTATGAAGATACATTTGATTGCTTTTTCTAAAGTTATTTAACTATTAACACGGGACATTCAGCACGCTTTGCTACCTTATGACTAACACTTCCTAACACCATCTCTTGTAAACTGTTTAAACCTCTGCTACCAATTACACAGATATCTACTTGATGTTCATTTGCATACTTAACAATAGATGGCCCAGGATCACCATGTAAAACTTTAACCTCGTATGAAATATTCTTTTCTTTCAACTTTCTTTCCGTAATAGTTAATTTAGCTTTTCGACTTTGATCTAAATCACTTGCATTCCAATGATTTAAAACATCTGCTTTTGATGCGGCACCGTCCACCACATAAGCTATTGTTATTTTTGCTTTAGGGTTGTTTTCTGCCAAAGTGACTGCTTTTTCACAAGCCCGAATTGAATGTTCTGATCCATCTGAAGCTAATAAGATTTGATTAAACATATCATTTCCCCTATATAATTTATTTTTATTTAATTGTATTATAGCAAGACTAAACTACCTTTGTATACGTTTTCATAAATAGTTTTACATTACTTGTTAAAAATCTTTAGTCACATTTAAACAATTGGCTAGCAAGCTCTAGAGGAACCTCCTTATTTTCATGCCATATTTTTTCGTAATAACAAAGCGGAACCGGTCGCGGACCAACTGACGGAGCAATTTCAATTGTAAAACTTGGTCTTTTAAAATTACTAATAAACCAATCGGTAAAACCACCACCACTTGGATTTTCAGACGGATAAATTAACTGATAGCCTGTCTTAGTACTTACAATATCAGCAAGTTTTTTCGCACTTTGCTCCACTTTTCCTTTACTTTTGTACTTCCAAAAAATCTCTTCACCTGAAGAATGATAAGCTAATGAGATTTTAAAGTTATGTTTACAGACAAAATTATAAACTGCTTTAACTTCTGGCTCACTTATTGGTTTATGCCCTTTAAAATTCATTGATGCTGGGTGACCAGGATCATGATGAATGTACTCCCAATCAGCTGGATATTGACGGTTCAAGTCTACACCTCGAATATTTGCTTTCCATGCTGTAAAATCTAATTGGTTTTCATTCCATTTATACAAATCGTCTCTGTTTGAAAATAATTCAGCACCTTCTTGCACAAGTGTAACTCCATCCGGATTAACCATTGGGATAAACCAGATAGTAACTTTGTTTAGAATTTCTTTCACATCATACTTCCCTACATCTTGATCATTTGACACAACGGAACAATACGTTTCTATCATATCCATTACCAAGTTTGTTGTTAACCACTCTCTTGCATGATGTGCAGCGTTAATTAGAATCTCCTGCTTACCTTCACCCAATTTTATGGCATAGATCGATCGCCCATCAACAGATTCACCAATGATATCTAGTGTTAAAATTTTAGGATATTTTTTTTGTAAACTATCTAGATCATATGTCATTTGTTGATGCGTATATTTTCTTTTAGGATTTACAATGCGATTCATCTCTCATCACTCCTCCTAATATGAATATGACAGAGTGTAAGAATTATAACGAGCAACTAATTTTTATTAAACCCAGAGACTTCAGTCAGGGCTATGTTGATATCTTACAAATAAACGTCTATTGAAGCGCATGCTTAGCAAGCATACTAATCACCATATCATCCATTGGTGGGTTATGTAATCCTGCACGGACATCACGATAATATTGCTCAAAACGATAATCCTTGGACAATCCACGACCACCTACTATTCGCATAGCTAAATCAACTACTTCATTTGCACTATTAGTTACAACGGTTTTTACAGCAGCTAATTCCATACCTAATTGTTCACGCATATCTGGATTTCTATCCCATTTATCTGCAATACTGTACATAAAGTAGCGTGCATGCATCAATTTTAAATCCATCTCTCCAATTTTTTGTTGAATATGTGGCACTTCAGAAATTGGTGTTTTCAAACTATTAGGTTGAAATTTTTTGGCAAAATCGATTGCATCATTACGTGCCGCAATTGCAATACCTATATAACAGGCCGGGATATGCAAAAGCCATCCCTTTGCGGTAGGTTTCTTGCCTTTACGGTTTACTTCAACAAGAGAATCTTCAGGAACAATAACATTCTCCAATATAACATCATCACTACCAGTTCCACGCATGCCTAACGTATTCCAGGTATGTTTGACACGAACACCTGGTGTTCCTTTAGCAATCAAAAACGCACCAACCGCTTCCTTATCTTCAACATATGTAGTTACTATATAAAAATCTAGAACACTAGCCATCGTAGCAAATGTTTTTCTTCCATTGATTACATATTGCTTCCCATCACGTTTTGCTGTCGTCTCAGGAATCCCACCTCTTGTTGGACTACCTGTAGCAGGTTCTGTCGCTATTCGATTTACTAACAATTGCTTGGAAGCAACTTCTTTTGCAAATGAGTCAAATATTGAGTCCGCCCATAATTGTCCTTCACTTAGCTCTTTGATAATACCTAAATGCCACCCCACTGATAATGCAGTGGCTCCATCTCCAACAGCTAACCTTTCCTGTACTAATAAAAAATCGTACAACGATAAATCCTCACCACCATAATTTTTGGGCAATGTCAAAGATAAATAGTTTTCCGCTTTTAAATCCTGTAAATTATCGACAGGAAATGCTGCTGTTTCCTCAGCAATTTCTACTCTATTTTTAACTTTTTCTGCAATTCTTTTTGCCTTTTCTACTAATAGACGTTGATCATCACTTTTTATAAAAGTTTCAAATATATCCATGCCTACACCCTTCCTAAAAATTATTATTCACATTATATCATTTTAGCCAAGGGGATTCCCCTTCTGGCGTGAGAATTACTCACCTGATTATAAATGGTGAGCCTATTTTTTCAATAAAAAAAGCAGCAAGCTAAATTACTTAAATAGCCACTGCTTCTTTTTATTAAGCTTCCTCACTAGAGGGTTTGTTGTCCGTTATAAGCGATAATTTAAAGATCGAACTTACTAATATCATCTTCTAATTCTTTTTGCTCTTTTTTTATATTCTCAACAGATAGTGTTAAGTGTTCAGATGCCGTTGCAACTTCCTCTATACCAGCTGCGGATTCTTCCGATACAGATGCTATATTCGTAATAGAATCATTGATCACTTTTGTATTATCAAGTATGTCATATAAATTACTTGATGTATCCTCAATTTCTTTACCAATATTCGTTATTATCGCGTTCAATTTGTCAAAAGTAGCACCAGTAGTCTTTATTTGCTCTGAACCTTCATTAACAGCTTGATAACCTTTTTCTAACGCATCTACAGCTTCTCTAGATTCATTTTGAATTCCACTTGTAGTTTCTGTGATATCAGTAATTGATAAGCTAACTTGTTCAGCCAATTTTCTAACTTCATCGGCAACTACAGCAAAACCTTTTCCATGCTCACCAGCTCTTGCTGCTTCAATCGCTGCGTTTAAAGCAAGTAGGTTCGTTTGCTCTGCAATTTCTTGTATTACAGTTACAAGTTTAGTGATTTTTAAAGTCATATCATCTAATCCTTTAACCTTATCAAGAGACTGCTTAATTGTGTCATCTATCACAGACATTTTCTCAACAGATTGATGCATTAATTGTGTACCTTCATCTGTAATTGATAACATAGATTTTGATTCATCTTTAATGTTATCACCGTTCATGACAACAGTCATAATTGTATTTGCAAATTGTTGCATTGTTTCAGTTAAAGATGCTGCGGCAGTAGCTTGTTCTTCTGCACCACTAGATAATTCTTGCATCGTAGAAGTAATCTGAGATCCTTCTTTATCTAAATCTTCTGTATATGTATGAAGTATAGTACTCTGTTTATTCATTTTGTCCGAGACAGTAGTTACAAAGTTTGAAAGCTTCTTTGTTCTTTCAACTGAATGATCAATTAATTGATTTAACTCAATAAAATCTTTATTTTTAGCATAGGCTTGAGGGACTTCTGATAATTCATCATTAGCAAGTAGCTCCACACGCGATTTTGCTTGTTTGACCTGATTTACTAGTTTTCTCGTGATAAAATGTGCGAAAATAAAGCTTATGATTACTGCGCCTGCAAATGCTACGAGTAAAGGAAGTGGAATTGAATCAACCTCCATTAATGTGAACATGCTGTAACCAATCACTGCACTATGCAACAAAATCACAAACAAAAAACCAAAGAATAAATTTGTTCTAACTCTCATTAACTTCACACTCCTTATACTAGTTTAATATTTTATTATTTTGCGTTTTTTCTTCATAAATAAAACGCAAAAGACTTATTGTACTTCCCTTGCGTTCACTTAAAATTATGACAGAATTTTCTCTAAAGCTTGTTGAATACGTTCCTGATCAAATGGTTTAACTATAAAATCTTTCGCACCTGCTTGGATTGCTTCTAGTACCATTTGTTGCTGTCCCATTGCAGAGCACATTACAATTGTCGCATCTGGGTGTTTCTTCTTTATTTCTTTAACTGCATCCACACCATTCATTTCTGGCATTGTAATATCCATTGAGACAAGATCAGGAGTTAATTCATCATAAAGACTAATTGCTAATTTACCATTCTCCGCTTCGCCAACTACTTCGTGACCAAGAGAAGTGAAAATATTTTTTAATTGCATGCGCATAAACGCTGCATCATCTACTATTAAAACTCTAGCCATTACAGATTCCCCTCACATTTCATTCTTATTTCTCTTTTACTACTTGCTTCACTTCATTCATTTCCTCATAATTTAGTACATATTCTAAGTCTAGTAACAATAATAATCGATCATCTAACTTCGCAACTCCATGCAAAAAGTTAGCATTCACTCCTTTAATAGTTGTAGGTGCATCCTCAATAACTGATTCATCAATATCAATTACATCTGATGCTGCATCAACTATGAAACCTACTTGAACATCATTTACTTTTGAAACAAGCATTCTTGATTGTTCTGTTTCTTCTGATCGATCCAAATTCATACGTGTTTTAAGATCAATAACGGCGATTACTTCACCACGCATTTTCGTAATACCTTCTATGAATTCAGAAACCTGTGGAAGTGAAACAACTTCCTGTAAACGCTCAATTGAGATAATTTGTTGAATACTTGCACCATACTCTTGGCCATTTAATTGAAAGATTATATACTTCTGAGTACTCACTATCTTTCCCCCTTATTGTTAAATGTGTCTTCCGCACTATTTACTAGCCATACTTTATATTATAGAGGTGTTAAATAGTACATAATGCTACATTTTATAGCAAACTTAGCTAATTTTAGAATACCTGTTTTATGTATATAAATCAATATAGATTTAATCTACTGACTTAATAAAAGGTAGATTTCCAATTCCTTTTCATTTCCATAGCCAACTTTCACTAATAAGGCACGTTTAAATCCCGATAGTGATGCATCCCCTTTCATAACTGTAGGGTGAGTAATATCGGTATGAATTTCTAATTCAGCTAAATAGGTAGAAAGACTACCAGCTACCATGTTTCCTAATTCTCCAGCAAACGAATCAAGCATCTCTTCAGATAATGGCATACCAAACATTGCTTCTCCAATTTCACTAAAGAGTTCATGGTTTGCTTGCAAAACCAATTCACCTTTCAGGTCCCCTGTAAACCCTATTAAAACACCAAATTTTACTGTTAACGGGGAAGCTATTAGTTTAGGAGCACCAACTTCAGGTTCCATTGGTATTACTTTTTTTACCGTAAAAATAGTACCATTGTATATTTCTTTGATTACTTCATTGATGTTTTTGTTGTCCATATTCGTCAAAAAACCTCATTTCATTTTCATATTTTCACATTCTTAAAATCTAATATTCTTTAAAATAGCAATTAAGATAAACTTTAAGTCCTACTCTTATTTTCGACATATAACCACAAAAAATAAAGTCTTTTTTTAAATTAATATAAAATGACAAATTTTTCATAAAAACGAATACTTTTTATGCTCTAAATCATTAAATTATTTTGGGTTGGTATTAATATGTTAGAATAAAATAGTTGAATCAATTATCATTTAAGGAGATGCATCAAATGAACGCATACGAAGAATATATGAAACAAATTACGCAACCCATGCGAGATGAATTGACCACTGCTGGATTTACAGAACTAACAACTCCTGAACAGGTTGAGTCTTTTGTAACAAACGCAAAAGGAAAAAGCTTAGTAGTAATAAACTCTGTGTGTGGTTGTGCAGCAGGGCTAGCCCGGCCAGCTGTCATTGAAGCTTTAAAGCAAGAAGGAAAACTTGATAATCTTGTTACAGTTTTTGCTGGTCAAGACAGAGAAGCTACCGATAAAATGCGAGAATACTTTGTAGGCATTGAGCCTTCTTCTCCATCAATTGCATTAATGGAAAATGATGAAGTTATACACTTTATTCCTAGAGAAGAAATTGAAGGACACGAATTAGAAGATATCTCAACTAATTTAACGAGTGCTTTTCAGAGACATAACATATAAGGACAATCTTAGTTCAGGTTTTTTCTGTATTACAATGAGGATTAGCTTTAAATGATGGATATAAGCGATCTGAATGACTCGATCTTTACAGCTGTCTAAAATAAAAATCAAAAAAATGCTCGATGTAAATTTTTATATTTACACCGAGCATTTATTATTTAATTTATCACTCTGCGAACATGACCAGTAAATCGATTTGCCCAGTATCCACTACCCATGTTAGCAATAGCAACACCAGTAGATGACTGAGCACCTATAAATTGATTTCCACCTACATATATTCCAACATGACCATTTGTTTTATATGTGTTAAAGAAAACTAGATCACCAGGTTTCATTTCACTTACAGATACTTTTTGTCCAACACGACTTAAACCGGTCGTACTTGCTGGAATATTTACTCCATTTTGGGAAAACGCCCATGATACGTAAGCTGAACAGTCAAACCAACCATTTGCAATATCTCTAGCTGAACGACCCGCCCCAAATCTATAAACAGAATTTCCAATGTACTTATATCCAACTGAGATTATGCTTTGAGCATCACCACTAGCTGATACAGAGGTGTTAGAGCTATACGTTTCAATCTTCTGCTCTTTATTTGAATCAGCCTGCACTCTACTATCTGCTAGCATTTGTGCTAACTCACTATCTTCTAATTGTAACTCATTAACTATCGCCTGACTTTTAGCTTTTTTATCTTCTAACTCTACTTTTTTTGCATCATTGGCTTCTTTTTGCTCAATAATTTGTGCTTGCATTAATTTTAATTCTTCTTGCATTGATATTAACGAATTTAGCTTCTCTTTAATAGCAGATTGTTGTTCTTCTAATTCATTTTTATCGTCTTCATACTGTTCTATGAGACTATTATCTGCTGCTGCAATTTTAGATACTAAGGAAATACGATCAATAAAGTCACTGAAGCTTTTAGAACCAAAAATCACTTGCAAATAACTGATAGCTCCACCATTCTTTTGGAGAGATGATGCTCGTTCTTTTAGAATATCCAGGCGCTTATCAATATCCTCTTCTAATTCAACAACCATATCTTCTAGTACTTCTACTTCTTTTTCTTGCATTATAATTTCATCAGCTGTTTCAGTTATCATTTCTTCATTTGCTTTAATTGCCTTATCAAAACGTTCAACTTCTTCGGTTAACTCTATTAATTTTGTCTGTATATTTTGTAAATCTTGTTTCTTTTCCTTGAGTTCAGCTTGGACTTCTGCACGATTTGCTTCAATCTCACTCTGTGTTTCAGCGTGTACCGTTTCATTCTCTAGTGGAATAGCAACCATCAATCCAAGTGTTACCGCTATACTAGTTAATATTTTTTTATTATTCACTCGCTTCCACACTCACTTTCTATGTACAATTTGGCTGTTTCTAATAAATTATGTGTTTAATTATATGCTATGTAGGTTAATAGATAACTAGAATGTTTAGTAAAATTTATTTAGTTCAATTTTTCCAGCACGGCTAGTATAACATCTATAAATAACAAGAATGTAATATGAATATTACATTTGTATTACATTCTTGTATAATTTCGCTGATTGTATAAAAAAAGAGAAACCCAATTGGATCTCTCATTTATCATTTCTATTAAGAATAGACAAAATATATTGTAAGTCAGTAACGGCAATCTGTCCTGGTGCAGAGGCTTGTTTAGCGGCAGCAAAGGTTACAGCTGAGCCAAATACTCCTCCAGATATACGACTAATTATTCCTAGACTCCCCATTGACATTGTAATAATAGGTCCCTTTGCATACTTACTAATCATCGTTTCTGTGGCATCTAAAATAGATAAAACATCCTTTGAACTATGAGGCATGGCAGCTAATTTTGCTATATCTCCACCAATTTCTTGAGATTTGCACAGCCTTGAGATCATCTCATCTTTAGAAGGTGTACTATCAAAATCATGATTTGATAGTATAACTGGAACGTGATTTTTATGCGCTATTTCAATTAGTTGTTGTCGTTGTTGTTCCTCAGTAAAGAGTTCAATATCTATTAAATCAACAGACTCTATTTCTAGTATCTGCTTATTTAATTGAAAGTAATCAACCATTTCAAATTGCTTTTCTCCACCTTCTCGTTCTGTTCGAAAGGTGAAAATTATTGGTTTATCAGGAAGAACTTGACGAATTTTTTCTAAGGCATTCTTAACTTCATCTATCTTACTAACTCGACTAAAAAAGTCAACACGCCATTCGACAATATCAATTTCACTTGAGCAGAGTGCTTTTGCTTCATCCACTAATAGATCAACTGATCTTCCTACTAATGGCACACAAATCTTTGGACGACCTGAACCAATCACTACATTTCTAACACTGACCTCTTTATTCAATAGTTTTCAGTCCCTTTTAGTTAATAGTTAACTTATTATAGCAATTATTGCTCTTTAACAAAAGGCGCTAAAATTTTATCTTTTTTTAATAGGTTTCTTTGAGTTGTAATAACAACACCAACTATTACGAACAATGCACCTACAATTTGCATCAGTGTAATAGATTCACCTAACCAAAAGTACGCACCTACCATTGTAACTACCGGTAAGAAGTTTAGAAATATAGCCGCTGTAGATGCCCCTAATTTATGTACTGCGTTATTATAAAGTAATAGTGCTATCAGACTTGGGAATACACCTAAATAAAGTAAACTTGTCACATACTCCAATTCAAATATAGACGGTATCCCGTAGAATATCCATTCCGTTAACATGATTGGAAATAATACAACAAGTGAAATACTTGTCATCACAAGTAACGCAGCAAATGGTGGAAACAAGTGCATATACTGTTTAACAAAAACAGAATAGAATGCCCAAGAAAGAATCGCACCGATCATGATAAAGTCACCAATGTTCCAATTGATCGTAGCTAATTCTAAAATTGCACCATCTAAAACAACCCAGAGTGCTCCAATAATGGATAACATTACTCCAAACCACTGTATAACACGAAGTCTTTCCTTTAAGATCCATGCACTTAATACAATCGTTATAACTGGTATAACTGTCTCTAGCACGGAAACATTTGAAGCTGACGTAAATTGTAGTGCTCCATAAATAAACGTGTTGAAAAAAGTAACCCCTGTTAAACTCATTATTGTGAATGGCTTTTTATATTTCCAAAAAAGTGATCGATTTCGCCACGCAGAGCGAAAACCAATCGGTAATACAACTATGAATGCAATTAATAAACGAAAAAAGGTAATGGTAAAAGGAGCTAGTTCATTAATTGCCTTTCCAATTAAGATATTACCAGCATAAATAATCACTACTAAAACAAGTAATATATAAGGAATATTATCCCCCCTAACTAAAAAATTCTTTTAATATATGTACAAAAGACATACTCTACACAATAACAATTATCACATATTTTTTCGAGTATATAGTAAAAACAAGGTATTCGCTTATGTCACTACGAACACCTTGTTTTTTTATATTTGAATTATTTAATGATCAATACAGGACAATGTGCATGTTTTGCCACCTTGTGACTAACACTTCCTAAAATCATTGTTTGTAGATTATTTAAACCTCTACTTCCAACGACCACACAATCAAAATTATTTTCATTAGCTAGTTCAATTATAGTTGGTGCTGGCTCTCCATGTGAGAAATGCACCTGATGTTCCACTCTTTCTGACACTAACAGATCTAACACTGGTTTAATTTTTTCTTCTCTATCTTTCTTTAGATCATATTTGTCAACATGATGTAAAACATCTGCTTTGGATTTTTTTTCATCTATTACATATACAACATCTACAGTTCCATCGAATTGTTGTGCAAGGTCAACCGCATATTTAGCAGAACGAATAGAGTGTTCTGAGCCATCTGTTGCAAGTAAAAGCTTAGAAAACATATAGACACCTCTTTACATAAATTTTAATTACTATATTCCCTTTTCTTAGTGTCCTGAAGCTTTAGATAAACCACCGATTTTATTTTTCAGTAGATCACTTTCTTCATTTAAACCGGTATAATATACTTTAATATGATTCTGTTCGAATTTTGTTTCAATTTTATCTAAAGCACCGATTGCTGAATCGTCCCAAAGATGTGCATTAGCCAAATTTATTTCAACTTCTTTAACGGATGCATCATTATAATTAAATTTATCAACAAGATCATTTACAGAAGCAAAAAAGATTTGTCCATAAACTTTATACACATGTTTCGTTCCTTCTTCTTCTACAATTTTTTTAACTGTTACTTTAGAAATTTTTGCTGCAAAGAAAATAGCACTTAACATTACACCAGCTAAAACACCGATCGATAAGTCATGTGTAACTACAACTGTTACAACGGTTACTACCATTACTAAAGCATCTGTTCTTGGTACTTTATGAAGGTTTCTTAGTGAAGACCAGTCAAATGTACTAATGGATACCATGATCATAATTCCTGCTAAAGCTGCCATTGGAATTTGTACAACAACTCCACCTAGTACAACAATTAAAAACATTAAGAAAACACCAGCAACAAGTGAGGATAACCTACCACTTCCGCCTGATTTTACATTAATAACAGATTGTCCAATCATTGCACAACCTGCCATTCCACCAAAGAACCCAGTAACAATGTTCGCAATACCTTGACCACGACTCTCTTTGTTTTTGTTACTTTCCGTATCTGTCATGTCGTCCACGATATTAGCAGTTAATAACGATTCAAGTAGACCAACTATCGCAAGTGATAGGGAATACGGGAATATTATCATTAACGTTTCAAAAGTAAGTGGAATAGATGGGATTAAGAAAATAGGTAATTGTTGCGTTAACGCCCCCATATCTCCTACTGTTCTAATATCAATGTTGCCAAAGATAACAAATACTGTTATAGCAATAATCGCTACTAGTGTTGATGGTACTGCTCTTGTCATTCTAGGAAATAAATAAATAATTGCTAAAGTTGCTGCAACAAGTGCATACATAATCCAACTTTCACCTTCGAAGTGCTGGAATTGTGCTGTAAAAATCATAATTGCAAGTGCATTAACAAAACCAACCATAACAGACCGAGGAACAAACTTTATAAATCTTGCAAGTTTAAAAACACCAAATAAAATTTGTAGTATACCTGTTAATATTGTGGCAGCCAGTAAATATTGCAATCCTTCCTGAGCTACCAAGGTAGTCATTAGTAAAGCCATCGCACCGGTTGCACCAGATATCATCCCTGGGCGACCACCGACAAAAGCAATCACTACTGCGATAGAAAATGCTGCATAAAGTCCAACCATTGGATCTACACCTGCAATGATGGAAAAGGCAATCGCTTCAGGTATAAGAGCTAATGCAACAACTATACCAGCTAGCACATCTCCTTTTATATTGCCAAACCAGTCTTGCTTTATTTTTTGTATGTTCAATTTGACACCTCTTTTATAACTATATTTTGTCTCTTTAAAGACTCCGATTCGTTTTGAACAAACTGAATCATATCACAACTATCTAAATGGTCAAAACCGCAATAAAACGAATACATTTGGTATTTACGAGCTTTTCCTCCAATTTTCTCGATAATAATACTTTTTCTACAAATACGTTTATTTATATTTGAGTATAATTGAGTATTACTATTTATATTTATTTCCCACTTTTAAAATATTATTTTTATGGTATGATGCTTTTATGTTAATTATTTGGGGGCACCAATATGGAGAGAGAAATTATGACAATTACACAAGTAGCAGAATACTTACAACTCAGTGAAATGACAACATATAAACTCGTCCAAGAAGGGAAAATACCAGGATTTAAAATTGGGAGACATTGGCGTGTTAAAAGAGACGATCTAGACGAATTCATTGAACGTCTTAAAAATGGAGAGCGTATTTAAGAAGACAGACAGAATCACGGTAAGCAGTTACAATCTTATAAAGAGGTCAGAATTCTTGAGTATGCCAAAGAAACTAAGTACACTGAAAATAATTGTATACCACATGTTTTCTAGGGTTCCGCAACTAAACTGTTGGACTGGTCCGAGAGAAAACTCACAGTACTCTGTGTCACGGAGGGATAAAAGCCCGGGAGATAACTAATAATTAGTTTCTCCTAGGCTTTTTTGTTTTTTGACAAAAATAAATTGGAGGTATTACCTTGAACAAGAATTGGATTAATGTATTTATTGCTGCTCTATTTGAGATCTTTTGGGTTATTGGATTAAAACATGCAGATACCCTCTGGACATGGGCTGGAACAGTTATATCCATTATAATAAGCTTCTATATAATGATTATGGCTGGGAGAAAACTTCCGGTAGGAACTGTATATGCTGTTTTTGTAGGGTTAGGTACAGCAGGTACTGTTATTTCTGAGATAATATTTTTTGGAGAGCCAATTAAAATAAGTAAGATACTTTTGATTATTGTATTACTTATTGGTGTTATTGGCTTGAAATTAGTTACAACGGATGTTCGTAAAGGAGTTGATTCCTAATGGCGTGGATTTCACTAATCTTAGCAGGTCTATTTGAGATGTTTGGAGTTGCTATGATAAACAAACTTCATAACGAACGAAATTGGCAGTCACTGGTTCTATTATTATTCGGATTCGGAGCAAGTTTCCTATTTCTATCTATTGCAATGGAAACACTTCCTATGGGAACAACCTATGCAATATGGACTGGAATTGGAGCGTCTGGTGGAGCAATATTAGGAATGGTTTTATATGGAGAATCAAAAGATTGGAAAAGGTTAATCTTCATAGCTATGGTTTTAGGTGCAGCAATAGGGTTGAAACTTGTTTCTTAATTTTATAATTATAACTACAAAATTATAAAGTCATTCATTTTTCACTAAACACAACGAATAGCATTCCTATTAACGTGTTAAAAGTCAAAAAATTGGGGAATGGTCATATAAAAGGAGGAATTATCATGTCAGAATTTGAACTTGGAAAAACAGTACCAGATTTTACTCTTCCTACAACAAATGAAGAGACTTATCAGTTAAAAGATCAACTAAAGCAACAAGAAGGATGGCATCTAATTATCTTTTTCCGTGGTTCATGGTGTCCAGCGTGTATGAGTGAATTAGATGAGCTTGAAGAAAACAAAGGATATTTTGATAAAAAAAATATCAACCTTGTTACCATATCAACCGATAAACTAGATGCTTTAAAAGATATGGCTTTAGAACATAAATTCACCTTTCCTGTTCTTGCAGATGAGGAACATGAGGCACTAAAAACTTATAAGGTTCACTATCACAAGGAAGATGCGCCATACGAGGATCATGGAGCACACGGAGAACCAGCATACTTTTTGGTTAATGAAAAAGGGGAATTATTATATCAACAAAGACAAACAAGTCCATTTGGTAGACCTTCTGCAACAGAATTAAGAAAAATCATTACCTATATTACGAAGAATTTGAAATAAATATCAGGTAGAAAAGTACAATTTAAACTTAGCTTTTTAAATAGATATGATTGGTTAAGTAATTCTAAAAGTGTAAAGATAAAGGCAACGACCTAATTTTAGGGCGTTGCCTTTTTTGTAGATTTTGACTCGTCTGAACCATTATGCGTTTGAAATAGTAATGATGAAATCTACTCTCTTACTCAAGTTTAAATGTATTTACAATTTCACTTAGTTCTTCTGCCATATTAGATAGTGCAACAGAAGATGCTGCGATTTCTTCCATTGAAGCATTTTGCTCTTCTGATGCGGCTGCCACTGTTTGGATCTCCCCAGCAGATTGCATGACAATATCAGCTGTTTCCTCACTAGTTTTTACCATCTGACTTGCGCCAGTGCTCATGTTATTAACGAATTCTAATACTTCTTTTGTCATTATAACAATTTCGTGAGTAGATGACTCAATTGCATCAAATTCTTTACCTGTTAATTCAATTGTCTTTTTCCCGTCGCTTACAGAGGTCTCACTTTCTTTCATCATTTGAACAGATTGCTTAATTCCTGCTTGAATCTTAGTGATTAGGCTTTGAATTTCACTTGCAGATTGATTTGATTGTTCTGCCAATTTCCTTACTTCATCAGCAACAACAGAGAATCCTTTTCCATGCTCTCCAGCTCTTGCTGCTTCAATAGCTGCATTTAAAGCTAATAGATTCGTTTGTTCAGCAATTCCAGTAATTAAGTTAACAATGTCGCCAATCTTTGTAGATTGCTCACCTAGCTCATGAATAGCTGATGAGACATTTGCCGTCTTAGATTGTATTTGATCCATTTTTTTTGCGCTATCAACAATTCCATCTTTACCGCGGGTGACTTTCTTTGTCGACTCCTGTGCAGAATGATTCACTTGATCAATATTTTTTTCAATATTTGTAATACTCTCTGCAATGGATGCAACGACTCCTTTAGAATCCTGAGCTATTTGACTTTGGGCGTCTGAACTTTCAGATACAGATTGAATAGATGATGCGACCTGTTCTGTTGCTTTACTCGTTTCTTCAGAGCTAGCAGTTAATTGCTGTGAAGAAGCCGCTAGTGTATGTGAAAAGTTGGCTATCTTCGCAACCATGCCAGCCAAGTTATTTTTCATTATATTTAGGCTCTCTGCTAAACTTTGAATTTCATCACTACGTTTAAAATTAATATCTTTCATACTTAAATTATTTTCACTTAACTTTAATAAATAATTTTTAATCAAGTTTATCGGCTTTGCAATATGATTAGCAAACAAATAAGAGACAATAATTCCAATTACTAGTGCTAATGCTGTTGTTATAATTACAGTCCAGAGAATGTCTTGTGACCCCTTATTAAAATCTTCCGTATATGACCCGGCTGTTACAACCCAGCCCCAGTTAGGATCAATTTCGTTATACATTATTTTATCGCCAACGCGATCAGGATCATTTGGGAAAGCCCACGAGTATGTAGTAAACCCACCACCGGCTTGTGCAGCTTCAATTTGATCTTGTACTAAATATTGACCATCTTTATCTTGTACGTCCCATACGTTCTGACCTTCGATTGTTGGATGAGCAACCTCTAATCCTTCTTGATCATAAATAGCAAAGTATCCATTTTTTCCAAGATCTATATCTTGATTGATTGGACGAGTGCCATCTTCTCTCATTTCACCAAGCAAATAAACTTTCACTTGTTCTTGTGCCTCATCCAACGTCATATTTCCGTCTTCAACTTGTGAATTCATGGAGTCAATGAGTTGTAACGCCATAGTTACGGCGTTTTTAATTGTTGTTTCTCCTGAATCGTTTAAATGATTACTAGCTGATTGGTAGCTTATCATCCCAATTGTTATACTTGGAATCATCAATAGTAGAATTGTCATAAGTAATAATTTTCTTCTTAAATTAAAAGACTTCATGATGTTTTCCCCTTCTAAATAGACTGTATTTCAACACTGTGTTTTATATCGACAAAAAACGAGGTTTGTTAATGGGAATATTTAAAACTCAGTGCATTTTGGGGTTCTGCTATAAATTCACGAGTTAATTTTCATGCTCATAATTTGCAATTTTATGATGTTTAACTTCCAAAATTTTCGTCTAAACAAACTATATAATCTATCTATTGGAGGCGAGTGAATTGAGTAGTTCAATTTTCAAAAAACAATATATCAATGGAAAATGGGAAGAAGCATCAAGCGATTCCGTAGTTAAAGATTATAACCCTTATACTGAGGCTGAGATTACAACGATACAATCAGCTGACGCGTCCGATGTCAAAAAAGCGTATCAAGCAGCTGAAAGTGCGCAGTTAGATTGGGAACAAACTGCACCAGCAAGAAAACAGACTTACTTGCACAATTTATTAGACCTTTTTGAGAGACGTAAAGAGGAGATCATTGACTGGCTTGTGACTGAATCTGGAAGTACTAAGATAAAAGCTAGTGTTGAGTACGATATATGTTATGAAGTGATTAAAGAAGCTCATTCCTTGCCAACACGAATGACAGGTTCAATTTTACCTTCAAACACTCCTGGAAAAGAAAATTTTGTCTATCGAAATCCTAAAGGGGTAATTGGAATAATCGGACCGTGGAATTTCCCGTTATATTTAACAATGCGTTCTGTTGCTCCAGCTGTTGCGACGGGTAATACTGTTGTAATCAAGCCTGCATCAGATACACCTGTTACTTCTGGTCTACTAATTGCATCATTGTTTGAAGAAGCCGGCTTTCCAAAAGGAGTAGTTAATGTTGTTGTAGGAAGAGGATCAGTAATTGGTGATTCTGTTGTGACAGATCCGACACCATCAACAATTTCTTTTACTGGCTCTACAGAAGTTGGAAGTCATATAGCACAGTTGGCTGGTAAGGATATAAAAGATACTGCTTTAGAGCTTGGTGGTAATAATGCTATGGTTGTTTTAGATGATGCAGATGTTGATAAAGCTGTAGAAGCTGCTGTTTTTGGTAAGTATCTACACCAAGGGCAAATTTGTATGGCAATCAACCGAATAATTGTGGATGAAAGTGTCCATGATGAATTTGTTAAAAAATTTACTGAAGCAGCACAACAATTAAAAGTTGGAGATCCAAAACAAGAAGACACACTCATAGGCCCACTAATTAATAATGATCAAGTCAAACGTGTTTTAGAGGATGTCGCAAAAGCAAAAGAAGAAGGCGCAACTGTTATGAAGACCGGAAAGGTTGAAGGAAATCTATTAGAGCCAATCGTATTATCAAACGTCACAAATGATATGACAATAGCACAGAATGAAATCTTTGGTCCAGTTGCAGCAATTATTAAAGTAAAAGACGAAAAAGCTGCTATTCACGTTGCCAATGCCACACCATATGGTTTAAGTGGCTCAGTCTTTACAAGTGATCGCTGGCGCGGATTAGAAGTAGCTAAAAAGGTTCACACAGGTATGATTCACGTAAATGATCAATCTGTTAACGATGAGCCACATGTGGCCTTTGGTGGTGAAAAGCATTCAGGCCTAGGCAGATTTGGTGGAAGCTGGGCATTAGATAAGTTCACAACAGAAAAATGGATTAGTGTTCAGAGTAAATATAGAGAATTTTAGGTATAAAAAATGTTAGGCACCATTAAGTGTGTCTAACGTTTTTTCTATATTCTAATTCAATCATGGTTATTGAAAAAAAGACAAAATAAAAACCACCAATTATGTATTGGTGGAGACGGTGGGACGTGCTATTCCATACTCTCGCATGGCACTGACTATATCTTGAACCTTGTAGTAATTCAAAGGTCCTTCGGCGTATTATGCGAAATGTATTTTTACCTATAAGGTAGGATTTCGCATCCTAGTACTACCAATCACTTGGCAGCCTATAAGTCGATACACGGCTGTTGGATTACTCCACATACCGCTCGGCATTGCCATATCACACGTATATGTGACTTAGGTTTCACCGATAAAGCCGAATTATCACTTATGTGTTGCCACATAAGGCGACTAATTACTAATCGAACCCACGTCCAGAGATATTGCCACTCAGGCGTCTACATGCGTAGTTGATATATTATATTTCACTCGCTATTCGGCCTATCAACAGGCTTCCTAGGAGCTAATCTGATTAGTCTCTTCTAAACATCCTCAGATGGTGGATGTCAGCGTATCCCGCTTAATTTGAGACCCTTCAATCTACCACACGGGCGATGATAGGAAGGATCCTTTAGAGCTACTTACGCAGCTGCTAAAGAGAAATTGTTTTCTTTGCCAGTTATTATTGGCGAGTAACGTTTTACGAGCCGTAACCTCGACACGCAACCTGAGCTCAATCTACCCCTGTCGAATCCGTAACGTCCCCATGTAAGAGGAACAAAACGAATATGGCTAGAAAAAGCCTATATCATATTTTGTTGTTTGTTAATTTAACACAGTTATTATTATAACAAATTACCGAGAAATATCAAGTATACCGCAAAGGTAATTACTTACAAAATTATTAACTCAATAATTATCCTTTAAGGCACGAGCCATATCCCGCTTCGCTTGTTTCTGTTTTAAATCTTCTCGTTTATCGAATTTTCGCTTCCCTTTACCAAGTCCAATTAAAATTTTTGCAACACCATTTTTAATATACATCTTTAATGGAACCAACGCATAACCAGCTTGTTGTGTTTCACCAATTAATTTATCGATTTCTTTGCGGTGCAATAATAACTTTCTTGTACGTGTTGGTTCATGATTGAACTGATTCCCTTGTTCATAGGTAGAAACATGCAAATTGTATAATAATGCTTCTCCTCGTTCAATTCTAGCGAAACTATCTTTCATGTTTACACGACCTGCTCGAATCGATTTAATTTCAGTTCCTTTTAATACTAAACCAGCTTCAAAAGTTTCTTCTATAAAAAAATCATGATTTGCTTTACGATTTTGGGCAATAATTTTGCCGTTACTCCCTTTTGGCATGACAACTTCCTCCTCTAACTACGTGTCATATATTTTAACAGTTAAACGGATGCGTGGCAACGCTTAGCAATGGACAAGACTTGTTTTATTATGCGATTATATAAAAAGACATAAAAGTACGAAGGGAGTTTTTTTTATTGCTACAACAATCAACAACATTGATTAGAAAATTGAGCCTCAATGATAAATTAACTGTTCAACAACTACAAACAAATATAGAAGATGATTATGTCATCAAAATTTTCCCAGATTTAGTTCAATCTAAAATGCATGCTGTTTACGGACTATTTGAGAATGACACGTTAATCACAATAGCCGGTTATTCATTGTTTCCTGGAGGATACGCAATGCTTGGTCGCTTACGAAGTGACATTCGCTATCATGCTAAAGGATATGCAACAAAAATCCTTAACTTTATTATAGAAGACTTGAAAACTAAGCCTTATATTAATTGGATTGGTGGTAATACGAATATACATAATCATGCCGCTAGACGTGTTTTGGATAAATTGGAATTGGATGAAATTAAAACATTGCATTCCTTATCAGTAAAAGATGCTAACAAGCTTAACGGTACACCTGGTGATATTTGGGGTGCAATTACTTCTATAGCAAAAAAGCGTGAGGTATTGACAGCTTATGTTAATCATAATGTAATAGACGTTTATCCATATGAATGCTATTATCCCTTTCCTTTCACACAAGAACTCGTATCAGATCAACACCTAGCGGAATCAACATTTTACCTAAACCCAACAAAAGACCGCTTAATGATTATAAAAAATGATCAAAAACGCGAGTGGTTTGCGCAAGTAAAATATTTTTGGAATGATCACTTTGAACAGCCAGGATTTTGGGAAACAGTTTATCACTACATTGAGAATAATCCAGATCAACCACGTCCATGGTTAGATTTCTCTGATCAAGGTTTTAAACAAATTCCGGATTACGATGCATTTGACTTATCTGATGGTTGGATACTTCATGGGAATTGGATTAATTAGTTCTCAATCAAAAAAGGCTGTTCATTGCAAAACAGCCTTTTTTCTTTAGCTTACTTTTTCTTCTTTTTGTTTTTCTTCGTTTTTGTTGCTTTAGGTGGTTTCATTTTTCCTTTTGCTTTTGGTTTTCCTTTACCTTTATCTTTATCTTTACCTTTACCATTCGTCTTCTCAGTCTTTCTACGATCATTACGATTGAATTGACTATCATTCGTTGGACGAGCTTTTCTTGGCTTCATTCCAACAACTTCAAAATCAACTGCACGTTCTTCGATATTTACAGCTGCTACCTTAATTGTAATGACATCACCTATACGGAAAATTGTGCCTGTACGTTCCCCAATCATTGCATAGGAACGTTCATCAAAATGATAGTAATCATCCGTTAGATAACTGACATGTACAAGTCCTTCAACTGTGTTTTCTAACTCAACAAATAACCCAAAATTTGTTACGGAGCTTATAACACCTTCAAATTCTTCACCAATTTTATCTTGCATAAATTCAGCTTTCTTCAAATCATCTGTTTCGCGCTCTGCATCAACAGCAGCACGCTCTTTTTCTGAAGCATGCTTTGCGATTTCTGGCATTCTTTCTTTCCAATGGCGCTGTGTTTTAGAATCCAACTGCTTATTAACTAAATAGGTTCTAATTAGACGGTGAACAATTAAATCTGGATAACGTCTAATTGGCGAAGTGAAATGTGTATAAAACTCAGTAGCTAAACCAAAGTGTCCAATACTTTCTGGATCATATTTCGCTTGTTTCATAGAACGCAGCATTAATTTAGAAATAATCATTTCTTCTTGTTCACCCTGCACTCTTTCTAAAAGCTTTTGCAGTGCTTGTGGATGGATTTCGTTCGCTGTACCTTTTACTGCATAACCTAATGTACCGACAAATTCGAAGAAGCTTTGTAATTTGGATTCATCTGGATCCTCGTGAATACGGTGAATAAAAGGCACATCCATCCAATGAAAGTGTTCTGCGATTGTTTCATTTGCCGCTAACATAAACTCTTCAATTAATCGCTCAGCAACAGAACGTTCTCGAATGGCAACATCCATTGCTTTCCCATCCTCATCGACAATTACTTGTGCCTCTTTAAAGTCAAAGTCAATAGCTCCACGCCCAAAACGCTTCCCGCGTAAAACTTCTGCAAGCTTTTCCATATCCTCAAACATAGGGACAAGCTCTTGATAGCGTGAACGGACCTCTTCATTTTTATCGACTAAGATTTTGTTAACATCAGAATAGGTCATTCTCTCATTTGTTCGAATTACACTTTGAAATATATCATGATTAACTACTTCACCCTGTGCATTGATTTCCATTTCACAACCTAATGTAAGTCGATCGACTTGTGGATTTAATGAACATATCCCGTTAGACAAACGGTGTGGAATCATTGGAATAACACGGTCAACGAGATACACGCTGGTTGCTCGATCAAATGCTTCTTGATCAATTGGTGAGTTTTCTTCCACATAATACGATACATCTGCAATATAGACACCTAATTTATAGTTTCCATTGTCTAACTTTTTAACAGTTACGGCATCATCTAAGTCTTTCGCGTCTGCTCCATCAATAGTGACGATTGTTTCTTCACGAAGGTCACGTCTATTTTCTATCTCAGACTCATCTATTGTTTCTGGTACTTGACTTGCATGTTCCAGAACCTCTTCTGGAAAATCAACTGCAATGCCATGTTTATAAATAATTGAAATAATATCCATACCAGGATCATTCTTATGACCTAATATTTCAGTAATTTCACCTTCCGCACTCATACGCGCTTCAGGGAACTTCGTAATATTCACAATTACCTTATGCCCAGAAACTGCCCCGTTTGCAGCATTTTTGGGAATAAAAATATCATTTGGAATTCGTTTATCATCTGCAATCACAAAACCAAAGTTACCATTGTCCTCATATGTTCCAATTAAACTTGTAGTAGCACGTTCTAATATCCGAATAACAACACCCTCTGGACGTTTGCCAAACTCATCTCTACCATCAATACGTACTAGGACAATGTCATTATTCATTGCAGATTGTAGATCAGCATGATTAATGTATACATCGTCTTGTTCCTCATCTTCCGGTATTAAAAAAGCAAATCCTTTGGCATGCATTTGAATACGACCTCGGATTAGATTCATTCGTTCTGGTACACCATACCGATTTTTTCTTGTTTTAACGAGCTTACCCTTATCTTCTAATTCATTTAACATTTTTACTAGTATTTTGAACTGATCAACATCTTGAATCTCTAATACCTCTTCAATCTCCTTCACGCTTAGAGGTTTCGTTGCTTCTTCTTCAAAATACTGCATAATTGTCTCTTTCATTATTTCTTGATTCATTCTTTCACCCTCTTTCTATTGGAACAGTCTATTCTTATTATGGATCAAGACCAATCCAACGATTCTAAAAATTGATAAATATCTTCATGAACTTCTTCTTTCTTATTCCCTAAAGTAATTGCATGTCCTGCATTTTCATACCATTTAATTTCTTTTTGATCACATTCAACATGGTCATAAATATAAGTCGCGCTCTTCGTATTAATCATTTGATCATCTTTTGCTTGAATAACAAGTGTTGGTGTATAGATGTGGTCTATATGATTTTTAACATCTGTAATTAGTTCACCTAACTGATGAAATAATTCTGGTGATTGATCAACTAACGCCTGGACTTCATGTTCAATCGTTTCTCTATCTTTTCCTTCCACTTCTTTATATTGTGTTGAAAAGATTTTAAAGCCTTTAGTTAACTGTGTTTCATTATCAAAAAACATCGGCGTACACATAGGAATAATACCCTTAATTGCTTCTGAGTAAGCTAACTTTAACCCAAGCACTCCACCCAAGGAGAGACCTGCTACTGCAATTTTTTGATACCCCATATCCTTCAATTCATTAAAAGCATTTTGAACATCTTCCCACCACTCTGTTGCGCTTACATCAAGTAGATCTTCCGGTGCCTTTCCATGCCCACGATAAATGGGAGCATGTGTCGTATAACCTTTCTTTTGTAGGAATCTTCCTAACATACGAACATCTGCTGTATGCCCAGTAAACCCATGTAATAGTAATACCGCACGTTCCCCTTCTTCAAACGTAAACGGTTGTGGTTTTTTTATCTGCATATTCCTCTTCCATCCTTTCTGCTTACCTTGTATCTAATATGTATGATGGATTAATCTTATCAAATTAAAACATATCTTTCACAAATACTGCCTAGTGATCCAACATGAATAAACAAAACCCCCTCACTAACTTATTAGTAGTAAGGGGGTTTACCGTTTTCTAACTTATAAAACATAAGCAACTGCAAATGTAAGTACAAACAATAAAACAGCCGCTACAATTGTAGCATTGTGCAATACTGCATCAATACCACGTGCTTTTTGTTTTCCAAATAATTGTTCTGCACCACCAGATATAGCACCTGATAGTCCAGCACTTTTCCCTGATTGTAACAAAACTAAAACAATAAGTGCTATAGCATCAATAATTAATAATGTAATCGCAACTCCTTGCATGGTTGCAGACACCTCCTATTACACACACTAATACGTAATCTAAATGTAGCATAAACATCTAGTTTTCTCAAGTAAATTTTACTAGTTTGATGTTATTATCATGACAAACCTGTTTCGCATGCGCTACAATAGAGATAGCGTTTACTAAAAGGTGAGGTGGGAAATCTTATGAAACATGCAGATTGGATAGAAATAGACGACAAAAATTCTATCTACTTCCAAAAATGGGAACACCCTAGTAATGAACAGAAAAAAGCAGTTTTACAAATTTCACACGGTATGGCTGAACATGTTGATCGATATGATGAATTTGCAAATTTTTTAATGGATCATGGTTTTATTGTTTACGGAAATGATCATAGAGGACATGGACAAACCGGAAAAAAACATGGGGTTGGCTATTTTGATGAAGTAAATGGATTCGAGAAAGCTACAAATGATTTACTCACTGTGACCGAAGAGATAAAAAAGCAACATCCGACTCTACCTATCTTCTTGTTTGGCCATAGTATGGGTTCTTTTTTAGTCAGAAACTATCTTACAAAACAATCAGATTATTTATCTGGTGTGATTCTGTCTGGAACTGGATCTGAACCTCAAGCCTTAACCAAAACTGTAAAGTTATTAGCAAAATGGCAAATATCAATAAAAGGGTGGGATCAACCTTCTTCCTTTTTTAATAAATTAGTTTTTGGCAATTATGCACGACAATTTAAACATAGGCAAACCGATTTTGATTGGTTAAGTCGAGACCAAAACAACGTATATGACTATATTAATGACCCTGACACTGGATTCATTCCTAGTACATCTTTTTTTTACGATTTGTTTGATGGAATTGAAACGATGCAAGATCCTAAAAAAATAGACAAAATAAAAAAAGACCTTCCTTTTTTATTTATTAGCGGGACAGATGATCCTGTTGGAAAATATACTAACGGTGTTAAAAAGGCAATAGAACAATACAAGAATCAAGGCATTAAGAATATTGATTATAAATTTTACCAAGGTGCACGACATGAACTACTTAATGAAATAAATAAAAATGAGGTTATGGAAGATATTTTAAGTTGGCTAAAAAGGCATTTGAACTCTTAATGAAGAGAAGATTCTTATATTAAAATAACAGTAACCGCATACACTTTTTCACATTGTTGAAAATTGTCGATTTCCACTGTTGTTATTGGACTTCACCTTGGTATAATGGTATTCTTGAGGTGCTATAGTATAGAAAGAATGATTACAAAACCATTTTCAAAAAGTTCAATTGTACCATTCTATATGTTTTTGGTGATTCTCTTGAATTATTGCCTAATAACAGAGTAAAATAGTACTGTAGTATACCTATTCAAAAATATTTAGGAGGTTTTTTTCATGTCAGCAGAAAAAACAATTACAATTACAGATTCAACAGGAGTACACGCTCGCCCAGCAACAGTATTGGTTAACAAAGCAGGTAGCTTTGCTTCAGATGTAACAGTAGAATATAGTGGTAAATCAGTAAACTTGAAATCAATTATGGGTGTTATGTCTCTAGGTATCCCTAAAGATGCTGAAATTAAAGTTGTTGCAAGCGGATCTGATGAGGAAGAAGCGATTGAAGCAATTTATGAAGTAATTAAAAAAGAAGGACTAGGGGAGTAATTATTAATGAGTAATATTAGTGGGATTGCAGCATCGAGTGGGATTGCTATTGCAAAAGCATATAAATTAGCAGCTCCCGACCTTTCTTTCGATAAAAAGAAAGTGGAAGATGTGGAATCAGAAGTAAAACGCTTAAGTCAAGCACTCGAAACTTCTAAAGAAGAGTTAGAAAAAATAAAATCAAATGCACGGAAAACGTTAGGCGATGAACATGCTGAAATTTTCTCTGCACATTTACTTGTTTTAAGTGATCCAGAGTTAATTAATCCGATTGAAGACAAGATCAAAACGGATAATGTTAATGCAGAATTTGCACTTAATGAAACAGCTACTATGTTCATTGATATGTTTAAAGCCATGGAAAATGAATACATGCGTGAACGTGCTGCTGACATCCAAGATGTAACCAAGCGTGTAATGGCACACTTATTAAATGTAACATTTCCAGACCCCGCTTTGATTGATGAAGAAGTAATTATTATTGCTGAAGACCTTACTCCTTCTGATACAGCACAATTAAATAAACAATTTGTAAAAGGGTTTACTACCAATATTGGTGGACGTACTTCTCACTCAGCGATTATGGCTCGTTCGTTAGAAATTCCAGCTGTGGTTGGAACAAAAACGATTACTTCTGATGCAAAAGAAGGCGATGTTGTAATTATTGATGGGATTGACGGTGTAGTTATTCTAAATCCTAGTGACGAAGAAATAGCTACTTACAAACAGAAACAAGCTGATTTCGAGAAACAAAAACAAATATGGGCACAATTAAAAGATGAGCCAACTGTCTCTTCTGATGGAGAACATGTTGAACTTGTTGCAAACATTGGTACACCTGATGACGTTGCAGGTATTATTAACAATGGTGGCGAAGGTGTTGGTCTTTATCGTACAGAGTTTCTTTATATGGGTAAAAGTGAACTTCCTACAGAAGACGAGCAATTTGAAGCTTATTCATCTGTCTTAGAACAAATGGGTGACAAACCAGTTGTTGTTCGTACACTTGATATCGGTGGAGATAAGGAACTTAGCTATTTAGATTTACCAAAAGAAATGAATCCATTTTTAGGATTCCGTGCTATTCGTCTATGCCTAGAGCGTGACGATATTTTCCGTACACAGTTACGCGCACTTTTACGTGCTAGTACATATGGGAATCTCAAAATTATGTTCCCTATGATTGCGACGTTAAATGAGTTCCGTCAAGCTAAAGTATTATTAGAAGAAGAAAAAGCAAAATTGAAAAATGAAGGTGTCACTGTTTCAGAGGATATTGAAGTTGGTATCATGGTAGAAATCCCTTCAACAGCTGTAATTGCTCGTCAATTCGCTAAAGAAGTTGATTTCTTCAGTATTGGTACGAATGATTTAATCCAATATACAATGGCTGCTGACCGTATGAACGAACATGTATCTTATTTATACCAACCTTATCACCCTGCTATCTTAAACCTTGTAAACAATGTTATAGAAGCAGCGCACGCAGAAGGCAAATGGGCCGGTATGTGTGGTGAAATGGCTGGTGACTCAATCGCAATTCCGATACTGTTAGGTCTTGGATTAGATGAGTTTAGTATGAGTGCCACTTCAATTCTTCCAGCACGTACACAAATTAAAGATTTATCTAAGAAAGAACTTGCTACTTTCAAAGATGAACTACTAAGCATGGGTACTGCTGACGAAGTAGAAGCTTTCGTTCGCGAAAAAACAAATCAATAAATAACAAAAAATTCTCGATCTAATTCAATAGATCGAGAATTTTTATTTTCCTTTAATTTTATTTGATCGATGCATTAAAAACAAAAAGTATGGAGCACCAATAATTGCTACGATGATACCTGATGGTATTTCTTTCGGTACAAATAAAGTTCTACTAAGTATATCAGCAAATAATAGCAATGCAGCGCCTAATAGAGCTGTAGTTGGTAAGAGATGTTTTTGACTAGGTCCGAGCATAATTCTAGCTAAGTGTGGGGCAATTAAGCCAACAAAACCAATTGAACCAACAGCAGCAACACTGGAAGCCGCTAATAAGGAAGCCCAAAATGCTAATTGGAATCGCGTTTGTGTCACCTTTAACCCTAATCCCTTTGCTGTATCATCTCCTAGAGATAACGTGTTAATTTTTTTGAATTGAAGAGCTAATATTGGTGTAATTAACACTAATGGACCAATTAAATAAGTGAAAAACTCTGACCAACTTTTAGCATATGTGCTACCTGATAACCAAGTTAATGCGGAGGCAACTGCCATATCTGCCTCAACTACCAATATTTGTATAACGGCAGAGCCAAATGCTGACACACCTATTCCTAATAAAGCCAACAAGGATGGCTGAAATTGGGTGCGATATGCTAATGCCATGACAACAAGAAAAGCTAGTAAGGCACCAACAAATGCTCCGATTGGCACAAATATTGCTGAAAATCCTGAAACATATAAGACGAGTAATGCCCCTACACCTGCACCTGAGGTAATTCCAATAACAGATGGATCTGCTAACGGATTTCGAAGTACACCTTGAAATATAAAACCGCTAATCGCAAGAAGTGCCCCACTCACTGCTGCAACTAAAAGTCGTGGTAAACGCAGATTTATAATAAAGTTTTGTAGTGACTCATTTTCTAAGCCCAGTGTTGCTCTAGCACTATTTAATAATTGTATACCACTATTTCCTGTAGACACCCCAATGATTAATAGAACAATTAAAGCAGTAATTAGCAGCATAACAAGTAACCGTGATGAAATACGTAGGTTAACTTTTCCTGCTAAGATTGTACTTGTATTTTCATTACTTTTTTGTTGTTGCTTACTCAATACGAGCCAAATTAGCCATGGTGCTCCAATAAATGCTGTTATTGCTCCTACTGGTAATTCAGAAAAAGATGGATCAATAATACGAGCTAAAATATCTGCACCAAGCAGTACATTTGCTCCCCATATAAATGAACCTACTATTAATAAATAGTGGTTTTGATAACCTAACAGCTTAATTAAATGAGGCGCAATCAAACCAACAAATCCAATCGGTCCAACAACACTAACAGTAACAGCAGTTAAAAAAACAGCGATTACTAGCGAAATGATTCTTAATCGCGTAACATTCTGTCCTAGTGAGGTTGCTACATCTTCTCCTAAGCGGAATGTGTCTAAAGGTTTGGCGATTAATAATGCGAACAGCATACCTACAGCAACAAATGGAAAAGCAAATTGAACACCATTCCAATTATTTTGAATTAATGTACCTGAACCCCATAAAAACAAACCTGCTGTTTCATTTTCATAAAAAATTTGTATAAGTGAAGTAAATGAAGAAAACATCATTGTAACAATCATACCGGCTAATACCATTTTCACTTGATTTGCTGTTGCTCTTCCTGCTAATAGATAGACAAGGACAGCAGTAAGGATCCCTCCTATAAAAGCAACTACTAAGCCATTATAAGCAATAGAAGCAGGAATAAAGACAGCAGAAAATATAACAGCAAAATACGAGCCAGAATGAATACCTAGTGTGCTTGCTGAGGCCAGAGCATTTTTCGTTATAGTCTGTAAAATAACACCAGATACAGCTAATGCTCCACCTGCCAATATGCCAATTACAGCACGCGGTAAGCGTAAATAACGAACCGTATGATGCCCTATAATGTCCTCTGGTAAAAATATTGCTTTAGTTACTACTGCTGGCGATAGCTGAACACTACCTTGGTTTATATGTATGAAAAGAAAAAGAACCAAAAGGAGGGTTCCACCTCCAAAGGTAAGAACCGTTTTAATTCCTTTTGGTAATTTGTTTATTGGCATATGATCACATCTCTATTGTTGAATTAATGCTTCTTTTACTTGTTCAGCAAATACTTTTGCTGAAAGAGGTCCGCCAAATGTCCAAGTATCTCCTGGTAAACCATAAGTATTACCCTCTTCAACAAATGTTAGGTTCTCCCAAGCTGGGTTCCCCGCTAATTGATTTGTGAAGATATTATCTTCTTCTTGAACAATATAAAAGAAGTTCGCGTCCTGGAAATTCTGTAGAACTTCTACACTTGTTGAATCAAAACCATAGGCTTGAAAACCTTCAGACTCGTATACATTTTCTAAACCGATATTTTCCATTATTTGAACTGCCATTGCATTATCTTTAAACAACCTTAATACTGGGTTATTATCTGAGCTATATGCTTGTGACAATACGAAATCAGAATTTTCAATTCCTGCATCAGTAATTTCTTGATTAACAGTTTCGTATACTTCATCCAGTTCACTTAGAACTTGTGCAGCTTCATCCTCTTTTTGGAGAAGTTTTGCAATTTCCTTAAATGTTGTTTTCATTTCTTCATATTGATTTCCTTCTCCCTCTCCAGGATAAGGGTTGTAAGCTAAAGTTGGTGCAATTTCTTCTAAACTATCCATTATTTCTTCATGACGAAAGCCAGCTGTAATTATAACATCTGGATTCAATTCTGCAATCGCTTCTATGTTTGGTTGCTGTCTTGTCCCGACATCAACAACATCTTCTGAAAGCTCAGGTTCAATATTGACCCAATTATGATAATTCTCGATATCTGCCATTCCAACTGGTTGAACACCCAATGCTAAAACATCTTCTGCATATACCCATTCTAACACAACTACACGCTCAGGTACCTCATCAAACTCCGTCTCACCATACATATCTTGTACTACAATAGAAGCAGATTCTGTTTCTGTTGTAGTAGAAGTATTATCAGCATTATTGTTGTCTGATTGTCCCTCATCTTCAGTTCCACAAGCCGCTAATACTAAAACAAAACTTGTTATAATTAAAAGTAGTAATTTTTTCATTCTTACATCTCCCCCTAATATTTTATGTATACTTCTTTAAATGATAAAGATTATCATTATCACCAATAATTATATTAAATAATTTTCGAATGTATGTCAATTTTTTCATTATAAAATTATATGTTTGTTTGAATAGTCCTGTTTTTTGAATCCAAATACATCTCCATCAAAAAAAGCTTACCTCTTAAGAGGCAAGCTTTTTTCACTTAGCTTTACTACTACTTATTTGTTGTTAAGGTTGTAGAAAGCAGATTTTCCAGCATAAACTGCTGTTCCAACTAATTCATCTTCAATGCGAAGAAGTTGGTTATATTTAGCTACACGGTCTGTACGAGACGGTGCACCTGTTTTGATTTGTCCAGCATTTGTTGCAACAGCGATGTCAGCGATAGTTGCATCTTCTGTTTCACCTGAACGGTGAGAAATAACAGCAGTGTAACCTGCGCGCTTAGCCATTTCGATTGCTTCGAAAGTTTCAGTAAGTGTACCGATTTGGTTAACTTTAACAAGGATTGAGTTACCTACTCCTTGCTCGATACCTTGTGCAAGACGCTTCGTGTTTGTAACGAATAAGTCATCCCCTACTAACTGAACGCGATCTCCGATACGCTCTTGAAGCATTTTGTGACCTTCCCAGTCGTTCTCATCTAAACCATCTTCAATAGAGATGATTGGGTATTTATTAACCATTTCTTCGTACCATACTGCCATTTCTTCAGAAGTACGAACAACACCTTCACCTTTTAAGTTATATTTGCCGTCTTCATAGAATTCAGAAGATGCTACGTCCATTGCAAGCATAACTTCTTCACCTGGCTTGTAACCAGCTGCTTCAATTGCTTCAATGATTGTAGAAAGTGCTTCTTCATTTGACTTAAGGTTTGGTGCGAAACCACCTTCGTCACCAACACTTGTATTGTAACCTTTTGAAGATAAAACTTTCTTCAAGCTATGGAAGATTTCAGCACCCATACGTAATGCTTCACGGAAAGTTACAGCACCTACAGGCATAACCATGAATTCTTGAATATCTACGTTGTTATCCGCATGTTCCCCACCATTAACGATATTCATCATTGGTGTTGGAAGAGTTTTAGCATTGAATCCACCTAAGTAAGTATAAAGTGGAACACCTAAGTGATCAGCAGCAGCATGTGCAGCAGCCATTGATACGCCAAGGATAGCGTTTGCTCCTAATTTACCTTTGTTTTCAGTACCATCAAGTTCAATTAAAAGTGCGTCAATTACTACTTGACGAGTAACATCTAAACCAAGAAGTTCTGGTGCGATTAATTCGTTTACGTTTTCTACTGCTTTTAGGACACCTTTACCTAAATAACGGTCTTTGTCACCATCACGTAATTCTACTGCTTCGTGCTCACCAGTAGAAGCACCACTTGGTACTAGTGCAGAACCGAATGCTCCTGATTCTGTATAAATTTCAACCTCGATTGTTGGGTTACCGCGTGAATCTAATACTTCGCGTGCATAAACATCTGTAATATATGGCATAATTTGTTTCTCTCCTTTTTCTTTTAGGTTTTTATTTTTTAATTAATGAAGTACCTGTCATTTCCTTTGGTTTTTCAACATCTAGTAAATCTAATAATGTTGGTGACAGATCTCCAAGAATACCACCATCACGTAATTCAATACCCTCTTTCGTAACAATTACTGGTACTGGATTCGTTGTATGTGCTGTCATTGGTGTACCGTCAAGTGAAACTACTTCATCAGAGTTACCATGGTCAGCTGTAATGATTGCTTGACCACCTTTTTCGAGAATCTTATCCACTACTTTACCTAGACACTCATCAACAGCTTCAATAGCTTTAATTGTTGGCTCTAACATACCAGAGTGGCCAACCATGTCTGGATTTGCAAAGTTTAAGATGATCGCATTTTGATTACCTTCATCAAGCTCTTTTAACAGAGCATCTGTTACTTCATATACACTCATTTCTGGTTGTAAGTCATATGTTGCAACTTTTGGCGAATCAATTAGAATACGCTTTTCACCTGGGAATTCTTGTTCACGTCCACCACTCATAAAGAATGTAACATGTGGATATTTCTCTGTTTCAGCAATACGCAATTGGTTTAAGTTGTTTTGAGCTAGAACTTCCCCAATAGTATTATCCAAATTAACAGGTTCATATGCTACTTCACCATCAACAGTTTCACTAAAGTTTGTTAAGCAAACAAAGTGAATGTCTTTTGGCGCTTTATTCCCACGATCAAAATCACGGAAATCCTCGTTAGCAAATGTACGTGAAATTTGAATCGCACGGTCTGGACGGAAGTTGTAAAAGATGACAGAATCGTTATCTTCAATGGTTGCTTTTGGATTACCAAATTCATCAGTTATAACTGATGGTAATACGAACTCATCGTAGATTTCATTTGCATAGGAATCTTCAACAATTGCTAATGGATCTTGGTATTTAGGACCTTCACCATAAACCATTGCATCATAAGATTTTTTAACACGATCCCAACGCTTATCTCTATCCATTGAGTAGTAACGACCTGAAATTGTTGCGAATTCACCTACACCAAGTTCAGTCATTTTTTCTTGAGCTGCTTTAATGTATTTTTTCGCTGATTTTTGACCAACATCGCGTCCGTCTAAAAATCCATGGACATAAACTTTCTTCAAGCCTTGATCAGCAGCAAGATCCAGTACAGCATATAAATGCTCAATATGACTGTGAACACCACCGTCAGATAATAAGCCAAATACATGCAATGCTTTATCATTAGCTTTTGCTTTTTCAATTGCTTTTAATAGAATTGTGTTCTCAAAAAAGTCACCTTCACGGATTGATAAATTAACGCGTGTCAAACTTTGATAAACAATTCGACCAGCACCAATATTCAAGTGACCAACTTCAGAGTTCCCCATTTGGCCTTCCGGAAGACCAACTGCTTCACCTGATGCTGTTAATTGACTATGTGGATACTTATTAAAATAGCGATCAAAGTTCGGTGTATTTGCTTGCTTTACCGCGTTCCCTTTTACTTCATCACGATCACCGTAACCGTCAAGAATAATTAGGGCTGCTAATTTGTCTTGACTCATTTTGCACCAGCCTCCACTAATTTTAAGAAAGAATCAGCTTCAAGGCTAGCTCCACCAACTAAGGCACCATCAATGTCAGATTGTGCTAATAATTCATCAACATTTGCTGGTTTAACACTACCTCCATATTGAATTCGAACAGCTTGTGCAGCATCAGTTGAAACAGCTTCTGCAACTACTATACGGATATGTGTGCAAACTTCATTGGCTTGTTCAGATGTTGCAGTTTTACCAGTTCCTATTGCCCAAATTGGCTCATAAGCAAGAATGGTTTCTTTTACTTGATCTTCAGTAAGTCCAGCTAATGCTTTTTTCACTTGATCTGCAACTAGATCCATTGTTTGGTTACTTTCACGTTGTTCTAACGTTTCACCAACACAAATGATAGGTGTTAAACCATGTTTAAAAGCAGCATGTGCTTTTTTATTAACTGTCTCATCTGTCTCTGCAAAATATTCACGGCGTTCAGAGTGTCCTAATACCACATATGATACACCAATATCTTTTAACATAGCAGGGCTTACTTCACCTGTGAATGCACCACTTTCTTCGTAATGCATGTTTTGTGCTGCAATTTCCAAATCAGTACCTGCACTTTTTTGTACAAGTTCAGATAGATAAGGGAATGGTGCACAAACAACAGACTCAACTTTATCTGCTCCTGGTACTTTATCCTTCGTATCAGCCACAAACTGAGTTGCTTCTGCTAATACTTTGTTCATTTTCCAGTTTCCTGCAATTACTTTTTTACGCATTATCAGTCACCTCGCCTATCTTATTTGTCAGTCAATGCCGCTACACCTGGAAGTACTTTACCTTCCATAAATTCTAAGGAAGCTCCTCCACCTGTAGAAATGTGATCCATTTTATCAGCAAGTTCAAACTTTTCAACAGCTGCGGCCGAATCACCGCCACCAATTACGGTATATCCATTCGTTTCTGCCAATGCTTTTGCTACTCCAATAGTACCTTTTGAGAATGGCTCTAATTCAAATACACCCATTGGTCCATTCCAAATTACTAACTTAGATTCTTTAACAAGCTTTTCGTAAGTTTCAATAGTTTTTGGACCAATATCTAATCCTTGCCAATCAGCAGGAATGTCTGTGATATCAGCAACTTTTGTGTTAGCGTCTTTAGAGAAATCATCCGCAACAATCGCGTCAACTGGCAATACCATGTTAACACCTTTGTCTTTAGCTTTTTGGATAAATTCTTTTGCTAACTCAATTTTATCTTCTTCTAAAAGAGATTGACCAATTTCATAACCTTGCGCTTTGATAAATGTATAAGAAAGTCCACCACCAATAATTAGGTTGTCAACTTTATCTAATAAATGATCAATAACACCAATCTTGTCTTTTACTTTTGCTCCACCAATAATGGCAGTAAATGGACGGTCTGGGTTTGATAATGCTTTACCAAGTACTTCAAGTTCCTTTTCTAACAAGAAACCAGCAGCAGAAGTTAAATGTTCTGCAACCCCAGCAGTTGATGCGTGCGCACGGTGTGCTGCTCCAAATGCATCATTTACATAGTAATCACCCATTTTAGCAAATTCTTTTGCTAATTCTGGATCGTTTTTTGTTTCACCTGGATTAAAGCGTACATTTTCAATTAAAACAACATCGCCATCAGCCATTGCGCCTATAGCTTTGTCTACTTCAGGACCAAAAACTTCATCTGTTTTTGTAACAGTTTGATTTAGAAGGTCGCTTAAACGCTTTGCAACAGAATCTAAACGAAGTTCTTCCACAACTTGTCCTTCTGGGCGGCCAAGGTGACTAGATAAAACAACTTTTGCTCCTTGTTTCACTAGGTACTCAATTGTTGGTACTGCTGCTTTAATACGTGTATCGTCTGTTACTTCTCCATTACTCATTGGAACGTTGAAGTCAACACGACAAAATACTTTTTTACCTTTTACATCTAAATCTTTAATTGTAAGCTTATTCATCGTTTACAACCTCCTTAGCATTTTAGATATGTACAACTTACATTCAGTAGCACATATAATCGTTTTCTTGATCATACATAATACTTGAAAATGGGAGGAGGTTTGCCCCCCTCCCATTTAACATGTCTTATCCTTTATGAATTAAAGGCCTTGTTTTTTAAGAAATGCAGCTAAGTCTACACAACGAGCAGAGTAACCCATTTCGTTATCATACCAAGATACAACTTTAACCATGTTACCTTCCATTACTAGTGTAGAAAGTGCATCTACAGTAGAAGAGTTAGTGTTACCAACGTAGTCTACAGATACAAGTGCTTCTTCACTATATCCAAGAACACCTTTCATTTTACCTTCAGATGCTTCTTTAAGTGCTGCATTTACTTCTTCTACAGTAACGTCTTTATCAAGTTCTGCAACTAAGTCAACAAGAGAACCGTCTGGAGTAGGTACACGCATAGCCATACCATTTAATTTTCCTTCTAATTCAGGAAGTACTAATGATACTGCTTTTGCAGCTCCAGTTGTTGTTGGGATAATGCTCTCAGCAGCAGCACGCGCACGACGATAGTCTTTGTGTGGCAAGTCTAAGATTTGTTGGTCATTTGTGTATGAGTGTACAGTTGTCATCATACCGCGCTTAAGACCAAAACTGTCGTTAAGTACTTTTGCAAATGGTGCTAGACAGTTTGTAGTACATGATGCATTAGAAATAATGTTATGGTTAGCAGCGTCATACTTATCTTCGTTAACACCCATAACTACAGTGATATCTTCGTTTTTAGCAGGTGCAGAAATTACTACTTTTTTCGCGCCAGCTTCGATGTGTTTTTTAGCATCGTTAGCATCAGTGAAAATACCAGTAGACTCGATTACTACTTCTACTCCAAGATCTCCCCATCCTAAGTTAGCTGGATCTCTTTCAGAAAGTACTTTAATTTCTTTTCCACCAACAACAAGGTTTGAGCCATTAACAGAAACTTCTTCAGCTAATTTCCCGTGTACAGAGTCATATTTCAAGAGATGAGCAAGCATGTTAGCATCAGTTAAATCATTAACCGCTACTACTTCTACCTCATCATTGTTTAAAGCTTGACGGAATACGTTACGGCCAATACGACCAAAACCATTAATACCTATTTTTACTGTCATTCTTGTTTCCTCCTTATATTATCTTAATTATATTTAAAGGGAAAAACCCTTTATTAACTCATTTGCAGCAGCTTCATCTGTGATTAGCACATTACTTTTTCCTTGTTTAAAATAGGAATAAATGGCTTTTGCTTTTGATTTTCCACCCGCAACAGCAATCACACAATTTATTTTAGACAAATCTTCTAATTGCATTCCTACTGTTCTAACTTTATGAATTACTTCACCTACGTTATTAAAGTAATAACCAAAAGCCTCACTAACTGCTTTACCCGTCTCAATCTTATGTAAAACATCTTTCGAGGCCTTTCGACGTTTCGCCATTGTGACAGCATCACCTATACCATGCATCACTACATCTGCTTGGCGAATTATTTGTAAAATTTCTTTTACAGAAGGTTCCTCAATGATTGACTGATAAGATTCTTCACTCAATGGGTCTGGAACATAGAGTAATCGATATTCACCATTTGCCTTTTTAGCCATCTCTGCACAAATTGTATTGGCTTGGTTCTCAACTCTTTCGCCAAGTCCACCACGTGCTGGCACAAACATACTGTTTTGGGCATACGATGCCGGACTCATCATTTCTGCGACTACAGCCATTGATGTTCCGCCCGTAACAGCGATCGTTTGATTCGATTGAATAATCGATTGCAAATAATCAACTGCTGCTTTCCCAAGTTCTTGCTTGACCCAATCATGTTCATCACTATTACCCGGAGTTATAATAACGTGATCAAGATTTAATGTACCCTTAATCTGTTGTTCTAACTCATGAAATCCAGAAAGTTCATTCATGAAATTTGCTAATTGTTGAAGTACGTCTTTTCCTGTTTTCGTTACACGCATTCCTTTTGCCGTCACTTCAATGCAAACTTGTTTGTTCAAGAAGTCAATCTCACTGCGAACAATTCTTTCTTTCATATCTATCTCTTCAGCTAAACTACGGCGACCAATTGGCTCCATCAACTGAATAAAGTGTAAGATTTTATATCTTCGCTGCATGATATTGAGTAAATCAGGGAATAATTTCTTTTGTAGATCAAGTAATGCTCGCATGATTTAACTCCTTTTCAATGATATACCAGGGATAAAAATGTCCCTACTAGTCATATCGTGTCCCGCACACAGCAAAAAAATTCCTTACAATCATTATTGTAGCAGATAAGTAAGTTTTCCTCAACAAATTTCTTTTGTTTTTGCCTTATTAACGTTATCCCTAATTATCAAAATTCCCGTCTTAAAATGTCTAATCAAAGAACAACTCACCTACTAAAACAATCCATTCGTTCATATTTATCTCCCATACAATAAGTATTTAGCTCTGACAAACTGTATTAGAAAGAAAAACACACGGAATGTTCTCAAAATGTCCAATGTGTTTTCCCTTCTAACGTCTGCTTTGATACGCTATTCATAAAGTAATTTTGTTGTTTAATTTGGCAGTACGTTTTCTGTCATTTCTTTTAAAATCTTCGCAGATTCATGTAATTGTTTTGATTCTTGTTCATTTAAATCTAATTCAAGTACTTCTCGAACACCATACTCATTCACAACAGCAGGAACACCGAGGTATACACCTTCTACGCCATATTGCCCTTCAAATAATGTTGATACTGTAACAATAGAGTTTTCATTATAAAGAATAGCTCTTGTTAAACGCGCTAACCCTAGTCCAATACCGTAATAAGTCGCACCTTTTCTTTCAATAATATGATAAGCAGCATCTCGCACATTCTCAAAAATTGTTCGCATATTTTCATCCTGTTGAACATCAGGAATGTTCCCATATTTACTTAATGGAACCCCACCTATTTGAACATGACTCCAAACCGGCAATTCAGAATCACCATGCTCTCCTATAATATATGCGTGAACATTACGGGAATCTACTTGGTAATACTCACTTAACAAATAACGGAATCTTGCTGTATCAAGAATTGTGCCTGAACCGATTACTCTTTCTTTTGGTAGACCAGATACCTCAAGTGCAACATGACTTAATACATCAACAGGGTTTGTAGCAACTAATAAAATCCCTTTAAATTCGGTATCCATTATACTGTTAACAATCCCTGTCATAATTTTTGCATTTTTGGCGGCTAGATCAAGCCTTGTCTCACCTGGGGCTTGATTAGCTCCAGCTGTAATAACAACCATGTCTGCGTCTGTACATTCTTCGTAATCACCTGCTCGAATTCTCATTGGAGCCCCAAACGGCATACCATGATTTAAATCGCGAGCTTCTCCTTCTGCGCGATCTTTATCTAAATCAATAAGAACAAGTTCATTTACAGTTCCTTGATTTAATAATGCATAAGCATAACTTGAACCAACAAAGCCAGTTCCAATTATGACAACTTTTCTTGTTTTAGATTGTCCAATAGTCACACTAGTCACTCCTTTAGTTAAATCCTGTCGTATTTTGGGTTATACATAAAACTAAATCTTATTGGTACCCTACCCTATATAAAGATAGATTATGTCTGTTAGTTAAAAATTCACTTAAATAATTTTAATTTATAAATAAAAAGACACACACAGAATCACATGTGTGTGTCTTTTATTCCTATTGTATTGCTTACCTTATCAATCTTATTGCTTTCTGTAATGGTATATTGATATTTAAAAGATAAGCAAAATATACAACTAATACAATATTCGCTGTATATTGCCAGATGAGCGGGAACTCAAAAATATCTTGCAACGAATCTGTTTCCCAAACAATAAGTAGTGAAATGAATAGCAAATAGACATACTTCATTCACCCACCCCCATATCAGTTCTTTAATAAGAAATAAAAGCCCTAGATCTAATATTTCACCATAATATTATATATGAAACCACCAGATAATAGTATAGAAAATTTTATTCTGAAATAAAAACAAGAGTAGCTCAGAGGATAAGCTACTCTTATTCGGTGACGTATTCCAGGATTAACCAGATCTCACTTTGCAATATAAGAAGGAGTCGAGCAAACAGTGGAAGTTGATTGCTCAAGTGATAGTTGCTTTCGTTCGATCTCGCTCAGCTTACGATTGGTTGTTGCCACAATCGTCACCAATTGTGCAATCGCCTGCTCCTGATGTTGCAATTTATTGATCAGATCATGATATCCTACCTTATCATTTTGCAACGTGAATACGCCTCCTTTAGATGTGATGACTTAGTTATAATATATTTAACGAAATAGAACAACTACGCAAATAGTGATTTTATGTTACGTATACACTTTAGTTCCTTTGATTTTCTTCTCACCTTTTTAAGATACCTGCTTATAATAATGTATTAAAATTAAAGTTTCGTATAATTGGGACTTTTTTTAGTTGTGGTTGAGCTAACCTATTCACAACCGTTTGAGCTAGTGGAAAAGACATCCTTTTCTAGTCTATTCCCGCTATTCAACATATAACAAGAGACCAAATCATTTACGATTTGGCCTCTTACTAGTTACCTATTTCAAAAAACTTATCTGCATAGGGGAACTACCTTATATAAGAAGATAGTTTAACTACTGACGTTTTTTTGTTTTTTTATTGTTCTGTTTTTCATTTTCAGTTAATGGTTCATTTGCAAATTCATGATCAAAGTTAGTTGGCAGTGTACCTCGTATAGCCTGTTCATCGCTAACACCAGCATTTAACTTTTCATTCTTAATTTTTTTACCCATCACAAATCACCTCCATCACTTAGTTTGTGAAGAGATGTTTGGATTATCAATACCAATTTACGGTAGATGCATTAGGCGCGATACCTTAACGCTAACCCTTTAAGAAAGTTTCGAGCATATCTATCACCACAGACTTTATAATTTCGATGCCCTTCTTTTCTTAACACGGCACTCAATTCACTTTTTGAAATTGTTACTCCCGTTTCATCTAAAATGTCAAGAATATCATCACTTGTAAGTGAGAGTGCAATTTTAACCTTCTTAAGCATAACATTGTTAACACTTTGATCGCTTTTAATCATTTGCTCTTGTTTACGGGAATCGCCTGGCTTTGCATCTTGTTTACCTCTGTTCTTTACAATCAGGCCGTTCAAAAAGGATTCCAGCATATAATTATCGCATCTTTCCTCATATTCATTTTCTTGGAAATCATCGCTCTCAATTTGGTTATTTAATTTCGCTAACATATTTTGCGTTTCTTCGATTGTTGTTTTTAATCCACCTAAATCAAAAATCTCCACCATTTCTGCGTCTTTTATATCTAGTGCATATCTCAACCTAACCAAAATATCATTATTATTCATTGTTATCCTCCAATTACCATCCTAGTTTAAACATTAGTCATCAGTATAATACTTCTCTGCAAATAATGCATTAAAATATTCCCATCAGTACTGAACAATTCTGCCACTAAAGATATAAGCACTTCCAAGTTTATACCTAAAAAAATCGATGTAACTAGTACTTACATAAAAACAGCAAGAATCCCAATTAATAGAATCCTTGCTGTTTATCTTAGTGCGCCCGGAGGGATTCGAACCCCCGACTCTTGGTACCGGAAACCAATGCTCTATCCCCTGAGCTACGGGCGCATTATTAAATAATTTTATCCCTCTGTAAAAGAAGAACAAGCACTATTATAACGGATTACTTCTATTATTACAATTGTAATTATAAACTTTCTTATTTGTTGAAATAACTGCTATCGATCTAAAAATTTAAGTAAATGACCACCCAAAAAACAATTATACTCTGTTATAATAAAATGTAAGGTTTATATTACCATCTGATTGGGTACGATACAATTAGATATATCTAAAATAAAAGTCAAAAGGAAGTGTATTTCGTTTGACCTTTATTGACCATTTAGTTACTATATACATAGTTAGTTAATTCACTAATGGAACCGATGATTATGAAGGAGGAAGATTGCAATGAATTTGATACCAACAGTTATTGAACAAACAAACCGCGGAGAACGTGCTTATGACATCTATTCTCGTTTATTAAAAGACCGCATTATTATGTTAGGTAGTGCGATTGATGATAATGTTGCCAACAGTATTGTGGCACAGCTTTTATTCTTAGAAGCAGAAAGTCCAGATAAAGATATTTCACTCTACATTAATTCACCAGGTGGCTCTATAACAGCTGGGATGGCAATTTACGATACAATGCAATTTATTAAACCAGACGTTTCTACTATCTGTGTAGGTATGGCTGCATCAATGGGGTCATTCTTATTAGCTACAGGTGCACCTGGAAAACGTTATGCACTACCAAACAGTGAAGTTATGATTCACCAACCATTAGGTGGAACACAAGGGCAAGCATCAGATATTGAAATTCATGCTAAAAGAATTATTCAAATGCGTGACAAGTTAAACAAAATTTATTCTGATCGTACTGGACAACCAATTGATGTTATTCAACGCGATACAGATCGTGATAACTTTATGGATGCAGATAAAGCAAAAGAATATGGTTTAATTGACAAAGTAATGGAAAAAAAACCAACTAAATAAAATGTAATAAGGACTGAGCTTAATAAAAAAGCTCAGTCCTTATTTTTAAATGAAACTTCCCTTAAAGATAACTTTACTGTCTATTAATTAAAAATCGCAGAGATAAATCAATTGGTGATTTTAATTAAAAACGTTTTAAAATATTAAACTTTCGTTGGTTCAGTTAAAAATGCTGTTAATGCATCAATACCAGCTTGATCATCCGCGCCATCTCCAATTAAAGTCACTGTTTCGCCGCTAGCTACCGCTAAACTTAACAACCCCATAATACTTTTAGCGTTTACCCTTCTATTATTTTTTTCCAAAAATATTTCAGCTGCAAAACTATTTGCTTTTTGAACAAACCCCGCTGCTGCGCTTGCTTGTAGGCCTGGTTCTACTCCAACTACTACCGTTTTTTCCACCATCGATAAGTCTCCTCTCAAATTGAATTACAAAAAGAAAGCATGAATAACTAAATTATTACCAATAAATATACTATGTTAACCTAACCAGCATTATAACATGAAAACGCATACATTAACAACGAAAATTCCTAAAAAATAACATCGATAACAGTCAAATAATCGACTGCAATCGATGTAGATCAGGCTTTCTTCTAACTATTAGGTTGTATCGGTTGCTCATTCAGTAGTTGTTCAGCGAATTGATCAATCTTTTTTAGTCGATGATTAATACCTGATTTACTAATCTTTCCACCAGAAACTAATTCCCCTAATTCTTTTAACGATACATCTTGATGTTGGACACGTAACCTAGCAATCTCTTGCAATTTGTCAGGCAATGCATGCAGTCCAACGGTCCTTTCAATAAACTTTATATTTTCAACTTGGCGAAATGCTGCACCAATTGTTTTATTTAGATTAGCCGTTTCACAATTAACTAGTCTATTCACCGAATTACGCATATCGCGCATAATTCGAACATCTTCAAATTTAAGTAATGCTTGATGTGCACCTATATAATTAAAAAATTCCGTAATTTTTTCTGCTTCTTTAATATATGAAATATAGCCATTTCTTCTTTCCAAAATACGCGCATGTAAATCAAATGAATTCATTAATTCACATAAAGAATCATTGTGCTCTTGGTATACATTTGCTATCTCTAAATGATAAGAAGATGTTTCAGGATTATTTACTGATCCACCTGCTAAAAAGGCACCTCGTAAATAAGCACGCTTGCAACATCTTTTCCTTAGATATTTAGGTGAAATTGTTCGGACAAGAGAAAATGGTTCTTCCAAAATATTTAAATCTGCTAAAATATCTCGTGCTCTTTCAGTGATACGAACAATGTAGACATTATTTTTCTTTAACTTCATTTTCTTCCGAACAAGTAATTTAATTGGACAACCGTATAGTGTTTTTATTAACGTATAGATCCGACGAGCAATTGCAGCATTCTCGGTCTGTACATCTAATACATATTCTTGTCTTGATAAAGAGATGGCTCCATTCATTCGAATTAAGGCTGCAAGTTCTGCTTCTGCACAGCACGATTGATTCTCAATCTGAGTTAACTCTTTTTTTATTTCCGATGCAAAAGACATTTCTTCACCTTCCTAACTTGCTTCTAAACTATAATCATACCAGAGAACACAGTAATTCTGCTACTTTTTTAGTATCGTGTCGCAACATTTTTTTACTATGATCAATGATATCTGCTTCGATAATATCTAATCCCATCTCAATTAATCGATCTGTATCATAGATAACAGGTTCAGCGTTTTCTTCTGCATACTTTTTTCGATAATCTCCAGCTATTGGCTTATTGTGTACAAGAATAGAATCAACACAATCTACTCCAATATGGTCTCTAATTGCTTCAATATGATCAGCAGCAGTATAATTCATTGTTTCTCCAGCTTGCGTCATAACGTTACAAACATAGACTACTTTTCCATTAGTATGACGGAGTGCATCTCCAATTTGCGGAACTACCAAGTTGGGCATCGTACTTGTATACAAACTACCAGGTGCGATAACAATTATGTCGGCTTGCTTAATCGCTTCAACTGCTTCAGGAAGTGGCAGAACTGGATCTGGTTGTAAGAATACACGCTTAATGACCTTGTTTGCTAACGGAATATTTGATTCACCTGCGATTATTTCTCCATCGGCCATTTCTGCGTGGAGAAACATATTATGATTCGCAATTGGATAGATATTTCCTTTTACATTTAATACACGAGATATCTCTTTAATCCCATTATAAAAGTCTCCCGTAACAGATGTCATTGCGGCTAATAATAAATTACCCATTGAATGACCTGAGAGACCTTTTCCATTTTGAAACCGATGTTGAAATAACTGCAATAACATTGGCTCTACTTCTGATAGGGCAGCAATTACGTTACGAATATCTCCAGGGGCAGGCATTGACATTTCTGTTCTTAATCTCCCAGAACTCCCACCATCATCTGCTACTGTTACAATTGCAGATAGATCAATTGGATGTTCCTTTAAGCCACGTAGTAATACTGGCATACCTGTTCCCCCACCCAGTACAACTACACTTTTCTGCTTACTTTCCATAGCTTAATGTCCCTTTCTTTTATCGATATCTCGATGACTAACATGGGTAATGTATTGCTTAGAAAAATGGTTTTTCAGGTACTCAGCAAGCGCTACAGAGCGATGTTGGCCACCAGTGCAACCAATTGCAATTACTAACTGACTTTTTCCTTCTTTTTTATATTGAGGTAACATAAAGGTTAACAGATCAACAATTTTTTCTAAAAATTTCTGTGTATCTGACCATTTAAAAACATATGAAGAAACCTCTGAATTTAAACCTGTTAATGGCCGCATATGCTCTACATAATGTGGATTTGGCAAAAAACGTACATCGAATACTAAATCAGCATCTATTGGTAAGCCATATTTAAAACCGAATGATACCGCATGAACGGAAAATATTTTTTGTTCTTCTTCACCATATTTTTCAACAATCTTTTCTCGAAGTTCTTTTGGTTTTAAATTTGTAGTATCAATAAAATATTGCGCTCTTCCTCTTAACTCATCTAACATCACCCGCTCTTGTTTGATTCCATCAAGCGGTAATCCATCTGGCGCTAGTGGATGTGTTCTTCTTGTTTCTTTATATCGAGAAACAAGCATTTTTTCTTGTGCATCTAAAAATAAGATATGCTCCTCTAACCAATCTGCTTTTCCTAATGTATCTAATGCATCAAATAATGTGTCGAAAAATTCTCTTCCTCGTAAATCCATTACCAATGCGACTTTTTGAATGTTATTACTAGCATCTTTCATTAATTCTAAAAATTTTGGAAGTAGTGCTGGTGGTAAATTATCAACACAATAATATCCTAGGTCTTCAAAGCTTTGGACAGCTACAGTTTTACCTGCACCAGACATCCCTGTAATAATGACTAATTTTGTTTCCTTCTCATGTGTCATCATCGATCACTCCTTTATTTAGGCTCGTTTCATGGTTTCATTGCCTTACTTTAAATTTCACAGTTGATATATAATGTGTCGTAACTAAAGGTATGAACTCCATACCCGCTCCATCAGTGAAATGGACTCGCTTTCCATGGAAAGGGAGTCAATTTCATTTGAGGAGTGGGTCTAGACATTCTTTTAATACGCATTCTATCTATACTGCGTCATTAACATTTTAGAAATCAGTCTTGGTTTAAATGTTTAGAGATAGCTTTATTCTAATCTATGATTAAGTAGTTCATAGTTTGTTGTATAATTAAATATTCCATGTGTTACTTTATTATCAAAAAGTAATTTTCGGTGAATATAACGATCACTCGGTGCCATAGGCTTATCCAATACATTTTCAATCGGCACCCATTCTAATTCACCTTCTCTACAAAAATCAACGATTTCTCCTTGACTAACTTCGCACACAAATGTAAACATCATCCACTCTCTTTGAATGACGTCATCCTCAATTTTAACCATTGTAAAAATACCACGCAAAGAGGGGTCAATTAAATGTAATCCTGTTTCTTCACGGTATTCTCTTACAACAGATTCCTTCAGAGATTCTCCTTGTTCCATCTTGCCACCGGGCATTGCATACCAGCCACGGCTAGGTTTTTTTAATAAAAGCACCTGATCTTGCTGTTTTAAAATACAATTTGTCACCCGTTGCAAATCAATTCACACTCTCTTTATTAATTAATATGTATTCATTATACTATATCCCAAGTCACCTATCTAATCTTAATCACAAAAAAATACACAGGCGATCTTATCGCCTGTGCCAAATATATATTATTAAAGGGGGTCAATTAGTACTTATAGTGTACCCCATTTATATTGCATGCGTGTTACAGGATCGTTAAGATGCAATTACGTTCTGATTGCACCTTATTACAGCTTATTGAACTACTTTTAAGGATTCCATTAACTCCTCAACATATGCTTGTGCTGCTTGTGCTGCAATACTTCCATCACCTGTTGCGGTAACTATTTGACGTAATTCTTTATCTCTAATATCACCAGCAGCAAATACTCCCGGGATAGAAGTTTCCATTTTTTCATTTGTTGGAATATAACCTTCTTCATCCGTAATACCTAATGATTTAAATGGCTCACTCAACGGGACCATACCAATATAGATAAATGTACCATCAGCTGCATGATCGTATTCTTCACCAGTTTTTTTATTTTTCAATGTTAAACTGCTGACCTTACCATCTTTACCATTAATATTTCTTACAATAGTATCCCAAATAAAATCAATTTTTTCATTTTTAAAAGCACGATCTTGTAGAATCTTTTGTGCTCTTAACTCATCACGACGGTGTACAATTGTAACTTTCTTTGCATATCGTGTAAGATAAACACCTTCTTCTACTGCCGAGTCTCCTCCGCCAATAACTAGGAGCTCTTTGTCTTTAAAAAATGCTCCATCACAAACTGCACAATAAGATACACCTCGACCACTTAATTCCTCTTCACCAGGTACACCTAATTTTTTATACTGTGCCCCTGTTGCAATAATAATTGCTCTTGCTTTATATTCTTTACTACCTGCAATTATTGTCTTATACTCTTCTCCATCAATTACTTCTTTAATATCACCATATGCATATTCTGCACCAAACTTTTTAGAGTGCTCAAACATTTTATTGGATAGATCAGGACCTAAAATACTATCATACCCTGGATAATTTTCTACATCTTCTGTATTAGCCATCTGTCCACCAGGAATACCACGCTCAATCATTAATGTGTCTAAATTTGCCCGTGAAGTATAAACAGCAGCTGTCATTCCAGCTGGACCAGCACCGACTATAATGACATCATAAATACGTTCTTCAGTCATTTATTCTTCATCCTCTCATTGATAATTCCACTATACCCATTATGGTATATTTCAAATTGATCGTCTACTAATCTGCTCATCTTTAAAATTAGTACGTAAAAAGTTTTAATCCAATTCCCATGGTGCAATTTCCTGTTGCAATACGGTATGCTGTTTGCATCCTTCGTGCCAAATCTTTTTAGCACGCTGCATATCACCAACTTGGAATGCTGTAGTACTGTAATATTTAAAATAACTAATATGCCCTTTTAATTTAGATTTTGCCAAAAGGGAAAAACGTGCATAAGCAGTTTTATAGTGTTTGATATGCGCGAGTGTAGTCGCAATCCGTAATTTTTGCTGTTCATGAATCGGATAGATATTTGCAATAGATTTTAGTAATATATCTACTTTTTCGAACTCCTGTAATTCATTATAGAATAAGATTAGATTTGTTCTACTAAAAATAGATTGCTGATCCTTCTCTAACCATTTCTCTTCCAACTCAATTGCTTCTTGTTGATTTCCCGAAAAAAATAATGCATAGTTATATTCATGTTTCGCCGTAATATGGTCTGGGAAAAGAGTCATCATTTCTTGTAATAACGGAATTGCTTGCTCCCATTCCTGTCTCTCTAAGTGATAAAAAGCTGTCTCTTGATACATAACCAGTTCATCTTCGTCTTCCGTAAACCAATCCTCGTCATCTTCTTCATCTTTGCTTAGCTCTAAAACGGTTAACAGACTCTCTGTTTCTTCTTTAAATTCACCATCTGGAGCTTTTTTGAGATAAAGTGTAGCATATTTTTCAGCATCTTGAAGTAATCCAAGATGTGCAAAGTTGTTAGAAATCAAGTAATAACAATCAAGATAATCATCACCATGTGTTTCAATAATTTCTGTTAGAATTTTGTTGGCTGCGTGATATGCACCAATCTCTGTATATATAATTGACATCTGACATGGATATAATGGTTCATCCGGGTCTGCCTCTTTTGCTTTTTTTAACCATTTTAATGCAATATCAAATTTTCTTTTATAGAAAGCATCCACGCCTTTTGAAAAATAGAAATCACCTTCTGGTACAAATGGGAGGACATTATTGTTTGTTTCATTTTTCTCATTTACCTCATCCAATGTAATCATATGCCTTCCCCCTTTCATGATGAGCATTAATTTATTAAAAACCTTTTCTTTAATGTCGATTTTATTATCAAGTCTGTATATTAATTTTTCACGGACATTAGGTACGTTATTTGACGAAAATCACTTGAAGTTGACCGCTTTATAGATAAATAGCGTAACAAATGTCCACAGTACCTTCAAATTTGCGCTATTTATCAAAAATAAAGGAATATATGTCCGAGTGCCTTTTTTTATTTTGTTTTTTATAGCTTATCGTGTGAAAGTATATCACAGTTTTAACATCCTTCATATACAAGAAATGATAGTTTTGTTCAAAATACAACAAAAAAACTTGACATCCGCCAAGTTTTTAATCAATTCATTCAGTACCCAATGAGCTACCCTGCAAATTCTTCAATAATTTGATTTATTTCGCGACGATAGTAAGCTGTCTCCTCTGTTTCCCAACGCAATACATCTTGTAAATAAGCTAAAACTCCTGCGGCATTACGTTTAATAACAGGTATATCGAAATAAATAGCACCTGAACGTTGCGCGAAAAAATCTAGTGGTTTATAAATACATTCTTCGTGTAATCCATAAAGCAATGCAGCAAAGACAATCGGTTCAACATCATATTTAGCCGCTTCTTCTTGATGTGTCCGCAGATAATCCCACACTTTTGTTACATTGGCACCATACCGATTAATATATTGTTCTTTTGTTTGATGATCTATCGGGAGATCTTTGGTTTCACTAAGTTGAGCTTGTTTAAATGTTTCAAAGCCTTCAGAGCCACCAACCTCACCACCGGAAATTGGCATATTTTTTGTATCAGATTTTGAATAAAGAATTTCCACTTCTTGCTTCAATTGTTTGGCGACTAAATCGACCACATCTTCAGCCATTTTGCGATAAGCAGTTAATTTCCCACCAGCAATGGACAATAAACCTGAAGAGGAAACAAACACTTCATCCTTCCGTGAAATTTCACCAGGTTTCTTACCAGCTTCAGCAATTAAGGGGCGTAAACCTGCCCAGCTGGATTCAATATCCGTTTCGTCTATGTTTAAAGTTGGAAACATATGCGCTATAGTATCTAATAAATAGGTACGGTCCGCTTCTTCAACAGGTGGATCTGCAAGATCTTCTCCTTCAAAAGGTGTGTCCGTTGTTCCTAAATAAGTTTTACCGTCACGTGGAATAGCAAAGATCATCCGGCCATCCACATGATCAAAATATATCGCTTGTTTTAATGGAAACACTTTTTGATCAAAAACAAGATGAACGCCCTTTGTTAAATAAAGTGATTTTTCTTCTTTTGACTTATCCATTTCTCGAATAGAATCTACCCAAGGCCCTGTTGCATTAATAATTTTTTTAGCAAAAACTTGATAGGTTTCTCCGGTAATTTGATCCTCTAATTCAACTCCATTTACTTTCTTGTCGGAATCATAAAGTAAGCTGTTCACCTTCATGTAATTTAGTGCCGTTGCACCTAGTTGGACTGCTTTTTTCATTACCTCAATCGTCAAACGTGCGTCATCTGTTTTATATTCCACATAGAAGCCCGCACCTTTAAGTTTGGCTGGTTGTAATAGCGGTTCCTTTTTTAATGTTACTTTCTTAGACAACATTTGATGCCGTTCTTGTTTTTTTACACCTGCTAATACGTCATACATCTTCAGACCCATTTTAGCTTTAAGTGGCGTCAAATTACCTTTCTCATAAAATGGCAATAACATAGTTTCTGGTTTGGTGACATGCGGACCATTTTCATATACTACCACTCTTTCTTTACCAACCTCAGCTACCATTTTTATTTCAGCTTGCTCCAAATAGCGGAGTCCACCATGAATTAGTTTCGTAGAACGACTTGATGTTCCAGCTGAGAAGTCTTGCATATCTACCACTGCTGTTTTCATTCCACGTGAAGCGGCATCAAGAGCAATACCAGCTCCTGTAATACCTCCACCTATCACTAAACAATCATGCGTCTGACTTGTTAATGCTTCACACATACTTTGTCGATCCAAATTAGAAAATAACATTGCTGTCCCCTCTCTATCCTTATTTCTAACTATACAATATAGGAAAACGCATGAAACATATTGTTTCACGCGTATCTTGAGGCAAATTAACTAAAATACTGCTATCGTTAACCGTATTAATAATCAATGCTTTTTCAAAAAAGCATCTTGAGTGTCTCGCTCTTCCATTTCTTCTTTTGAATAGATCACGCGCATAGGATTTCCTGCAACAAAAGTACCGCTAGCAACATCTTTATGCACAACTGTACCAGCTGAAACAATCGCACCATCACCGATTGTAACACCAGGTAAAACGGTGCTATTCGCTCCTATCATTACTTCATTCCCAATTTTTACATCACCTAATCGGTATTCCTTAATTAGATATTCATGGGCTAGAATTGTTGTATTGTAGCCAATTACAGTATTTTTACCAACTGAAATACGTTCAGGAAACATAATATCCAGCATAACCATTAAAGCAAAAGCTGTCTTATCTCCAACATTCATTCGTAAAAAATGACGATACAACCAATTTTTCATTGATAGAAACGGTGTATATCTAGCGATCTGAATGACAGTGAAATTTTTTATTACTTTCAAAAATGGCACTGTTTTGTATATGTGCCATAATGAGTTAGCTCCTTGAACACGATAACGTTCCGTTTTCCGCATTATTACACCTCAAGAATATCTAATAAATCTCGCATTTCTTCTAGCATATAATCAGGTTTATAGCTTGCTAAAAATTCTTTTCCTTTAATCGTCCAAGCAACACCCGCAGTTTTCGTGCCAGCATTTTGTCCCGCTTCAATATCATGATAATTGTCGCCAACCATTAAGGTAGTCTGTGGATGCGCACCTAACTGATTGAGTGCTTTAAAAATTGGTTCTGGATGTGGCTTAGCATTAGTAACATCATCTAATCCTACAATGACATCAAACATATCTAATAAGCCAGTAATTTTCATTCCAAGTTCTGCAGTATCACGAATTTTGGTTGTGACAATCCCTAACGTATACCCTTTTTCTTTTAAGGTAGTAATTGTTTCAACTACAGTTGGGTATGCTTTTACAAACTTTTCATGATTAGAAATATTATGTTCACGATAAGTAACCATCATCTCTTCCACTTGATCAGGGGCTACTGAATGAAAACTATCATATAAAGGTGGTCCTATAAAGTTTAATATTTCTTCTCGTGTAAACGGTGTTGGAATATGTTTTTCTAATGTGTGCGTAAAAGATTCGATAATCAAATCATTTGTATTGATTAAAGTCCCATCCAAATCAAATAGTATCGTACGTATGCTCATGTGTGCTGTCTTCCTTCCTAATTCTAGCTTGATTTCTATTCCAAATGAAACCAACGCCTGCTGTTAAAATTATTGCAGTTGTCAATCGAATTAACAGTAATGGCCAGACTGGAATTCCTAGTGGAATAAAGACTAATGTATCTTCTACAACTGCGTGACATGAGACAAGAAAAATAAATGCCAAGTACATGTCTTTTTTTGATACACCGTCTTCTTTTACTGCTTGCACCATCACTCCTGCTCCATACGCTAAACCTATTGTCAATCCAGCGACTAGCGTCATTGAAGCATTTTTTTCCATCCCCATTACTCGTGTAAATGGAGCTAATAAGTTTGATATTTTCTCCATCCAACCTAGCTCACGAAAGTATTGCAGCACGAGCATAAGAGGAATCACTATTAAAGCTAACTGTATTACACTCATTAGTGCTGTTTGAAAGCCTTCTAGACCTATCGCTAACCATCCTTCTGGTGCAACTGTATTTGGTGAGATTAGACCATATTGCGCAAATTCCTGTCCTCCATCCCAAAAGATATGGATTACAAATGCAGCAAAGAGAGCAAGTCCAACTCGAATTCCGACAACAATTGGCCATTTGATTCCAACTCGTGTTGCTACAGAGGATTCGATAAATAAGTTATGAGAAAAAGACAACATGATTGCCATAATAAAAACTTCTTTTACTGTAAAATCAAATGAAACAATCGCCGCAATTCCTGCATATAGATTCAGTGTGTTTCCTAGTACTAATGGAACTGCTGCTTCACCTGATAAACCAATCCAACTCATCATTGGTGTTAATAACTCTATTAACCAAGGTAAAACAGGTGTATATTGAAGTATTGTAATAATAACTGTTATTGGAAAAATAACTTTACTTAATGTCCATGTTACGTGAGAACCCTGTTTTAGCCCCCTTAACAACGTACCCTTCACAATTATGCCCCCATTATATTTTTTTACCATTATATCGTCTATTAACTACTTTTGCTTTACGACGATAAATGATTAAGGCGGCACCAACTACCACAAGTATAATGGAAATAACTTGGGCTGTTCTTAGTTCTCCAATAATATAAAGACTATCTGTCCGCATACCTTCGATAAAATAACGGCCAATTGAATACCAAATGACATAACTTAAGAATACTTCACCGCGTAAAGGATTATATCTTCTCAGTACAAGCAATAAAATTAAACCTGCAGTACTCCATAAAGATTCATATAAAAAAGTTGGATGGTACAAAACACCACCTATGTACATTTGATTTTCAATAAAGTCTGGTAAGAATCTAATGAAATTATCATATGCCGCATCTGATACAGGTCCGCCATGTGCTTCTTGGTTTACAAAATTTCCCCACCTACCAATTGCTTGCCCTAAAATAATACCAGGGGCCGCAATATCGGCCAATTGCCAAAAGGAAACCTTTTTCACACATGCAAAGATGTAAGCCGTAATAACAGAACCTATTAGTGCTCCGTGAATCGCAATACCGCCTTCCCAAACAGCAAATACACCCCACCAAGGGCCATCTTGATATTGCTGCCATTCAAAGACTACATAATAAATCCTCGCAGAAATAATTGCAATTGGTAACGCAAATATTATTAAATCAGTAAATAAATCTTTTTGTAAACCTAATCGATCTGCTTCCCTTGTTGCAATCCATAACCCAAGGAAAACCCCGGTCACAATAATTACCGCATACCAATAAATGGTAAAAGGACCTATATCCAGAAAAATACGATCAATCGGTGGTGATATGTTAAATAGCAAAATTAATTCCCCCTCTATTATTATTCTAAATCGTAATCAACGCCTAAATTTGTTTTCTCTTCACCAATCATTGTTGTTAATCTTGTAGAAAATTCTTCTGCAGCATTTACTCCCATCTGTTTTAATCGGAAGTTCATTGCAGCTACTTCTATGATAACTGCTAAATTTCGACCTGGGCGCACTGGTAATGTTGCTTTTGGTACATCAACATCAATAATTTTCATAGTTTCTTCATCTAATCCTAGACGGTCATATTGTTTCTTCTCATCCCAAGATTCTAAATTGATTATATAGGAGATTTTTTTGTGTGAACGAACCGATCCAGCACCAAATAATGTCATGACATTTATTATACCGAGCCCTCTAATTTCTAATAAATGCTCAATTAATGGAGGTGACGTGCCAATTAGGCGGTCATAATCTTCCTGTCTAATCTCAACACTATCATCTGCGACAAGACGGTGGCCTCTTTTAACTAGCTCAAGAGCGGTTTCACTTTTCCCGACACCACTCTGTCCCATTATTAATACACCAACTCCATAAATATCTACCAATACACCATGCATGGCAGTGAATGGAGCAAATTTAGCTTCCAGATAATTGGTTAGTCGACTAACCACACGCGTTGTTTTATAAGGTGATCGTAGTAAAGGAACGTTTCCTTCTTCACAAGCTTCAATTAGTTCATGTGGCACTTCCATCCCTCTTGATACAACAATTCCCGGTGTTTCCTCCGTGCACATTTTCTTTGCACGCTCTGATCGTTCTTCTGTGTTCAAATCTTTATAGTAAGACATTTCAGTTTTACCTAGTAATTGTAAACGTTTTTTAGGGTAATATCTAAAATAGCCTGTCATTTCAATTCCTGGTCGTGATATATCACTCATGATTATTTCTCGTTGTAAGCCTTCTTTTCCGGCCAATAATTCCAATTTAAACTGATCTACTAAATCTTGCGTGTGAATCTTCGTCATCTTGATCCCTCCATCTTACTCTTACCATTACCTTATTTTAGTTAAGGATTCATGGGTATATCTATTGTAGCATTTTTCATAGAGACAATCATCAACTTAATCAGATAATCAGACAAGATATTCCTTATCATGAACTTAACTCTACTTGAATCCAACCTCTAACGCTATTAATAAACCAAACACGATCTATTTGCTCTAAATCCTCTATTTTAATTGTTTTTTCTGTAATAACACCTGTATCCAATAAGTATTGTCGAAAGGTACCTGATAATAACCCTGAATCTACTGGCGGTGTATAATAATTCCCATTGTACTCGACCACAACATTACCAAAAGTAAATTCCGTTATCTCTTTTCTTTCATTCCATAATAATGTAGAAAAAATAGATGGCTCACCACTTGTATGTACCTCATATTGCTTACGATTAGTCGTCTTGTGATAAAGGTAAGGGTTCCTGTCATCAATTGGTGCTTTTGCGAGAATACACATTACTTTATCTCTTAACTCTTCCACTGGCTTAACATCTAAAGAGACTTCACCATATTGGTCTGTTAGCAAACGCACTTTATACTTCCCTTTTGGATAGTTTGTTTTTACTTTATCCAATGATTCATTAATCTTCTCTTTTAAATTTGGATAATTAAAATAATGAGCTGAATCGGTCAGCCGTTTCATATGGTAATCTAATAAAGGGTAGTTACTATCTTCAAGCAAAATGGATTCTAATAATTGAAAATCTTGTCGATCCTCTGTAAGCATTTTTGCTTTAGTCCGCATTTCTTCATATTCATTTTTCACGGTTGAATCCCAAGTCACGCCACCACCAACCCCATATGTAGCGGTCTGCTCTTTTTTATCGATCACTACTGTCCGAATTGGCACATTAAAAACAGCCTCCCTTTCTGGGGTAATATAACCAATTGCCCCACAATAAACTTCTCGAGGTGTTTTTTCTAAATCTGCAATATATTCCATCGTTTTAATTTTGGGGGCACCAGTAATAGAACCGCAAGGAAATAAAGCTTTAAACCAATCAAACAGAGTAGTTTTTGCTTGCAATTCAGCTGTAATAGTTGATGTCATCTGGTTAACTGTTGGGTAAGATTCAACATCTAGAAGTTTTGATACAGTTACTGTTCCAGGTACTGCAATCTTACCTAAATCATTGCGCAATAGATCAACAATCATCATATTCTCTGCCCTTTCTTTTTCAGAGCTTTTTAATTGTTTCATCAGTTGATAATCTTCTTTTAAATATCGCCCACGATGGATCGTACCTTTCATTGGCTTTGTTGTAACCTTCTCACCTTTAACTCGAAAAAAAAGCTCAGGTGACGCTGATAGGATTTGAAAATCTCCAATGTTTAAATAAGCGCCATATGGAGCTTGTTGATTCTTAACCAATTGTTGATAAAAGGCCAGATCTTCACCTGAAAAATTAGCACGCATACGCGTTGTGTAATTCACTTGATATGTATCACCACGAGCAATTGCTTGTTTGATCGCTTTTATACCTTCATGATAGTTCTGATAGTTTGTTATAAATGACCAATCTGACACGCTATACGCCTGCTTAGATTGGTTCAATTCAGAAGCGGATGGTTCTTTATAAGTAGCAAACCACACAAGTGGTAATATCGCTCCAGTTTGCACGTTATAACGTGATTCGAAAGCTGGAGCTGCTTCATATGATACATATCCAGCAACATAAAAACCATCATCGATAGCTTGTTCTACTTCACTAAATATTGAAGGGATTTCAGCTAAGTCAGATGTTTGAAATATTTTAATTGGATTAGTAAATAATACTGGATTACTACTACCCAAATCATCCTCAAATTCAAAGAAGAGAATGGGATCTTGTGCTTGCAAAAAATCACCTCATTTTACGTTATAATCTGTTACATTATATCGCAAACATACTCATAAAAAAATATCACATTAAAAAAACACAGAGAATATATTCTCTGTGCCTTACTTATTTTAATAGCGTGTCTTTAACTAATTTGTTTAAAATAAGATTTAAGATAGACAAAACGATTGCAGCTAGGATTGCTATGCCAAAACCATCAATCACAAAGCTTTCACCTATCATCGCTTGTGTTATCATTAATGTGATCGCGTTAATAACAAATAAAAATAAACCTAATGACAAAAACGTAATTGGTAATGTGAGTAAAACGAGTATTGGTTTTACAATCACATTTAAGATAGACAAAATGAAACTAGCTAAAAAAGCAGTACCAAATCCTTCAATATAAAAGGAGTCAAATATTTCGGACACAACAATTAAAGCAATTGCACTAAGTAATAAAGATAGAATCCACCGCTTCATACTTATACTTCTCCATCAATCGGCATAATGAACGCAGCCGCAATATAAACGAAAAATAATGGGAAAAATGCAGTGAATGGTAAAGCCACAACAAAAATCAAACGTAATATTGTTGCATCAAAATTAAAATACTCTGCAATACCACCTAATACTCCAGATACCATTTTGTTACTACTTGAACGATATAATCTTTTATCCATAAATTATTTCAACCTCCTTGTACTTATTAATATTGTATGATAATTGATAAAAAAATAATCATTTAATTATCTTATTCCTCAGCTACTAGTCTTTTAAACACCTTTCTATTAAAAAGACTCTTTTCACAAATTCTTCACCCGCTACATCAGCGAGTGTTTTTGATAATTGAAGTCCCCCGAGCTGAAGATCCACACGGAGGCTGTTTTCCCTTCGAGTTAGCTAAAGCCGTGCCTGCGGTTAGAAAGGTTCATTACGACGCAGTCTATATTAAATTAGTCATAACCTTCAAGCTTAGGCAATCAGCCGTTTAAAAAAGAACGTTTAATTGTTAAACGTCCTAATTCAAGTTAAAAGTTCCATATATAAAATTGTTCAGTTGATAATCGTTTTTTTGCTATTTCTGCTATATCACCAGCAGACTGGTTTAAGCTACCTAGTACACCTGCTGCCTGTGATTTATGCGCTTTAATTGTTTGAACTTTTTTCTCAAAGTAAGGTGTAATATCTAAAGAGATATCTGCTTCCCCTAGGTCTTCCACTCTTGTGTTAGTAATTGCTTGTGCCCACACAGTTGGTCTTTTATCTGGTGTCATACGACTAACCGCTTCGATAGCTGCTGCACCAAATGCATCATGATCTGGGTGTACAGCATGACCTGGGTAATGAGTGATGACGAGACTTGGCTCTATTTCTTCTAAATATGTTAATAGATCCGCCGCAATTTCATCTCTTGATTCAAATTCCAGGGTTTTATCTCTATAACCAAGCATTTTCACTTCAATATCTAACTCTTCACAAGCTGCAACTAATTCCTTTTTTCGTATTTGTGGTAAAGTTTCTCGAGTTGCAAAGGTTGGTTTCCCCATATTTCTTCCCATTTCTCCTAACGTTCCACACAAATAGGTGACCGGCACCCCTTGTTCGCGAAATTGAGCAATGCTACCAGAGGCACCAAAAGCTTCATCATCTGGATGCGGGAAAATGACAACTACATGATTTTCCATCTTAACTCCATCTCCTTTATTATGTATCTTTGTTGTGTGCTTAGCTTTCATTTTTAAAAGGTGTTTTACTTATTTCTAAGGTTACCAATAATCGACCTTCTAGATCATGTCCCGCAATTAGTAAACGCCCTTCTTCATCTATTTCGTATTCTCGCACACCTTCAGCGTAAATCCACCCATTTTCCGTTTTTAAACCAATTCGATAACTTCTTGCGTCACCCATAATCTTTGCTTGATGATAACGCACCTTTGCATTACGGATAAACACGCCAACATTAAATGCATTTTCATTATGATGACTTGCATAAGCGCCATTTGTTGTCTCCATATGTACATAAACATCTTTATCAAGATAGCGTTCTAACTCTTGTTGTACTTTTAATTGATCAATAGTTTCCATTGGACAATGTTCCTCCCGACTGTTTTTCCTAATTCATACTCTACCCAAAAATAATCTAATCGTCAAAACAAAGGGCACGACGATATTCTGCTGACGACCGATATATTCTGCTGACGACCGATATATTCTGCTGACGACCGATATATTCTGCTGACGACCGATATATTCTGCTGACGACCGATATATTCTGCTGACGACCGATATATTCT
>NZ_QJSH01000016.1 GCF_003426025.1 Paraliobacillus quinghaiensis
CCCTCAAGATGAGACTTCTCATCATTTAGAGTAAGATCCCTCAGAGACGATGAGGTTGATAGGTTCGAGGTGGAAGCGTGGTGACACGTGTAGCTGACGAATACTAATAGATCGAGGACTTAACTATAATATTTATGTTGTCTTGTTGTACTTCTTATCTAGTTTTGAAGGTACAAACCTTCAAAAACTTGATTTAGTGACAATAGCGAAGAGGTCACACCTGTTCCCATGCCGAACACAGTAGTTAAGCTCTTCAGCGCCCATGGTAGTTGGGGCTTTGCCCCTGCGAGAGTAGGACGTCGCTAAGCAACTGCAAAACATCTATTACAATTATGTGATAGATGTTTTTTGTGTCTTATCATTTGATAACTATAGATTAGCTAAGGCAAGGAAGTTCGACTAAGATCGCCACGTCGTGTGGCAACGTCGAACTGACCTACATCCTGTAGGCCCCCAGCCGAACGAACACAGTACAGGGAAAGCTACGACAGTAAAACATCGCACGAAGAAAAAGTGTTGTTTGCTTTTTCGAGGAGTTAAGCTCTTCAGCGCCCATGGTAGTTGGGGCTTTGCCCCTGCGAGAGTAGGACGTCGCTAAGCAACTGTAAAACATCTATTACAATTATGTGATAGATGTTTTTTGTCTTATCACTTGATAACTAATAGTTAGCTAAGGCATGGAAGTTAGGCTAAGGTCGCCACGTCGCGTGGCAACGTCGAACTGACCTACATCCTGTAGGCCTCCAGCCGAACGAACACAGTACAGGGAAAGCTACGACAGTAAAACATCGCACGAAGAAAAAGTGTTGTTTGCTTTTTCGAGGAGTTAAGCTCTTCAGCGCCCATGGTAGGGATCTTTCCCCTGCGAGAGTAAAACGTAGCTAAGCAACAAAAAACATCTATCAGAATTATGTGATAGATGTTTTTTTGTTTTCTCAATTAATATAGTTTCCAACAAAACTCCAGACTTTACTCCAGTATAATTCTGGGTTAACTTTTTCAGCTTCACCATGTCCAGCACCTGGAATAATCAGTCTATCTTTTTCAACTTCCGCTGCATGGTATACTTCATCTAACATTTCAAAAGGAACAAAACTATCAGCTTCTCCGTGAATAAACAACATAGGAGTTGTACTTTTAGCGACCTGATTAATAGCAGATGCTTCATTCAAATCGTAACCTGCTCGTATCTTTGTTACAGTATTTGCTGCATTCATAACAGGAAACTTTGGCAAATTAAATAAGTCATCTAATTGATAAGTAAATACATCCATAACAGATGTATAGCCACAATCTTCAACAATTACTTTAACATTAGGTGGTAATATCTCACCTGATGTCATCATAACAGTTGCACCTCCCATAGAGATACCAAATAATACAATTTCAGCATCTGAATCTTTTTCTATAATAGAGTCAATCCAAAGAAGCATATCTTTACGATCATCCCAGCCCATTCCAATATAATCTCCTTCACTTTCACCATGTCCACGTAGGTCGGGTGCTAACACACTGTATCCTTGCTCATAAAAATTGCGAATCCAGCGGGTCATTTGTGTTTTATTAGAAGTATAACCGTGTGCAATAATTGCCCACTTCTGCTCAGAACTTTCGTTTTCGTATACATCTGCAATTAATGTTAAATTGTCTGAAGAGGTTATGCTTTTCTTTTCAGGTAAGTATATTTCGGAGAATTCAGCATCTAATAAATCATTTTTTTCTGTTACAGAAGCAGACACTGCTTCTGACTCAGCTAAGTGTGGATTATCTTGTAAGAAATCTTTCTCTTCATTTGGATTTAAAGCAAAGTTATAAAAGTAGTTACCTACTAAACCATAGGATATTACTAAAATTAGGATGATAGTAATTAAAATAAAATAACGTTTTTTCATTTGAAAGCTCCTTGTTCTTTGATAATGATTTTTTATGAGTAGCGATACATAACTAAATTATTGCAAATTTTTCACTCGAACACATTCTTTGCTTATATATTAATAATAGCATATTATTGTATTTGACATAATAGAATTGGGAGATGACATCATTGAAAGGTATATTCGAAAGAAAATCATCTGTGATTGCAATTGCGGTATTTTGTTCTGTGTTATGGGGAAGTGCATTCCCAGTACTTAAGGTAAGCTATGAGGAACTGCAAATGGCTCCGGATGATATTATTGCTAAGGTTGTATTTGCTGGCTTACGCTTTTTGCTTGCAGGTGTAATTGTTTTAGCATTCTTAATATTTATAAGTCCAAAAAAGATTTTAGTTACACGTAGGCAATTTATCGTTTTAATTATTCTTGCCGTTGTCCAAACGTCATTACAATACTTTTTCTTTTATAATGGATTAGCAAAAGTATCTGGCATGCAAGGAGCTATATTAGCATCAAGTGGAACTTTTTTTACTGTTATTCTAGCACATTACTTTTATAAAAATGATCGCCTAAATTTTAAAAAAACATTTGGACTCGTTGCAGGATTTAGTGGGATTGTAATAGCTAATTGGGGACAAGAACTTCAACTTAGTTTTGAGTTTACCGGAGAAGGATTTATGATTCTTTCTGGAATTACGAGCGCCATTGCAACAATTATGGCTAAAGAACTTGCAATTGGCATTCATCCATTTGCGGTAACTGGTTGGCAGTTAAGTATAGGGGCGACTATTATGCTAATTATAGGCATTCCCCAAATTAGTTCAAATGCTATTGTCTTCACGCCTTTTGGTTTGGGGTTATTGATTTATTCTGCCTTACTTTCAGCTATAGCTTTTGCCCTGTGGTATTCGTTACTTAAATATAATAACGCAGGCGTAATAAGTATGTATAAATTTATTGTTCCGGTTTCTGGTGCAGTATTATCATCTATCTTTATTGCTGGTGAAAACTTAAATCTATTTATTTTAGCTGCTATTGCTATGGTTGCTATAGGTATTATAGTGGTTAATTATAAAGGAAGAAAAGTGATTTTAACAGAGAAAATTAATGTGAGTAAGAAAATGAGTTAATAGAAAGATGTAAAAGTTGTAGGTCATTTCAAATAAGATATAAAGAAAACAGCTCGTCAATCAAGCTGTTTTCTTTGTCGTTTTAATGCAATTTTTTTCTTATACATTCTGGTTTCAGCTATCGTGAAAGTACGTTTAATATCATGTTTTCTATCTGTTTTAACTGCAAAACCAATTGATATACTTGGCTTTTCTGGTTTAATTTGAGATTTGCTACACATTTCGTTTATAAGCTTGATTTTTTTCTTTGCAACTTTGGCATCAGTGTTTGGTAAAATTATACCGAACTCATCGCCACCCCAACGTGAGACAATTCCTTTATCATGCACAACACTTTCAAGGATATTGGCAATTTCAATAAGTAATTCATCTCCGACATTGTGCCCAAGCGTATCATTTAATTCCTTCAGGTTATTTGCATCACAAATAATAATCGTTAATGGCAGTCGGCGCTTAATATTTAGCCTTCGTAATTCTTTTTCGAAATACCTTCTATTATATAGACCTGTTAAAGAGTCATGATAGCTTAAATAAGTTATTTCATCTTCTTTTTCTTGTATTTTCAAAAAACTCATACGCCAATTTTTAATAGATATGTACCATGACAAAATTAACACTATGAGGCTAATAAATACGCTAAATAGTAGAATAGAAGTTAATGTTTCCTCAAAAGCAATTTTCTTACTTGTATAGTTATGCATAATAGTAGTAAGTTCTTGTGTAGTTTGGCTTAATTCTAATTGTGTTTTTGTATAAGCCCATCCAGAAACAAGTTTAAATGCTTCATCTTGTTCACCATGACTAATCAGTTTAAATGTTTGCTCTTCAATAGCACTAATTTCTCCTAAGTGCATTTTAAGTTCGTTTGTTTTCGTTGTGACTTCCTTTAGGTTAATCAATTCCGATATATTATTAATAACATTATTTAAATGAGGTATTGTATCATTATAAGAGTCTTGCCATCGTAAGTCACCAGTGGCAGCAGCCATCCGTACGGCCATTTCTAATTCATTAGTATATAATAAAATTTTACCTGAGTTATTTTCAAGTACTAAGCTTTTGTTCTCAAAAAAATTTAACGTGCGAGAAGAATGGACCGTGCTCCAAACAAGGAGTAGCATAAGGAAAATAGTAACACCAACAGATATAATAAACCACTTATTAGATAAATTCTTTTTTACTACTGTGCTAGTGGTGTTTTTAATTCTAGTATTCATATTGCTTTTCAACTCCTTGCAACATCGTTTGATGTAATTACTGAAGTGTGTTTTTATAACGAAATATCACACTAGTTGGATTAATTTAACCAGCTATCGACAATATCCTTATTTTCTTTTACCCATTGCTCTGCAGCTGCTTCCGGGTTATTATCTTTCTCCGTCCACAACATGACCTTCTCCATATCATTTGCTGACCAATAGAATTGATCAAGAAAACGATAAACTTCAGGCTTATCTTGCTCTAAGCCTTTTCGAACTATTGTACTAATGTGTTCTTTTTCTCCATATATTCCTTTTGTATCTTTAAGATATTTTAAGTCCCAACGAGCAAATTTCCAATGTGGATTCCAACCTGTAACAACGATCCATCGCTTTTCTTCTATAGCATTTTTGAGTGTTTGTGTCATTGTAGAATCACTTCCACTAACAAGTACAAAATCATCTAGTCTGTATTCGTCAATTACCTGATTTGTTTTTGTCATGACACCTGCACCAGGATCAATTCCAATAATTTTTTTGTTTAATTCTTCCGTGTATTGATTTAATTCTTCAATCGATTCAATGGGTAAGTAATCGGGAACTGCAAGACCCATCACCGCGCCGTCCAAATTGGGACCAAGATTTTCTACATTTTCTTTATGTTCTTCATAGTATGCTTTATGTAAGGAGGGCATCCATGCTGCTACCATTGCATCCTGATCTCCAGATGCAACAGCTTCCCACATCGCAATTGTTGATACGGGTAGAAGTTCAGTTTGATACCCTAATCTGTCTTCAATGACTGTTTTCACTACATGAGCGCTAGCAACTTCAGAAGCCCATTCCACATATACAATTTTTACAATCTCATTCTCATGATTTGAATCATTTGAATTGTCATTCTGTGTATCATTCTCTAGTGAGCAAGCACTTAGAATTAAGAGTATAACTAAAGTAATCACTGAAATAGCTAATATGTAATTTGATGCTTTAAATGTTGAGTAATTTATAATGGTCTTCCCCCTAAATTCTGTGACTAAAGTCATAGATAGACTTTAATAGTATAGTAAAAGATAAACCTACTAGTCAAATGAAGAAGAGAGGTCTTAGATTGAGTTTTCTTTCTCATTTTGATGAAAAAGTTTTGAATTTTATGAGCTAAAGCTGTATTTAAGGATTATTCGATGGTATGTGCAGAAATACGAGGAACTCTTTGTTGTTTCTATATAAAATATCAGGAATTGCAATAGACAATCCCTGATATGTATTATCATTATTTCAATTTAGTTGATTTTTTCTTTTTTAGAGTCGCCATTTCAGTCTTTATATAAGTTAAGAACTCCTCCGCTTTTTTCTCAGGCGCTTTAGTGAGTAGGCTCACAGTAATGAATAAGAGAGTAGACACAAGGATTCCCCATATACCTGATGCAAGTCCAAGAGGCTTCGTTTGAGTAAACTCTAAAAAGATTACCATGATACCACTAACAATTACACTGATTAATACACCTAGTGCCGTACCTCTTTTCCAAAAGAATGCACCAATAATAGCAGGCACAGCTACAATTAATCCAGCAGAAGCAGAAACAGATAATACTGCAATTAAATCAAGCTGTAACTGAGCAAATAGATAAGCCAAAATCGCAATGACCGGAATTACAATTTTACCTACAATAAGCTGTTTTTGCTCATTAGATTCTTTTTTGATATTTCCATAAACATCCCTTGCAAACAAAGATGATAATGTAAGAAGAATGGAATCGATTGTTGAGACAGCTGCAGCCATAATACCAACCATTACAATTGCACCTAATACAGGTGGTACCAAATCAGAAGACAACAACTTTGGCGTTGCAAGGTCTGCATTTGCTAGGTCAGGAAACATAATCGATGCAGAAAATCCCCAAACTACTGATACGATCGTATAGATAAATCCAAAAACTAAGAATCCCATTAACATTTGTCTTAAACTTTTCAATGATGCTGGCATAAATAATCGCTGACTTACTTGTGGATTTGAAATGCTAAAGAAAAACCATGGAATCGTTAATCCTAGAAATGTTGTAAAGCTGAAGAACCCGGTTCCTGGAACTGTTAAAGATTTAGGTTGATTCGTCTCGAGAGAACCAAAAAATTCACCTAGTCCACCTAAACCATTAATGATGAAAATTACAACAAGTGTTGATGTTATCAACATAATAAGAGATTGTAACGAGTCAGTCCATGCAACAGATCTCATTCCTGCGATGTAAGAAAATACAATAGCAAGTACAGTTGCGATAATAACCCCAGTTGTAAAAGGGATAGCGTCATTAGTCACGCCTTGCAATAGATATCCAACACCAGCTAGTTGTACTGCGCTGTATGGAATTAGAAATAAACAGCTTGAAATTGCTACTACTGATGCTACTAATTTATTATTGTACCTATCTCCCAACATCTCGGAGGGTGTGACATAGCCATATTTCTTTCCTACTAACCAAAATCTTGGGCCAAAGAAAGCAACTAAAGATACACCCATAAAATAAATGATTTCAAAGCCAAGTGCTCCTACACCACCATTGTATGCTAAACCGGCCAAACCAACTAACATAAAAGCACTGTATGTAGTTGCACTATAACTTAATGCTGATACAAATCCATTTAACTTTCTGTCACCAAGAAAATAGCTTGCCATATTTGTTTGTTTGCCACTTCTTGATAAATAAGCAATAACTAATGCGATAATGACATATATCGCAATGATCCACCACACAATTTGTGTGCTCATATTTATTCTCCCCAATCCCTAGTTAAAAAATAATTAATGACAATAATGACGAGTGCAAGTAGAGACCAAAATAAAAAACTCCCATACCATGCTGCAACATTTGTAAGTAAAGTGTACGGTATAATATAGGCTAATAAAATAACAATAATAATAAACGATCCATACTTCAATTCTTTAGTTGTCAAAAGATCACCTCCATGTTTATTTTTTGTTAAGAATTAATTCATATACATAATGTCTTTGTCTGTATTCTTCTTTTGCGAAGAGCACAACTTTATTATACACAAAAACAATTACATGTAAAGACACCTGTGTATACAAAAAAGTTGATAGAAACATGTAAACGTGCAATTAAATAGTATCTATGTAGGCGGAATATATTTTTAACCAAAAAAACCGTTGTACAGTAGATACAACGGTAATGTAAAATATAAAATTGCTTTATAATTTGTCATAGAAGGTTGTCTCAAATTGAGAAACAGTGTTCTTTAGATTATTAAGTAATGGGTAATTCCCGTTCTTTAACAAAGTGCTCGGAATAGGTTTACATGCCTTAATAAAATAATATTCTTGATCAAGAATTAGTGACAATTGTAGCTGGTTCTGTAATCTTTTAGGTGTATTACCCATTGGAAACTGATTGGTTTTAAACTGTTTTTTTACTATTCTTATAGCTTTTTGTATTTCATTTGTATTTTTATTCCAGGTAATGCTCGGGATGATGTACGACAAACTAGAATTAATCAAGATGAAAAGAAGAAAAAGTACCGTAGCTGTTGTCATTGTAAGAAAAATACTAAGTATAAAAGTTGCACTAAATAGAAGTATCATAAGTTTTTTATTACATCTGAGAACTAGTGTGATTGCCCCCAAAATAGAAAACACGATCATGATCACGAATTGGACGTCACGTGTCCAAGCTTCAGTGAAAGTAAAGTAGGCTAGCAGACCTAGTGTTATTGAAATAGTGGAGAAGCTATATAGGAAATAGGGTACATAATTTCCTTTTAATCTACTTAAGGAAAACTGTTTTGTTGTAATTTCATGCCATTTCTTTATGTGATAATATTTATTAGTTTTAGACTTTTGCGATCGGTATTGAATGTTATCCGTTGAGTCTGCGATTGATTCAAGCAAAAAGAAAGAACCGAGTTTATCTTTCTCTCTAAATAGCCATCTTTTTATATAGAGTTCACTTTCACCAAGCTCAGTATGATTCTGCTTCCAAGTGAAGCGGAAGGTCTTCCCGTCATTTAACTCTGAAGGTACTTCTGTAATTACAATTAGTCCACGTTGATAAAGGGAAAAAAGACCAGAAATAATGTCCTCTTTAATAAGTTTTCCTTTATTATTCACGTAGCTTACAACAATTGGATCCGTTTTTTCTATTAATGTCAGAAGCTTTTCTCTGTCTTTAAGTTTTTGTCTGTTATTTGGATGAAAATATATAATACCGATTCCTGCGATTAATGTGACTACAATACCAATTACAATTAGTGGAATGATCTGGTTAAAATTATCCTCAACATTTTCATAACGCCATGCTAATGAGCTTTCTGAAACAAGTAGCTTTTTTTTCATGTCTTTGGCTTGATTAACTGCTTGATCGGTTAACAGGCTAGAAGGGAAAATTAATGCAAATTCATTTTTTTGTGATTTGGGAAGATTATCAAAACTATAACGGATAAAGGACTCTGTTGTTTGAATAAGTGGTTTGTTTCTAGAATGAACATAGAAATAAATGTCATCTTTCACTTGTTTTGAGGGAAGATATAGATTAATTGTTACATTATGAAGTTCTGTATTGTTTGTCTCCCCCAAAAAAGAGTGATGTAAATATGCTGTATCATTATATTTTGTTATTGCGCCTACTATATCATAACTATAAATTACATGCTGTGACTTATTGTTTGTTGAGAATTGAATGTAATATTGATCACGTAATCGTGTAAATTTCATCGGATCTAAGTTAGTAGTTTCTATATTTGCATTTTTAAGATTATAGGGTGCAACGTATGCTTTAAAGTTCTTCACTTTTGGATTTGTCGACCTTATTGTCCCTCGGTCAGTATCATTAACGCTATACTTGTAAAGTTCCTTTACGTGGATTGTTCCATCAGTGTCAATAAAAGCTTGAATATCTACTTGGTCAATATGAATAGTATTATCTGTGTTTGAGCAACTAATTAGAATAAATATGAGTGGTAATATAAAGAGAAAAATATCTATTTTCTTCAAATTCATCATCCCTTTTAGATTGATTCTAATGAAAATAAACTTGTCTAAATACATTTATCTATAAAAACTATGATGAGAATGTCTTGATCATGTGTAACAGTGCTTTAAAAGCTAATAAATTTTAAAATCATTGGTATACTAAATAAGAAAAATTTATAGGGAAGAGGTGTGAGAATGGGTAGGGATGAGCATCATCATCATAAAAATAATAAAGCAAAACTTCCACAAACACCTGAAAAACAAAAGGGTTCAGCAGGCATTGATATAGAAATGTCAAAAAATCCTAAAGTGCAATTAGGTGTTAATGAAGAAGAAAAGGAATAGTTAAGTGTAAATAAAAAGCGATTCCGCGGTAGTTAACGGAATCGCTTTTTGCATATAACTGTAACAAATAGAAAATAGAGTTTTTAGTTAAAAAACCGCCAAATTTTGGCCGTTTTTTTATAATTATTGATTGTTACGATTTTGTTTTTTGTTTGTTACATTGTCGGTTACATTCTCAACAGCATTAGCAGTCGCATCTACAGCATTCATAGCAGCATCTTCTGTTGTTTCTAGTGCACTGTGGACAGTATGGAATGCAGATCCTGCTGTATCTTTAATATTCTCTTTTGTCTTATTTCTTTTATTATTGTTTGTCATATGGTTTCCACCTCCTAAACAAGAGTAGGATATGGACAATAAAGCTATTTTATTCTTTGGAAATAGTTGAGATACCACTATTATTGTAAAATTTTTTTGGATAAAGAAATATTATATGGGAAAATTAATTGTAATCAGAATCTATAAAGGAGATATATAATGCATAAATTTATGTTTGTTTTTTTGCTATCCGCTTTATTTGTATTAGGAGGGTTTAGCTCAAGCTCAGGTGAGATTGTTAAAGAAATTGAAATAAATAATGGAGATAATTCAGTTGATTTGGTAACTTCGAACGAAAAATCCGATATGAAAATCATTGAGGGAGTAGATACTGTATTAAAGTCGGTTGGTGCTTTGCAATTTACAGTTAATAATTCACCTGAAGCAATAGAAAAGTTAAATAAACTTGGTGAAAAGTTAGATGATGATTGGGATATAATAGAAGAGAAGGTAGAGAAGCAATTTCCTAAGGATTATAAGAATATTGAGGATAGTTTATATCCATTAATTGATCAAGCTCAAAGTGATAAACCAAACATTGAAGAAATAAAGCAATTAATAAAAGATGTAAATGTGAAACTAAATAAATTTAAAGAAAAAATTAGTTCATAAATAATAATTGAGTGTATTGAATAAAAATCCATTATAAAAACAGCAGGTCATATTACCTGCTGTTTTTATAATGGATTTTTTAGGTGAAATTTTAACTAGCAACAAATCATCTTACTTTTTTGTTTGCTACATGTTTATTTTAAATTCGTTTTGTAGAAATAGCATTTCTGACTTTTTTAATAGATTCTTTTCCAAGTTCTTTTCTTGCCATTAAAACGTTCACATAAATTGCATCAATAACACAAAGTTGTGCAATCCTTGATGCAAGTGCTTCAGATCGGAAGTCTGTTTCTTCTGATAGGGTGTATAAAGGAGTGTCAACTCTTTCGCTTAGTGGAGATTTAGCAAAACTCGTAATTCCAATTGTTTTAACTCCATTTTCTTTTGTGATTTCCAAAATATCAAGAATATCTTTCGTTGTCCCAGTGTGTGAAATGAGTACAGCAACATCTTCATTTGTCATTTGAGAAGCGGACATCAATTGCATATGTGTATCAGACTGAACAAATACCGGGACACCTGTTCTAATCAATTTGTGATATGCATCTTGGGCTATAATATTGGAACCGCCACTACCAAAAAACTCTATTTTTCTAGCCTGTAGGATTGCTTCTACGGCAGATTTAAAATTATGTTCATCAATAACTTTTAATGTATCTTCGAGTGTCTTTATATTAGAATGAAACACTTTTTCAATGATGCTTTTTTCATCATCATTTTCCTGAATTTTTTCATGTATATCTTGCATAGGTGCAACAATTTCTGAGGCTAATACTATTTTCATTGCTTGATAACCTTTAAAACCTATTCGTTTACAAAAACGAAATACAGTGGAATCAGCAATACCGATATCATCAGCAACTTGGTTTATTGTACCATGAACAATATTCTGAGGTTTTTCTATAATGTAGTCAGCAATTTTTTTTTCTTTATCACTTAAAGTAGGATAGTGGGATTTTATCCGTAATAGGCAATGTTGTGTTTCTGTTGACGTCATAATGTCACCCCTCCAAATTATCTATGTCTTTTATTATAATGCTTAATTTTAAAAAAAGAAATAATTTTTAAAAAGTTAACGAAAAAATAAAAAAATATTTCATAAAAAGCTTGAAAGAAATAATATTTTTTTGTAAAATAAATTAAAGAAATAATATTCTTTCAGAGGGTGAAATAAATGAAAATTGCAATGGTAGGTTTAGGTAAAATGGGAATGAATCTAACGAGTAATCTGGTTGCTAACGGTCATGAGGTAGTAGCTTATGATATTTTTGAGGAATCTGTTAGTAAAGCAGTACAGAGAGGGGCAATACGTGGAAAGTCATTACAAGACATTGTGGCTAAGTTGGAAACTCCTAGGGTTGTTTGGATGATGGTACCAGCTGGAGATGTTACAGAAAAGTTAGTAACAGAGCTTAGTAGTTTATTAAATGCAAAGGACATATTGATTGATGGTGGTAACTCAAATTATAAGGACACAGTCCGACGAGCAAAACAATTAGAGGAACAGGGGATTCACTTTATAGATGTTGGAACAAGTGGTGGTATGGAAGGAGCAAGACAAGGTGCTTGTACTATGATTGGGGGAGATAAAGAGGCTTTTCAATATACTGAAAAAATTTTTTCTGACAGCTGCGTTGAAAACGGTTACTTATATACAGGTAGATCAGGTAGTGGTCACTTTTTAAAGATGGTTCATAATGGTATTGAATATGGTATGATGCAAGCTATTGGTGAAGGTTTTGATATTTTAGACAAGAGTGAATTTAATTATGATTATGCAGATGTAGCTCGTCTATGGAATAATGGATCTGTTATTCGCTCATGGTTAATGGAACTAATGGAGAGTGCATTTTCTGAAGACAGTAACCTAGACGATATTAAAGGTATTGTTCATTCGTCAGGAGAAGGAAAGTGGACAGTTGAAACAGCACTTGATTTACAAGTATCGGCACCGGTAATAGCTTTATCATTAATGATGAGAAACCGTTCATTAGAGTCTGATACATTTAGTGGGAAAGTAGTTGCGGCACTGAGGAATCAATTTGGAGGACACTCTGTTGAAACAAATGATATCTAGGGGTTATGGATTGTGTAAGGGACGATGTTAATTTTTGTAGCGATGACAGGTATTTTTAATTGATACTATCAAGCAGTAATGCTACCTTTAGTTGTTGCATTTACACTTGGTTTATTTATAACATAATTGTATAGTAATAAGAGAAGCGCTGTTTTTTGGCGCTTCTTGCTTTTTAAATGCTAAAATAGACAAATATGTAAAGTTTGGGAGGCATTGCGATGAAGAGGTATCTGTTAGGTGTAGATATAGGAACAACCAGTACAAAAGCTGTTTTATTTAATCGATCTGGAAAGATAGAGTGCCAGCACGCAGTTGAATACCCGTTACATACACCTGTTCCAGGGGCAGCCGAACAAGATCCAGATGAAATAGTAAAGGCTGTAAAAACATCAATTAGAGAAACTATAAAAAATAGTAAAATTAATAATGAAGAACTTATGTTTATTTCATTTAGTGCTGCGATGCATAGCTTGATTGCAGTGGATAAAGAAGCTAAACCTTTAACTAACAGTATTACATGGGCTGATCAACGTAGTGAGCCATGGGCTAAAAAATTAAAAGAAGGTAACGGCCATCAAATATATTTACGAACAGGCACACCAATTCACTCAATGTCTCCATTATCAAAAATAACTTGGCTGAAAAACGATCATACAGATCTTTTTAACAAAACGTATAAATTTATCTCGATCAAAGAATATGTTTTTAAGCATTTCTTCGGTGAATACATAGTTGATTACTCGATCGCTTCTGCAACAGGATTATTCAATTTAGAAAATTTGAAATGGGACCAGGGTGCTATAGAGGCTGCAGGGATAACAGAAAATCAGCTTTCTACTATTGTTCCAACAACACACAAGGTTCAAGGGTTAAATCAAGAATTGGCTGAGGAACTGGGAATTGAAATGGACGTCCCTTTTATTGTTGGAGCAAATGATGGTGTTCTATCCAACCTTGGGGTTAATGCAATTGAACCAGGGGTGGTTGCTCTTACAATTGGTACGAGTGGAGCAATTCGAACAGTTACTGATCAACCAGTAACTGATCCTAAAGGACGGATTTTCTGTTATGCCCTCACCGATAAACATTGGGTAATTGGCGGACCAGTTAATAATGGCGGAATGGTAATGCGCTGGCTTCGTGATGAAATGTGTCAGGATGAAGTGAAAGAAGCTAAACAGTTAGGTATTGATCCTTATGATGTGATGACAGAAAAAATGACTAAAATAGCGCCTGGTTCAGAAGGTCTACTTTTCCACCCTTACTTAGCTGGTGAACGCGCTCCGATATGGAATGCGAATGCAAGGGGATCATTTTTTGGGTTAGGAATGCATCACAAAAAAGAACACATGATGCGCGCGGTACTTGAGGGGATTAATTTAAACATATACACTGTCTTACTTGCATTAGAAGAGATTATTGGAATTCCAGAAAAGATACATGCGACTGGAGGGTTTGCCAAATCAGCAGTATGGAGGCAGATGCTTGCTGATGTCTTTAATCAAGAATTACAAATTCCAGAAAGTATCGAAAGCTCTTGTTTAGGGGCTGTTGTACTTGGTTTATATGCATTAGGAGAAGTCGAGGATTTAAGTGTAATATCGGAAATGGTTGGTACAACAGTCAGTAACAAACCTAATCAAGAACAAGTGAATGTTTACGCTGAGCTAATACCGATCTTCATTCGACTTAGTCGATTATTTGAGGAGGATTATGACACAATCGTTAGTTTACAACAAAAGTACAAATAGCCGAGGGAATAGGATTGATTAAAACCAAATATTTGTTTGTTATGCTTTTCCTTCTCTTTATGATTAATATATTTTTAGTCGTATTTTGCGGTTTCCCGGGCAATAAAATTATTATTTTTTATAAATGACATTAATAATATTAAATTTTACACATTATTTACACATTTAATAAAATTTAACATAATTTTTTATGTAAAATCCTTTTTTGGCAGCACTTATAGATTTCTCTAAGGTTACCTTAACGTTTTTTTCTCTTAAAACTATAGGTGTCTATCCAAATAGGATATGTTACAATTACTCTCAGTAGAAATTGAAAGGGGAATAATGAATAATGAATAAAAAGTGGTTTTTAAGTTTAGCTCTAATGTTTGCGGTAGTTCTACTAGCTGCATGTAATAATGGAGAAGAGTCAGTAGAGGAAAATAATGATGAACCAGAAACGCAGGAGGAAGAAACTGCTGGAGATAATGAAACAGCTACAGAAGGTGGAGAAAACACGGTACAACAACCCGAACTACCTGAACCTAACTTAGAAGGAATCCCTGAGGTTGTAGCACAGGTGAATGGAGAAGAAATAGGAAAAGAAGAATTTGAAAATGCATTTACTGGACAATTTCAGCAAATTGCAATGCAAGCGCAAATGTCTGGACAAGCATCAGATATTGATCAGGAACAATTAAAAACACAGATTGTAGAAAGTATGATAGGTCAAAAACTTCTTATTCAAGAAGCGGATAAACGTAACTTTAATGTATCAGACGACGAGATCAATAAAGTGATTGATGGAATAGTAGAACAAAATGGTATGGAATCACAAGATGCACTTATGGCTGCTTTAGAAGAGCAGGGTACAGATAAAGAAGAAGTACTATCTCAGGTTGAAAAACAAGTAAAAATCAATAAACTTATTGAAGATGAATCTGGTGATATTGCACCAACAGATGCAGAAGTACAAGAATATTACGATCAGCTTGTAGCACAGCAAGAGGAAATGGATTCGAACGCTGAAATTCCATCTTTTGATGAAGTGAAATCAACTATTGAGCAACAATTAGTAAGTCAGAAACAAAATAAAGTTGTTCAAACACTTGTAACAACACTTCGTGAAAACGCTGAAATAACAAACAATTTATAAAATAACAAAAACCAGGTCCAAATAATACTCGGACCTGGTTTTTCATTTTCTGCAAGCTTTATTCAGATTTATTTAAATTCATTTTTTAATTGTTTATAAAAGGAGAAGCACATTGCTATCATAATGATAGCAAATGGTAGTGCCGTTATAAGTGAGGCAGTTTGTAACCCCTGTAAACCACTACTTATTAATAATACAACAGCAATCCCTGCTTGAAGAAATCCCCATAAAATTTTTGTGAATTTACTTGGATTTAATCTACCTCCTGAGGTCATCATTGCTAATACAAAAGTTGCTGAGTCTGCTGAGGTAATTAAAAACGTAAAAATCAATGTAATAGCAATACCAATTAATATAGATCCTAGTGGAAATTGCTGTAATGTGACAAATAGTGCATTAGTTAGATCCTTTTGTACGGCATCCATAATTGGAGCCCCTTGTATAATTTCAAAATATATTGCTGAACCACCTAATACAGCCATCCATACCATCGCTACTAGTGCAGGTACAAATAGAACTCCTAATATGAACTCTCTTATTGTCCTTCCTTGAGAAACTCTAGCAATAAATGTACCAACAAACGGTGACCATGCAATCGCCCATGCCCAATAAAATAAAGTCCATTGGTTAATCCAATTGGTTTCATCTAATGGATTAATGTTAAAGCTCATTTGAAAGAAATTCTGTAAATAGCTTCCGACACCTGAAACAAATGTATCAATAATAAACTTACTAGGACCTGTAAGAAATGAAAATGCCATCAAAAGAAGTGCAACACTTAAATTCACCAAACTTAAAATCCGAATACCTCTATTAAGCCCTGTAAGAGAAGATATCAAGTAAAAAGTTAATAATATAAGCATTATTGCAATCTGTGATACTGTACCACCAGGGAAATTAAATAAAAATGATAACCCACCGTCGATCTGCAAAATTCCTAACCCAAGGGATGTAGCGACACCTGTTGCGGTTGCAATTACAGCTAAGGAATCGATAACTGTTTTCCAACCTTGTTTTTTTTTCATGCTTTCACTTTTAAAGAGTGGTTCTAATGTTTTACTAATCAGTGCATTTTCCTGCTTTCTAAATTTAAAATAGCCGATAATTAGCCCTATTACTGCAAAAACAGACCACTGATGAATGCCCCAGTGAAACATAGCATATTGGATCGCCTTATTAGCAGCTTGGTTGGTCTCAGGTGTAATTCCAGGTGGTGGCTCCATATAATGTGTTATTGGTTCTGAAACACCCCAAAAAACTAAACTTACACCAAATCCCGCACTAAACAACATTCCGATCCAATTAAAATAACTAAATCTGGGCTGGTCACTATCCTGTCCTAACTTAATTGTCCCATATCGACTAAAAGCTATAAATAAACAAAAACCAATGAAGAAGACGGTTGAGATTAAGTACACCCCTCCAAAATAGTTTGCTGTAAAATCGAAAAATATATTTGCATAGTGTGATAATTGGTCGGGCTTCAGTGAACCGTAAACAACGAAGACACCTACTAATATAGTAGAGATCCAAAATACCTTTGTTAACCCCATGCTCTCTTGTTTCTTCATAAAGCCACCTCTGTAAAAAATCTATATACCGAAAGTATATGAAAATAAATTGAATTAATAAATTATATATAGTTAATAATTTATTTCCTTTTAAAATTCATTTTAAACATGACATTATATAAATGTTTTAAAAAAATAAAAACGGATATAGTATTACATGAGCAAATATTATTTAATTAAGGAGGCTAACTATTTATTTCTTAGCAACCACTTTAAAAACTTTTAACATTCGCACTACAGACGGTGAGTTAGGTGAAGTAAAAGATATCTATTTTGATGAGAAATATTGGGCAGTACGCTATTTAGTAGTCGATACCATTAAATGGCTACCAGGTAAGAAAGTATTGTTATCACCAATTTCTTTTGATCATGTAGATTCTAAAAACAGTACAGTAAATATACTGGCATCAACAGATACTGTTAAAAATGCCCCAAACAAAAACGAGGATGAACCAGTCTCTAAACAAGATGAGGTGAATTTAGCTAATCATTATGGGTGGCCAAATTATTGGAGTACAGTAGGACCTTGGGGAGGCTTTGCTAATCCAAGCGTATTAGCCGTATCAAATAAAGCAGCAGAAATTCAAGATGCAACTGAAGCTGACCATATAGATGATCATCATTTAAGAAGTATTAATGAGATAAAAGGTGATTTTACTGGTTATAGTGTAGAAGGATTAGATGGAAAAATAGGACATGTATCTGATTTTGTTATTGATGACACAAAATGGGATATTAGTTATCTAGTTGTTGAAACTAGCCGCTTATTGGTTGGTAACTTTATATTAATAGCAAAAGATTGGGTCCAAGACATTGAATGGCATGATAAAAAAGTGTTTGTGGACATTACAGAAGAACAAGCGAAGGAAGCTGCTGACTTTGATACAGAAAAACCTATTACTAGGGATTATGAAGCAGAACTCTATTCAAAATTAGGAAAACCAAAGCATTGGGATTAATAATGCAGATTTTAAAAGACACGTCTTTAGAAAAGCGTGTCTTTTATTTGTTGTTTTTATGATTATCCTATTTTACACTTTTTAATTTTTTTGAAATATACTTAACGACAACAATATAGTGTTGTACGGATTATATAATACTATCTATTTGCAACAATAGATTTTCTTTTATATAACCAAGAACCTAGCAAGTATGAGACACTTCCCCACAGTAGTACTATGAGAATTCCAAACCAGAGCGATCTTGAAAAAATACTAGCTTCGTAAATCATTGTATCTCTCAATCCATCAACAAAATAGGTTAATGGTAATACATTTGACAGAGGTTGTATCCAACTTGGCATTGTTTCAATTGGGATAAACACACCACTTAAAAACATCATAATAAAGCTTCCGATGTTTGCAACCCCCATGTATGCTTCTGATGTTTTACTAAAAGAAGAGATTAGATAACCGAGCGCATTAAATGAAAGAGCACCAAATAAAAAGACAATACCCAGGCTTAGGAAATTAATATAAAGGTTAGCACCAAACACAAACACTCCTATTAGTGATAACAGAACAATCTGTATGATGCTAAACAGCAGTCGCATTGTCATATCACTTATCCCAAAAATACTCATTTTGGCTGGTGTCATTCGCAATCTTTTGATCAAACCTTTTCTACGCATTTCTACTAAGTCGACCATGCCAAATAATCCACCCTGTGCGATCGCTAGAGCAATCATACCGGTTAAAAGAAAATCGGTATAATTCAATTCAGAACTTCCAGAAGAAATTGTTTTAAATTCCAATTGATACATAGGGACTGTATTCGTTACAGATAGATTTACTTGTTGAACAAGTTTATCTAACATACCTGAAATGGCTTGAGTGGTCACACCTTGCTCGTTTTCTTTGTTTACTATTAGTAAAAGTGAAGTTTTTTCCACTGATCTAGGTAATATAATGGCGGCATCGACTTCTTGATCTTTTACCCATTTCTCTGCTTGCTCTCGATTCACTGCTTCTCCAGACTTTATATCTAGTAGTGCATTTTGATTAATTTGTGCTAAAAGAATTTCTGATGTTTGATTAGAACCCTCATTAACAAGTGCAATTTCTGCACTGAAATCCTCATTTGAACTGCCACTAAAAATAACCATAAAGATTACCATTAATATAACAGGGAAAAATATTCCCCAAAACCAAGCTTGTTTTTCACGCATGGTCAGTTTTAATTGTGCAAGGAACATTTGTTTAAATTGATTTAAGTTATTTTTCATCTTAATCTCTCCACTCCTTGCCAGTAAATGAGATAAAGACATCTTCCAAACTCATTTCGTCAATTGAAACCTGCTCCACACAATATTGTTTTTCTTTTGTAAACCGAAATAAGTTATAAAGAGTATCTTCTGTGTTTGTTGTCCATAGTTTTAATGTTTTTCCGATTTGTTCTGTACGTTCTACAGTTGAAAGTTTCTCAATGAATTGATTAGTGTGGTAAGCTGATTCTTCACCATTTAAGAATGATAGATGTACTTCCTTTTCTTTTGTTAATTTTTCAATAAGTGCAGGTGGTGTATCTAAAGTTACAATCTTACCTTGATCAATAATACAAACCCGATCACTTAATTTTTCTGCTTCTTCCATATAATGGGTTGTTAATATTGTAGTTTTCCCTAAGTTTTTCAACTGTAAAATAATGTCCCAAATGTTACGGCGTGCTTGTGGATCTAAGCCTGTGGTTGGTTCATCTAGAAAAATAATTTCAGGATCACTAATCATTGCAAGCCCGATAGCTAACCTTTGGCGCTGGCCACCTGATAATTTTTTTACGTGGTTATTTTGATGTTCAGTAAGATTGACTAATGCAAGTATTTCTTCTGTAGATTTTGCCTTATTGTAAAATGTTGCAAAAAGGTCTAAGTTTTCTTTCGGTGTCAGTAAATCGAACATTGCACCCGATTGTGGTTGGACTCCAATCTTCATCTTGATGGCATCTGCATCTTTATCCCATTTCAAGTTACCAAATTGTATTTCTCCTTGGTCTGGCTGCACTAAACCTTCAATCATTTCTAATGTAGTCGTTTTTCCTGCACCATTTGGCCCAATAATAGTGAAAATTTCCCCAGCTTTTACTGAGAAACTTATATCACGCACTGCATGAATGGTGCCAAATGACTTCTGTAAATGCTTTACTTCTAAAATCGCCATTAACTAACCTCGCCTTCCTAATAACTTCAACATTTTGATTTTAGCAGATTTCTCATGAAATATTTGGCGAATTTTAGAAACACAGACCTAAATAAAGATATTTTTATCCTTTTCGGCAAGAAGACTCCATCTGACTTGTGTTAGGGGCGAAGCCCAACAATTCAGGTGGAGATGAATTGCTGTCAGCCAATAGGCTGAAATCTTTTGTTTGATTATCATAATTATCCACTATTTAAAGAGCGAATGTTCGCTTTTTTTGTACCCAGTGATATAATTAGTCGTAGATGGGAAGTGTTTTGATATGATAACAAAATTAGACAGTAATAATCATTCAGTATTCTTACTCTACTACCACTTGGTTTTCGTGATTAAGTATCGTAGAAAAGTAGTAAACGATGAGATTTCAGACTACCTGAAAGAACATTTCATACGATTACTTGAGCCAAAAGGAATTACAGTAGAAGAATGGAACCATGATGTCGACCACGTTCATATATTGTTTCGTTCAGTTCCAAATATCGATTTGTCAAAATCTATTAACACTTACAAAAGTGTTAGTTCTCGTTTTGTAAAACGAGATTTCCCTCAGATAAAACAATACCTGTGGAAAGAGATGTTTTGGTCTCGAAGTTATTGTCTTTTGACAACGGGCGGTGCACCTATCGAGACAATTCGTAAATATATAGAGTCTCAAGGAAAATAATCCTAATTAACTCTCTGAGAAAGGTGGTGAACAAAATGACCAGGAAAAAGGCAGTTAAAGTATTGCGTAAACAAAAGAAAACCGAAAACATTCAACGGTTCACTCAAAAACAAAATATTGGACGAGCTAGCCTCACAGCAAAAGAATATCGTCTACTGCAACGCATGACTCATAGTTCAAAAGCATTGCGGAATGTTGGATTATATACAATAAAACAATGTTACTTAAACAACAATAGGATGGCGACGGTGAAGGAAGTGGATGCTGCAATGCAAGCGGATGTGAATTATTGGGGCATTCAATCAAACGCCGTTCAAGCTATTCGTAGAACGTTGTTTTCGGAAGCAAAGAGCTTTTTTAAAGCATTGGAACAATGGAAGAAAACTCCTGAAAAATTTACCGGTCGTCCTAAGTTTCCGAAGTATTCTGGCTCGACTGACAAACGGATTATTGAAATCTACCAAGTTCCGAAAATAGATAAAGATGGATTTTGGACGCTTCCCATGAACGTGGAATTCAGAAAGCGTTTTGGTTCTATCAAAATTCGAATGCCGAAGAACTTGTTAAACCGGAAAATCTCCTATATTGAAATCAAACCTAAGCAAAAAGGTCGGTTCTTTGAGGTGCATTACACGTATGAAGTGTATGTTGCTCAAATGAAAAAAAAATCTACGGCCACGATTAACGCTTTGGGTTGTGATTTAGGTGTAGACCGATTATTGAGTTGTGCAACGAATAAAGGCGACACATTCTTAATCGACGGCAAAAAACTCAAATCTATCAACCAATACTTTAATAAATCCATAAGCAATCTCCAACAGAAAAACATTGAAAACGGTATTTCTAAACGTATGATAACCAATAAAATAGCAGATCTTTGGAACAAACGTGAAGCTCAAATTAACGGATATTTTTCACAAGCCGTCGGTTTGTTGTTCAAAAAAGTGAAGGAATTGAATATCGATACTGTTGTTGTCGGTTATAACGCTGGTTGGAAACAAGCGTCCGATATGGGAAAAAAGAATAATCAACAGTTTGTCCAAATTCCATTTCAGAAACTCCTATCTGCCATTGAAAATAAATGTTTAAAAGAAGGCATTCTTTTCAAAAGACAAGAAGAAAGCTATACCTCAAAAGCTAGTTTCCTAGATAGAGACAGTGTGCCTATTTGGTCAAAAGAGGATAAAACTCACCACCGTTTCAGTGGTAAACGTGTAACGCGTGGTTTGTATCAAAGTCAAGCAGGGCATTGTATTCATGCCGACATCAACGGCGCATTGAATACGCTACAGAAATCAGAAGTTGTGGAATTTGATAAAAATCTCAAAGTGAAAGTGCCATTCTTATTGGCAGTGCAAAAACGTAAGGCTGTTGCCTCGTGCATAGCTTAGTGGGTGTGTCAACCATCCATGTGTATTCGTCACTTTTGTGCCGGAGCTTGTAGTACATAGTGCGTAAGACTATGACTTCGCCGTATTCATTCGGAGAACCTTAACTCATTGTAGGGAGGGTGCAAGTGGAAAAACGATAGTACGTCGCCAGTACCAACCAAAAACTTGCTTGGGCTGTCACCGTAAGGTGGCATGAATTCTAGAGCGTCAAACAGTCTAGTAATAGACGAGAAGACCTAGAGTTCTAACTCAAGCCCCCACTGAGAAGATTTACCTCAGTGGGGGTAGTTGACAATGAATGAAATAGTTATGCACTCTAGTCCAAACTTAAAACGTCCTTAATCATATAAAGTAATAAAGGAGGTATAATAAATGGTAAAAATCTTTATTGATCCTGGACATGGTGGAAACGATCCAGGAGCTACTGCTTATGGGTTAAACGAAAAAGATATTAATCTTAATATTGCATTGAAATTAGATAGATTATTGACGCAATCTTACAAAGAAGTATCTACACGTCTTGCACGAACGTCAGATACTACTGTTACCTTAGATGAAAGAACAAACATGGCAAATGCTTGGGGAGCAGATTACTATCTTTCCATTCACATTAATGCAGGAGGTGGAGTTGGGTTTGAAAGTTACATCTGGAATGGTAGCTTTTCAAATAAAAGGAAAACAGAAAGCTTACGCACTAACATACATGAAGAAATTGTTGAAAATGTTGGGTGGCGTGATCGTGGGAAAAAAGAAGCGAACTTTCATGTTCTAAGAGAATCAAGTATGCCTGCTGTGCTTACTGAGAATGGATTTATTGATAATAGAAATGAAGCCAATGAAATGCGAGAATCTAATTGGATAGAACACATTGCAGAGGCTCATGCTTCGGGTATAGCCAAAGCTTTCAATTTAGTGAGGAAAGCTGAAACAGAAGATCCACAGGAGACCAACACTTTCTATCGCGTCGTAACAGGTTCTTTTAAGTTAGAAAATAATGCAAGGCAACGAAGGTATGTATTAAGAGATCAGGGCTATAATAGTTTCATAGTCGAGTTTACACATGATGGAACGACATATCACCGGGTTGTAACAGGTTCATTTCAAAACAAGTCGAATGCAGAAGTCCGTCAAAAAGAACTAGAAAGAATAGGTTTTGAATCATTTCTTGCAACATTTACACTATAAATTAAAAGAGCAGTACCAATTAAAAATGGCGCTGCTCTTTTTTTGTTAATGAATATGTCGATATAAACCTATTACTTTTCCTAAGATAGATACGTTATCATAGCGTAATGGCTCCATTGTAGCATTTTCAGGTTGAAGGCGTATATGATCTTTCTCTTTAAAGAAACGTTTGACTGTTGCTTCTTCTTCATCAGTCATTGCAACAATAATTTCTCCATTTTGAGCTGTTTGTTGTTGTTTTACAATTACCATATCACCATCTAAGATACCAGCTTCTATCATACTTTCACCCTCAATGACTAAGACAAAAATAGATTGGTCATTAGCATCTCCATTGGTAATAGAATAAGGTAGAGGTACATATTCTTCAATGTTTTCTACAGCTGTAATCGGGATGCCAGCTGTAACTTTACCAATAACAGGTGCAAACGTTGCTTCTCCTTTAGGAATGCTAGTTTCATCCTCAGAATTTAACACTTCAATTGCTCTTGGTTTAGTTGGATCTCTTCTAATATACCCTTTTTTCTCAAGTTGAGAAAGATGACCATGTACAGTAGAGCTTGATGCTAACCCAACAGCTTGTCCTATCTCTCTAACAGAAGGTGGATACCCTTTAGCTTGTACTTGTGTTTTTATGTAATCTAAAATTGTTTCCTGTCGTTTAGAGATTTTTATCATAAATTGTGCACCTCCGTACATATTTTAATAATGCTAGTATAGCATGCATTACTAGAATAGACAAACATTAGTTCTTAAAAATGTTGACAAGAACAAAAGTTCTAGTATAATAAAAATAACAACGAACAGAAGTTCTGTGTTTGAGGAGGAGAACAAATTGTTTAGTGATATTACTAAAGTAGATATTTTTTATTTCATTTCATTTATTCTTACGTTAGTATTTATGTATATTGGATTAATCACAAGTTAAACAAAAGATGGAAGGTAATGAAGGATGCGAGCTATCATATACTGTCGTGTTAGTACAGAAAAAGAAGAACAGTCATCGTCTTTATATCGACAAAAGCAAGAGTTAATTGCTTTGGCAGAACGTGAATCTATGGAAGTTATTGATATAGTAGAGGAAAAACAAAGTGGCTATGAAATTGAACGTGAAGGAATACTTACAATATTAGAAAAATGTGCAAATGATGAAGTGGATTGTCTCCTTATTCAAGATGAAACTAGAATCGGTAGAGGGAATACTAAAATTGCTTTATTTCACCAGTTTTCTAAGTTGGGAGTTAAAATATATGCATTATCAAATCAAGGCGAACTACAATTATCTGAATCAGATTCAATGGTATTACAAATTGTAGGGATTGTGGAAGAATATCAAAGAAAGATTCACAATATAAAAATTAAGAGAGGGATGAAAAAGGCTATTGATAATGGTTTTGATCCCACTAGGAATCTTAGTAATCGTAATCATTCAGCTGGCCGAGAACGAATTGATTTCCCTATCGAAGAAGTTAAGAAATTAAGAGAAAATAAATTAACGTTTTCAGAAATTGCATCTACTTTACGTGGATTAGGTTACCAAGTATCAAAAGCTACTGTCCACCGCAGATACCAGGAATATGAATTACTTGAATCTGATGACGAATTTCGTATAAAATAGAAAGACAAGGATATTATATAAAAGATCCTTGTCTTTTTATTTTTAATGCAGTCTGTAAAGGAGAAAAATTATGCTATCTAAAGATAAATTAGATCGGATTAATGAACTCGCTAAAAAAGCCAAAATTGAGGAGCTAACTGAAACGGAAAAAAGGGAACAAGATGAACTTAGACAAGAGTATTTAAAAAATGTTCGAAAATCTTTTAAAAATCAGTTTAAAGGTATGAAGGTTGTTGATCCTAATGGAGAAGATGTTACACCACAAAAAGTAAAAGATCTTAAAGAAGAGAACAAAAACATTTAATAAACTTGGTTATAGTACTTGTTTATTATCCATTTTCATTATAGGATATTAAATGTACGTACATATTTTCATGAATTTAGAAGGGGGATACAAAGTATGTCAAATCAAACAGAACAACGCTCTATAAATACAATTCGAACGTTAGCTATCGATGCAATTGAAAATGCTAACTCTGGTCACCCTGGGTTACCAATGGGGGCGGCTCCAATGGCCTATACACTATGGACTGACTTTATGGAACACAACCCAAAAAACTCAAGCTGGTTTAATCGTGATAGATTTGTACTATCTGCAGGGCATGGTTCTATGCTGTTGTACTCATTGCTTCACTTATCAGGTTACAAGTTATCAATAGATGATTTAAAAGCATTTCGTCAATGGGGATCTATTACACCTGGACACCCTGAAGTGACACATACCGATGGAGTAGAAGCAACAACTGGACCATTAGGACAAGGTGTTGCAATGTCAGTAGGTATGGCAATGGCTGAGGCACATTTGGCCGCTAAATATAATAAAGATGGATTTAATGTTGTAGACCACTTTACTTATGCACTTGTAAGTGATGGCGATTTAATGGAAGGTATTTCTCATGAAACAGCTTCACTGGCTGGTCATTTAGGATTAGGTAAACTTATTGCATTATATGATTCTAATGATATTTCTTTAGATGGTGAATTAGACCAAGCATTCTCTGAAAATGTAGAAGATCGTTTCAAAGCCTATGGCTGGCAAGTGATAAGAGTAGAAGATGGTAATGATGTTTCAGCGCTTCGTAAAGCGATTAAAGAAGCACAAACAAATCTTGATCAACCAACATTAATTGAAGTGAAGACTGTAATCGGATATGGGTCACCTAACAAATCAGCTTCTTCAGCATCACATGGTGCTCCTTTAGGTGCTGACGAAATTAAATTAACGAAAGAATTCTATGGTTGGGATCATGAAGATTTCCATGTTCCTGAAGATGTATACCAAGATTTCGAGGAAAAAATTGTTAAACGAGGAAAAGAATCTGAAGAATCGTGGAATAAACTATTTGCAGAATATAAAGATGCTCACCCAGAACTTGCTGCTGAGTTTGAAACAGCTATGAAAGGTGAGTTACCAGCTGATTGGGATAAAGATCTTCCTGTGTATGAAGCAGGTGAAGATACACTCGCAACAAGAGCTTCTTCTGGTGAAGTATTAAATGGTGTAGCTAAAGCTGTACCAAACTTCTTTGGTGGAAGTGCTGACTTAGCTGGATCGAATAAAACAAAGATTAATGGCGAAGAAGATTTTTCAAGAAATAATTATGCAGGAAGAAATATATGGTTTGGTGTTCGTGAATTTGCTATGGCAGCTGCGCTAAACGGAATGGCGTTACATGGTGGTTTAAAAGTATTTGGCGGCACGTTCTTCGTATTTAGTGACTATTTACGTCCTGCTGTACGCCTATCTGCTATTCAAGAATTACCAGTAACATATGTATTGACTCATGACTCCATTGCAGTTGGAGAAGATGGTCCAACACATGAGCCAGTTGAACAATTAGCTGCATTCAGAGCTATGCCTAACCTATCAGTGTTGCGTCCTGGTGATGGTAATGAAGTTCAGGCTGCATGGAGACTTGCATTAGAATCTGAAAAAGTTCCAAGTATGCTTGTATTAACTAGACAGAACCTTCCGACTTTACCTGGTACGAAGGAAAATGCTTATGAAGGTGTGAAAAAAGGTGCTTATGTAGTAAGCCCAGCATCTAAAGAAACTGCAGATGCACTTCTACTTGCTTCTGGTTCAGAAGTTCAATTAGCAGTGAAAGCACAAGCTGCACTAAAAGAAAAAGGTTATGATGTAAGTGTTGTAAGTATGCCATCTTGGGATCGTTTCAACAAACAAGATAAAGCATATAAAGAACAAGTTATTCCTTCTACTGTTAAGAAACGTTTAGCAATCGAAATGGCATCTTCATTAGGTTGGGATCGTTACACAGGTGACGAAGGTGACATTCTAGCTATTGATACATTTGGTGCTTCTGCAAATGGTGATAAGATCATGCAAGAGTATGGCTTTACTGTTGAGAACGTAGTTAAAAGATTCGAACAAATGATAAAGGGATAATTTCCGATCTTCCTCACTTTGTTTTTACAAAGTGGGGATTTTTTTGCGTTTTTGACAAAAGAACATTTTTTTCGCTCCTTATTGTGACAAGTTATGCAACTGTATTTTTGTATACTAAATAACAAATAAGGAGGACAAACTTATGCAGAAATATTATGTATTTTTCTTAAATAAAGAAGTAGGCTATGATTTTTTTTACAAACCAGAAGTGCTCTGCAGGTTTTTTCAATCCTATCTATCCAACCAAACTAGAACTGATTTGTCATCGCAGTTCATGTACATAACTAGATTAGTTTCCGCTGATAAATTATTACGTTGCATAAATAAAAAAGGACCGAAAAATCGATATGTGCAAAATAATAGTGTCGTGTATTTTTTAAAGGAAAATGCATCTAACACGTTTGCAATAAATGATAGGTGGCTAGAGGTTAATTGTGAGTCATTAGAAGTGGCTAATACGATGCTATTTGAATGGCTTGAAAAATATGATCATTGCTGCTATATTATGGAACAAAATGGGCGAAATTACGGTTGGCTTTCCCCGATAAAAAAACAAGCCTTGCTTTCCTAGTTCAACTATTGTAATCTTTATTATTGTCTACTATACTATATGAGAGAGAACGTGAAGGAGGAAGGTTAGACATGGGCACGATTTGGGTTGTATTAATTGCTATTTTAGCTTTAATTGCTGGTGTTGCACTTGGATTTTTCATTGCTAGAAAATACATGATGAATTATTTGAAAAAGAACCCACCAATTAATGAACAAATGTTACGTACACTAATGATGCAGATGGGACAAAAACCATCTCAAAAGAAAATTAATCAAATGATGCGTTCAATGAATAATCAGAACCAAGTAAAATAAGTGCACGCAATGATTCTATCTGAATAGACATTGTATTTCATAAATCCCTTGCACCATTTGGTGACAAGGGATTTATATTTTTTATTACGGTATTATAATATAAAATAAAATTTTAAAAAGAAAAGGAAGTATACATGATGTTTTGGGCTATAGCAAGTACTGTTGTTGGTTTAATAATGGCAAGCCTAATGATTTTTATTCGAGCTCGCGCATCCAAACGACCGACAAATGGAGCAAGAATATTACTTCCACCTTTATTTATGAGTACAGGGGCTTTTATGTTTATTATTCCTATGTTTCGCGTTTCATTTCCCCAAGTGATAGAAGCATTAGTAATTGGTATAATATTTTCGGTATTTTTAATTAAATCTACTTCCTTTCAAATAGAAGGGAAGAACATCTATTTAAAACCATCAAAGTACTTTATTATTATTTTGGTGGGTTTATTAATTGCACGAATTATCTTAAAAGTAATGATAAGCTCAACTATCTCAGTGGGTGAGACAAGTGGTATGTTTTTTTTATTAGCATTCGGTATGATTGTGACATGGCGATTAGTAATGTTTTTTAACTATCAGAAATTGAAAAAAGAACTCTAGATCTTTGTTTTTCTGTCTAAAAAAGCTTAAATTTTTTAGATAAATTTAAATTATTTGTTAATTCGATCATATTTCAAAAAAACTGCTAATATATTTAAAAAGACTATGTTATAATTGCCAAGTAATGGCATGGTGGGTTAGGTAATGTAAAAGGGGGATACTTTTTGTGACGTTTGAAAATGAACTGGATAAAAAAAGCAACACCTGTACTACATTTTCTGTTGATAAACAACCTAGTGATTTCACATTGTCATTTTTACCTGCGAATATTCTGGGTTGGATTGAAAAAGAGGGATTTGACTTTTATACGGTTTGTGATGATCAGGGTAAGATTGTCTATGTATCAGAATCAGTCGAAAGAATCCTGAATTATCAGCAAGAGGACTTAATTGGTACTCATGTATTTAAATACTTATCTTCAAAAACCAATTCATACAAACACAGCCTTGACTCCCAAATTTATGATGTAAAAAAAATTACTTTTAGTGTTCAGGATGCATTAGAGCGATATCTTTGGGTGGCTTCAACAATAACACCTTTATTTATACGCGAAACACAATCGAATTTATATATTGCACTATCTAAAGACGTTACAGACCAAAAAGAAGCAGAAGAGATTTTGGTTAGATCTGAAAAAATGTCTGTAGCTGGGCAATTAGCAGCAGGAGTTGCACATGAAATACGAAATCCACTTACCTCTTTAAAAGGTTTTGTGCAACTGTTACAAGCAGGGATTGATGGTAAAGATGAATATTATAAAATAATGATTGATGAAATTGATAAGATTAACTCAATTACTTCTGAACTATTATTTATTGCCAAACCAATGACAGATGATCGTAAAGAAGAAATTATTTCTTGTATGTTACAAGACGTTATTATTTTATTAAATACACAAGCAAAAATATATAATATTACGTTAAATTTAGAAGTAGAATCGGATCAGACCATTTACTGTAATAGAACACAAATGAAGCAAGTTTTTATTAATTTAATTAAAAATGCTATCGAAGAGATGGATAAAGGTGGGGTAATTTCGGTTTGTGTCACTTCAGATCAAAACTATTGTTATATTGAAATAATAGACCAAGGTCCGGGTATCTCATCACATATAATACATAAATTAAAAGAACCATTCTTTACTACAAAAAAAGAAGGAACCGGTTTAGGTTTGATGATTTCAAATAAAATTATTGAGAATCACAATGGCAAAATTGATATTAAATCAAATCAAGACATAGGTAGCACATTTTGTATTTGTTTACCATTAAGTAAAAAAGAGACTAACTAATAGTCTGGTACAGCCAAGAGCAATCAATGGATTGATTGTTCTTGGCTGTACTATTTTATTTATCCAGCATTGTTTTAGGTCTTAAAGGGAACTTTTCTTTATAGATCGTGGCTAGCGTTCTTTTTCTGTCTACTATGATTTTGGTTTTTAACTTTCTTTGAGCCGCTTAAAGGTTTGTTTGGTTTCTCGGATTTTTTGTCTGCCATTTAATTCGCCTCCTTTATATTTAAAGTATGTTGATGAGTAGATTTTATCCAAAACAGTACATAGGATTGCTGGTGGATTATACTAAATTTAACTGAATATTTTTAAAATATTTTACTTATTTGCGAATTTACATTAAAATATATAAATACATAGGTATTTTGCACTTTTATACGGAAGCGAAGAGCAAGATGTGTAATTTTTATTAGGGGGTAAAATGTATGACAGAAAAGAATCATACGATTGACGCGCAACAAAACTTTAATTTGAACGGGAAAACATACAACTATTATCAATTAAAGACACTAGAAGAAGCGGGCATTGGAGAGATTGCACGTCTACCTTTTTCTATTCGTGTATTATTAGAATCGTTACTACGACAATATGATGGACGAGTTATTAAAGATGAACATATTGCCGGCCTTGCTAACTGGGGGAAGGTTGAAAAAACGGATGTACCTTTTAAGCCTTCACGTGTTATTTTGCAAGACTTCACTGGTGTTCCTGCTGTAGTTGACTTAGCATCACTTCGTAAAGCGATGGTTGATCTAGGTGGATCGCCTGATAAAATCAATCCTGAAGTCCCTGTTGATTTAGTTATTGATCACTCTGTACAAGTTGATCAATTTGGCACAAATCAAGCTTTATTAGCAAATATGGGATTAGAGTTTGAACGAAATGCTGAACGCTATGAATTTTTAAATTGGGCACAAAAAGCTTTTGAAAACTACCGAGTAGTGCCTCCAGCGACAGGTATTGTTCACCAAGTAAATCTAGAATATATTGCTAATGTAGTTCACTCAATTGAAAACGAAAACGGTGAATATGATGCATTTCCAGATACATTAGTTGGAACTGATTCACACACAACAATGATTAACGGTCTAGGTGTTCTAGGTTGGGGTGTTGGTGGTATCGAAGCTGAAGCTGGTATGCTAGGACAACCTTCTTATTTACCTGCACCAGAAGTTATTGGTGTTAAATTTACTGGAAGTTATCCAAATGGAACAACCGCAACTGACTTAGCGCTTAAAGTGACACAAGTATTACGTGAGAAAAAAGTGGTTGGAAAGTTTGTTGAATACTTTGGTCCTGGTTTACAAGATATGCCTCTTGCTGATCGTGCTACAATTTCTAATATGGCTCCTGAATATGGGGCAACTTGTGGTTTCTTCCCAGTTGACCAAGAAGCATTAAATTACTTACATTTAACTGGTAGAAGTAAAGAACATATTGCACTAGTTGAAAAATATTGCAAAGAAAATAATTTATGGTACTCTCCAGATCAAGCTGATCCAGAGTTTACTGATTTAGTTGAAATTAACTTATCGGAGTTAGAACCGAATTTATCTGGTCCTAAACGTCCACAAGATTTAATTCCTTTATCAGATATGAAAAAAGTATTTCATGAAACGATTTCCAATCCAGCAGGAAACCAAGGATTTGGATTAGATAAAACTGAATTTAATAAAGAAGCTGTAGTAGAACATCCTAATGGTGAAACATCAAAAATGAAAACTGGGTCTGTTGCGATTGCTGCAATTACTTCTTGTACAAATACATCGAACCCTTATGTTATGTTGGGTGCGGGTCTGCTTGCTAAAAAAGCAGTTGAAAAAGGATTGGAAGTACCAAGTTATGTGAAAACTTCTTTAGCTCCAGGTTCTAAAGTAGTTACGAGATATCTTGAAGATGCAGGTCTAATGCCTTATCTAAACAAACTTGGTTTTAATTTAGTAGGTTACGGCTGTACTACTTGTATTGGTAACTCGGGTCCATTAGCGCCTGAGGTTGAACAAGCTATTACTAATACAGATTTAACAGTTTCATCGGTGCTATCTGGTAACCGTAACTTTGAAGGACGTATTCATCCGTTAGTTAAAGCAAATTACTTAGCATCACCACCGTTAGTAGTTGCTTATGCTTTAGCTGGAACAGTTGATATCGATATTAAAGACGAACCACTTGGTGAAGATGAAGAAGGAAATCCTATTTACTTCGCTGATTTATGGCCTACGATGGAAGAAGTTCGTTCTGAAGTTGCAAAAGTTGTCACTCCAGAAATCTTCAAAAAAGAATATGAAGATATTTTTGAATCAAATGAACAATGGAATGCAATTGAAACTACAGATGAGCCGATTTATGAATGGAATGAGGACTCTACTTATATTCAAAATCCACCATTTTTCGAAGGATTATCTAAAGATGCAGATACAGTAAAACCGCTTGATGGATTACGTGTTATCGGTAAATTTGCTGATTCTGTAACAACTGATCACATATCACCGGCTGGTGCAATCGCAAAAGATATGCCAGCAGGTAAATACTTGCAAGAAAAAGGTGTTTCACCTAGAAACTTTAACTCATATGGTTCAAGACGTGGTAATCACCAAGTGATGATGCGTGGAACATTTGGAAATATTCGAATCAAAAATATGCTTGCTCCCGGTACAGAAGGTGGCTATACGACTTACTGGCCGACTGAGGAAGTAATGCCAATTTATGATGCTGCAATGAAATATCAGGAAGACAATACTGGATTATTAATTATTGCTGGAAATGATTATGGAATGGGAAGTTCTCGTGATTGGGCAGCAAAAGGTACGAATTTACTTGGCATCAAGACTGTTATTGCAGAAAGTTATGAAAGGATTCATCGCAGTAATTTAGTGATGATGGGCGTATTGCCACTTCAATTTAAAGAAGAGGATAGTGCAGAGTCACTTGGGTTAACTGGAACAGAAACATTTAAAATTCAAATTGATGAAGCGGTGAACCCTAATGAACTTGTTCATGTTACCGCAACAAAAGAAGATGGAAGCTCAGTGCAATTTGATGTGATAGCCCGCTTTGATAGTGAAGTGGAGATTGATTATTACCGCCATGGTGGTATATTACAAAAAGTATTACGTGATAAATTAAAATAATACCGCTTTTTAAAACAACTAGCTCTTATGCTAGTTGTTTTTTTTTAGTAAAGGAACTTGCGCTTTTGTTTTGACAATTACTAAATCGTTAGTATGAATTATCAGAATAATGGGAAAGATTTTACTAATAAAAGAAACGGAGTGATACAGGTGACGCGTAGTAATAACATATCCTTTCAGGAATTAGTTGCAGAGAATAAGAGAGAAATTATGGAAAACAAAGAAATTATGGATAAAATCACGGATCGAATAGAAGAAAAAATTCATGCCACAATAAACAACAACGTCTCTTCCTGAAAATTTTGGCTCGTATGAAACATATCGATAGAGCCAAACTAATGTTGAAGTATTAGAAAGGGGCTATTTGAATGAGTAATCCAAAACGTAATTATACTGAACAATTTAGACCAGATCACCTTGGAACACAACCTCGAAAGGCTAGAGCCAATAAAGGAAAACAAATGGCAACCAAAACAAATGAACAACCCGATATTATTCAAACAAAAGGTGAATAGGAGGAAAAACTATGGGAAATAAAAAGATGCCACAACCTAATCCGGACAACCGTGCGGATAATGTAGAGAAATTACAAGAAATGGTGCAAAATACAATTCAAAACATTGAAGAAGCTCATGATACAATGCAATTCGCAAGTGAAGAGGAAAAAGAAAATATTAAAGCAAAAAATGCAAGAAGAGAAGAGTCTTTAGAAGCAATGCGTTCAGAAATTAAAGATGAATACAAACAAGCTCACGAATAGGCTCATTTCGTAAATATCGTTGCTTATAAAAATGCGGATTTGATATAAAATCCGCATTAACTAGTAATGTAACTTATCCGCTACGTCAGAAAATGGATTCCCTTTCCACGGGCTCAGTCTCAGCTACTTGGAGGAAAGAAGCCTCCGAATGAATCTTCGACTTATGGGACTGCGATTACTCGCCCCATCGAAAACATTAGCTGTTCCCATTGGAGTGTCATCCATTTACTGACTTCGCTAGTTCTCTGCCACTAAGATAGTTTGTAATGCATTATTGTATTTTACACTATCTAGCGGATCAAATTAAATTTACGACACTCCTGCAGGAACAGCACGAGCTGAAGATCCACTAGGAAGCGTTCTTTGCTTCCTAGTTAGCTGAAGCCGTGCCTGCGGAAAGGGAGTCAATTTCATTTGAGAAGCGGTAACTTACGTCCCTCATTACTGACTTAACGGACTAGGTTCTTAATGTGGATTATATACAAATTGTGTCATAAGCAACAATCTTTTTAAAAAAAGCTCAGTTAAGCTAACTGGGCTTTTTTAATGTTTGAGCTTTTTAGATTCTTTTAGGTTTGTTAGGTTGTACTTAAGGTTTTGATTATTATTTTTAAATGCATGTCAGTCAACATATAATATTAAATATGATAAAATGAAATGATTGGTGAAGGGAGCGGTTTTTTGAGAAATCAAAGTGCGATAGACAGAGTTGACGAGAAAGAGATTATCAAATGGGATTCGTTAAAAAAGAATCCTACACTTACTGAAATTGAGATATTACGTTTTTTAGACCATATAGAAACTCAGGAACATTCTTATTCGGAACAGGCTACTTCAATCCTTTACTGCATGTTAGTTTTTCATCGATTAAAGCGGCACACACAAGAGGACTATTTGGTAGAAACTTTATTAGACAAGGCAGCATCATACGATGAGACAGTAACAATTTATCAGTCTATACAGTCTGTTAAAGCTTACTTTTATTTTTATACCCAATTTAAAAAATTAAGTCTTGAAACATGGTCTATTCGAGAGACTGATTTCGATCCAGCCAAACTAAAAAAAGTAAAGAGTTGGCTTGAGCAATTAGAAATTTTACAAAAAGAAACAGTTCAAAAACAAAATAAGCCTGAATATCCTCAACTTGAGAATTACTATCGAGATATAAAAGAAACAATTGTTGACTTTACTGGAACTTTAGAGGATACAATTGATTTATTAGAAGCAAAACGAACAGGAGTACCAGTAAAGGAATTGAATGAATCGGTAAAAAAATTGATATATTTACAAGAAGCATTTCATCACTCTTTACCAGAATTCTTGCAATTAAGCAATGTTAAAAAGCCCTTAGATAAATTAGATGAAATGATTGGCTTAAATGATGTTAAACGATACATTAGTCAATATTATCATTATTTAAAATATCAAAAAGAGCGAAAACAAATGGGTTTTCAAATGACGGATGAGCCAGAACTGCACATGGTTATCACGGGAAACCCTGGTACCGGAAAGACAACCATAGCTCGATTACTCGCAGAAATTTATTATGAGTTAGGTTTATTAGATACAAAAGAAGTAACTGAAGTAAATCGATCACACCTCGTTGGATCATATGTAGGACAAAGTGAAGAAAATACAATGTCATATATTAAACAATCTCTAGGTGGTATTCTATTTATTGATGAGGCCTATAGTTTGAAACGCCAAGAACAAAGTGGTAGTGATTATGGACAAGCTGTAATTGATACACTTGTTTCGGCAATGACTGGCAAAGAGTATGCGAATAAATTTGCAGTAATTCTAGCTGGGTACCCAGAGGAAATGCGACAATTCTTAAGATCTAATCCTGGTTTGCGTAGTCGTTTTCCAGAGCAAAATTTTATTACACTACCGGATTTTAAAATGAACGAATTAATCCAAATTGCTGAAAATACAGCATTAAATAATGATTACTTTTTTACTGAAGAAGCACTTAATCGTTTTAGTGGTGTTATTGACCGAGCCAAGGTGGACGATACCTTCGGAAATGCCCGAACTGTTCGTGACTTGGTGTTAAAAGCTATTTTTAAAAAAGGTGCAGCAGAAACAATTGATACTAATGAAAACTGGTTAGATCATATGCGTATTGATGCTTCAGACTTAGATATTATGGATGATACAACGGATGATGAAGAACCGATGCGACAACTTGATAATCTAATTGGTTTATCTAATATTAAAGAAGAAGTAAAAAAATTATCTTCATTTGTAAAAATACAACAAGAACGAAAGAAAAAAGGGTATCCATCAGTACCAATTCAATTGCATGCTGTATTTTCAGGTAATCCGGGGACAGGAAAGACAACGGTAGCAAAGATTTACTCCCAATTATTAAAAGAGTGTGGCTTATTAAAACGAGGTCATTTCGTCCTTGCCTCACGTAGTGACCTAGTAGCTGGTTATGTTGGGCAAACAGCGATAAAAACGAAACATAAGATTAGGGAAGCACTTGGTGGAGTGCTATTTATTGATGAGGCATATGCCTTATTCCGTGGGGAAAATGATTTTGGTAAAGAGGCAATTGATACCCTAGTAGATGAAATGACAAAGCATAATGAAAATTTAGTTGTGATCTTAGCAGGATACCAGAATGAGATGGAACGTTTTATTGACAGTAATCCTGGACTTGCTTCACGCTTTAAGAAGTATTTTCATTTCCTTGATTATAATCCAACTGAGTTATTGGATATTACGTTATATCATGTTTCGCGCTACCAATACCAACTCGAGCAACAAGCAGAAAATTATTTATTAAAACAATACCAAGCCAATAATACAAAGGGAAACGGTCGCTTTGTTGTTAATCTAGTTGATGAGGCGATTCAATTTCAAGCACTACGAATAGAAGAGATACGTAATAGTAATGACTTTTTAATATTAAAACAGGAAGATTTTGAGAAGGCATGGCAAACAGTCAAGGGGGATAATTGATTATGAAGGTGAAAACTCCAATTCAAGTACGTTATCAAGAAACAGATCAGATGGGTGTTGTCTATCATGCTAACTATTTAGTGTGGTTTGAAATAGGTAGAACAGCATTTATCGAAAATCTAGGATTTAATTACCATGACATGGAAAAGAGTGGAATTGTTTCTCCAGTAGTTGATGCACATATGTATTTTAAACAGCCCATTCGCTATGGACAACCCGCATATGTAGAAACTTGGGTAGAGGAATATGATGGCTTACGCACGACTTATGGATACCAGGTAATTGATGAAGATGGGAATGTTGCAGTTTCCGGAACGACGAAACATGTAATTGTAAAAAAAGAAAATTTCAGGCCAGTATCATTACGCAAGAAATTCCCAGACTGGCACCAAGCATATCAAAAAGCATTAGGAGTAGAATAAAATGGCTTTTGGTGTGAAAAGAAAAGAGCTCAAGGAATGGAAATCTAAAGTGGAGAATGGTGAAATTACTTTCCTAACACATTATTGGATTGATGACAGATTCCCAGGATGTAATACTGTGACCAAGGTTGGTTGCAGTGATTTAGATAAATTAACAGCATGGGGAGAACAATATGGTTTATTAAGTAAGTGGATTCATCGCGATCCTAGGTTCCCACATTTTGATTTATTTGGTTCAAGACAAAAAGAAATTTTAACAAAAGAAAAACAATGGGATCAGATTGAACGTTTTCATATATAAAAAGAATCGCTAACCAACAATCTGATGGTTAGCGATTCTTTTTGTGCTTTTCAGGTACAGGATCAAATCCGCCTGAATGAAACGGTTGACACTTTAATATGCGTTTTATTGTGAGATAGCCACCTTTGACAGCTCCAAAACGTTGAATAGCTTCCATACCATAATGAGAACAAGTGGGGTAGAAGCGACAACTAGGTGGCTTAATAGGACTAATAAATTTTTGGTAGAGACGGATAATTCCTAGAAAAAGATATTTCATTATAATCCCTTCTTAGTGCTCAGTATTCTTGTTATACGTAACAGATGCAATAGCATCATGTAAGTGAATTGATTCCTCATTTCGACAAGCAACATAGAAAGCTTTTACAAAAGAGTATTCATATAGATCGGCAGCAACTAAACGAACCATATCTTCCACAAATCTTGGGTTTTCATAGGCTTGTTCTGTTACCATTTTCTCATCAGTTCGCTTTAATACCGGATGAATCCGTGCACTTGCATTACTTTCGGCAGCTTCTAGAAGGGCATACTTCCAGTCTATCTCATTCTCATCGAAATTATCTGTTATATCAATTTCCATAGATATCTTCCCACGTTGATTATGCGCACTATATTCACTTATTTCCTTCGAGCAAGGGCATAGTGTTGTGACTGATCCAGTCAATCCAACACGGATATTAAAACCAGATTCCTTCGTATAGTCTACATAGATACTTGCATCTGCATGATTCAAACCTGCTATTTCAGAAAAAGGTCCTTTTCGCTCAAAAAACCATGGAAAGTGAACTTCAATAGAAGCATCATTGCTCTTTAAACGTAAGGCGAGCTCTTGTGTATATTGCTTTAAGTCTGTTAATGTGACATTTAATTTCCCATCTTGATAATAAGCATGTAGCTGTTCAGTAAAACGACTCATATTTGTACCTTTACTATCTTTTTTGATAGTGGATGAAAAGTTAAATGTTCCAATTGTAGTTTGCGATGTTGGATTCATTGTGCTGGTAACTTGAATTGGATGCTTTACATTGGAAATTCCAACAGCATCTAAGTCAAATAGATAATCATTTTTAGAATTTTGAAGATCAGCCATTTGTTCTTTTTCAGTAGGTTTTGATTTTGGTCCTGGTATAACAGAACCAAACAATTTATGTCGCTCTAATTTATTTGGTAATACTTTTTTATCATCTTTGTTTGATTCCATGGTGAAGACCCCTTTCAGCCTTTATTAACTATTTTTGAGTATACTGGACTAAAAACTATTATTCAATTTTTTTGCCCTGATCATAGTTGAATTCCTATTCATCATTAGTATAAAAATAGATCTACATTTCGTTGAGAAATATAGATCATATTATTACATCCATTTAATTTTAGGTTCTGTTTTATTTATTATTCGTTTGATATTTGCTCGGTGACGGTAAAAAATGAATATGGTTAGTATGCTCGTCAATATTAGTAATCCTTGATCTTGTAGAAAAATGGATGCAACAACTGCCACCAATCCTGTAGTCATCGAAGACAAAGATACATATTTACTTACATAAAGCATGACAATAAATGATAACAAAATAATACCAAATAATAATGGACTAAGCCCTAATAATAACCCTCCGGAAGTTGCGACCGCTTTTCCACCTCTAAATTTCGCGAAAATTGGATACATATGTCCAACGACTGCAAATGTTCCAATAATTAAAGGATTGACTTCTGAAATGTTCAACAGAGCTGGTAACAGGGTTGCGAGTGTTCCTTTTAATATATCTGCAAGTGTTACAATGATCCCGGCCTTTTTACCTAAAACACGGAACGTATTTGTTCCACCCAGGTTACCACTTCCATGATCTCTTATATCAGTGTTGTAACCGACTTTTCCTACTATCAGACCAGATGGTATAGAGCCAATTATATAAGCTAATAGAATTAAAAATGCATAAGTCATAATAAATACTCCTTTTCTATCTAAATACAGTATCGTTATTTTAACATGAATTCATGCATCAATGTACAACTATTTTCGACAGTATATCTTTTGTGATGAAGAATTACTAGGTTTATAATTATGATTTATTGGGTATTAACTGTATAACATTAGGGAGGTAGAGGTATGATTGAATTTGATCATGTTAGTAAGACATATAAAGATGGTACAAAGGCTGTTAAGGACTTTTCCCTTCAAATTAATGAAGGGGAATTATTTACGTTAATAGGACCAAGTGGCTGTGGAAAGACAACAACAATGAAGATGATTAATCGTCTAGTGAAACCAACAGATGGCACAATAAAAATAGCGGATAAAAAGATTTCCGACTATGATATGCATCAATTACGTTGGAATATTGGGTATGTATTGCAACAGATTGCATTATTTCCACACATGACCATAGAAGAAAATATTTCAATCGTACCTGAAATGAAGAAGTGGAAAAAAGACGAGATAAAAGAGAGGATTAAAGTATTACTAGATATGGTAGGGTTAGATCCTAAACAGTTCATGAATAGAATGCCACATGAACTATCCGGTGGCCAACAGCAACGAATTGGTGTAGTTCGTGCACTAGCTGCAGACCCAGATATCATTTTAATGGATGAGCCTTTTAGTGCGTTGGATCCAATTAGTCGTGAGCAGCTACAAAAAGATATACAAGCATTACAGAAGAAAATTCAAAAAACCATTGTTTTTGTAACACATGATATGGATGAAGCCTTAGCTATTTCGGATCGAATTTGTTTAATGAAGGAAGGGGAAATTATTCAGGTAGGTACTCCAAAACAACTAATTTTACATCCGGAAAATGAATTTGCTCGCACATTTATAGGAGATAAGCGTTCGCCTTGGCAAGAATCTGTTGAAACCTTATTAGTACATAATGAATCAAGAACGAATGATAGAGAAGGTGTTGAGAAGGAAGCTATAACAATTGCTCACGACCAAGCAGTTGTTGAAGCGGTTAAACTATTTGAGGATAACAATACGGAATTACTTCGAGTTGTGAAAGGTGAACAAACAATAGGCGAAATAAGTTATCGGGATATACTTCGTTTTCTCAGGAAACACATTAAACTAGAGAACGGAGTGATGAAATAATGGAAACTTTTTTAAATGTTTGGCAAGACAGACAAGGTATGGTTTTTGAGAAAATATTGGAACATTTACAACTTTCTGTTATATCGTTATTGATAGCAATTGTGATAGCAGTTCCTTTAGGATTGATATTGACTCGCTACCAAAAAATTGCAGAATCAATTATAGGTGTTACAGCAGTGCTACAAACAATTCCTAGTTTAGCGATTCTAGCCTTTCTTATCCCTTTCTTAGGTATAGGGACAGCACCTGCTATTGTTGCATTGATCATTTATGGACTACTTCCAATTTTGCGTAATACCTACACAGGAGTAAAAGAAGTAGATCCAGCATTAATTGAAGCAGCGACAGGAATGGGTATGAATTCATATAAACGATTAGTTAAGATTGAATTACCAATCGCAGTTCCTGTTATTATGGCGGGTGTTCGAACGTCGATGGTATTAATTGTAGGGACAACAACAATAGCTGCCTTAATTGGTGCAGGAGGCTTAGGGGAGTTAATCCTACTAGGTATCGACCGAGGTGGAGATATTAACCTAATTATATTAGGTGCGATTCCTGCAGCACTTTTAGCAATTATACTAGATTTCATATTGCGTTTATTTGAAAAAACATCAAAGAAAGCAGCATTTACATCTATTATTGTCATGTTAGTGGCAGCGATTGGTATTGTAACTATTCCATGGCTTATCAGTCAAGAGAGACAACCTGATCTGGTTATTGGAGGTAAGTTAAACGCAGAACCAACTATCTTAATAAATATGTACGAATTGTTAATTGAAGATCAAACTGATTTAGAAGTCGAGCTAGAACCAGGCTTAGGGAAAACTACATTTGTTTTTAGTGCATTGAAAAATAGAAGTATTGATATTTACCCAGAATTTACTGGTACTGCTATTGTTACACACCTAGGAGAACAAGCAGTTAGTAATGATGCAGCTGAAGTTTATCAACAAGCAAAGGAAGGAATGCTAGAGGAGTATAACATGGCCTTGCTTGAACCAATGGCATTTAACAATACGTACACTTTATCGACAACCCAATCCTTTGCAGAAGAAAATAATTTAACTACGATTGGTGATTTACAGGCAATAGCATCTGATATGACTGCAGGTTTTACGCTTGAATTTAATGATCGTGAAGATGGATACGTTGGTATTCAAGATCTTTATGGCATCGAATTTGGTGAAGTGAAAACAATGGAACCCGGGATTAGACAAGAGGCAATAAAAAGTGGCGATGTAGATATAATTGATGCCTACTCAACTTCAGCATATATGGTAGAATTGGATTTAACAGCATTAGAAGATACAGAAAATTTATTCCCACCATATCAGGGAGCGCCATTAATGCGCAAAGAAACATTAGAAAAGTACCCTGAATTGGGACAAATATTAACGCAACTTTCAGGGAAGATAACGGATGAAGAAATGAGAGAAATGAATTATAAAGTAGATTATGAAGATCAATCTCCTGAAACAGTTGCCAGAGAATATTTAGTTGAACAAAATCTGTTAGAGGAATAGGAGTGTGACAAATGGATTATCAACAGCCCAAAAGAGAGACAATTAAAGAAATATTAGACACTGCAAAAACAATTGCGGTGGTAGGTTTATCGGACAAACCAGATAGAACATCCTATCAAGTATCAAAAGTAATGCAAGCACAAGGTTATCGCATAATACCGGTTAATCCAACAATTGACGAAGCACTCGGTGAAAAAGCTTATTCAACATTAGAAGATGTCCCTGATTCGATTGATATTATTAATGTTTTTCGCCGATCTGTTTTCTTAAAGGATGTTGCAGAACAAGCTGTTAAAACTGACGCTAAAGTTTTTTGGGCACAACAAGGTATATTTGATCAAGATGTCTATGAAGAGTTAACAAATAAAGGATTTTCGGTTATTATGGATATGTGCATTAAAGTTGCTCATGCTGTAACTAAGAATTAAAAGTATTAAAAAAATCTCTGTTTCGACAGAGATTTTTTGTCGCTTTTACATATGAATAAACATAGATTATAATTTACTAAAATCCATAGTTGATTTAATGTTATACTAGAAAGTAGGGTTTACAAGAACAAACGCTTGTTCTAATATATAAAAAGAGACTAATTTTGCTTATTTAGTATCCAATAAGATTGGTTACAGACAGGGTTCGAGAAAGGGGCTTAATTATTGTGAGTAAACAAACTACCTCTTATTCAGATGATTCTATTCAAGTGCTGGAAGGGCTGGAAGCTGTTCGAAAGCGACCAGGAATGTACATTGGTAGCACTGATTCAAGAGGGTTACACCATCTCGTTTTTGAAATAGTAGATAACGCTGTAGATGAGGCGCTAGCGGGTTTTGGTGAAAAGATAATAGTTACAATACATAAAGATAATAGTATTTCTGTAATAGATGAAGGTAGAGGGATGCCGACTGGTATGCACCGAACTGGGAGACCGACACCTGAAGTTATTCTTACTGTTTTACACGCGGGTGGTAAATTCGGTCAAAGTGGATATAAAACAGCCGGCGGACTTCATGGTGTAGGTGCATCAGTAGTAAATGCGCTATCAGAACAATTATCCGTTACTATTCATAGGGATGGTTTCATCTATAAGCAAACGTTCCATAATGGTGGAATACCAAGTTCATCACTGGAAAAACAAGGAAAAACAAAGAAGACTGGTACAATCATTCACTTTAAACCGGATCCTACCATATTCTCTACAACTACTTATCAGCATGAATTATTAGCAGAGCGCTTACGAGAATCCGCCTTTTTGTTAAAAGGATTGGAAATTATCTTAAAAGATGAGCGTGAAGAAATAGAAGAGTCTTATTGTTATCCGGATGGATTGAAATCATTTGTAAGTTATTTGAATGAAGAGAAAGATGTGTTACACCCCGTTGTTTCGTTTGAGGGTGAAAATCATGAGATTGAAGTAGACTTTGCATTTCAATTTAATGATGGATATGCAGAAAATGTCTTATCCTTTGTTAATAACGTTCGAACAAAAGACGGTGGAACACATGAGTCAGGTGCTCGTACAGCAATCACACGAGTATTTAATGAATATGCAAGAAAAACTAATATGTTAAAAGAAAAAGATAAAAACTTGGAAGGTAACGATATTCGTGAGGGGTTCACAGCAATAGTTTCTGTTCGTATTCCGGAAGCTAAATTGCAATTTGAAGGCCAAACGAAAGGGAAGTTAGGGACATCTGAAGCCAGATCTGCAGTAGATGCAATTGTTTCAGAAAATCTTGCTTACTTTTTAGAGGAAAATCCTGACAATGCTGGAATGTTACTTAAAAAAGCTGTGCGAGCAAAAGAAGCTCGTGAAGCAGCACGTAAGGCGCGAGAAGAAGCAAGAACAGGTAAGAAAAAGAAGCGAAAAGATGCTTTGCTTAGTGGGAAATTAACACCAGCACAGTCTCGGAATGCCGAAAAGAATGAGTTATACCTTGTTGAGGGTGACTCAGCAGGTGGTTCAGCAAAACAAGGAAGAGATCGTAAGTTCCAAGCTGTCTTGCCACTTCGAGGAAAAGTTATTAACACTGAGAAGGCAAAGTTAGCTGATGTTTTAAAAAATGAAGAAATCTCGACCATCATTCACACAATAGGTGCTGGAGTTGGTGGCGATTTTAATATAGACGATGTCCAATACAATAAAATTGTTATTATGACTGACGCTGATACAGATGGTGCACATATTCAAGTATTATTACTTACTTTCTTTTATCGTTATATGCGACCATTAATTGAATCAGGAAAGGTGTATATTGCTCTGCCACCACTTTATAAGATTTCAAAGGGCAAAGGAAAAAAAGAATCCATTCGTTATGCTTGGAATGACGAAGAAATGAAAAAAGCAACAAAAGAGTTAAAAACGGGTTATCTTTTACAAAGGTATAAAGGTTTGGGTGAGATGAACGCAGACCAACTATGGGAAACAACGATGAATCCAGAGACAAGAACGTTAATTCGCGTTACTATAGATGATTTAGCTCGAGCGGAACGCCGTGTGACAACACTAATGGGAGATAAAGTTTCTCCTAGACGAAAATGGATTGAATCCAATGTTGCCTTTGGTTTAGAAGAAGATGCCAATATAATGGACAATGAAAATATTCATTCGTAAGAGGGGGAAGACTTTTTGGCTTCAGCAGAGAAATTTCTTGATTTACCATTAGAAGATGTTATCGGCGATCGTTTTGGCCGGTACAGTAAATATATTATTCAAGACCGTGCATTGCCAGATGCAAGAGATGGATTAAAACCAGTTCAACGTAGAATTTTATTTGCGATGCATGAAGAAAAAAATACATTTGATAAAGCATTCCGTAAGTCAGCAAAAACGGTTGGTACGGTAATTGGTAACTATCATCCACATGGTGATAGTTCCGTTTATGAAGCTATGGTTCGGCTAAGTCAAACTTGGAAAGTACGTAATGTTTTAGTAGAAATGCATGGAAACAACGGTAGTGTAGATGGTGATCCACCTGCAGCAATGCGTTATACGGAAGCGCGACTTTCTAGTATTAGCTCTGAATTACTACGTGACATTGACAAAGAAACAGTAGATTATATTCCAAACTTTGATGACACGATTGATGAACCGGTTGTTTTACCAGCGCGTTTTCCTAACCTGTTAGTTAACGGTTCGACAGGGATATCTGCAGGTTATGCAACAGATATGCCACCACATAATTTGGATGAAGTTATTGATGCAGTTATTAAGAAGATTGATAAACCTGCAGTTAGTATTGAGGAACTGATGCAAATAATGAAAGGCCCTGACTTTCCAACTGGTGGAATTATACAGGGGAAAGAAGGCTTAAAACAAGCATATGAAACAGGAAAAGGGAAAATCGTCGTTCGTGGTAAAGCAAAAGTAGAACCTTTACGCGGAAACAAAGAAATGATTGTTATTGATGAAATACCTTATGAAGTAAATAAAGCGGTATTAGTGAAAAGAATGGACGAATTACGCATTGACCGCAAAGTTGAAGGAATTGCAGAAGTTCGTGATGAAACAGATCGGACAGGCATGCGTATTGTAATCGAGTTAAAGAAAGATGCAGATAGTTCCGGTGTCCTGCATTATTTATATAAAAATACTGATCTACAAATTACGTATCACTTTAATATGGTGGCGATTAAGGACAAGACACCTACACTGTTAAATCTGACTGGATTATTAGATGCCTATATTTCTCATCAAAAAGAGGTTGTAACAAGACAATCTCAATTTGATTTAAGAAAAGCACAAGAACGTTCGCATATCGTAGAAGGTTTAATTAAAGCGATATCTATTTTGGATGAGTTAATTGCTACAATTCGTGCATCAAAAGATAAACAAGATGCAAAAAGGCAGATTCAAGCTGCTTTTGGGTTTACAGATCCACAAGCAGAAGCAATCGTGAATTTACAATTGTATCGTTTAACGAATACAGATATCACTTCTTTGCAACAAGAAGCGGAAGAACTACAAAAGAAGATTGATTATTTACAAGAAGTTTTAGGGAATGAACAAAAACTTTTTTCAGTAATTAAAAATGATCTAAAACAAATCAAAAAGAAGTATACAACACCACGTATGACAAAAATTGAAAACCAAATAGAGGAGTTAAAGATTAACCTTGAAGTAATGGTAGCAAGTGAAGATGTTCTTGTGTCTGTTACAAGAGATGGTTATCTAAAACGTACAAGTCTTCGGTCATATGCAGCTTCCAATGGGGAAGATTTTGCAATGAAAGAAGAGGATCATTTAGTTGGTTTACTAGAGGTCAATACAACGGATACGGTATTACTCTTCACAAATAGGGGGCGTTATATCTTTGCGCCAGTTCACACACTCCCGGACATTAGATGGAAAGATCTTGGACAACACGCCTCTAACCTTGTCTCACTTGATAAAGGGGAAACAATAACTCGTGTGTTCCCTATACGTTCATTTGATGAAGAGCGTTATTTAGTCTTCTTCACAAAGAATGGTATGATCAAACGTAGTGAACTTAAATTATATGAAGCACAGCGTTATTCAAAAGCTTTAGTTGCGGTGAATCTAAAAGGTGACGATGAAGTTGTTAATGTTGTAATGACAACTGGTGATTCTGAAGTGTTTATAGCAACGAACAGGGGCTATGGACTTTGGTATCATGAGTCAGAAGTTACACCTGTTGGACAACGAGCAGCAGGTGTAAAAGCGATTCAATTAAAACCTGAAGAATATGTTGTTAATGGTATTGTGTTTAACCAATTAGATCTTGCGGTAAATCTGTTGATTCTCACACAGCGTGGAGCAGCTAAACGAATGACACTACAAGATTTTGAAATATCATCACGAGCAAAACGTGGACAGATTATGTTGCGCGAATTAAAGAAAAAACCACATCGTATTGTTGGTTTTGTTAAAGCAGAACCCGAAGATACTGTTTCATTTATGACTGACACTGGTTCACAGCACCAATTAAACCCTATGGAACTTAGTAAAAGCGATCGCTATAGTAATGGTTCCTTTGTGATTGATACAGACATAGATGGAGAAGTAGTGGATGTATGGAAACAAGCAAATTATCGTAAAGTATTTGAAGATAATGATGCAAGTGAATCATAATAATCTTTATGTAAACAAAGTAGCACAATTAAAATTGTGCTGCTTTGTTTTCTTTTTTGAACAGTCTCTATTTAAGCAATTTGTTATTAATTCAAGATAAATCATGGTATGCTTTTGTTAGTATGAAGATAAAGGGGTTTTGTTTTTATGGATAAACGATTATTCCGAGATGCGATGGGGAAATTTGCAACTGGTATTACAGTTGTGACCGCAGATCATCAAAATGATATAAAAGGAATCACGGTTAATGCATTTATGTCACTTTCGCTAGATCCTACATTAGTTGCAATATCAATTGATCAGAAGGCAGCTATGTATACAATCTTACAAGAGGTAGATACATTTGGTATTAGTGTATTAGCAGAAGATCAAAAAGAACAATCAATGGTTTTTGCAAATCAAAAATCAGCTGACAGTGCAATTAAATTTGATCAATTAGCTGAGACACCCGTATTAAATGGTGCATTAGTGCAATTAGCTTGTGAGAAAGAATCTTTTGTTCAAGCAGGAGATCATATGATTTTTATTGCTAAAGTAAATGACATTAAATTAACAGAAGGGCAACCTTTAGTTTATTTTAATGGTGCTTATCAACATCTAGATAAGTAACCATGTATAAGCATATTTACACCTTCGTATACTAACGATTACGGAGGTGTTAGCTATGAAAAAGAATCTTCAATCACAACAGGAGATAAATGATATAACTGTATTAAATGAAGAAGAAGAAGGTATGAATGAAACAATTCAATTGCTAAACGATACGTATATGCAAGGCACTATTGATCAAATAGAGAGCTAAGACCAATACAATAGGATTAATCAAAGACCAAATCAGTAAATTGATTTGGTCTTTTGTGTTTATAGGGACTGGAAAATAAATTAATTAATGCTGTTTTATGAACGATTGTTGTTTATGACACAATTTATATAAACTACGTCGTAAAAAGAATTTTCGGATCCGCTCCTCAAGCGAAATCGGCTCCCTTTCCGCAGGCACGGCTTCAGCTAACTCGAAGGCAAAAAGCGCCTTCGAGTGGATCTTCAGCTCGTGCTGTTCCTGCAGGAGTGTCACCGATTTCGCTTGATACGCTAGTGTTGTTCACAAATTAAGAAGAATTTAAAATGCTTTATTTAATTAAAATGCAAGATAGTGGTAATAGAGAGTGCAAGGTATATGAAAAAAGATGCGCTATCTAGCGAAGGAATCAAAGGCTTTTCACTCCTACGGGAACAGCGCGAGCCGAAAATCCATTTTTAGAAGTGCACTTCCTTCTAAAAATTAGTTGAGGCCGTGCCCGTGGAAAGGGAAAGCCTTTGATTCCGTAGTGGGTTAGTAATTTGTTACTAATTATTGCGGAGTTTATCTCGAGTCTGAATATTAAGAGTAACAATGTTTATTAAAAGACCTTAATTAAAAATATAAAAGATTAAAGTGATTGTTGGATATTTATGTTAAAATAAGGGCGTTAAGTTACTGTAGTTCAAAATTAGTGGAGGTGGCACATGAAGAAAGTTCTTTTTAATGCATCTGTGTTACTATTATCTCTAAGCCTTTTAATGTTGTATATGCATTTAGCATACAGTAGCGATACTGCTGTTCCATTAGGTATTCAAGTTGATGAACTAGATGACGGTATACTTGAAGTAGAAAAATATAATTGGAATGGAACGCTTACTGATCAAATTACATTATTGAAAGAAGATATGGGAGAAACTGTTATTACTCAATTTTTGCTGTTATCAATTGAAATGAAACAGACATTTGCTTCGATTTTACTTCTTATTTTGGGATTATTTTTATTTGTCTTCATTAGCTTTGTATCAAAGAAGCTTCATATTTCAAATAACCCATTGAACATTCCAAGTAAAATACATTCAGGGCTCATTATTTTGTTACTTGTTGTATATATTGCTGTTCTAACCAAAGTCCTATTACAATATTATGATTTAATTAAAGAGACCGAGAATCTTATGAATTTATTGTAAAGAAAAATAAAAATAGAGATACAAATTCCGATAGGATGTACCTCTATTATTTTTTTCGCAATAAGTTAACTTTTGTATATTTTTGATGGAACTGAAAGCATAATATCTGTTGGTAACTGATCAAAACCTCGCGCAATTGTTTTTGCTTCATGACTATCCGATCCAGTAACAAACGGTATGGAAAGCTGATTGGCTTTTTTGATTACCGATTGATTCGGATAGATGCTCTTGCAATGTGTTTTGTAAAGTCCAGCTGTGTTTAAATCAAGCATATATCCTTTTTCTTTTATTAATTTTAAGATTTCGTCGATTTCGCTATCAAAGGTCTTATTTGTTGGATACAAGTTTGCAAATTTTTCAATCAATGTCAAATGGCCAATACGTGTAGGTTTGTGTTTTCCTAAGTCATGCTTTATTGCTGATTTAACTGTCTGGTAATACGTTTCATAAACAAATTCAATTGATCCAAATAACGAAATGATCCGTTCGAATTCTTCTGTACTATAATCAATGCATACATACGTATTATCTGGTGCTTTTAACATATGAACAGAAAGTATTGCATCATCTATTTGATCACCGTATTGATTTAAGAATTCCTCCGTGTCCTGATGATACCCTTCAATAAAATCAACCTCGAATCCTATTAATATGCTAATTTGATCACGATATTTTTCTTTTAATCGATTACCTTCTTTAATATAATCTTCAACATCCTCCCATTTCATTGCACTATCTGAGGCAGGGGTTGGATCAATAAAATTCCTTGGTAATGGTGCATGTTCTGTGAAAGATAGATACTGTAAGTTATTTTCTATGGCTTCTTTAACATACGATTCCATCTTATCTAATGAGCCATGTGGACAAAAATTAGTATGTACATGAAAGTCTCCAGTAGGTTGCATCTTCATCCCTCCCTTTCTTAATTCTATCTTAAATAGTATAGTTAGAAAAGAAAAGTTTTTTATTGACGATCATAGGATTACCATGATATTGTGTAACTAATCAAACACTTTACTGAAGTAAAGCGGTAACGTAATAAAGAATAAAGGTGTGTGTTGACATGTTTTTACCTGCAGGAAGTCAAGATGAAATTGGCAATAAGTTAGATAATCGTGCGAAAGCTTATGAGATATTTCGAGAAGTTGTAAGATCCCGTAACTATAAGGCGATTTCAACTCCAGTTGTGGAATATGCTAATACATTTATAAATGAACATGTTGGAATGAAATTGCATGCAATGTTGAAATGGTTCAATCGTGAAGGAGAAATTGAAGTGCTTCGAGCTGACTGGACGACTGCAATAGCTCGTGCATTAGTTAATCAACATCCAGGACAATTAAAATGGTCGTATCAAGGATCTGTCTTTCGTAATGATAAAGATGGGACAGAAAGCAGACAGGCTGGAATTGAAATTATTCGAACAGAACCATTTTTAGGAGAAAGTGAAAGTTTATTTACTGCAGTAACGTACTTAAATGAATTAGGAATAGAAGATTATCTAATAGAACTAGGGCATACTGGTATCTTTGAAGAATTAACAGCGCCATTAAATTTAGAAAGAACGGAAGAAGAACAACTAAGACAAGCAATGCATGATAAACGACGGGATGTAGTTGAAGAAATTGCAACAGCTAAAGGACATCCTATTGTAGCTAAACGTCTAACACAGGTCATTGATGCCTATGGTACGCTAGATGAAATTGAAAAATATCAAACACTTTGGGCAGATAATCCTCGATTAAAAGCGATCTTAGATCATTTAGGACAATTAGTTAATGTATTACAAGGATTGGGTATACAAGAAGTATTAGTTGATTTAGGTCGTGTTAAAAATTTACCATACTATTGCGGGACTATGTTCAGAGGTTATTTAAAACAAAATGGTGCAACCTGCTTTTCAGGTGGACGTTATGATAAGCTCTATGAACAATTTAATGAAAAGATATCTGCTGTGGGATTAGCGTTTGATGTGGATGTGTTGGCAAATCAGTTGGATACAGTTGATAAAAAAGAGACCGTTTGTATCATAGCATCAGTAGAAACACATGTTTTTGCTGAAAGATTACGAACTTCTTATCCAGACAGTATTGTTGATATTCAATACACACTACCAGAACAACACGACTATGACAAAATTGTAAAGATAGTAATTGACAATAATAATGAATTTAGGGTGATTGAAGAATGAAACCATGCATTGCATTAACTAAAGGCAGGTTAGAAAAGCAGTTTCTTGAATTTTTTAAGTCTCTAAATTATGACATTGAACCACTTGTAAATAAGGGAAGAAAATTACGGGTTGAAACAGATGAATTTCAATTTATTTTTGCTAAAGGACCAGATGTGACAACGTATGTTGAGCATGGTATTGCTGATTTAGGTATCGTAGGTGGCGATATTTTAGCTGAATTTCAACCAGATGTATATGATTTATTACCATTACCATTTGGGCAATGTCGTATGGCGGTTGCTACTGAAAAAGGAAAAGTGTGGCCAGAGCAAAAGAAAAAAATTGCAAGTAAATATACTGGCATTACAAAAGAACATTTTCGTAATAAGGGAGAATCTATTGATATTATAAAGCTAGAGGGTTCTGTTGAATTAGCACCAATTTTAGGGCTGGCTGATGGTATTGTTGATATAGTTGAGACAGGCACAACGTTGAAAGAGAACGGCTTAGTTATTCAAGAGGAATTCTTTTCATTTAGTGCACGTTGTATTGCCAATCGATCTTCCTTAAAAATAAAGCGGGCTGAGCTAGCACCGATTATTCAATCCTTTCAAAAGAAGGAGGAGCTAATATGATTCCTATTTATCAATCAAAGAATTTTCAAGAGAATTTTTTAAATATAAAAAAAGAAAACCAAGTTGATGAGAAAGTATATCAGGTTGCGAAAGAAGTAATTGCAGATATCCGGGTAAATGGGGATGTTGCACTTGAGAAATATGTTGCAAAGTTCGATCGATCAGTACCTAAAAATTGGGAAGTGACGACTGAGGAGAGAGAAAGTGCTTGGAATCAAGTGGATCCAAACACAATTGATGCATTAAAAAGAGCCGGGGCTAACATTAAAGCATTTCATAAAAAACAACTGCAATCGTCTAAATTCATGCAAGTAGATAGCGATATTGTTTCCGGCCAATTATTTCGTGCTATTGAGCGAGTTGGAATATACGTGCCAGGTGGAACTGCATGTTATCCATCATCAGTATTAATGAATGCAATTCCCGCAGTTTTAGCAGGAGTAGATGAAGTGATTATGGTAACACCTGCTCGTGATGGAGAAGAAATAGCGCCAATTTTATCTGTTGCTGCTGATATTGCAGGTGTAGATAGAATATTTAAAATCGGAGGCATTCAAGCAATTGCTGCATTAACATATGGAACAGAATCAGTCCCAACAGTAGATAAAATTGTTGGACCAGGAAACGCTTATGTAGCAGCAGCTAAATCACTTGTTTTTGGTGACGTTGGAATCGATATGATCGCTGGTCCTTCTGAAGTTGCCATTATTGCAGATGATACAGCAAACCCAGTTTATGTTGCTGCTGATTTAATTGCACAGTCAGAGCATGATAAGAATGCTCGATCGTTTTTATTCTCTACTTCTAAGTCACTTATTGAAGCTACAAATAAAGAAGTTGAAAAACAATGTGCTGTATTACCTAGACAAGAAATAGCAGGAGCTTCGTTACAAGAAAAGAGCGCACTAGTTTACGTTTCAGATATAGAAGAAGCTTTTCGGTTAGCTAACAAGCTAGCACCAGAGCATTTAGAAATTCAATTAGATAACCCGCTGGACTATTTAGGTAAAATTAAAAATGCTGGTTCCGTATTTTTAGGTCATTATACGCCCGAATCATTAGGGGATTATTATGCCGGACCAAATCATGTTTTACCTACATCAGGAACAGCTAGATTTTCATCAGGTTTGTCTGTTGATGATTTCATTAAAAAAACAACCTTCTTATATTATTCAGAGAATGCATTACAACAGGCATCAGATGATGTCATGACTATTGCAAAAGAAGAGTTCTTAGATGGTCATGCCAGAGCTGTTGAAAAAAGATTGAAGAAAAATTAAAAAGTGAGGTGCTTTTGATGCGCACAGCTAGTAAACAAAGAAAAACAAATGAAACAGCAATCGATGTTGCTTGTAATTTAGATAATAATAAGGTAGTAGAGGTCACTACAGGCGTTGGTTTTTTTGATCACATGTTGGAGTTATTTGCCAGACATGGTCGGATTGGATTAACTGTAAAAGCTAAAGGTGATCTACATATCGATAGTCATCACACTGTAGAAGATGTGGGGATTGTCTTAGGCCAAGTAATTAAGGAAGCATTAGGGGATAAAAAGCAAATTAACCGCTATGGTACAGCTTACGTACCAATGGATGAAACGCTTGGTTTTGTATCACTTGATATAAGTGGTAGACCATTCTTAGTGTTAGATGCAACTTTTGAAAATCAAAAGCTCGGCAATTTTGATACAGAGTTAGTTAGAGAATTTCTACAAGCCTTTGCTTTTCAAGCTGGTATAACACTACATGCGCGAGTCTTGTACGGTATTAATACACATCATAAAGTAGAAGCTATTTTTAAAGCATTGGGTAGAGCTTTAGCAGAAGCAATTAAAATTAATCCTGAAATTGAAGGTGTAAATTCCACAAAGGGGCTAATCGAATGATAGCAATCGTTGATTATGGAATGGGGAATATTGCGAGTGTCAAAACGGCACTTAACAATTTAGGGTATGACGTTATCATTACCGATGACTCGAAAAAACTTGAAGCTGCATCACATATTATTCTACCTGGTGTTGGTTCATTCCAAGCTGCTGTAGAAGAAATAGAAAAAAGAGGATTAAAAGAAGTACTACAATCCTTAGCGAAAGATAAACCGTTCTTAGGAATCTGTTTAGGAATGCAATTACTGTTTACAGAAGGTTATGAGAACGGAACAACAAAAGGACTGGATTTAATCCCGGGAACAGTAGAAAAAATAGAGACGCCTTATCTATTACCGCATATTGGATGGAACGCTTTGGATATCACACCCGACGAACCGAATTTTGTTGATTTTCAAGATCAGCATGTTTATTTTGTCCATACATTTGCGGCAAACACAGATGATAAATATATTGTCGCAACGGCAGAATATGGACCAAACGTAACGGCAATTGTTAGAAGTGGACTTATATACGGGATTCAATTTCATCCAGAAAAAAGTGGCGAAGTTGGTTTAGCAATCTTAAAGGCATTTTTACAGGAGGTAGCATAATGAAGATCTTACCAGCAATTGATTTGATAGATGGAAAATGTGTACGGTTATATCAAGGTGATTTTAATAAAACAACACAAGTTGGAAGTGATCCAGTCACACAACTAAAGACGTTTCTTGCAAATGGTGCAGAGATTGTTCACATTGTTGACTTAGATGGTGCACGTGATGGTTCAGCACGACAATATCAGTTAATTAGTAAATTATGCGAAATATCAACAGTACCAATTCAAATCGGTGGCGGAATTAGAAACATGGAAACAGTGGAAAAGTTAATTGAAGCTGGTGCAGATCGTTTAGTACTTGGTACGGCAGCAATTGAGGATCAGGATTTTCTTAAAGCGGCTTTAGCTAAATATGCAGAACACATTGTTGTTGGAATTGATGCAAAGGATGAAAAAGTTGCGATTCATGGATGGGAAACAGTATCCGAATTAGATTACGTTACTTTTGCGAAACAAATGGAGCAATTAGGAGTCCAAACGATTGTATTTACTGATATCTCAAAAGATGGAACCATGATGGGTCCTAATCTTGATGCTTTAGAGAAGTTACTAGCCAATGTTTCTTGTAAAATAGTTGCGTCAGGTGGGATTAGTAGCGATAAAGATATCGAAGCATTAGCTGCAATTGGCATTGAGGAGGCAATTGTAGGTAAGGCGATCTATCAGGGCACGGTAACGTTGAAAGGAGAACCGTCTGTATGATCGTGAAACGCATTATTCCATGTTTAGATGTCAAAGAGGGAAGAGTTGTAAAAGGAACGAATTTTGTTTCATTACGTGAATTAGGCGATCCTGTTGCAATGGCAGCTAGTTATTCAAAAGCTGGTGCAGATGAGATTATTTTCCTTGATATATCTGCTACTAATGAAGGACGCAATACAATGGTTGATATTGTTCGAGAAACAGCTAGAAATGTATTTGTACCATTTACTGTTGGGGGTGGCGTCCGAACAATTGAAGATGTCACGCGTTTATTGCAGGCTGGAGCGGATAAAGTAGGTATGAATTCTGCAGCAGTTAACGATCCAAACCTAATCACGAGTTCTTCTAATCGATTTGGAGCACAATGTATTGTCGTAGCAATTGATGCCAAACGTTTTGATGATGGTTGGCATGTAATGACACATGGTGGTAGTAAGGATAGTGGATTAGACGCTGTTGAATGGGCAAAAGAGGTTGAAAAACGAGGTGCAGGTGAGATATTGCTAACGAGTGTTGATACGGATGGCGTTAAAAATGGATTTGATCTGAACTTAACAAAAGCAATTGTTGATGTTGTTCGGATACCAGTTATTGCATCTGGCGGTGTTGGCCATCCTGATCATTTTCCGGAAGTATTTCAAAAAACAGATGTATCTGCTGGTTTAGCAGCCTCAATTTTTCATGAAAATACTTTCTCAATTAAAGAAGTGAAAGATAGCTGCAAATCACAAGGAGTGAATATACGTGAAGCCTGATTTTTCTAAGGGATTAGTACCTGCAATTGTAACAGACAACCAAACAAAAGATGTGTTAATGCTAGCTTATATGAATGAGGAATCGTATCAAAAAACAATAGAAACAAAAGAGACATGGTTCTACTCTCGATCTAGAGAGGAACTTTGGCATAAAGGCGCTACATCGGGAAATACACAATCAGTTGTTTCAATTGATCTTGATTGTGATCAAGACACGCTTTTAATTCGTGTTGAGCCAAAAGGACCCGCCTGCCATACGGGTAAAACGAGTTGCTTTTTCACCCCTATATTAGAAGCGAATTCAACTCAAACAGAAGAGATAGATGCATCAATTATTGATAAAGTAATGGCTGAAGTGGAAGAACGGAAAGAAATGCGCGTAGCTAATTCTTATACCAATTATTTATTTGACAAAGGCATTGATAAAATAGCAAAAAAAGTGATTGAAGAAGCTGGAGAAGTAGTGATAGCTGCAAAAAATCAAGATAAACAAGAGATTATCTTGGAAGTAAGTGATTTACTCTACCATACATTTGTTTTAATGAGTGATCAATCTGTCTCATTAGATGATGTTAAACAGGAATTAGAGAATCGTTTTCTTAAAAAAGGGAATAGTAAAGGTGATCGTCCAGAAATTGAGAAGTGGTAAAACACTTTTCAGTTTCTTTTTTTATAGTAGTATAAGTTTTACCCTGATGTACCAATAATTAAGGCTTTTTCGTAAACACTGTTGTTTGTAAATATTCGAACTTGAGGTAAACTCCGTCGCAACTAGTAACTTAAGTTACTAGTACTGACCCGCTTCTCAAATGAAATTAGCTCCCTTTCCGCAGGCACGGCTTCAGCTAACTCGGAGGCAAATAACGCCTCCGAGTGGATCTTCACCTCGTGCTGTTCCTGCAGGAGTGTCGCTAATTTCATTTGATCCGCTAGATAGTCTGAAAATTTGATATCGCATTACAGACCATTTTAGCAGCTAAAAAGCTTATTGATTGTCAGATATAAATCAGGATTAGCTCTTCTAACTAGCATAGGAATCAAAGGCTTTTCACTCCTACGGGAACAGCGCGAGCCGAAGATCCACTTGGTAAAGTGGTCTTCTTTACCAAGTTAGCTGAGGCCGTGCCCGTGGAAAGGGAAAGCCTTTGATTCCGGTAGCGGGATAACGAGTAATTACGACGGAGTTTATAGAAATTGTGTCATAAACTACGATCTTTTAGAAAAAGTGTTTAAAAAGGACCGGGCGTGTTTGCCCAGTTTTTCTATCGGGAATCATTTAGGTAATGAAATTATTACTCGAGTATAATAAATAAAATTAAACTCAAAATATATATAAATTATACATGCTAAACCTTTTACATCTACTGTAGGCATGTGTTATGATCTTATAACATGTTATTCCGATAAAAATAATGGGGGTTTATAAAATGAAAAAGATATTTATAGGAACATTTATAATTGGTTTCGCACTATTGATAGTTGGATGTGGTTCAACAAATCTTTACGATGAAGTTATGGAAGAGGGTGTTCTAACTGTAGGAACAGAAGGAACATATGCGCCATTTACTTTTCATAATAATGCTGGTGAATTAACAGGTTACGATGTTGAGGTTATTAGAGAAGTAGCAGATCGTATGGGTGTCGAAGTAGACTTTATGGAAACACAATGGGATTCAATGTTTGCTGGATTGAATTCAGAACGTTTTGACTTAATAGCAAACCAAGTTGGAATTAATGAAGATCGTTTGGAAAACTATGATTTTTCGAATCCATATACGTACTCATCGGCTGTTGTTGTTGCCCCAGCTGAAAATGAGGATATTAATTCTTTTGAAGATTTAGAAGGTAAAAGTTCTGCTCAATCGTTGACTAGTAACTTTGGTGACATTGCACGAGAGAATGGCGCTGAGATCGTTAGTGTAGAAGGACTCGCCCAATCTATTGAATTAATAAAGCAGAATCGTGCGGACGTAACAGTTAATGACAAACTTGCTGTTCTTGATTATTTGAATCAGCAAGGTGATGAAGATGTTCAGATAGTGGCAGAAGAAGACAATGTTTCTGAAACAGCTTTTGCATTTAATAAAGGCAATGAAGAATTAGTAGATGCTGTAAACGAGCAATTGAAAGCGATGAGAGAAGACGGGACATTAGCGGAAATTTCTGAAAGTTGGTTTGGTGAAGATGTTTCCACTAAATAATATGGTACTATTTTCGATAACGGGAGATTTACAAGGTTGGGAGTTATTTGTTAACTCCCTTCTTCCTATGTTTTTAGGAGCAATTAAATATACCATACCTCTTACGCTGATCTCGTTTACGTTAGGACTAGTTTTAGCTTTATTAACAGCAATCATGCGACTGTCTAAATCACCTATCCTACGTGTACCAGCAGTTATCTATGTTTCGGCAATAAGAGGTACGCCACTACTTGTGCAATTATTTATTATTTTCTACGGATTACCAAGTCTAAATATCACAATTGATCCCTTTCCGAGTGCGATAATAGCATTCAGTCTCAATGTTGGGGCTTATGCATCAGAAATTATTCGAGCATCTATTCTGTCGATTTCAAAGGGGCAATGGGAAGCTGGATATACGATAGGGATGACACAAAATACTGTGCTGAAGCGGATTATTATACCGCAAGCAGCAAGAGTTTCTGTACCACCTTTATCCAATACATTTATTAGTTTGGTTAAAGACACCTCCCTTGCTTCTTTAATCCTTGTTACCGAACTATTTCGTAGAGCACAAGAAATTGCAGCAGTTACCTATGATTTTATGTTGATCTACATTGAAGCAGCTGTCCTTTACTGGATTATCTGTTTCTTACTATCGTTGGTTCAACAGGCATTAGAAAAACATCTTGAAAGATACACAGCCACATAGAAAGGGGGAATGGGATTGTTATTATCAATAAAAGGTTTAGCTAAATCATTCGGTGATCTGGAAGTTTTAAAGAATATTGATGTAGAAATTGAAAAAGGAAAGGTTCTATCTATAATGGGTCCTTCTGGATCAGGAAAAACAACGATGTTGCGCTGTTTAAATGGATTAGAACAGCCGGACAAGGGTATATTCACTTTTGACGATGGCCTTACACTTAATTTTGAAAATAAAATTAACAAACAGGAAGCTTTGAAACTTAGACGGAAAGCAGGAATGGTTTTTCAATCTTATAATCTCTTTCCGCATAAGACTGCTTTGGAAAATGTCACAGAGGGACCGATTATCGTTCAGAAGCGAAATAAAAATGAAGTGAATCAAATGGCAGAAGGGCTTTTAGAGAAAGTTGGTCTTAAAGATAAAATGCACTTATATCCACATCAGCTTTCTGGTGGGCAACAGCAGCGAGTAGGAATAGCTAGAGCACTTGCAATTGAGCCAGATTTAATGTTATTTGATGAACCAACTTCTGCTTTGGATCCAGAACTAATTGGTGAAGTGTTAACAGTGATAAGAGATCTAGCAAAAGAAAATTGGACAATGGCTATTGTCACACATGAAGTTCAATTTGCGTCCCAAGTATCTGATGAGGTTATTTTTATGGATGATGGTTATATTGTAGAACAAGGTCCTCCTGAAGAGATCCTGAAAGCACCTAAGGAAAAAAGAACACAGCAATTTTTAGATCGAATATTGAACCCTTCATAAAGTAGAAGGAAGGGAATATCCAGAAATGGGAAGTGATGATAAACTTTCTATATCTGGACTTTTTAATTGAGCAATGAGTTTTGGTTTTCTAATCCAAATCTTGTATACTGAAGGAAAATTAACACTAAAGGAAGTACAAAAATGAGACTAAGTGTATTAAATCAAGTACCAATCGGCCAAGACTCTACACCTGAAGAAGCACTTAATCAAGCAGTAGAATTAGTAAAAATAACAGAAGATTTAGGTTATACAAGATATTGGGTGGCTGAACACCATAATACAAATGGTTTAGCAAGCTCTTCACCAGAAATATTGATGACTCGTTTAGCAGGCGCAACAAGTTCTATACAAATTGGATCTGGAGGTGTTTTGTTACCGCAATACGCTCCCCTTAAAGTAGCAGAAAATTTTCGCATGTTGGAAGCTATGTATCCTGAAAGAATTGACTTAGGGCTAGGACGTTCACCTGGTGGATCAAATGAAACACGCTTAGCATTAACCGACCATATTAAGAAAAGCATGAGCTCATTTCCACGACAATTAGAAGAGTTATATGGTTGTTTATATATTAGCCGAGAACACTCGTGACTTCAGTCATGAGATGAATCGGCTTCGGGCAAGGGATGGCATTTGCTATCTCAATTGTCCGAATGTTTGAGTGCTACATGTAAGTAACTACATAAGAGTTTTTTTACACACCTCCTCCTTAAAGTATGGAACAAATGTTTGTGAACTTTTCTCGAAAATGGTATAATTGAGCTATTGAGGGGGTGAAACTATGATTGTAAACAAAGCCTATAAATTTCGCATCTATCCCAATAAAAAACAGACTGAACTTATCAATAAAACCATTGGTTGTTCCAGGTTCGTTTTTAACTTCTTTTTCGGGAAACAAAAAGAAAAAGATGCTTATTGGTATATTGCCCGAGAAATGGTTCAAAATGGTCACCTACCAGCGAACAACTGGAAAGGGAAGTGTTTAAATAAATACAACA
>NZ_QJSH01000017.1 GCF_003426025.1 Paraliobacillus quinghaiensis
CCCTCAAGATGAGACTTCTCATCATTTAGAGTAAGATCCCTCAGAGACGATGAGGTTGATAGGTTCGAGGTGGAAGCGTGGTGACACGTGTAGCTGACGAATACTAATAGATCGAGGACTTAACTATAATATTTATGTTGTCTTGTTGTACTTCTTATCTAGTTTTGAAGGTACAAACCTTCAAAAACCTTGATTTAGTGACAATAGCGAAGAGGTCACACCTGTTCCCATGCCGAACACAGTAGTTAAGCTCTTCAGCGCCCATGGTAGTTGGGGCTTTGCCCCTGCGAGAGTAGGACGTCGCTAAGCTGGTTTAAGAAAGTTTAAAAATAGCTTTGTGAAGCAGTAAGATATTTGCTTAGTCTAATATTGTTCCACAGTAGCTCAGTGGTAGAGCTATCGGCTGTTAACCGATCGGTCGTAGGTTCGAATCCTACCTGTGGAGCCATTATGCTTCCATAGCTCAGCGGTAGAGCACTTCCATGGTAAGGAAGGGGTCGCCGGTTCAAGTCCGGCTGGAAGCTCTGTAGCAAATTATAAACTGGCCCGTTGGTCAAGCGGTTAAGACACCGCCCTTTCACGGCGGTAACACGGGTTCGAATCCCGTACGGGTCACCATATGGAGGATTAGCTCAGCTGGGAGAGCACCTGCCTTACAAGCAGGGGGTCGCAGGTTCGAGCCCTGCATCCTCCACCATAAGCCGGCCTAGCTCAATTGGTAGAGCAACTGACTTGTAATCAGTAGGTTGGGGGTTCAAGTCCTCTGGCCGGCACCATTTTTAAATGGAGGGATAGCGAAGTTGGCCAAACGCGGCGGACTGTAAATCCGCTCCCATCGGGTTCGTAGGTTCGAGTCCTACTCCCTCCACCATTTTTTTAATAGAAGTTAATTTATCTAGCAGTGTATAATCACTGTTATTTTATTGGGCTATAGCCAAGCGGTAAGGCAACGGTTTTTGGTATCGTCATGCGCTGGTTCGAATCCAGCTAGCCCAGCCATTTTTTGAGCCATTAGCTCAGCCGGTAGAGCATCTGACTTTTAATCAGAGGGTCGAAGGTTCAAGTCCTTCATGGCTCATCAAGTAACATAAAAAGTGGATTTCATACATGTTTTCCACCTTTTCCTGGGGCCTTAGCTCAGCTGGGAGAGCGCCTGCTTTGCACGCAGGAGGTCAGCGGTTCGATCCCGCTAGGCTCCACCATACATATAATAACAAAAGGATTGAACGTTAATTTAATGTTTAATCCTTTTTTTTGTATTTTAGCAAGGGGTTAAAATGGAAGATAATATTTTAATTGTTAAATATGAAAAAATTTAAAATAAATGGAAAAATCTATTGTACACTTTTAAAAAAACTTTATAATAAAAAATGAAACCATTTAAGTAATTGGTTCGTACATAAATTAACCGCAATTATAGCGGAGGTATTTAGAAAATGGATGAAAAAATTAGACTGAAAATAAGACAAGTGAAAAAGGGAGATCAGTCCGCGTTTGAAGATGTGGTTACCTTTTATCAAGATAAGGTGTATCAAATTTGTTATCGAATGGTTGGTAATGCGTATGAAGCTGAAGATTTAGCGCAAGAAGCCTTTATTCGTGCTTATGTTAACATACACTCTTTTGATGATAAACGTAAATTTTCAACGTGGTTGTTTCGCATCGCTACCAATTTGACTATCGATCGAATTCGTAAAAAGAAACCTGATTACTTTCTAGATGCCGAAGTTCGAGGGACTGATGGATTAGATATGTATTCCCAATTAGCTAATGAGAACCCTTTACCTGAGGAGGAATTGGAGAGTTTAGAATTGCAATCTTATATTCAACAGCAAATTATGAGCTTGCCAACAAAATATAGAAGTATAATTGCATTACGGTTTGTTGATGAAAGGTCGCTTGCTGAGATAAGTGAAATTTTAAATATTCCAATTGGAACAGTAAAGACTAGAATTCATCGGGGAAGGGAAGCACTTCGTAAAAAGCTTCGGGATGTATAAAGGGGTGTGTGATCTATGAGTTGTAATAAAGAAATTATAAAGTTGATGCATAAATATTTAGACGAAGAACTGTCAATTACAGAAGAGAAAAAATTACGCTCACATTTACAATCATGTCAAGGTTGTCAAGACCACTTTCGTGAGTTAACACGTACTGTTGCTTTATTGAAAAGTTCAAGTAACATGCAACCTTCTACAAGTTTTACAGCAAATGTGATGTCCAATTTACCTAAAGAAAAGAAACACTTAAGTTATATAAGGTGGTTTAAATCACATTCATTTATAACTGCTGCAGCAATTTTTTTCTTGTTTATGTTAGGGAGTATATTTTCAATATGGGATGAAGATGGACAATTATCGGTCTCAAAGGATCATAATGTAATTATAAACGACTATACTGTAATTGTTCCTGAAGGTGTTATAATTGATGGAGATTTAGTTGTAAAAAATGGTGATTTGAAAATAGATGGGGCAGTCAATGGCAATGTTACTCTGATAAATGGTGAACACTTAATGGCATCTGCTGGTAATATTAGTGGTGAGATTGAACAGGTTAATCAAGTTTTTGAGTGGATGTGGTATCACTTAAAGAGGATAGGAAAAAGTGTGTTTGATTTAACGAATTAGATAGCTAAGCTTAAAAAAGAGTAATGGTACTATATTGTCACCGTTACTCTTTTTTTGAGAATTAAGTAGTAAATAATATTTATTACAGCTTCACTTTTATAAAATTTGAAGTGGAGAATATAAAGCAATATTAACTGATTGGAAATTATGATATAATAACTAAAGTGATTATTTTACAGATGGGAAGAAAAATTCATGGACAGAAGGAAGTGTAATCATGCTTGATGGGGGATTGGATTTGTTTAATCTATTACGTATAGGAGTAGATATTGCCCTTATCTGGTATGTTTTGTATAAACTTACTATGCTCATAAGAGGGACAAAAGCAATTCAGTTATTAAAGGGGATTTTTGTAGTATTAGGTATATATCTTATTAGTTATTTATTTAATCTACAGACGGTTCAGGTACTTATTGAACAAGTGATTGTTTGGGGTCCACTTGCAATTATTATCTTATTCCAACCTGAATTACGAAGGGCACTTGAGCAAATTGGTAGAGGGAGTTTCTTTACTAGAAATAGAAACTCTGAAGAAGAGATATTAAATCAATCAATTGAGGCAATTGTCAAGTCATGTAATTATATGGCTAAACGCCGAATTGGTGCTTTGATTACAATTGAGCGGGACACGAATATGGGAGACTTTATTGAAACAGGTATTCCAATTCACGGCCAATTAACAAATCAATTATTAACAAATATATTTATACCGAATACACCACTACATGATGGAGCAGTTATTATTAAACAGAATGAAATTGTTGCTGCTGCTTGTTACTTACCGCTATCTGAAAGTCCATTTATTTCTAAAGAACTAGGTACGCGTCATAGAGCAGCATTGGGTATTAGTGAGGTAACTGATGCGCTGACAATAACTGTTTCTGAGGAAACTGGTCAAATTTCTTGTGCCAAAAATGGTAAGTTACATAGAGATTTAGATCAAGATAAGTTAATGGATATTCTAAAGAATGATCTAGAAAGTTATTTTATGAAAGCCCCTATGTTAAAAAGTTGGAACTGGAGGGGGAAGAAAAATGAATGATTGGCTAAACAACCCCTGGGTCATCCGAATTATTACTTTGTTTTTGGCTATATTAATTTTCATGGTAGTAACATTTGATAATCAAGATAATCAAGCTGATGATGTAGGTTTTGAATTCCCTTTTAGCAGCTCACAGGAAACACAGGTAGTGGAGGATGTACTAGTAAATATCGAGATAGACAGAGATAGATATGTAGTAAGTGGTGTTCCGAAAAGTGTTTCTGTCACTTTAGAAGGAACCGTCAGTATTGTACAATCAACAGCTACACAACAGAATTTTGATGTGTTTATTGACTTAGAAGATTTTGGTCCAGGAACCTATACCGTTCCTTTACAGTATGATGGAATCTCTGATCGTCTAGATGTCAGTGTTGACCCAAGTGAAATTGAAGTGACAATAGAAGAACGCTCAGACGTAGAATTTGAGGTTAAAGCAGATTATATTAACGAAGATAAATTGGAAGCTGGCTATGAGTTAACTGAAGCTTCAATTGATCCTTCTACAGTTGTAATAACAAGTTCTAAGGGTGTGACCGATAGGATTGCTGTTGTCAAAGCTGTAGTAGATGTGGAAGGAATAGGTGAATCGCTCGAAATAGAAGATGTTCCGGTTCGTGTATATGATAGTGAAGGTAATGAATTAAATGTCCGTGTAGAACCGTCCACAGTGGATGTTACTGTGAACGTTGACAATCCAAATGAAAATATCCCGGTAGAAGTTGATACAATAGGACAACTACCGGATAATATAAGAATGGTATCCATTTCTGCTGAAACAGAAGAAGTACAAGTCTTTGCTGCACAATCAGAGCTGGATGATATATCGGAGATTATGACTGAAGCTATTGATCTATCAGAAATTACGGAAGACACCACTGTGGAAGTTGGACTTAACTCCCCAGAGAATGTTCGGCTTATTGAACCATCAACGGTCACAGTTAACATAGATGTAGAGCAAACAATTGAAGAAACTATTGAAAGTGTTGCAATAACAACCGAAAATTTGGACAATTCCTATACTGCTAGTTTTGTAACTCCATTTGATGGAGAAGTTGACGTAAGTGTGAAAGGCTTCGAGTCAGACATAGAGGATATCGGGTTAGAAGACTTTCAACTAACGATAGATGCATCTGGATTGGAGCCAGGAGAACATCAAGTTCCAATCTCTGTTACTAGTCCGAGTGATTTAAATGCTGTTCCATCAGTTGAAATTGCAACTATACGTATTGAATAAGACTAAATGTGTAAAAATAGTAAGTAAATGTGATTATATTTAATTAGTAAATTAAGAAAATATTAGATCGATAAATTAGATGTCTAGATTTTAACTAGGAAACAAAGGAGAGGTACATTATGGGCAAATATTTCGGAACAGACGGGGTGAGAGGAATTGCGAATCAGCAATTGACTCCTGAATTAGCATTTAAGCTGGGCCGACTCGGAGGATATGTACTAACCAAAGAAACTACAAAACCGAAAGTATTAATAGGTCGTGACACAAGAATCTCAGGAAATATGTTAGAAGGAGCGCTAACTGCTGGCCTACTATCAATTGGTGCTGAAGTAATGCGATTAGGAGTTATCACAACACCTGGTGTTGCTTACCTAACGAAAGCTACGAGTGCAGAGGCTGGTGTAATGATTTCAGCTTCACATAATCCAGTAGAAGATAACGGTATTAAGTTTTTCGGGCCAGATGGGTTTAAATTAACAGATGCACAAGAAAAGGAAATTGAAGCATTGTTAGATGAAAAAACAGATGATCTACCACGACCAATTGGAGCAGATATAGGACAAAGTAACGATTATTTTGAAGGTGGACAAAAATACATTCAATATTTAAAACAAACGGTTGATAATGACTTTGAAGGCCTACATATCGCATTAGATTGTGCGCACGGTTCGACATCATCTTTAGCAACACACCTTTTTGCAGATTTAGAAGCAGATATCTCTACCATCGGTGCCTCACCAGATGGATTAAATATTAATGATGGGGTTGGATCAACACATCCAGAAACACTGCAAGCTTTTGTAATAGATAAACAAGCAGATATAGGTCTTGCTTTTGACGGTGATGGCGATCGGTTAATTGCTGTAGACGAATTAGGTCAAATAGTTGATGGCGATCAAATCATGTATATTTGTGCAAAGCATATGAATGATAAAGGATTATTGCGTCATTCAACGGTTGTTTCTACGATAATGAGTAATATAGGTTTCTATAAAGCAGTTGAAGCACAAGGGATGAAGAGTGATAAAACAGCTGTTGGTGACCGTTATGTTATGGAAGAAATGCGCAAGGGTGACTATAATCTAGGTGGAGAACAATCTGGACATATTATATTCCTGGATTATATAACAACAGGTGATGGTATGCTATCAGCTCTACAACTTGTTAATGTAATGAAAGAGACAGGGAAAAAACTATCTGAATTAGCAGGAGAGATGGAAAAATTCCCGCAAGTTTTAAAAAATGTAAAAGTAATTGATAAGCATCAGGCACTTGTTCATCCTCGCATTCAAGAAGTAATAGAAAAAGTGGATGCTGAAATGGGGGACAATGGTCGTGTACTTGTGCGACCGTCTGGAACGGAATCACTTGTACGTGTCATGGTTGAAGCCCCAACATTGGAAAGATGTAATGAAGCAGTTGACGAAGTAGTTAATGTGATAGACGAATTATTAGGAATGAAATAAAAATAAAAGTGGTGCTTCTAATGAAGCATCACTTTTTTAGTAGGTATGAAAGCAGATGATCATCATATACTTATCCCGATTAACGGACAGTTATCCCCCTCGCTTATTAAAGTTTCATCTTATGACACCTACTTTTATTCACCCCTGTTAAGATAATGACATATGGTGAAGTACCGAGGAAATCAATGAAACCACTTGAAAATGGAAATTCAATTAAAAAAGGATTGCTAGATGGTATGTTCTCGGGTAAAATAGAAAGAGTCCTTATTCAGTAAGGACATTTATTCAAGAATGGAAAGGTGGGGAGAAGTCACTAGTAGTAAAAGCGCCAGGGCTATTTTTCGAGCGGTGAAAAATAGTTGACGAGGTGGAGGTTTATCGAATTAGTTCGGCGGATGCCTCCCGGTTGCACACATCTCCAACCGAAAAATTTTTATTCGAAAACAAAGAGGCGACTTTTTGAACAAGAATAAAAACCTGATGATGATAAAAAATCACGAGAAAGGGGCAAATGGACGCCCCTAAAATCAATTATAGATATAGGTATCGTTTGTTTGCCTCTTTCCTTTAGGAGGAAACAAAATATGTGTGGAATTGTAGGATATATTGGACAGAATGATACGAATGAAGTTTTATTAAACGGCTTAGAAAAATTAGAATATCGTGGGTACGATTCAGCAGGAATTGCAACGCTAAATGATGATGGATTGAATCTGTTTAAAGTAAAAGGTCGTATCGCTGTATTACGTGAAAAAGTAGATAAAAACGTAAAAGCAACAATGGGAATAGGCCATACCCGCTGGGCGACACATGGGGAACCGAGTGAAGATAATGCCCATCCGCACCAAAGCGCGTCTGGAAGATTCACACTTGTTCATAATGGCGTTATCGAGAACTATTACGAACTTCGTGATGAGTATTTAAATGATGTAGCATTAGTAAGTGAAACAGACACGGAAATTGTTGTACAGTTAATGGAAATCTTATTTAACAAATACAATGATGTAGCAGAAGCGTTTCGCCAAACGGTTGCTTTATTAAAAGGCTCTTACGCAATTGCTTTAATTGATGCCGAAAATCAGGAAACGATTTACGTGGCAAAAAATAAAAGTCCATTATTAGTTGGTCTTGGTGATGGTTTTAATTTAGTTGCAAGTGATGCGATGGCAACATTAAGAGAAACAGATCGCTATCTTGAAATTAATGATAAAGAAATTGTTATTGTGAACCGCGATTTCGTTGAGATTCAAAAACTTGATGGAGCAGCAGTAGAGCGCGAACCGTTTACTGCAGAAATCGATGCTACCGATACTGAAAAAGGCACCTATGATCACTTTATGTTAAAAGAAATTGATGAGCAGCCTTTTGTAATAAGAAAAATCATTCAAGAATACCAAGATGAAAATGATAATATCAAATTAGACCCAGCTGTTCGCCAAGCAATGATGCGTTCAGATCGTATTTATATTATTGCAGCTGGAACTAGTTATAATGCTGGTTTAGTAGGAAAGCAATTTATTGAAAAGATAGCTGATATCCCTGTTGAAGTGCATATTGCAAGTGAATTCTCGTACAACATGCCACTTTTATCTAAAAAACCACTATTTATCTTTATTTCGCAAAGTGGTGAAACTGCAGATAGTCGTTCTGTATTAGTTCGCATTAAAGATTTAGGTCATCCGGCGCTAACGATTACAAATGTTCCGGGATCTACCCTTTCTCGTGAAGCAGATTATACATTACGCTTACATGCAGGCCCTGAAATAGCAGTAGCATCAACAAAAGCTTACACCGCACAAATTGCTGTATTGTTTATTTTGGCTGTAGATATAGCACAAGCAAAGAAATTAAATTTAGATTTTGATCCATTACAAGAATTAGGTATTGTATCTAGTGTAATGGAATCATTAACAGATCAAAAAGAAGAATATGAAAAAATTGCAAAAGAATTTTTTACAGACACACGTAATGCATTTTTTATTGGACGTGGAGTAGACTATTTCGTCGTGCAAGAAGCAGCATTGAAGTTAAAAGAAATCTCATATATTCAAGCAGAAGGATTTGCTGGTGGAGAATTGAAGCATGGGACAATAGCTTTAATTGAAGAAGGTACGCCTGTTATTGCCATTTCAACACAAGAGAATGTTAATTATTCAATCCGCGGTAATGTTCAGGAAGTTGCTGCACGTGGTGCAAAAACTTGTATTTTAAGTATAAAGGGATTAGAACAAGACAGTGATACAGTTGTATTACCACATGTGCATGAACTTCTAACACCACTAATTAGTGTGGTACCAATGCAATTACTTGCTTACTATGCAGCATTACACCGTGATTGTGACGTAGATAAGCCGCGTAACTTAGCTAAGAGTGTTACTGTGGAGTAAAGGTGAGTTTGTAGTTTTTTTAAAATGTGAATTTTAATATAATTTGTCACAATCTTGAACATAATTTGTCATAGAATTTTAATATAAAATGTCATAGATCAGTAATAGCTTAAACTTTGCTATTACTGACTTTTTAGTTTGTCATGAAAATAATTTGTAATATTATCAAGATGAAATAGACAAGCTATTATAAACAATGATAACATGAAATTAATCTTAATATAAAATGTCATTTCTTGTAGTGAGGAGGGTGACTTTGGATTGGTCAAAGAAAACATGGGGAACAGAGGACTCTGAATTTGCTCCAAAGCGCGAAATAAGTAATAAGGGCAGTAAATATTTTCATCATTTAAGTGGTTATTTTTATAGTCCAAAAATGAAAAGGCAGGTTGGATATGAATCTCTATGGGGAGAGTGTTTATTTTACTATTACTTGGAGTTGGATCGGTTAACTATCAGATATTATGAACAACCCGTAGAAGTACCTATTGTGGTTTCTGGTAGTAAACAAGTTGTAGATTCTTGGCTGCATGTTCCAGATGTACTTGTTTTCAGGCAAAAATCTAAGCCACATTTATTTCAAATAAAAGGATCGGACGAAGAAATTGAAGCACCCAAGATGAACACTATAAACAAGTTCTGTAAAGCTTATGCACTTTCTAGAGGATGGGAGTATAGCTTAGTTTATCCTAAATTAATACCTGAAGTGGTGAAATCTAATGTATTGTTTCTTTGGAATTATATTAAGGAAAGAAGAAATTTCTCACTATGGATCCCTGAAATAACACAAAAGTTGCACTACTTAGATAAAGTGTCAGTTATATATTTGGCAAGAAGTTTTTCAGGAAGGACTGACTTCAGAATAATTTTACCTATCATTTACCACTTGATTGCAACTGGTCATTTTTATACTGATTTCTTAGTACCTATAAATGAAAAAAGTGTGATTTCTCTAGGAGATTTTTCTGGTCAGTTATTAGAATTTTTTGAACTGGAGGGGAACTCATGAGGGTTTGTCAATTAAAAATAGGAGATGAATTTTCTTATTATGGTGTGAAATACTCAGTGTTTTCTATAGACCCCCCTATGGTCTCTATTCTTCGGATTGATGGTGATAATCAGGTGAGAAATGTTACGTTTCTTTCTTTAGTGACGGATTCAAGTTTTAGTCCAGAGAATTCATTAAAGAAAAGAATTGATGATCATAATGAAAAAAATGCAAAAAAACAACGTGCTTTCTTAGATAGTCTACCTGAAAGTAAACGAGAAGAGGTTACCAAACGTTTTGAAATGATAAAACCAGTATTGCTATATGAAAAAAGTAGGGCCGGGGACTTTGTTTCGAGTGTAACTTTTAATCAAATCTATAAAGGATATCTTCAAAGCGGAGAAACGGTGTCAGATATATCTAAAGAAGAGCTATTACAGAGAATATCTAATAAATATGGCAAGTCAGTAAGACAGCTGAAAAGATATTTAGCTGCCTATCACCAACAAGAGAATGAATATCCTAATCATGGACTGGACGGTCTAATCCGTAAGAATGAAATGCATAAAAATCAAAGAACAGACGAAAATGCAATTGAAATATGCCACCCAAAGAAAAAGGAAATCGTTCTTGATGTTATTTATACAAGATTGGACAAAATGTATGTTCCAATAATGAAAAGTGCTATTGAACAACATTATCTTACGAAAAGGAAAATAAGTATTGCAAACCTCCATGAAATCATAGAGGTAATGTGTTATAACGAAGGACTTGAGCCAATCGACTACAATACAGTCTATTACCTTATTAAAAAGAAATTAAATCCCATGATTAAAGAGGTTTTAAGGAAGGGGATAGACGCTGCTAGTGAATTTCTCCCAACAACAAGAGGTTTCTCAGATGTTGCAAAGGCACCGTTACATATTGTAGAGATTGATCATACTCAATTAGATATCGATGTAATTGATGGAAAAAGCGGGGTGAATCTAGGAAGACCCTGGATTACAATGGGCATAGATGTTTTTACAAGAATGATTTGGTGTATGCATATTTCGACTGATGCACCATCTGCAGATAAAGTTAGAAAAGGTATCCAACACGGGATCTTTTTTAAAAACACAAAGGAACAGTATAATACCTTAAATGAATGGGATATATTTGGCATACCAAGAATCATTTATGTGGATAACGGTAAAGAATTTAAGAACGCAGAAGTAAAAAGAATGATTGAGGAAACATTGCAATCTCAGGTCATGTACCGTCCTATTGCAACACCAAGATATGGTGCAATAATAGAAAGGGTTTTTGGAACTATCAATAAAAAATTTATCCATCGATTAGCTGGGACAAGGAAAAGTAATCCGACAGATCTGGGTGAATATAATGCGGAAAAAGAAGCTATTTTTACGTTAGAAAATATCCAAGAGTTACTTACAACTTATATAACGGATGTTTATCATCATGACAATCACTTGGGTTTACCATTGGAATATCCGACACCTTCTGCAAGATACTATCATGCATTGGAAGTTATGGGATATCCAGAATTTGTACCAGTTGAGGAAGAGCCATTCTATCGAATGGAGCTATTACCAACAACTAAAAAAAGTTATACGAGAGATGGAATAAGACTTGATAATATTTATTACGCTTCGCAAGAGACTTCAAAGCTTATCAGTAAACAAAAAAACAAACACAAAATTAAATATGATGTTGATGATATTTCAAGAATATACGTATTGGATCCATCATTAAGTGAATATATTGAAGTGCCATCCCACAACCCACCTGCCAATGAAATTGAGAGAATGAGTAAAAAAATCTATAAATTGCTTCTCAAAGAATTACGTACACAAGGAAAACTTAATACGCATCAAATTCCAGGGTCTAGAGATATTGTAAAAGGAAAAGCATTGTTGGAAGAAAAAATGAGTAAAATGATTAAATCAAATAAAAGCGTTAGACAAAAAGCCTTGAAGGCTGGATTCTCTCTTAACTCGGGAGAGTTACCTAAAGAAAAGAAAGTTTCTACACAAACTAACAATAAGTTAGAAATTTTACGTGAACAATTAAATGATGAAAAACAAAAAAAGATGAGTGATCAAAATGACTTATAATAAATACAAGGCTTTTCAAAAAAGAATTATAAACTTATATATTGAGCACCCAGAGATAAAACGTATTTGGGATATGTTAGATTCACGGCGAATGTTTAGAACCATGGGGGTTGAAGAAGGTAATGATGATTCGCCAGTGCATTTATTTATTAAAGGGAAATCTCGCGTTGGTAAGACTCAAATGATGAAAAAATACGTAAAACTATCCGATAGATATGTTCATGTTGAGGAAGATGGTACAGAAATTGACGTTGTTCCAGTGGCATATATGGATTTACCCACCCCTTTTACCTTGGCGGGTTTTTATAATCAGATTATTACAAAAGGATTGGGGGCACCTAGATCACCAGGTAGACCTTTGGTAGAGGAATTAAAGTATAGAGCCTTTGAATTGTTAAAAAGGCAACAGGTAGAAATGTTAATCATTGATGAATTAGATTACCTTCTAGCTTCAACCTATGTCAATAAAAAACAAGCAATGGAGCAAATCAAAAATGTTGCAAATGAAACAGATATTTGTCTTGTTTGTGTTGGTACACCCGCTATTGAGGAATTACGTATATTAAATGATCAACATATTGGCAGATATCCTCCGACAACTATTCCATGGTTTAAGGAATGTGATGAGGACTTTTTAAATTTACTTAAGGACATAGAAGGTAAACTGGCACCAGAAGTAGAATTAGGGTTAGGAAATAGTAATAGTGCATATCCTTATATATTACACGAATTAAGCGGAGGTCTTATTGGTTGGCTTAAGCCAATTCTTCGTGAAGCTTTTATGTTAATCGGAGTGTTTGATCCTAGTTTTAATGATTTTTCGATTTTAAACAGATTGAATGGAGATGTCCTTTTACAAGCTAGAGATAATGTAATTGGAGAATTACAGGAACAAGAATTAAATAAATTTTTGGAAAAGTAGTGTTCAGTCATGAGTGTCATTCTACTCATTTTGTACTTTTGATAAAAAGTGCAGTGCTTCAACAGGTGAAAATGGACTTTTACCTTATAATAATTAAAAAATCTAGAAGATTGTATAAGTCAATGTCTTATCATAAATAAGCGAGTAGGTTGAATGAATTTAGCAAAAGAATAATCTGAATTTATTAAGACAAAATAGTAAAAATACTAACATCTAGGAGTAGGTAAATGAAGTATGAAATTTTTACTATAAGATTGAATCCTTTCAAAGGAGAAAGCCTTACAGGTTTTTTGATTCGTTTAGCAAATGTTAACGGGATGAATTTAATCCAACTGATCAAAATGATTAGTGATCGAACAACCCACTATTTTCAAAAGGAAGATAAGTTGTTATTAGATTTTAACCCCAGTAGTGTTATTAATTGCAACACCTTATCCAACTTTACTTGCAAAGACAGAGACCGAATATTTTTATGTTCCTTTTATTTTGTACTTAAACGGTTCTGTGGTGACAGAAAAATAGAGCATGCAAGAATAATGGCTGGAATGATAAGAGAAGATTTTTACTATTGCCCTTTGTGTATTAGGGAAGAAAAGCATCACAAACTTCTTTGGAGAATCAAAAGAATAAATTATTGTATTATTCATAATACCAAAATGATTGAATGCTGCAGGAATTGCAACAGGAAAATCAAATATAAAGATATGATAAATATAAATAGTTGTCCCTATTGCAATCACACTTTTTGTAGTCTAAGTATGGAGACCGTTTCCGATGAGGAATTAGAAGAGCAAAAATCGTTGTGGAGTACGTGGGAGTTCTTAGTGAAGTTAACGGACAGTTATAATCCACCCACTGAACTTGCAATGAAGATGTTATACGTTTTAAATGAAAGCGATATCTTTGATAAGAAAAAAATAGAATGCAATCTAAATGATAAGGGGAAATATTCAACCTTGTTACAGCATGCCAGGGGTTCACTTTCTCAGTTTCGGGCGCTCCACCTAGATTTCATTTTGAATATAGTATTTGAATTCGATATATCAATACAAGACCTTCTCAATATCCAGGTTCCCGAATGTTTCAGAAGTCAAATAGTAACTAAGACTCCTCTGAAGAATAATACGGTTGCTTGTTTAGCCCCTTGGTGTCAGTCCTTTGGTGAAGAGGGATCACTAGTGAAGTCAGGTACTTCCGTTAAGATTAAAAAAAATGGGAGAATTAATAAATACTATTTATTTTGCAATTCGTGTGGTTGTGAATACGCGTTTGATGAAAATAATAAGTTACTGGAAAGAACTTATTTTATAAAATGTTATAATGAAGTAAAAAGCTTGTCCGATGAAATACATCTTAGAAACTTGGAGATAAAAACAGGATTGTCTATGGAACAAATTAAAAGATGCTTTGCTTATTATCGGACCCGCGACGTCCTAAGTTGGGACATTATAGGAGAAGAAGTAATAGTACAGCCAAGCACACTTAATGATATTATAATGGCGTTAAAACAAAAAGAAAAATTAAATATTATTAAGAAATGGAACTGTTTTAAAAATTATACAGAGTATCTGACCTATAGATACCATCAAGACATAGTGACCATTTTACAACATAAGTATTCAAAACATAAAAAAGTTAAGCAAGAGGTAAGGAACATAGAAAAAGTTAATGAAATTTTGAAAGAAATGTTTACTAAAGATGAGAGTATCACGATTTTATCTGTTTGTACGAAGGCAGGTATTAGTCCTGAAACAGCTAGATTATGGGGGTGGAATACGTTTATAGCGCATGATAAGAAAAACCAAAAGTTGAAGAGAGAGTTAGACAGAAAAAATGAATGTTATCAATTGGTGGATGAACTTTTAGAAAGAAGCAACAGAAGAATAACATCCGAAGAAATATATCGTCATTTAGGTGTAGGTAGAACAGTACTATGGCGATTTGCCCCGGAAGTTACATCCTATATCACCAATAGGTTAAAAGGTCATAATAAATTCACAGGAGAGGACATGTGGAATTATCATACAAAGGGGGAGTAAATGTTGGAGAACATAATAGAGAATAAATTTACGGTTCGACCTAAGCCGTTGGAAGGAGAATCACTAACGGGGTATTTTATGAGATTAGCAAAAAATAATTACTTATCTTTAGATGAATTCTTTTATATTGTAAAGAGTGACTATAAGAAATCAAGCCGTCAGCTACACATAACTGACACTCTCCCTGAAAAAGTAATGAATATAGAGCTACTAAAAAAAATATTAAAGTGTTGTTCTAGCGATATTGAAAAAATGAGTTTTACTAATGTCTTTTATCTCTTTTTTAATGACAAAGAAGAGGCATTATCCAATTACCGTTCCGTCATGCCTGAGATGATTGAAAAAGAGAAAAGAAAATTCTGTAGTTATTGTCTTGAAGAGACAGGTACTTATAAATTAGTTTGGCAATTAAAAGATATTCAAGTATGTGACATTCATCAAATTAAATTACAATCTAAATGTCCAAGCTGCTCTAATGAGCAACCGTATGTATCATTAGAGTTAGCAAACTATTCCTGTCACTTTTGTCATTCCCCACTTACAACTCCTTCAATAGATACAACATATAGTGATATAGCTTTAATAAATGATCAATTACAAAAATATCAGGATTGGAACTTTTTAATGACTAGTGACATAACCCTCTCATTTGAAAATATTCCTGGGCTTCATAAAGAAAAACAACTAGCAATCTCTTTTATTTACTTATTTACAGGTAAAGAGAATACTTTTGACATGAAAACAATACCTAAGACAGAAAGATCGTATATTAGAGGGTTATTACGATTTTTAAATAATGGCGGTTCTAGATTAAAAGTTACTTTGCGAAGATTATTTAGGTTGATAGAGCATAGTAAAACAAGTATGAGAGAGTTTTCAGAAATGAGAGTTCCTGAAAGTTTTATAAAATCTTTAAAACTAACCCCATATAAAAAGGAAGTAGGGCCATGCCTTTGTTCATGGTGTAAATCAAACAAAAGTGATAAATCAATAAAAGAATTAACGAACATAGAGGGTAATAATAGTTACAAGTTTGTACAGGTTTCATATTCTAAAATATCTGTATGCTTAGACTGCTTTACAAGACATGGATATAACGATCAGAACAAATGGGTATCTATTAAAATGGGTAAAAATACTATTGGTGTAAATGTAGAACTAGCTGAGAAAATACTTTATCTATTTAAAGCAGGGTTATTGTTTACACAAGTTAAAGGCAATGTAAATGTTTCTAGGTTTTCATGCTATTACGCAGTTGCTTATCTTGTTAATCAAGGAGCTATTCCTTTACAATACTATATGCAAAAAGATGTTATTAAGCCAAAGGAATTAGTAGAGTGTTTCAAAAAACTAGTATCTTCATATGGCGAAAAACGACAAAAAGCAAAAGAATTATTTAACTGGACTGCTAAGGAATATTATTATTTTCTTACTACAAAGGAAGTCCAAACTTTTCTTCTAATGGAATCATACCGAATTAAAAAGCTCTCCCGAATAGGGTCTTCAAGTAATTGGAGGAAAAAGGTAAGCAGGGAGCTTAAGAAACAGGTTCAGGCTGAAACAAAAATTACGATAAAAGGGGTTGCAAATGCTTTAGGCTGTAGTTTGAAGGGATTACAAACCAATAATTTAAGAGGTATGATAGTTGCTGCAAGAGAACAACAAAAACAATTGTATATTAAAAGCTTTACCGATAAGACCAAGAAGAATGTTAAAAAATATTTAGATGGTAAACTGGATTTATTAGAGGAAATTTCAAGTGTTAAGGAAATTTACATATGCGTTGAAAAGAATGAGAATTGGGTAAGAAGAAATATTCCGGAACTGCATAACTGGATCGTTAATAAGAAAAGAGAGGTAAATATAATAATTAAGAAAAGATCCCAGATTAATTATAAAAGAGCTATTGAAGAAGCAGTAGATTTTCATATAGCTAATGGAATAGAACCTACATTTGAACGGGTTCTAAATCACATCGGTTTTAATATGGGTATCCTACAAAAGCGCCCAATAATTAGGGACATGATAATGGAGGCTAGGACAAAGCTAGGAACCATCCAAAAACAAAGGTAATCACACGAACAAATAAGATGATTACAGCTAATGAAATGTACCATTCTTGATACATATTTACCACTAAATTATAAATAATGTACCAATGAATGTCGACTGTTTACCATGTCATGAGGGACTCCTCTTAAAAAAAGAAATCTAAGTATTGACAATACGTTTTTAGCAATACTTAGATTTCTAGCTTATTGAACCTTATCGACAGAGATTGCTAAATCTAGAACCAATACTTAGCTTATTAGCTATTTAAAACATATCCCAAATAATAACCTTTCTATTATTAAGAATTAGTTATCGTTAATATGCAGAGTTTGTTTTTGTGTGAAATTATATTTAATTTGAAAATCTTTCTCAATATCAATATCTATTTCGCTGTTAGTATAAAAACGAGCATCGGATTCTTTTATTCTATACTCCATGCCTGTTTCACTAGTGAATTTTGAAGGAAGCCAAGCTCTTGTTCCACCACCATCCCAAACCCAAGAGGAATAAGTATGTCCATTTGCCCCTCCAGTATTGATATCAATCGTACCACCAGGAGAAAAAGTCCAATTAACTGAAGGGCCTTGTAGTCCTAAACTTACATTTATATTTCCCCAGGAGTTATTTGTATTCTGTGGTGAGGCTTCCAATACAACACCTTGGTCTGTGTAAGATAGGTAATTTCTAGTATAAACATTATCATTTTCGTAGCCATTATTATACAAATAATCACCGCTTGTTATAATGTCAGATGTCGCAAACCAGTAGTAATTATAACTGCTGTCGGCATCAGTTTGTCTATATAATTTCCCTGTACGTTGATACTTTAGCAAAGTGGTTCCGTCTGGATTTTTTGCATAATTATAAAAACTATAGCTTTTTATAATCGATGATCCAGATGGAGTACTTGTTAAAGCATAGGTACGCTGTGGACCAAAAGCAATGCTTGATTTATTGCCACCCACCTCATGAAAATTGTTCCCAGCATCCTTAATGATATCATTAATCAACTCATTTATTTCATTCTGTGAGTTTCCAGTTGGAATAACAGTAGTATGAGGAACTAAATCTATCATACTGATTCCAATAACATCGAAGGTTACAGTATTAAATTCTTCACCCTCAACCTGGCTGTTTAATCTCGTTTCGATATATTTATCTGTCTCATGCGATTCTTCAGATATATTTTTTTCAATTACATTAGCTTCTCCTATAAAAAGTTCTGCTGGATTTTCAAACCCTAAAGAAGTAAATATATCGGATTCTTTCATATCTTTTCCATACATAAGAATATGCTTACCACTTAAAATAGCAGCTTTTAGTTGTTTTTTAACAACTAAGTCATTTAAAAATGACTTATTAGCCAAGATAACATCATAATTATTTAAATTAATATTTTTGATATTTTTAATATCTTCTTTAACAACTGTTCCAATATTATAAGAAATTTCGCTTCCAACCGAGGACAACTTTAAGACCTTGGCTTCTTTTTCACTTGCTAATGTTGGTAAATTAATGAATGTTGTAACGAATAATACTAATGTGATTACAATATAAAATATTTTTTTCATTATCTACTTCTCCTCTCAATTATAAAGCTCTTTTTAGTTAATTACTAAACTCCTTCCAGACCCATTAAATTAATTAATAGATTCATACCCTATAATCCTTATACAAATCTAATTAATTTATAAATCTTAAGTAAAATAATACCACATTTATAGTTTTTTGTTATAATTTTAACAAAATTTTAAAAAAATGGGAGATATTTAATATAATATAATACCTGTAGTAAGGAAACTTAAAAAAGAGTGTTTTATCTACTGTTTTATTATTTACTAGAATTTCAAGATTATGGGGAGTAGGGATAACATGAGTAAATAATATTTACAACTACAGAGATAAAGTCACTTCAACAAAATCCAAATGTGCAACGTGTCAGTGAACGATCTTGACGAAGGGTTAAATAAACAAAAAGAACACGTTAATACAGAAAATGATACAGACTATAATAAATTTGAAGTTGAATTAGTACAACCATATCGCGGTGACACAATTTCTGTGATATATCAGGGCAACCGTCAATGTATAAGATTTTTGCTGGCAGATAGTTCTGAGACATCTCATGCGTATCTATGCGAACAATCATATAGATGAGAAGCAAAATAATTAACAAGAAATTCGGCAGTAAATTCCAAAAAGATTGAATTAGAATTTGATATTGATCCAAATAGGGATAAATATGGTCGATTATTGGTATGTTTACGTTGATAGAGAAATGATACAGGCAGACTTATTAACGAAAAGTCTTACTAGAGTAGCTTTTGTTTACCCACCGAACTCTCATTGAAAATTATGTTAAAATGGATTTCACCCGGAACTTAGGACTTAAAAATAACAATGACACTCTAATAAAATTACCCAAATCGGACAATTGAATATAACGACAATCGAATAAGTGAATTTATCGCTCAGTGGAGTAGAACTAGGTCTAAATGACTGGCATTGTCACCATAAGAATCCGTATCATCTTTCAAAAGATGATTCATTCTCTAATCTAGTAATACTGCATGAATCGGTCCACAGAATAGTACACATGAAAGACAATGATAAAATTATAGCATTAATAAAAATCTTAAATCTTTCCAAAAAGTAAATAGAAAAACTTAACGAACTTCGATTACAGTGTCATAATAAAGCAGTTTGAATGAATTGGATTAGTTGGAACGCTTATGCGGTGAAAGTCGCATGTACGGTGTGAACCGGGGGAAAAGGGAGATAACTTCTAACCCATACCTATCCGTATGAAGAAACGATTACAAATTATGAGTTGAAATTTTATTAAAGTGTAAACAAAAATCTTGAGTGAAAACACTAAGGATTTTATTGTTCAAATGGAGGTTTTATCTATATAGTGTAACATTTGCATTTGAACTACGTCTAAATATTGAATGTATAAAAGGAGGCTCGATTGTGACAAGTGAAAAACAAAGAGAAGCAGATATTTGTGAATGTTATGAGAGGTACGGGGATGCTATTTTCAAATACATACTCGTAATGATACAAGATTATCAACAAGCAGAGGATTTGACTCAGGAAACATTTCTTAAAGCCTACAGTTTCTATGACACCTTTAACCATAAATCATCGAAAAAAACATGGCTGTTTAGTGTGGCTCGTAATACTACTATCGATTATATAAGGAGAAGAAAACCTCTGTGGTTAATCAAAGAATTATTAATTTTAAGAAAAGAAGAAGCACCCTTACCTGAAGAGTTAGTGATAATAAAGGAAGATGTACAGGACCTTTATCAAGTATTAGGGAAAATGAAATCCAAACATAAAGAAGTCATTATACTTAGAAAAATCAAAGGATTCACCATAAGAGAAACAGCCGAAATATTAGATTGGTCAGAAGGAAAAGTTCGAACAACCTTATTTCGAGCAATGTCAGAACTTCAAACTCGACTAATTAAGGAGGGATTTGTAAATGAAAAGACTATTTGATAACGAGTGGGATAACAGCAATAGTTTGAAAACAATGGATGACAATATGTATTGGGACCATAGTCGAAAACAACAATTGGGTGATTCGATTAGAAAAGAAATTCGTAAAACTTATCACATTAAAAAAATCCAAAGGAATATGGTTTATTTAACAAGCTTGGCTGTATTTGTAACCATTCTATTCATCGGTTATCAATCAATTGCTTCATATATTGCCAATCATAATGCTGATGATTCTCATGAATTTATAGCAAGTACAGAAAATGAGAACCAGGCAACAACCAATCAAATTGAAGAAAAAAATAGTGAAATTGCCAAATTAACAGAAGAGTTGGAAGAAGAAAAAAAGAAAGTAGAAGAACTTCAGAAAACATTAGAAGAATCCGAGCATCCATATTACGTGAATGAAGACCCCGAGGTTCGTTCAGAAGATAACGAAAGACTAAGTTCCTATGCGTTTATCATCAAAGGTATCGCTAATCGTATAGCGCATATTGATGGACTTATGAAAGAAGGTCAATATAACGAACAACAACTTGACATATTGAAAAGAGAACGAGAATATGTTTGGCAACTGTGGAATGACTGGAAAGATAAGCAAAAAGAATTGATGGATAAAGTGGAGAATTAGTTAGGCTTGGATTGCTTATGAATTAAGAAAGGCATTTAGTTCATTCTTTTTAATGCTAAGCCTTCTTTAGATGATGGGCGAGCATTAGTTGACAGAACAATAAATTTCAGGAGGATAGATAAATATGAGTGAACCCTTAAGAATCTACATCGGACTAATAATAGTCATTCCGTTGTGTTTCTAACAAAGGTATTGGTAAGAGATTCTGGAGGACTAAGTGCCGTTCTATGTTTTTTTTCTTTAATTTCAACCCATTTAGTTGTTAATAAAATTCAAAGCTCTTTACTATTGGGGAGGATTGTTCAAAAAGGTGAAACAATCATTATACTGATGGCTTTCTTTCTTTCGTCTGGTTGTTGAATCTATTGAAACAATGAAATTACAAGAGCAACAGATTTCCAAAGGATAAATTATACCAGTGTATATGCTAAACTATTCTTGTCCTCCATTGGACATGCCTCCTTCTTTAGTGAGATTTGGTGGTCGGGAAACCAACCTTATCTTACCATGAAGAGAGGCTTTTTTTTACCCCACGCTAGAAGCTCTATGGAACCCCCGGCATAGCCAGGGGTTTTCAAAGACCATAATAAGTAGAATCTCAGCTCAGTGAACTGAGATTCTTTTTAACCTAACAGAGTGTTTGATATCAAGATGATTTGCCTCATAATATTTCTGAAGTGTTACCAAGGTGTATGGTAGTCGCCTTCCATAAGCTCTCTCCAAGTATTTGATCCCACAATACCATCACTGTATAGTCCATGATCTGATTGGAAATTTTCCGCGTCAGAAACATCTCCACTTCCATAATAACCAGATTTATACGGTGAATATCCATGGTAATGCAAAGCCATCTCTAGGGTAAATACATATGGATTTTTGGCGCCACTGTATAGTGTCGGAAACCCTCCAGAAGTAGTTCGAGTATCAGCATGTATTGCTCCTGATTTAGTATAAGCATAAGTAAATCCCCACACTTCCTCAGCACGCCAAGCCCAACTGCCCTCACTTCCACTCGGTACCCGAGGATCTATAGCCATTCCTGATTGATGTTGTGAATATAATGCAGCACTACTACCAATACTTCTATTATGATATGGGTCTCTCATTCCACTAAGTACTGTAATAGGACCCTTTTCATTTCTCATTTTTGTAAAAGCTTCTAAAAATCTTGTCGAAGTAATGACATAATTTGTGTAAAGTTTTTTATTGTTCGAACTCCAGCTTGCGTGTTCACGTACATATAAACCTGTAGTTAATTGATCAGAACCTTTAAGAATTTGTAAAGACCAATTAGATGTTGCTTCATCAAAAATCCATACTTTAAAATCCAAGTTATTTAAATCGCTCCGATAATTTACATATTTAGGATAAGTAGCATTAGTACCATTGTGATGCGCAAACCCTACTGATGAAAATAAAGATATAAAAAGAATAGCAGTTAACATAGTTATAACAATTTTTTTCATAGTCTACCTCCTATTTATGGTTATGGTCTGAATCAACTAAACCATATTGCTCCATCACTTTGACTGTTTCGTTTTTCTTCTCAAGCCATAAGTCAAATAGAGTGTCTCTTTCTTTTACTAGTTGATTTCGTTGTGCTTCTGTAAGATTTCCCTTACTTAATTCCTTTTCTACCTTACGGATATCCTTAGCTACTTTCTTTTCTTCCTTAACGTATGAATTAATTTTCTCTTCTTTTTTATTTTTTGCAGGAAAATTCCACCAATCATCTCTTCTTTCTTTTATATCTTCTGGTTTTCTATTTTCTTTAACTACATCTAATGCAGTTCTACCATTAAGATCTTCAGAATGAGCAATGATTTTTACTCCCTCTTTTTCCATTTTTTCAAGAATAGGTTTATCTATAAATTTTTGATTTTTATCGGTGCTACTTTCTTGTGAAGTTGCATCTTGATTACTTTGGGTGTTGTCTGGGTTTGCTAATACAACTGAAGAAAGTACACTCATTAAAAGTATCGTAGTAATTGATATTATTCTTAGTTTCATATTATTTTAGCTCCTTTATAATTTATTTTTATATGTGAAAGTTGGCCAGAGTCTATCATCAAAAAAAGTTCCATAAAATGCATCTTAACTGTCGATAGACGATGGTCAGGAGACTTTTGGTCTTCTTCCAGCCAAACATCCTGCCTCCAAGCTTCGGTAATGTAACCGTTGTGTTCTTGAAGGATTTTTCTCCCAAGTAATTGAAATAAACTTACATGATGTTCTTAAGGTTCATACGGTAAATCAACATCAATAACAGTGCTCTCGCCTTTGTCCAAAGCTACTGATTCTGATTCTGAAAACTCAGATATTCCTAGTAAAGCCACAAGTATTAATATCGCTGATAAATTCTTTATCTAACCACCTCCCTAAACCAGGTATTATTAAACTTATTATGAAATTTATGTAAATTATATTATACTGGTTTGTCAACAATAAATCAAACAATTTTTTAAGGGTGTGTTTCGATAGGAAACTGGACTTACACAGCCAAGTGTGCCGTGCATTCGTAAATTATTGTAACAATGGACGTAATCAAAAAGTTCAAGGCCGAGCTGTTCAGGGGTGTTAAAGTGCCCTTCCATTTATCAATTCATTTTTAGTATCTTAAATGTTTATTTGGATAAATCCAGTAAAAAGCAAACATAGTTCCATTGCTTTCCTACGCGAACATAGGTTAAATCACTCACTAATACGGACATCGATTCATCGACATCAAAGTTCCTGTCTAACAGATTTTGAACATCTTCATCATTTGGTTGTGTGATCATAGGTTTAAAGGTTGGTTGTGCATAGGGTGACTGCTGGCACGATGTTATTGAGCTAACGAGCAGGCGCGACAAGTTCTGTAATAAGCGTTTCAAGCGTGAAATACAGGGAACTCACTAGATGGATTCACGTGAACAAGCTAAACGAAGCATATTTACTTATATTATGACCTTTTATAATTATAAACGTATTCATTCAGCTATTAATTATATGTCACCATTACAGTATGAGAAAATGTATATTCAACAGTTAAAAACAACTGCATAAGTAGAATTTAATACCCTCTCCATTGACGGAAGGGGAAATGCCCTTCCGTCAATGGAGAGGCCAGCAAGCGAAGCGCGGTAGAAGCTTTAGTGATATTCAACATTTTGTGTGTCCAATTTCTTGACATAGATCCAACCCTTACCAATGATAAAGAAGCAATGAGAAAGGTATTAATGGGAGAAGCTCCTTTAAGTGAACTTACGAAAGATTTACTTTAATGATAATACTTATGCAGTTGTTTAACTTATCGTATAAATTACATGATTTATCAATGTAAAATTAGTAGTTCAAATATTAGATATTACATAACTTATAAAAACTAAACAAATTGTTGTTTCTCCTGAAAAAGGAAAACTGTCACTTGCTCGCTTAGAAAAAGATGTTCTAGAAGAAGCAAAAAAAATTAGTACAAGCCTTGTTTGTAAATAAATGGGTGGGAGTTTGCACATTACACTAGATTTTGTCTGAAAATCAGTTCCAATGAGTATTAGAAGTATATGCAGGTTGTGAATTTTTTGATCAAACTTTTTTACAAATCTACATCTGGTAATTGTCAAACTTCTAAACAACAACATATGACATATTAAGCTAGATATGCTACGATAAATGACATTTAATATCAAAATTTATGACATCTTTAAATGAGGAAAATGTATGTTTTCATAGTGAATTTATGACAAAACATATTAAAATTCACATAAAAAAACAATTTTAAATAAATTTTGACGAAAATAACCTCTTCGGCTGTGAGCCTAATAAGAGGTTATTTTTTTGTTAGTATTTAACTGTAATCAAGTTTTTTTATAATTTTTGCTGGATTACCACCTACTACTACATTCTCTAGCACATCTTTAGTTACTACAGCACCTGATGCGATAACTGCATTATCTCCTACTTTGACACCAGGATTTATTATTGCGCTACCACCAATCCATACATTATCTCCAAAAGTTATTGGTTGAGCGTATTCTTTACCTGAATTTCGTTCAGTTGGATTAAGTGGATGTGTTGCAGTATAAATTTGCGCACCAGGTGCAAGCATACAATTATCTCCAAATCGTACTTCACATACCTCTAAAATGGTGCAGTCAAAGTTGGCAAAAAAGTTTTCACCTACATATGTATTGTATCCATAATCAAAACGTATATTTGGTTCCATATATACGTTCTCTCCAGTTGCACCGAGTAAATCTTTTAGTAATTTCACTTATGTTTAACTCATTTACAATTTGGTAAAAAGATTAATGTAAAAGGAATTCTTATTTGGAGGTGGTTTTCATGGCAAATCTATTTCCAAGCAAACGCGACTTTACCGGTTGGTTACCAGATGTCTTTAATAACAATCGTAATGGAGATTCCTTATTTGGACAAAAATTTGGTCTACAAATGCCTAAGGTAGATGTGAAAGATAAGGGTGATCATTACGAAATTGATGCAGATCTACCTGGATTTACTAAAAATGATGTTGTTGTCGAGTACCAGGATAACTACTTGACTATTCAAGGCAAAAAAGAAGATTCTTTTGAAGATAAAGATGATGATAACTATGTACGTCGTGAACGTTCCTATGGGTCATTCCAGCGTAGCTTTTACGTCGGAAATATCGATGAACAAGACATCAATGGTAACTTTGAAAATGGTTTGCTGAAGTTAGACGTACCTAAATCAAAAGATGAACTTGAGGGTTCTTCAGGTTATCGAATTAACTTAAAATAATAAGGAAAACGGGGCAGAAGTGCGATGCTTCTGTCCTTTTAGTTTTTAAAAAATGGAAAGTGTGAGTACTGTAATTATCGTTATTAGGTAGTGCCACTTCCCGATTTATGTTGAATTCATTCGACAAAATACGGGAAGTGACAGGCACCTACAAACAATGAGGATAGTCGCAATATTCAATAATGGTTCCTTCCGTATCAGCGGGGTTTAAGTAGATTAAGCGCCGACCATGTTTGTTAGTACGTAATGTATCTGCTAACACACGAACTCCTCTAGCTTTTAATTCGACTAGTGCATCATCTAAATCATCTACTTTGTAAGCTATATGATGAACACCTTTTCCCTTTTGTTTAATGAACTTGGCGATAGGAGATGTTGTGTTATTTGTAGGTGCTAGCAATTCTGTTCGAGCACCATTCACTTCCATGATAGCAATCTCACTTTCCACACCAACTGCGTCACTTTTATAGCGATCAATTAGTTCTGCTCCTAAGATATTTTTATAAAAAGAAATACTATCGTCTATATTTCTAACTGCAACACCAATATGATCTAGATTTTTTTTCATGATGGTCTCCTTAAACTTAATTTTGCTTCATTATAACATAGAATAACAGCGTCTTTTTCATAACATTTTGGTGAAAATATAGAAGGAACTATAGGGGGGGATCTTTCTGTACTATTTAAATGCTTATCAATTACATGGAATATCTGAATACATTGTGTCACACACTTGATTTGATTAACCACTGCACAATTTTTACCCATTAAATTGTGTGTTTACCCATGTAATGGTAATACAAGGAATTAATAGCGCAAAATAACTACTCCAAAGAAGAGAGTAGTTATTTTAAAATTTTATACAAGACGTCGGCGTACATAACCTGAGATTTGATCGATAATTGTTACTGTAATAATGATAATCAGTAAGATCATACCAACTTCATCCCAGTTACGATTTGAGTATGCAAATTTGATTAATGTACCGATACCACCAGCACCTACGATACCAAGGACAGAAGACGCACGAACATCAATTTCGAATCGATAAATTGCATATGATAAGAATTCAGGAAGTACTTGTGGCATAATGCCGTAAAAGAGTATTTGTAATTTATTTGCACCACTTGCTTCCATGGCTTCAATAATGTTCATGTCAATTCCTTCAATTACTTCAGAATATAACTTTCCTAGCATTCCTGTTGAACCTATTGCAATTGCAAGTACACCGGCAAAAGGATTTGGTCCAACAGCGGCAACGAAAATGATTGCAAGAATGATTTCTGGGAATGCACGTACTGCTCCAAGGATCCACATACCTATCGTGTTTAAGAATTTATTACGGACCATGTTAGTGGCACACAAGAATGCAAGTGGCACTGCAATGATTGCAGCTGCCAAAGATCCAGTATAAGCAATGAAGATCGTCTCTATCATTTTTATTAAAATAGTCCCAGTTTCCTCAAAGGCAGGATCAAAAAACTTTGGGATAATGCGACCAAAGTTATCTATGGTTCGCTGACTGAAGATTTTACCCCAATCAATGTTTATACTAGTAATTGTCCAAACGTAAAGGGCAATCACTGCTATTGTAATGATTAATCTTTTAACTACTTTAGCAGTGCTCTTGGGTTTAGGTGGAATTCGATTGCTCATTATACTAGCCCCTCCCTTAATTTACCGCTGATCCAGTCAATTACTACAACCACTGCAAAAATTACGAGTACTGTAGTTAATACGGCTTGGTAGTCCATAAAGTTAATTCTTTGGTTAATTAACTGACCAATACCACCTGCACCAACTAATCCTAATACAACAGATGCTCGAATATTTATCTCAAACACATATAGACTAAAAGAAATAAACTGAGGTAATACTTGTGGCACAACGGCGAACCAAATTGTTTGAAGCGAGTTACCTCCTGAAGCCTTAATTGCTTCGGAAGGGTTCATATCAATAGCCTCAATAATTTCACTCATCAGTTTCACCAAAATACCAATTGCAAATATAATCAAAGCAATAATACCTGAAAATGCACCAATACCGAATAATGCAACAAAAACAACTGCAAGTATGATATCTGGAATTGTCCGAATGATGTTAAGGAGCATTCGCATAAAATTATAAATCCATTTATTTGTAGTTATGTTACTCGCCGCTAATAAACTAAAAGGGATACTTATGATCACCGCAACAGTTGTAGCGATAACAGCCATGTGAATGGTTTCAAATAGCTTCGGATAAATAATGCTGATGTAACTCCAATCCGGTGGAAAGAAACGTTCTACTAGATCTGTAACGTTGCTAATTTTTAGAAAGAAATTAATGATAAATGATTCAGTTGTAATTGAAGTAACTAAATAGAACCCTAGAACAACAATGAAAGATAATGATAATGTGCGTTTCGTCTTGGCAGGATAGAGACTATTGGGTATGAAATCTGGTTTATTCATCTTCCTCGCCTCCCCGCATATCTTCCTCGCGGATCGCACGACCATAGATTTCTTCAAATGTTTGTTCTGTTACTTCTGAGGCAGGGCCATCATATACAACTTTACCATCTCTCATACCGATAATACGATCTGCATATTCCATCGCCATATCAATAAAGTGCAGGTTAACAATCGTTGTGATCTTATCTTCTTGGTTAATCTGCTTTAAATATTTCATGACCTGATGGGATGTTGGAGGATCCAAACTTGCAACTGGCTCATCTGCTAAAATAACTTTAGGTTTTTGGGTCAAAACGCGAGCGATACTAACACGTTGCTGTTGTCCACCACTTAATTCGTCTGCACGGTTGTATAGTTTATCTGCAATATTTACACGCTTTAAGTTTGTGTAAGCTAGCTCCATATCTTCTTTAGGGAAGATATTAAAGATACTTTTTAATGTACCTGTATAACCTAGACGACCAGCTATTACGTTTTTTAATACTGTCGAGCGTTTTACAAGATTATAGTTTTGAAAAATCATTCCAATTTTTTTGCGTAGTTCTCGAAGGGATCTACCATTATGATGCAGTATGTCCTCTCCGTCTACTATCAATTCACCTTCTGTTGGTGTGACAAGTCTGTTAATACTTCTAATAAATGTAGATTTTCCTGCGCCAGATAAACCAACAATTACAACAAATTCACCTTCGTTAATTTTAATATTAATATTTTTAAGTCCTTTTGTCCCATTAGGATACGTCATTGACAAATTTTTGAATTCAATCATATTTTACCTCCATATTAACTATGATGTAGTCTGCGAAGTTGCTATCTATAAAAGATTAATATTAATTCATATGGTAAAACAGGAGAGAAGCTAGCTTCTCCCCTGTACAACTATCCTATGTTCTTCATATTTATTTTCTTGATTCTATTAATCTAGAGAAATTGATTCCCCGAATTTATTGAATGTATTACGTACAATATCGTATTCACTATCTTCAGCTTCGATGATTCCAGTCCAATTATATACCTCGTCCATAACTTCGATCATTTCATCATCGTCATTAAAGCTTAAAAATACATCTTTGATTTCTTGGACAAGTTCATCATCTAATTCTTTTGTTACAGAGATTGTATCATTTGGAATTTTATCGGAATAACCTAAGATTTTTGTTTCATCCATAATTTCTGGATAATCTTCTGTAAGACCGGTTCTTACGTCATCAAAAGTTGTTGCAACATCAGCTTCACCTTGTAGTACAGCTATCGCAGATTGATCATGACCGCCAGTTTGAACAGAATTACCAAAGAATTCAGTTTCTGGATCTTCAACACCAAACTCATCCATGATTTGTGCAGCTGGGAATAGATAGCCACTAGTTGAAGTAGCATCTCCATATGCCCAAGTCTTTCCTTCTAAATCAGCTAATGTTTCAATTCCTGAGTCAGCACCTACAATATACTGCGCAACATAGGTACCACTACCATAACGTTCAGATTTCAGAATTACTTCCACACCATGCTCTTGACTAGCTAATACATATCCAAATGCAGGGATAAAACCAATTTGAACTTCATTTGTTCCCATTGCTTCAACAAGTGCAGTGTAGTTAGTCATTACTCTTCCTTCTACTTCTCTACCAAGTTCTTCAGATAGTTTTTCTTCCAATGGTTCAATTGTGTCTGCAATTTCATCAGAATCTTGAGATGGTACAAATCCCATTACTAGTGTGTCGTCATTTCCACATCCAGTGATAAAAAGTACGGTAATTGATGCGAAAATAATTGATAAAAGCTTTTTCTTCATTTGATTGTTATCCCCCTTAGGTTTTGTTTTCTTAAATAACAATTCTTATTATGCATCATTTAACGAACTATGGCTAGTGTATTTACAAAAATTTAATGATTTTTCTTCATAAAACATTATATTTTTATAATTTAAGTTGTAAATGTTCGTGTTTTATAACTTTTATAAAAATGGAAATGCACTAGCATGCTTAGTTGGAACACCCTTAGTATATCAATTGCATGAAAAGGGAGTGTGAAGAGAAGATTAAGATTATGTAAAAATTCCCTTAGAACAATAAGGATACGAGACTGAAATTGAATAACTTCATAGATAAGGTTTTGTTGGCTTGTGATATCGATTAGAATTATACTATAAGTAAAAGAACAAGCTTTTTAAAATGTGTTTTAATCCTGAAAGATAAAGAAGGTGTAGTAAAGTAATAGGGGGTAAAGCAATGGTAAATAAGAAAAAACTATGTTTATTAGTGACAAGTGATGTACACGGATATGTGTACCCAACCAATTATAGTGATCGGCAGGAACGTCATCTCGGATTAGCAAAGATCGCTACGCTTGTGAAAGAAAAAAGAAAGACTTCGAATGTGATTCTATTGGATAATGGTGACCTTATTCAAGGTAGTCCTCTGACATTTCACCATGCTAAATACCAAAAAGATACACCGAATCCATTAATAAAAGTTGCCAATCATATGGGCTACATAGCATCTGTTTTGGGGAATCATGAGTTTAATTACGGTTTGGATTATTTACAACAAGTAGTTGAGCAGTCTGATTTTCCATGGCTATCCTCTACTGTGTTAAACAAAAAAGATCATAATCCTGCTTTTGGAAGGCCGTATCTGATTAAGAAGATAGACGGAATAAAGGTAGCGATTTTAGGTGTTACAACCCATTACATACCAAACTGGGAAGACCCTAAGAATATAAAAGGATTAGCTTTTGAAGATGCATTTGAGACGACAAAAAAATGGGTTAAATACATAAAAAAAGAAGAGAGGCCTGATGTTTTAATTGTATCTTATCATGGTGGATTTGAACGAGATTTGGAGACAGGTGAGCCAACTGAAGTATTAACAGGAGAAAATCAAGGATATCAAATGTGTAAGGAGATCAAGGGGATAGATATTCTTATAACAGGTCATCAACATCGTTCCATAGCAGATAAACTGAATGGTGTTACCGTTTTGCAACCAAGCAATAACGGCCAAGTATTAGGAGAAGTTGAAGTAGATTTTGAGTTAGTAGATGGTCAATGGACGTACACGAATAGTGATGCATTACTTCATCAAATTACTGAAGGAGTAGAAGCAAATAAAGAGGTGCTTCACTTAATTGATGAATACGAGCAAGATACACAAACTTGGTTGGATCAGCCGATTGGTGAAGTTGATGGAGATATGATAATAGATGACCCTTTTCACGTTCGATTAAAAGAACACCCGTTTATCGAATTTATTAATAAAGTACAAATGGATATTGCGAAGGTGTCGATTTCAAATACGTCATTATTTAATGATGCTTCACCGGGTTTTGGTTCTAGCATAACGATGAGAGATATTGTATCTAACTACATCTATCCAAATACATTAAAAGTCATTCAGGTATCTGGTAAGGATATCCGAGAAGCTCTGGAAAAGTCGGCAACTTACTTCATGTTGAGTGATCAAGGACAAATTACCGTAAATCCTGCGTTTGTCAAACCAAAACCTCAACATTATAACTATGATATGTGGGAAGGGATCGAATACGAACTTAACATTTCTCAGCCAATTGGAGCACGTGTAACGAAGCTGAACTACAAAGGTAAACCAATCGATGAAGCGGCTTTGTTTGATGTGGTGATGAACAATTATCGTGCAGGTGGTGGAGGTAACTTTCATATGTACCAAGGGAAAAAAGTGGTTCAAGACATCCCGACAGATATGACAGAGTTAATTGCCAATTACATTTTAGATAGGAAGAAAATAAAAGCAACCTGTAACAACAATTGGCAAGTAGTGAAATAATAAAATAAAAGAAAAAATAAACCCTCCTCAAGAAAGTGATTACTAATCACTTTCTTGAGGAGGGTTTTTGTTGCAAGGATAGTGCCTGTCATCCATCAGTAAAACCAATAAGTAATTGATCATAGGATCTACCATTTCTGCTAAATCAGCATTAGGTATTCAACTCCAACCTGATGGAATAAAAATTGCAGTAATACCCCAAAATTATAAATTGTTTAGATTCCGTTTCCTTTTCCTGTATCAATTACAAGAGAATAATCTGTATCTCGAACGTAAGCATAAAATATAGTGTTTAATTTTGTGAAACCAGCAGATTTAATTTGGTTTAACAGCCATTGCTTATCTTTATGTATTAACTTTAAATTTTTATGCTGAATCTCTCCTTCAATTACTACAGCAATAGGAAGGCCTTGATATTGTCGTTCGTAACCTAACATCTCAGGTGTTACAGGCATCAGTTCTTCTTTAGGCATCACACTAATGTCTCCGTTAGGCTCAAGTATGGCATATTGAATATCACTTATATCTGCATAACCTTTGCTTCTAATACTTGATAATAATTCTGCAAGAGAAAATCGGCTCTTTGTTAGGTTAGGTTTGATTAGTTTTCCGTGTTTAATCATGATAGTGGGTTCACCTATGACAAATCGATTAAGTCGATTATAAAGGCTTAATTTTGAGAGTGTTATATGTACAGTAATGATCACCAGAATACCTATAAATGAATAGCTCATCCCTTTTACTTCTATCGATTTCATAGCGATGGTTACAATAAAAAAGATAGCTGTTAAGTCATGTGGTGTAAATTGGGCTAATGCCGTCTTCCCCATAAACCGAACAACTACAATTGTTACCATGAACAATAAAATTAAGATACTTATAAATGAAAGTATATGATCACCTCTAATTTGTCGTCATTTAGGGTAGTTTTTTTATTAATTTTTAAATCCTCTTAACTTCTTAACAGAGGAGTCACCTTATCAATTGCTTTTTCAAGCTTCTTACTGTTCTCACTAAACATTTTTTTAGCCTCTTCACCATTTGTGGAAAGGGCAAAAAGCTCTAAATCAGCCTGGCATTTTTTCATGGTAGCTAATAGTAAAGGTTTTTCTGAAGGCTCTGGAATTTTAATTTGATCATCAAAAAGGTCAACAGCTAATTGACCATAGGAATCTACTTCGCCAAAAAAAACATTTTCAATGGTTACTCCTAATTTTTCCAACTCTGTTTTTAACCAATTCCGGTTTAATCCAATTGTTGCTAATGGTTCATCTAAAATTTCACCATCCATGATAACAATCTGGGGCTCTTTAGTGGGAGGTACGTTAACACCTAAATCTTTAGCTGTTAATGGTTGGTTCTCTTTCTTTAATAGAACATTTAAATCGCCTGATGATTCTAAAATGGCAAACTCCACGTCGGAAACTTGAAATACATCTTTTGCTCGAAGTAATTCCATCATTTCATCAATAGTATATCTCTCTTTTTTTAGATTTTCTTCCATTATCTTTCCGTTTTTTATGAAAACTGTTCCTTTTCCTTCAACAACATCGCGGACAGCTTTGCTTTTTAAGGAAAGCAAACCAATTATAAAAGGGGTACCTCCAAAGATTAGAACACCGATGAGTCCATGATAAATATTGTTTTCAAGACCCATAGTTACTTCGCCAGCAATGCTACCAATGGTAATACCACTGACATATTCAAAGAAGGAAAGCTGAGAGATTTGTTTTTTACCCACCAATTTAGTAATAAAGAAGAGAGTTAACAGAAATATCAAAGATCTTACAACAACATCTAACCATTCAGGCATAATAGTATTTCCTTTCTCCTGTAAAGTCTAAAACCCTTTGTATTGCTCTTCTTCAAGTTCCAGCTTGCCTACTCTTTTTTTTAAGTCCTCTATGATTTCAGACATAGTTGTCATTGTTTCAGTAAAAATTGCTTTCATTTCCTCATCTTCTGCATGTTCTTTCAATCTTGCCAAGCCACTCTCTGCTGATTTTACACTTGAGAGACATTGTTTTACATCAGAAGCCACTGTCATTTAAAAATCACCTCTTTAATTTTGGTGTTGTTATACATCCTCGTTTTCAATGGAAACTGCATGTGCAATACATGGAATCGTTTCATTTTGTTGAACAGTTAACGGAGATAATAAAGCACCTGTTGCAACAACTAACATACGTTTAATTTCACCTTTTTTCATCCTGTTTAATAGGTGACCGTAAGTTACAACGGCAGAACACCCTGTACCACTCGCGCCTGCAAAGACAGGCTGTTTTTCTCTGTATATCATAAGACCACAATCTTGATACTTCTTTTCATCGATTGCCACCCCATGTTTTTTCAGTAAATCAAAAGATACTTCTCTTCCTATGTGTCCTAAATCACCCGTTGCAATTAAATCGTAATAAGAAGGATCAATACCTCGTTCTTTTAAATGTGTTTCAATTGTATCTACAGCAGCAGGTGCCATTGCTCCACCCATATTAAACGGATCACTTAAGCCCATGTTAACCACTCTGCCAAGTGTTGCAGAGGTAATAGAAGGGCCTTTTCCATGATCACTCACAATAGCTACACCAGCTCCAGTTACTGTCCATTGAGCGGTAGGTGGTTTTTGTCCACCGTACTCAGTAGGATATCTAAATTGTTTTTCAACGGCTGAATTATGACTGGATGCCCCAGTTAATATATAATTAGCACCTTTTGTGTTAACAATGTAGGCTGCTAAAGCAAGTCCCTCCATTGATGTAGAACATGCTCCAAATAAACCGAAATAAGGGGCACCTAAAGTTTCTGCAGCGAAACTTGTCGGTGTAATTTGGTTGATCAAATCACCAGCTAAGAATAACTGTATTTTTTCTTTTTCCAGATCACCTTTGTTTATTGCTTTTTCACATGCTTCTTCAAGCATCACTCTATGGGCTTTTTCATAAGAATCTTGTTTTAACCACAAATCAGAATGAAGATAGTCAAAATCGTCAGCTAGCATACCTTCTGCTTCAAAAGGTCCACCGACTGTACCAGTAGAAATAATTTTAGGTTTTTGGTCAAAAATCCATGTTCGGTGTCCTTTTAACATTAAAAGCCACCCCACTGAATAATGATTGTTTTAATGATTGCTATAACAAATGCTGAAAATGTACCGAATAAAATGACTGATCCAGCTAATTTAAACATGTTGCCACCAACGCCTAGTACTAAACCTTCTGATCGGTGTTCAATGGCTGCTGAAATCACAGCATTTCCAAATCCAGTAATCGGAACTGCTGAGCCAGCTCCACCAAATTGCGCTATCCGATCATATACACCAAACCCTGTAAGAAGCATGGAAATAAAGATCATTGTCGCTACAGTAGGGTTGCTTGCTGTTTGTTCAGTAAAATCAAAGTTGTAGATATAGAACAATGAGATTGCCTGACCAATCATACAAATTATTCCACCGGTTATAAATGCTTTAACGCAATTTTTAAGTATAGGTCTTTTTGTTTCTCGATCCATTTCAAATGTTTGGTATTCTTGTTGAACAGGTGTCAAATTCTTTTTTTTGTTATTCGCCATGGGAATGGACCTCGCTTTCATTATGTCTTAATAGATTTAAAAGGGTTGGACATTATCCAACCCTATATAAAACAATTTCATTCTTTATATTGTGGTTCTTCTGCTTCAATCTCTTGAACGCGTGGAGAAACACTGTCTACTAATTGTTGTACTTGTTGAGCGGCATTTTGATACATTTGTTTTGCTTGTTGATTTTCAGCTGCTAAAGAAAATCCTTCAAAGCTGGCTTGAGCACTTTTTAAGTTGGCCATTGTTGTTTTCAGGTCACTTGCTACAGTCATAATGATCGCTCCTAGTAAGTTTGTGATACACGTTATAGAATAACTCAAATAATCGTTATTATTCATAAGGGAAAATCATTATATTTTTTGGGGAATCATAGGAATTCGAGTCGAAAAATAAATATTTCAATGCTATAATAGTAAAAAATTAGAACATGTTATTTAAGAAATTCGTTATAAACTACTCATATAAAGAATAGAAGGGGATAAATTGAACGATAAAATAACGAAACCAAAAGTGCTAGGTGAGTTAAGAAACGCAACATTTTGGGACGTGTATGATGAAACCGATCCTTATATAAAAAATGTGATTATCCAAGATTGTTCAATAGACCCCGTAACAGCTGAGTCAGTAGAATTTATAGAGGTTATTTTTAGAAATGTCCGATTTGAGCAAACGGGGTTTTCTAAAATGTTTTTGCGAGATGTTATATTTGAGAAGTGTGACTTATCTAACGTGCAATTTGAGGAAGCAACACTGCAACGCGTTGTATTTGATAATTGCCAGATGACGGGTATTAACCTTTCTGAGGGACGCTTTACAAATGTTTCATTTTATCAATGCAATCTTCAATTCGCTATGTTAGGTTATAGTAAGCAAAAGTTGGTAGCATATCAAGATTGTCTATTAAAGCAAACGGATATCTATGAAAACCTACTGAATAAGGTGAAATTTGAAACCTGTGATATGAATGGAATAAACTTTTCGCATACTGCATTAAATGGGATTGATCTTAGTAGTTCTTTTTTTGATCATATAACAGTTGGTACAAACAACTTAAAAGGTTGCATAGTTAACCAAGAACAAGCAAAGACACTTTCACTTTTGTTAGGTTTAGTTGTGAAAGACTAATGGATAGTATCAACACCACAGAGGCTAGTCTCTCTTAGAGGTCTTAAATACATAATGAATACATGCTATAATCATTATAGACGATAGTGGATTTTTATTTAATATTCATTGAAAGCGCAGACAAAAAAGTTATTATATATAGGGGGAAACCAGATGGACTACAATTACCAAACACCGCGTTATCTTCATGTCATTGAACAGATAAAAACAAAAATAAATGAAGGGGAATTAGAGCCAGGTGAACGCTTACCTTCAGAGACAGAATTTGCTAAAGTCTTACATGTATCCCGTAATACATTACGAGAGGCACTGCGTATTCTCGAAGAAGAGAATGTGATCATCCGAAAGCATGGGATAGGGACATTTGTTAATAAAAAACCAGTTTTTTCTGGTGGGATTGAAGAGTTATTTAGTATTACCGATATGATAAAAAGAGAAGGTAAGACACCAGGGACAGATGTACTGTTTACTGGTTATGTTGATCCACACAGTGATGATATTACAGAGTTGCTGTTGGATAAAACAGAAAAGGTCTATCTTGTGAAAAGAGTTCGTACAGCAGATCAGGAACCATTAGTTTATTGTATAGATAAAATTCCTGCCAATTTACTAAGTGAAGGCTATGAATTACATGGTGAGTCAATGCTAACATCTCTACATGAAGATGCTAGTATTACGATAAGTTATGCAAAAGCAGATATTAAAACGATCGGATATCATAAAGAAATTTCAGAAATATTGAAGTGTGATTCAGACATACCTTTATTAATTCTTAAACAAGTTCACTATGACTTAGCTGATAACCCAGTGCTATATTCACTTAATTTCTTTAGATCTGATCAGGTAAGCTTTAATGTATTTAGAAAGCGGATTTTTTAAATGTTTTATACAAATCTGAACTTGATAACTAATTGGTCTGCTAATGACAAGTTGGTGTCAGGTTTTTTTGTGTTTTGTTTACTATTCTAAATGCGGACTTGATATAAAATGCGCAATAACTAATAAGTTCTGTGGGCCTTAATCAGTCTTTTATTATGAAAATAACGCAACTGTGATCCCTTTTATTTAGTTAGGCAGATTGGCGGTTCCTCATTCCGCTATCCAATATTACTTGCTTCCTTAGCGAGTATGTCTAAGACTTTATTACGCATTGTATATAAATTGTGTCATAAGCAACAATCTTTTAGAAAGCAATAAAAGGAAAAGTAAAATAACGGTTGACTTGTTGGACGTCTAACCTATACAATATATTTATAGTACCTGTAAAGGGTTACATTAAGTTTTAGTTGTTGGACGTCCTATCACATAAAGACAAATATGAATAGTTCTCCAATACTTGATCATATTAAAAAAAGCTATATAAAAATAGAAAGAGAGTGACAGCGATGAATTTTTTGTGGGGGATTTTCGGTATACTTGTAGTATTGTCAATTGCATTTCTTTTTTCAACTAAAAAGAAAGCGATTAATTTAAGGACTATTCTTGGTGGTTTATCCATTCAGATTTTCTTTGCCTTTATTGTTTTGAAATGGGAAACAGGTAGGGAAGGTTTAAAATGGTTCACATTACGTGTGCAAGACGTAATAGATTATGCAAATGAAGGAATTGGCTTTTTGTTTGGCTCATTAGCTAATAGTGATGAATTCGGTACTATTTTTGCATTTCATATTTTACCAATTATTATTTTCTTTTCAGCACTGATTTCCGTATTATATTACTTAGGGATTATGCAGTGGTTTATTAAAATTGTTGGTGGTGGTTTAGCAAAGTTATTAGGTACAAGTAAATCAGAATCAATGTCAGCGGCGGCAAATATTTTTGTTGGTCAAACTGAGGCGCCTCTTGTAGTACGACCTTTCATTGCTAAAATGACAAACTCAGAGTTATTTGCAGTTATGACTGGTGGACTTGCTTCTGTTGCTGGTTCAGTATTGATTGGTTATTCTTTGTTGGGTGTACCATTAGAGTATCTGTTAGCTGCTAGTTTCATGGCTGCGCCAGCAGGTCTAATAATGGCCAAAATCATGATTCCAGAAACAGAAAAATCAGAGACAACAGATAAAATTGAATTAGAGAAAGATTCAGATACAGTAAACGTTATAGATGCAGCAGCAAAAGGTGCTTCAGATGGTTTAAGCCTTGCCTTAAATGTAGGGGCAATGTTATTAGCATTTATCGCATTAATTGCATTAATTAATGGGATCCTTGGTATTTTCGGAGGGATCACATTACAAGATATTCTTGGGTATATCTTCTCACCACTAGCATTTGCAATTGGTGTACCATGGTCAGAGGCAGTTACAGCAGGAAGTTTTATTGGGCAGAAAATTGTCCTAAATGAATTTGTTGCCTATGCAGATTTTGCTTTAGAAATGGATTCCTTATCAGCTAAAACAAATCTAATTGTTAGTTTTGCGTTATGTGGTTTTGCAAACCTTAGTTCTATGGCTATATTATTAGGTGGATTAGGTAGCTTAGCTCCAAATAGAAGAAAAGATATTGCAAGGTTGGGTATAAGAGCTGTAGCGGCAGGTGTTCTAGCTTCATTACTAAGTGCAGCAGTTGCAGGGATGTTCTTCTAAAATAGAAAGGATGATGAATGATGAGAATGGTTGATATTATTGCCAAAAAAAGAGATGGTCAAGCGTTGACAAAAGAGGAGATTGATTTTGTAATTGCAGGGTACACAAATGATGAGGTTCCAGATTATCAGATGTCTGCATTATCAATGGCACTTTACTTTCAAGGTATGACAACGGAAGAAAGAGTTAATTTAACAATGGCGATGGTTGAATCAGGTGACCAGATTGATTTATCTGATATTGAGGGGATTAAAGTAGATAAACATAGTACTGGTGGTGTTGGCGATACAACTACACTTATCCTGGCGCCACTCGTAGCGGCTCTTGATGTTCCGGTAGCCAAAATGTCAGGTCGTGGTTTAGGACATACAGGTGGAACAATTGATAAACTTGAATCAATTGAAGGTTTTCAAGTCGAATTAGACGGGGAAACATTTAATGAGTTAGTAAATAAAAATAAAATAGCAGTTGTAGGTCAAAGTGGGAATTTAACTCCTGCGGATAAGAAACTTTATAGTTTACGTGATGTGACAGCAACGGTCAATTCGATTCCACTTATTGCAAGTTCCATTATGAGTAAAAAAATCGCATCTGGTGCAGACGCAATCGTCTTAGACGTTAAGACTGGTTCAGGTGCATTTATGAAAGATATGGATGATGCGAAAGAATTAGCAGAAGCAATGGTTCGGATTGGTAATGGAGCAGGTCGGAATACAATTGCGGTTATCTCGGATATGAATCAGCCACTTGGTTTTGCTATCGGTAATGCATTAGAGGTGAAGGAAGCAATTGACACACTAAGAGGTAATGGTCCTGAAGATTTACATGAATTATGCTTAACACTCGGAAGTCAAATGGTTTATCTAGCGGGTAAAGCAGATTCCATTGAAGATGCTCGCGCTAAATTAGAAGATGCAATCAGTTCAGGTCGAGCAATTGAGAAATTCAAAACATTTATCGCATCACAAGGCGGGGATGCATCTGTTGTTGATGAACCAAATAAATTACCTACTGCAGCTTACAAATATGAAGTGAAAGCAAAAGAAACTGGCTATATTTCAGAGATTATCGCAGATGAAATTGGGATTGCTGCTAGTATGTTAGGTGCAGGGCGTATTACAAAGGAATCAGAAATAGACTTAGCTGTCGGCTTAGTTTTACAGAAAAAAGTTGGAGACAAAGTACAAAAAGGTGATACCCTTGTTGTGATTCATAGTAATCAGGAAGCAGTAGATGAGGTAGAAGTGAAAATCCAAGAATCTTACAGCATTTCTACAGAAATAGTTGAGCCGAAACAATTGGTTTATGGAGTAATTGATAAATAAAATTTCAGGTAGTTTAAAATGTAATAATAGGAGAGACATGATGAAGGAAATAATATTAGCTTTAGTAGCAGGTATAGCCGTAGGTGTTGTATTTAAATTTTTAAGATTACCATTACCAGCTCCACCAGTATTAGCAGGAGTTATTGGTATTGCAGGTGTATACCTCGGTGGAATGATAGCGGATCAAATAAAAACATTATTTTAGAATAGAAATCAATTGGTGAGAGAAAGGATGATGAACTGTGAGTGTACCATTTAAACGTGTATTTCTAGTTGTGTTGGATTCTGTAGGAATTGGTGAAGCTCCGGATGCCTCAGAATTTGGTGATGAAGGTTCGGATACGCTAGGGCATATTGCTGCACACATGGGCGGGCTAAATATGCCAGCAATGGGTAAATTGGGCTTGAGTAATATTCGTGAAATTCAAGGAATTGAGAAGGCAGAAAAACCACTTGCTTATTATACAAAAATGCAAGAAGCCTCTAATGGGAAAGATACGATGACTGGTCATTGGGAAATCATGGGGCTGCACATTGATCAACCTTTCCAAACATTTCCTGATGGTTTTCCAGATGATTTATTAAAAGAGATTGAAGAGAAGACTGGACGCAAGATTATTGGAAATAAACCAGCTTCTGGAACTGAAATTATGCAAGAATTAGGACAAGAGCATATGGAAACAGGCGCTTTAATTGTGTATACTTCAGCTGATTCTGTCTTGCAAATAGCGGCTCATGAAGATATTATTCCAATTGAAGAGCAATATGAAATTTGTGAAATCGCACGAAGCCTAACAAAGAATGAAAAATACATGGTAGGACGTGTTATTGCACGCCCGTTTGTTGGAGAGCCTGGAGCTTTTGAACGTACTTCTAATCGTCACGATTATGCGCTAAAACCTTTTGGGCGTACAGTTATGAATGAGTTAAAAGACAATGGGAATGACGTTGTCGCACTAGGTAAGATCGCGGATATTTATGATGGTGAAGGTGTAACGGAGTCTATTCGAACAGATGATAATGACGATGGTATGGAGAAATTCATCCAGTCAATGGATAAAGATTTCCACGGGTTGAATTTCTTGAATTTAGTTGATTTTGATGCGAAATATGGGCATAGACGTGATCCACAAGGTTATGGTGTTGCCTTAGAAACTTTCGATAAACGCTTGCCAGAAGTATTGCAAAAACTAAAAGAAGATGATTTACTAATACTCACAGCCGATCACGGAAATGACCCAGTACATCATGGAACTGATCATACACGAGAATTTGTACCGCTTCTTGTGCATCATAAAGGAATAGAAACAGGTAAAGAATTGGCAATACGCAAGACATTCGCAGATATTGGTGCAACTATCGCAGATAATTTTGGAACGAAAATGCCTGATTATGGGCAAAGCTTTTTACAAGACCTGAAAAAATAAGGAGGAGTGTATATGCAAATCAACCAAATCAATGAGGCAACTTCCTTTATTAAGGATAAAATTTCTGACCTTCCTAAAGTAGGACTTATTCTAGGATCGGGTTTAGGGATGCTTGCTGATGAAATCGAAAATCCAGTAAAAATTAAGTATGACGAGATTCCGGGTTTTCCAACTTCTACAGTAGAAGGACATGCAGGGCAACTAGTTAGTGGACAATTAAAAGGGTTACCTGTACTTGCAATGCAAGGAAGATTTCACTTTTATGAAGGGTACGGCTTAGATGCTGTTACATTCCCTGTTCGTGTAATGAAAGCTTTAGGTGTAGAAAAATTAGTCGTTACGAATGCAGCTGGAGGAGTGAATCCTAATCTAGTTCCAGGTGACTTAATGTTAATTACAGATCATATAAATAATACAAGTCAAAATCCATTAATGGGTCCAAACGATTCTGATCTTGGCGTTCGCTTTCCAGACATGTCAACAGCTTATGATCGTGACTTGCAAAATGTTGCCCGTAGTGCAGCAAGTGAGTTAGATATGAACTTAAAAGAAGGTGTTTATGTTTGGAACACTGGACCAAGTTATGAAACACCAGCTGAGATAAAAATGTTGCAAACTGTAGGTGGGGATGCAGTTGGTATGTCAACAGTACCGGAAGTTATTGTAGCACGTCATGCTGGTATAGACTGTTTAGGAATTTCATGTATCTCAAATATGGCTGCTGGAATTCTAGACCAACCACTATCTCATGATGAAGTAATTGAAACGACAGAAAATGTAAGACAGACATTTCTCGACTTTGTAAAAGAAGTATTACTACGTATTTCTAATGGTGAAGGGCGTTAATTTTATTCCTATTTCTAAGGAGGATCTCTGATGACAGTGGAACAAATGATTGATGAAGCGATAAAAGCAAGAGAAATGGCATATACTCCTTATTCCGAATTTAAAGTTGGTGCAGCTTTACGTACTAAGGATGGAGAAGTATACCACGGTTGCAATATTGAGAATGCAGCTTACTCCATGTGTAATTGCGCAGAGCGTACAGCATTATTCCATGCCTATGCTTCAGGTAAGCGGGTATATGATTTAATGGTTGTTGTTGCAGACACAGAGCGTCCTGTATCTCCATGTGGTGCTTGTAGACAAGTGTTATCGGAGTTATGTGAACCAGATATGAAGGTAATCCTAACAAACTTACAAAAAGAAGTACAAGAAACTACTGTTGGAGCATTGTTACCGGGCGCCTTTCAATCAGACGATTTAACAAAAACAAAGTAATGGAGGGAAACTAAATGGTAAATCAAATAGCAAATAAGATCGACCATACAGCATTAAAAGCTGATACAACTAGCGATCAAATCAAAACACTGTGTGAAGAAGCAAAAACACATGGCTTCTTCTCAGTTTGTGTTAACCCAACATGGGTAAAAGAAGCAGCAAAGTTATTAGCTGGTTCTGATGTAGCTGTTTGTACAGTAATTGGCTTTCCATTGGGTGCATCTACTTCAGCTGTAAAAGCTCTGGAAACAAAAGATGCGATTGAAAATGGAGCTACTGAGGTTGATATGGTTATCAATGTTGGTGAATTGAAAGATGGCAATGTTGATGCTGTGAAATCTGATATAGCAGCAGTTGTTAATGCAGCAAAAGGACATGCACTTGTTAAAGTAATTATTGAAACAAGCTTATTAACAGATGCTGAAAAAGAAACAGCATGTAAGCTTGCTGTTGAAGCTGGCACAGATTATGTTAAAACATCAACAGGATTTTCTACAGGTGGAGCAACAGTTGAAGATATCCAGTTAATGCGTAAGACAGTAGGGCCCGATATAGGAGTGAAAGCTTCTGGTGGCGTACGTGATCAACAAACTGCAGAAGCAATGATTGAAGCAGGTGCAACAAGAATTGGTGCTAGTGCAAGTGTAGCAATCACAAAGGGCGAGACTTCAACAAGTGATTATTAATAAAGTTTGCTAAACAGCAAAAGTGAAAAAGGATCTACCTTTGTATTTTAAGGTAGATCCTTTTTCGCGCAAATATATCGGTCGTCACGCAAATATATCGGTCGTCACGCAAATATATCGGTCGTCACGCAAATATATCGGTCGTCACGCAAATATATCGGTCGTCACGCAAATATATCGGTCGTCACGCAAATATATCAAGTAGGATCTACTCAATGGGATGACCTAATTAAGAATAATCACGTTGCTCTTGTATCTCGCCATTTTGCTTATGAATAACCACGCCAGTACCTTTATTTTTCGCAATTTCCTTTGCCCGGTCAACTGCTTCTTCTTTCGTATCAAATATATTTGAGGCTTTTTTTGCATCTTGTGTTTTAACTGCCCATCCACCTTCGTGTACCACAACATGTTCTCGCTTCTTTATCAATTCGGGTCGACTATTTACATCGCCCTCACCTCTGGCACGAAGTTCCTCATTACTGATTTGATGAACTCGATTAACTTCATCTTCAGTAGCGTTGTCATACCATTCTTTAGCCTGCGTCGTTGCGATAGGTATCGCACGCTCTTCTTCATATCCTTCATCGACCATCGCATTAGCAATATCAATTGCCTTATTTCGAATAGCTGGATCTAAGTTTTTTAATGATCTAGGAAAATCTTTTTTATCCCAAGGCATTTCAATTCCTCCTTTGTTAAGTTTATTACCTGGATCACAAAAAGCTAAACGCTCAATAGTTGTTTATCAGAAATGGAAGCAGTCAATAATAAAAAACAACATGCTATACAAAGTCTAATGTGATTATTGTTTATAAGCTTAATTAGCTGTAATCCTTTAATGGATAAAGTACCACATCAAGTGTATTACATGACATTTGTCATACCATACACTTGATGTTTGTATCTGTTAGGGGAGTTGTTTTCCTTCTATAATAGAAGAAGAAAAAGCTTTATCTGCTAAGGAGGATATTATGAGTAAACAAAAGCAAAAACAACTTAGAAAAAATGTCGCCCCTTATGAAAAGGCGGATCAAAAATCGAGTATTAAGCAAATTTTAAATACAATTATCCCGTTTCTAATATTATGGTTTCTTGCTTATCAAAGCTTGAGTATTTCTATTTGGTTATCGTTTGCTGTAAGTGTTTTAGCAGCGGGGTTTGTAGTCAGGACGTTCATCATATTCCATGATTGTGCCCATCAATCTTTTTTCAAAAATAAGAAGGCAAATAGGGTCCTTGGAACTGTTACGGGTGTTATCACTCATTTTGCGTTTGAAAAATGGAAAAGAAGTCATTCCATCCATCACGCGACAAGTGGTAATTTAGATAAACGTGGTATTGGTGATGTTTGGGTAATGACTGTAGAGGAATACGTACATGCATCACTTTGGAAACGGATAGCTTATCGACTATACCGTAATCCATTAGTTATGTTTGGGTTTGGGCCATTGTATCTATTCCTTGTCTCAAATCGTTTTAACCGAAAAGGTGCCAAACGTAAAGAACGATGGAATACGTATATTATTAATTTATCTATTATATTAATCTATGCTGGTTTAATTAGTATAATTGGATGGCAGGCGTTTTTACTTGTTCAAGTTCCAATATTGTTTGTGTCTGGAGCACTTGGAATTTGGTTGTTTTATGTCCAACACCAATTTGAAGATTCCTATTTTGAAAATGAATCAGAATGGGATTATGTAAAGGCTGCTGTAGATGGTAGTTCATATTACAAGCTTCCTGCTTTATTACAATGGTTGACTGGTAATATTGGTTTCCACCATGTACACCATTTAAGTCCACGAGTTCCAAATTATCATTTAGAAAAAGCACACACATCAACACCACCATTACAAAAGGCAACAACAATTACTCTGAAATCTAGCTTACAATCGATTCGCTTTCGTTTATATGATGAAAGAAACCGCATGTTTGTTAGTTTTAAACAAGTAAGTATGTTATTGCGTATAAAAAAGACGTTAAAGAGTTTGTAAGCTTCATAATCTACACCTTCCAAAAAAATGGAGGGTGTTTTCGTTATTGTCTTACTCTTATCATTTTTTTGATATACTAATAAAAAAGTGCTACATAAAAAAGGGGTTCACTATGCAAAACTGGTATCAAATTTTCCCTAGGAACACAGGTTTAAGTATTTATGCCTGGATTATCTTCTGTATCTTACCATTCTATTTCATTTTACGATCTTCTAACTTATATGAGGTTATATTTGGCATTCTTATGCTAATTTTATTTTTTGTCTCTTATCGCTTATCTTTTTTATCGAAGGGCTGGCTCGTTTATTTATCTGTTTTAATGGAGACCACGATTAGTGTTGTAATGATTTTATATTTTGTTTACGTCTATTTTTCATTGTTTCTTGCTTTCTTTATAGGAAATATTCGAGATCATGTGAGATTTTGGACATTATACGGTATTCACATATTCACTACAGTTCTAGCTGTAACGATTGGCTTTTTTACAAAAACAGAGATGTTCTTTACGCAACTTCCATTTATTGTTATTAGTGTACTTGGTGTTATTTTGCTTCCGATTAGTATGCATAATCGAAACAAACGAGAAAGATTAGAAGGTGAACTAGAGGATGCGAACAAAAAGATTTCTCAATTAATTGTACTGGAGGAACGACAACGAATTGCACGTGACTTACATGATACACTAGGTCAAAAACTATCATTAATAGGCTTAAAAACAGACTTAGCAGGGAAGTTAATTGATAAAGATCCTGAAGCGGCTAAAAATGAAATGACTGACGTTAGACAAACAGCTAGTACCGCATTGAAAGAAGTACGTGAAATGGTTACCGACATGCGTGGCATTAGATTAGTTGATGAAATAAATCGGGTAAAAGAAATAGTAGATGCAGCAGAGATGAATTTTCAATTAACTGGCACTGCAAAGTTGAAAGATACACCATTGCTTGTTGAAAGTGTTCTTAGTATGTGTTTGAAAGAAGCGGTCACAAATGTAATCAAGCATAGTCAAGCAACTAATTGTGAGGTAGTAATTCAGCAAACTACTAATGAAGTGAAGATTCAGGTGAAGGACAATGGTGTAGGAATAGATATAACAGATAACCAAAATCAAGGTACAGGTTTGCAAGGAATGAAGGAAAGACTAGATTTTGTGAATGGTAGTCTTGATGTTATAAAAGAAAAGGGAACAATACTAATTATTCGCGTACCTACGGTTATTCAAGAAACTATTTAGGGAGGGTTCAAAATGATACGTATTGTATTAGCTGAAGATCAAGGGATGCTACTTGGTGCCCTAGGTGCTTTACTTGATCTAGAGGAAGATATGGAGGTTGTTGGTAAGGCAAGGGATGGGGAAGAAGCTTTAGCACTAGTAAAAAAAGAACAACCGGATGTATGTGTAATGGATATTGAAATGCCAGTTATGACAGGGTTGGATGTAGCTGAATCCCTAAAAGAGAGTACGTGTAAGGTAATTATTTTAACGACCTTTGCGCGGTCGGGTTATTTTGAACGGGCACGAAATGCTAAAGTAAGCGGCTATTTGCTAAAGGATAGTCCAAGTGAAGATTTAGCAAATGCAATTCGAAAAATTATTGATGGTCAACGTATATATGCACCTGAATTAATTGATATGGCTTTTGGGGAAACCAATCCTTTGACAGATCGGGAAGAACAGGTCATTCGTTTAATGGCAGAGGGAAGGAATACGAAACAAATCGCAAGTCAACTTTTCATTACAAATGGTACAGTTCGCAATTATATATCAGTTATTTTAGCAAAATTGGAAGTTACTAATCGAATTGAAGCGATTGAAAAGTTTAAAGAAAAAGGGTGGTATAAGTAGTCTTTTTATGTTTTCCAGTCTTGTGCTGCTGCAGAAAACACTCACTGTGCTTGTCTTCAGGTTGTAGCTTTCCCACAGGTCAAGGAAAGCTATGGAAGCATTTTTCTACAACAATCCCTCCTTTATCAGGTATGAACGTAAAAAAGGTTACATAATTTATAATTTTTTTGAAAAAAGGACAACTAAACGTTTTGGTATACTTATATTGCTAATCGTTTTTAACTGAATTATAATAAAATTCTAGTTTCAAAAGGTTAGCCCTTTTGTACGGATTTACTCTAATTATGCATTTTTATTAAATAAACAATTTTAAGTATAATGTCGAAAAAATACATGAATTCCTTTGCCTCTAGGGCCTGATTTGCTATACTAATACATGGTTTACGCATACAGAAGTTTAGAAGACTGTTTTACAATTTTCATTTCAAATAGATGTTTAGATAATAGAGCGAAGTTACACTTTGGCTGTCGCTTAGGAATTATTTATGGTGTACAATTTAGGATGTGTTCTATACACACCATTGTTGAGTAGTAATTTGGCAGGTTTTATAATCGAGATAAAAAAACTATTATATTTTCATGCCCCAAAAATTTGGCGTGTAGCTTAAAAGGAGAGGCATCATTATGTTAGAACTACCACAAAAAACAGCAATAGGTAGTGCACATAGCAAATTAATTTTAGTCGGAGAGCATGCAGTAGTGTATGGTGAACCTGCTATTGCATTACCTTTTCCCGAAATACAAGTAAAAGCAATGATTGACCCAGTTCATGGGCCAATTCGTATTGATAGCAGTTTTTACACAGGCCCTTTGAGTAGCATGCCTGAAAAATTACAAGGCATTGCTGTTTGTATTAAGAAAACATGTAAAAAAATAGATCATGATGCATCAGGTTTCAGAATCCAAATTACTTCAACCATTCCAATTGGGCGTGGTCTAGGATCAAGTGCCGCAATTGCGATTGCAATTGTGCGAAGTTTATATGCTTATTTTGAAGAGGAATTGGAAAGAGACGATTTAATGGAACTTGTTGATATTGCAGAGACACATGCACATGGCAGTCCAAGCGGCATTGATATGGCAGCAGCGAGTAGTGAAGTGCCAATTTGGTTTGAAAAGGATAAAGAAATAGATTACGTTCAAATAAGTGCGCCACTTCATTTAGTGGTAGCTGATACCGGCCGTATTGGTGATACACATGCAGCGGTAGCAAGTATTAAGGAAAAGTATAAAGTCGAATACACTGAAACAAAGCAATCTATAACTCATTTAGGAGAGCTGACAGGTCATGCACGAGAAGCACTTCAGAAAGGTGATCATTCATTATTAGGATCTATAATGAACCGAGCACAAGACGAGTTAGTTAAACTAGGAGTGAGCGATGAAAGTATTGATCGTTTAACTAAAGTCGCACAGAAGTCAGGCGCCCTCGGTGCAAAGTTAACTGGAGGAGGACGTGGAGGCTGTATTATTGCGTTAGCGAAAAGTATAAAACATGCAAAAGAAATAGCGGATGCATTACTTGTTGGTGGAGCTGATCAGACTTGGTACTTTACTGTAGGTGAGTAATTGTTTATCCCTAAAAAGCAATAAAAAGGAGTTTATATATGAAAGCTACAGCAAAGGCACATACAAATATTGCATTAATTAAATATTGGGGAAAACGCGACGAACAACTTTTTTTACCAACGAATAGCAGTCTTTCTGTAACATTAGATAAGTTCTATACAGAAACTTCAGTTCACTTTTCTCCAGATTTTCATGCTGATCGTTTTATTTTGAATGATCAACAAGCTGATCCGAAAGAAATGGAAAAAATCACTACATTTCTTGATCGAATTCGAAACTTATCAGGAAAATCACTTTATGCAACGATTGATTCAAAAAATTACGTACCGACAGCAGCAGGTTTTGCCTCTTCTGCATCGGGATTTGCTGCTCTGGCCGCTGCTGCAACGAAAGCAATCGGACTTGATGTGGATTATAGACAATTGTCACAAATTGCGCGACAAGGATCTGGTTCAGCTAGTCGATCAATTTATGGGGGCTACGTAGAATGGCAAAAAGGGGAGAAAGCAGATGGGTCTGACTGTTATGCACTTCCTATAATCTCAGAACAAGATTGGGATATCCGTGTTTTGTCTGTTGAAGTCACTACAAAGGCTAAAAAAGTACTAAGCAGAGAAGGTATGAAAAGAACGGTTGAAACTTCACCCTTTTATTCTGGATGGCTAGAAGCAGTTGAAAAGGATCTTATCACCGCGAGAGATGCTATAAAGGAAAAGGATTTTGAAAAGCTAGGGCATGTTGTGGAAGCAAATGCACTGAAGATGCACGCAACTACATTAGGAGCAAATCCACCGTTTATGTACTGGCAAAGTGCTACTGTTGAAGTAATGCAAGAAGTCGAAGAATTACGAGCGGCAGGCATTGAAGCTTATTTCACGATAGATGCTGGTCCAAATGTGAAGGTGTTGTGCCAACCCAAAGATGAACATGCGGTTCGTGATAAATTAAGCTTATTGACAGTAGTGCGAGAGATTCACCATTGTCGTCCAGGTCCAGGGATTACGTATTTACCAATAGAAAAGTAGTGAATTTTTATAGGAAGAGGGGCTCACCATGCAAAATACAACATTTGATGTAAAAGTACCAGGAAAATTAATGATTGCCGGAGAATATGCCGTAACAGAGCCCAATCAAGCCTCGATTGTTGTTGCAGTTGATCGTTATATTAGTGCTAAGATTACTGTAAGTGATCGAAATAAGCTTACTCTTCCACAACTAGAATTGAATGATGTTACCTGGGATATCACATCAGGCATGGTGGACTTTCAGGAATATGATAATCGTCTTCGATTTATTAAAAATACCTTTCAGGTCGTTTACAACTATCTACATGAACAGAATATGGATATAATCCCATTTCATTTAGCTGTTACAAGTGAGTTAGATGATCCGTCTGGAAGAAAATATGGACTTGGCTCAAGTGCGGCTATTGTTGTTGCAGTAGTCACAGCAATGTTGAAGTTACATGAATCGGAAAAGGAAATATCTAATCCTGAAAAAATATTTAAGTTAGCCGCAATAGCACATTTTAAGACACAAGGAAATGGTTCTTGTGCAGATATTGCAGCATCAACTTTTGGTGGATGGTTACACTACACTGCTTTTCAAGCGGACTGGTTAATCGAAAAAATACATAAAGAGAGTAGTATTTCTGATTTGTTAACTGTGGATTGGCCAATGTTGTCAATTTCTTCAATTACACCTCCAAAGAACCTAGCGTTTTATGTTGGTTGGACAGGTGAGGCAGCATCTACTGCACCAATGGTAACGAAAATCCAGCAGTTTCGTAAAAAGAATCCAACCGTTTATCGTGCTTTTTTAGAAGAAAGCAATCGTGCTGTTGCTTTAATTGTGAAAGGTTTTAATCAAGATAACGCAACATATGTGTTGCAAGGAATAAAGCAAAATCGTCATGTGCTTTGCCACATTAGCGAGCAAGCCGATACTATAATTGAAACAGATCAATTACGTAAGCTAGCTAACATTGCAGAGGAATACGGAAGTGGCAAATCATCCGGAGCTGGTGGTGGTGATTGTGGTATTGCTTTTGTTAGTGATCGGTCACAAGTAAAACAGTTAAAAGCGGACTGGTTGGAAGCCGAAATAAAACCTCTAAATTTACAAGCTTCAGATCAGGGGGCTTTCGTTAGTTTCTGATATGTGTAATCTTTTAAAGAATAGGGAAAAGATAAGTGGAATTAAATTTATCCGAGAGGGTGATTACTAGTGAGGAAATTTCTATATTTACTCTTTATCATAACAATTGGTGCATTTTTCATTGTGGCTTGTTCACCAGCTGAAGATTCTGATGTAACAACTGATCCAGATGAACAAACAAATGAAGAAGCAAATAATGATTCATCTACAGATCAAACGGAAGATGACAACTCAAACAATAATGATTCTGATGAGAATACAGAAGGCAGTGGGGACAATGAAGATTCTGAAAATACCAATGAGACCGATGAATCAGATGAATCCAGTGACTCTGACGAGAACCAAAACTCGGAAAATGAATCAAATACGGATAAAAAGGAAGAAATAACGGAAGAAGATGCAGTAACGATCGTTCGTGAAAAACTTGATATCAGTGTACAATCTGAGACAATTGTAGAAGTTGACCATCGTGATGATCTTGGTGATTATGTTGTACATGTTTATGATATAGTTGAGACAGAAGAAGCTTCTCATACGGCAACCATTGGTTGGTATATAGTTGATGCAGAGGATGGAACAGTAGAAAATATGATGGAATAACGAATTAAAAGGAGACGATTTAATCTATCGTCTCCTTTTAAATTTAGTTATTTTTTTGTCATATACGCATCGCTCCATGCGACGCAGGTGAATTTTCAACCTGCTCCTCCAATCCCTTTCCGTAGGTAAAAAAAGAATAGCATATTTTTTATGCTATTTTTCTTTTCCTTGCTTGGATTGATCTAGTGCTTTGATAAAATAAGCGGTTGGTAATAGGACACCGATTGCAGCTTCAAATAAAGAAAAAAACCGGGCCGGTCCAACCGGGATGAGGTCCCCATACCCAATTGATAAAATGGTAACACCACTGAAGTATAAAAGATTTCCAAAACTATGATTTGCTGGTTGTTTTTTTGTAATAGTTTCGACCAAAATAACTTCTTGTAAAGATAAGGCGTAGTACAAGACTGCGAAACTAATTGTAATTCCAGTTAAAACAAAAAACAATTTTAGAAATAATGCTGTACTAAAATAACTCTTTTTGTACGTTTTATTAGTGAAAAAGTAGTATAGATTAATCAATATAAAGATAAGTGCAGCTCCTACCAAAAAATTTGCCATTTGCTTTCACCTCTATAGATATATCACCGAAATGGAAAGAGGTTAAACACATTACTTTAGTAGGCGACGTACCCATTTTAATCCGTTTTTTGTATTTGGATAGCGAATTGGTATATCAAATCGAGTCGTTTGTTTTAATACACTCTTATGATGAGAAAAAGTATCAAAGCTACTCTTTCCATGATAAGATCCCATACCACTATTGCCAACACCGCCAAACGGGAGATATGGAGATGCTAGGTGGTAAATCGTATCATTAATACAGCCGCCGCCAAAAGATATTTCAGCTAATATCTTGTCTTGTACTGCTTTATTTTCTGTAAATAAATAAAGGGCAAGTGGTTTAGGTATGTTCGTTATTTCATCAATCATGTCTGGTAATTCATCAAAAGTTAATACAGGTAATATAGGTCCAAATATTTCATCGGCCATGATTGGATCGTCCCACTTAATGTCTGTTAAGACCGTTGGTTCAATTGCTTTTTTATTTGGATCGGTTTTACCACCAAACCGAAGTTTTCCATTGTCTAAAAATGCAGTTAAACGATTAAAATGTTTTTCGTTAACGATATGGGTGTATGCTGTGTTGTTAAGTGGTTCCTTACCATATAACTCTTTGATTGCTTGTTCAAAAGCCTTAAGAAAAGGCTCTTTTATGCTTTCATGCAAGTAAAGATAATCTGGTGCTACGCATGTTTGTCCTGCATTAATAAATTTCCCCCATGCAATCCGCTTAGCGGAAAGCTTAATGTCTGCATCTTCATGCACAATTGCTGGGCTTTTCCCACCTAATTCTAAGGTAACAGGTGTTAGATGTTTGGCTGCTTGTTCCATAACGATTTTTCCAACAGGAACACTTCCTGTGAAAAAGATGTAATCAAATGTTTTTTCTAGAAGTGATTGACTTGTTTCAACCCCGCCTTCAACCACACTTAAAAAGTCAGGATTAAATGTTTCTTGCACCATATGTCGGATTAGTTCTGATGTATGTGGTGTTAGCTCCGAGGGTTTGATAATGGCACAATTACCAGCAGCAATAGCACCGATTAGAGGTGCAAGTGCTAATTGAAATGGATAATTCCATGGTGCAATGATTAAAGCTACGCCATAAGGTTCAGGGTGAATAAAGCTTTTTGATCCTATATGTGTAAGTGGCGTTTTGACACGTTTTGGCTTCATCCACTTGCGCAAATGTTTCTTAACATATTCAATCTCTGTATAAAGGATTCCGACCTCTGTCATAAAAGATTCAAACTCGGATTTGTGTAGGTCCTTCTGTAAAGCTTCAATTATTCTTGGCTCATTTTTTTTGATTGCATCATTTAATTTTTCTAATGCATCTAACCGATGTTGAATTGATCTTGTCTTTCCTTGCTTATAATAATTCTTTTGCTTTTCAAATAAGGTGTTGATTGATTCCATTCGTAACATCTCCTCCATACCTATTATAACGTATTGTGTAATCATACAAAGAATAAATGCATAAAACTTTGGTCATATTCCATGCTTTAAGATTATTATTTCATTATTAATAAATATAGTAGATTCCAGCAATTCAAACAGATTAATTGACTTCATTTTATTGCGCATGCTATATTTATCTCGAATTAAAGATAAATTAACTGGATAATATAATAAATTAAGATGAATATATAAGTTGAGGAGGAATTGCTAATGATTACAAGCTTAAAAGGATTGCATCATGTTACAGCAATTACAAGCAGTGCAGAAAAGAATTATGAATTTTTCACATATGTTTTAGGTATGCGATTGGTCAAAAAAACGGTGAATCAAGATGACATTCAAACCTATCATTTATTCTTTGCAGACGATAAAGGAAGTCCAGGAACAGATATGACTTTTTTTGATTTTCCAGGGATTCCAAAAGGGTCACACGGTACGAATGAGATTTTTAAAACTGGATTTAGAGTACCGAATGATGCAGCAATTGAATATTGGGCGAAACGGTTTGACCGATTAGGTGTAAAACATAGTGGAATTAAAGAACAATTCGGGAAAAAGACACTTTCGTTTGTTGACTTTGACGATCAACAATACCAACTTGTGTCCGATCAGAACAATAAAGGAGTGGAATCTGGAACACCATGGCAAGATGGACCAATCCCATTAGAGTATGCAATAACTGGGTTAGGACCGATATTTGTTCGTATCGCACAATTTGACTACTTTAAAGAGGTATTGGAGAAGGCGATGTTGTTTACAGAAATTGATCAAGAGGGTTCTTATCACTTATTTGAGGTCGGTGAAGGTGGAAATGGTGCACAAGTTGTTGTGGAACATAATGCAGTATTACCTCAAGCGCAACAAGGATATGGTACAGTACACCATGCAGCATTCCGTGTAGAAGATCGTTCTGTATTAGAAGAATGGATCGAGCGGATGCCAAAGTTTGGTTTCCAAACATCTGGATACGTAAATCGTCATTTCTTTGAATCTTTATATGCACGAGTAGCACCACAAATTTTATTTGAGTTTGCAACAGATGGTCCTGGCTTTATGGGTGATGAGCCTTATGAAACATTAGGGGAAAAGTTATCACTACCGCCATTTCTAGAACCAAAACGAAATGAAATTGAAAAAAGTGTTCGATCAATTGATACAGTCAGAAGTACGATTGAGTTCAAAAAAGAATAGACGTTTTAAAATCTCGCTACTACTTATATGTAGCGGGATTTTTTTAGTATGAAAATAAATAGAAAAAATATATAATTGACTAATTATAAAAACCAAACACGAGCCTATCTCGTCTAATAAGTGAGGTGAAATGATGAAGGGCTTTTTTAGAATTGCAGGTATGAATTATGAAGATGTAATCACTGAATATGGAACAGGTATTAAGCAGGTTGCCTATTCTTATGTTAAGGATAAGCAGATAGCAGAGGATATAACGCAAGAAACGTTCATTAGATGTTTGACAAAAGGAAACAAGTTCAAAAGAGAAGCTTCATTAAGAACATGGCTATATCAGATAGCAATTAACTTATCTAAGGATCATTTGAGAAATGTATACAACAAACGGGTTACGACAAATAATGAACTTGTCCAATCAATAGAAAATAAAACCCCTTCAGCTGAAAGTATAGCCCTTACTAATTCCGATAAAAGAGACATAACTGACTACATATTAGCATTACCAGAAAAATATCGGGAAATTATTATACTATTCTATTTTAAAGAGTTTAAGACAATTGAAATAGCCAAAGTTTTAAACATATCAGAAAATACAGTAAAAACTCGTTTACGTCGTTCAAGAGAATTACTAAAAGAAGGGATGGACAAGAATGAGTGATAAAAATTTTATTAATATAAAACAAGAATTAGAACAGTCTAGTCATTTCAATGAATTAACATATACAGAGAAAAGCAAAAAAGGCATCTTAAGAAAGGTATATATGCGAGAGGTGATTAGTAGAATATTTGTATTTTTTATTTCTGTATTTTCTATCTTCCTATTCTTAACAAATGATAATTGGTTAGGTTTTCTCTATATAAATACATTTGTGTTTTTTGTTATTTTAATTCTGGTGGTTGGATGTGCAATTTGGCTTGGAATTCGTTTAGATTATTGGATGGATCGGCTTCGATTCCAAGTTTGGATTCAGGTGTTTTTCAGTTGTTTGATCATTCTATTTTTAACCTATCAACTTTTTACACCCTATTTCTATTCGGATCAGTATCTAAAACAGATTGGAGTTGAAAAGATCGAGTCGTATTATCAACTATCGGATAAGAAACTAAGTCAAGAAGAGCGTGAACAGATTGCTGAAAACTCCTTAAGTAAAGGGCTCGCTTTCTCGGTAATTTTACTTGAACACTATCCAATGGGGGAGTTAAAACGACTAGAGGTTGTTGATAGTAGACGTAACTACTACTTGTATTACTTGACAGTAGAAGTTGAAAAGCAAATTGATTCTCGTATTGAGAAAAGTATTTATCGTTTTGAATTTAACAAAGAAGATGGTGAATTTAAAATAGATGGTTCCGTCAGCTTGAATGAATAATAAACAAACGATCTGAAGCTTCATACTATCGGCTTCAGATCGTTATTTAAATTGTTCTACTTGGTGTATTTTCTTTCGTTCAAATTTGGCTACAAAGGGCATAAAATAGTTGATTACGAGGCCAGACAATAACGCATAAATCAATGTTCCAATACCAATAGCTCCACTGAAAATAAATGCGAAAATAACAAGCACTATACTCAATAGTCCTCGTGAAACAAATATGTTTAATCCAGTTAATTTGCGGATTACGAGCATTGAACGATCCATTGGATTTGGTGCAAAGTCAGCTTGCAGGTTAACAGCAATCCCAAGACTACTAACAATCATTCCAGTTAATAGAACAATCATTTGCATGAAAAATACCTCAGGATTTATCAGGTCGTTTAATAGTAATAACCAAAAATCAATACATGCCCCCGTGATAAAGGAAGTAATTAGCGCAAAATACTCAGGTCTACGTTTCTCAGCTAGTGCATTGGATAGCACCATGATTGAACCTAAGACAATTTCCCAACTACCAACAGTGAACCCGAATGTCCGGTGTAAGCCAACAAGGAGCGCATCAAAAGGACTCGCGCCTAGCAGGGATTGAATGGTTAAGGCAATTCCAAGAGTCATTATAAAAATTCCTAATGTATAAAAGATAAAACGTTGCAATACCATCAAAAACCTCCCTTAACTGCTACTCTAAGTTCTTCTCCATCACAATGTGCGGTATACCGTCTTCGATAAATACATCTGAAACTGTTTGATAGTTTAATGATTGGTAGAATCCTTCTGCATGCGTTTGACCATGTAAAAAAACAGCTAAAGCATTTTTATCGCGTGCTATAGCCTCCAGGTTTTTAACAATTAGTTTACCAAGACCTTTTTTACGAAAAGATAAACTCACACAAATTCTTTCTAACTTTCCTTTGCCATCTACAATACGAATTCGTCCAGTCGCAGCAGGTTGGTTATCTATTTCTATTAAAATATGTTTTGTATTTGGATCCTGATCATGTTTATCGAATTCATCACTTAGCGGAACCTCTTGTTCTTCAACAAAAACTTCCTTACGAATCTGACAAACCTTCTCCCATTGGAGTTTATTTGTTACTTGAGTTACTTGCATTTCAATCCCTCCATAACAGTGCATTCCTTTATCTTAGGGGATTCAGTGTTTAATTTCAAGACATAAACTTTCAACTGTCGTATGAGGAAAAAGAGATGGCTGCCTGTATATATGATAAAAATTAATTAAGATGTTCAGTTTGTCTTAAAGAAAATTGTACATAAAAAAGTATTGAAATATTTAACAATAAGTATTAAGCTAACAAAAATAGGGGGGAGCTAATATGAAATTTATTTTACTATTCGGTCCGCAAGCTGTTGGGAAAATGACAATTGGACATGAGTTAGAAACGTTAACAGATCTAAAACTTTTTCACAACCACATGACAATTGAGTTGGTTAAGCCATTTTTTGATTTTGGTACACCTTCGTTTCATCGTCTCGTAAAATTATTTCGTAATGAAATCTTTAAGGAAGTTGCTAATAGTGATTTATCTGGAATGATTTTCACTTATGTATGGGCATTTGATCAACAGGAAGATTGGGATTTTGTAGAAAGTGTTTGTGCTACCTTTAAAGAAAAAGGAGCGGAAATATATTTTGTTGAGTTAGAAGCTACCCCTGAAGAGCGGCTAAAAAGAAATGTCACGCCACATCGCCTAGAACATAAGGCAACGAAGCGGAATGTTGCGCAATCTGAGAAGAATTTACGTGAGACGATGGAGCAATATCGTTTAAACTCGTATGAGGGCGAAATAACACAGCAGAATTATATCCGAATCGATAATACAAAACTAACAGCAGAAGAAGTAGCAATCAAGATTAAAAATGAGTTTAATTTATAGATAGGCCAATTTCTGCCGAACAATCATATTTAAATTAAAAACTTCCCTTTAAGTTTAGCTGTAAAGGGAAGCACGTTTTTGACTAAGGTTATATTTAAGAATTTAATGGGGGAGGCAATTAAAACGTAAATGCTTTATCTTTTGCTTGAGCTATAGCAGCTTCTTTAATTTCTTCTTTTCTGTCTGGAATCTGGTCGTGTCCTTCAACAAACAATCCCTCAATATCGGTAATTCCAAAGAAATTGAGTAGTGTTTTAATATAACGATGCCCCATCTCTTTATCAGAAGCGGGTCCGTGTGAATAAACCCCACCACTTGCTTGGATATGGAGTGCCTTTTTATCTGGTAATAAACCAATTGGCCCTTCTTCTGTATGTTTAAATGTCTTGCCTGCTACTGCGACAGAATCGAGGTATGCTTTCATAATTGGTGGAATAGAAAAGTTCCATAATGGAGTAACGAAAACGTACTTATCAGCTGCAATGAATTGGTTACATAATGCATCGAGTCGTCCGACTTTCTTTTTTTCCTCATCTGAAAGAGCAGCAAAATCACTGCCGCTTTGTAATTTCCCCCATCCCTTGAAAACATCAGGATCAATTTGTGGGATGTAAGCATTATACAAATCGATTGTGCGCCCGGCATGAGTTATAACTAGGTGGTGAAAGTCCACCACAGACTTGGCAGTAGGAACTGTTAGTGAAAGGCAAGGGTGTCTATCGTGAGATAGAATCTGAAGGAAGCCGGACACAAAATCCC
>NZ_QJSH01000018.1 GCF_003426025.1 Paraliobacillus quinghaiensis
GGGATTTTGTGTCCGGCTTCCTTCAGATTCTATCTCACGATAGACACCCTTGCCTTTCACTAACAGTTCCTACTGCCAAGTCTGTGGTGGACTTTCACCACCTAGTTATAACTCATGCCGGGCGCACGATCCACTTGGTAAAGTGGTCTTCTTTACCAAGTTAGCTGAGGCCGTGCCCGTGGAAAGGGAAAGCCTTTGATTCCGTAGCGGGATAACGAGTAGTTACGACGGAGTTTATATAAATTGTGTCATAAACAACACTCATTTAGGAAAAAGCGTTATTAAAAAAGAGGAAGTCGCAAAGTTTGCGACTTCCTCTTTATCTTATTTGAAATTATATTTTGTAACGATTGGATTTCGTTCTTTCACTTGATCAGTGAAGTATTCATATAAAGAAACACCTAAGAATGATCCAGATACATTATAAACATTGTCATATCCCATATTATTTAGTGATGCAACAACATTATAACTTCTTTGTCCAGAACGACAGTGGATATAAACAGGACGGTCTGTTGGAATTTCCTCTAGACGATTTCTAAATTCACTTAATGGTACGTTTTTCGCATTAACTAAATGACCTGCTTCATATTCTTTTCTTTCACGTGCATCAATGATATAAGCATCGCTCTCTACTAAATCCCGTATATCTGAAACCTTCACTTGTTTCACCTGTCCATTTAATATGTTCAATCCAACTAATCCTGCAAAATTCACTACATCTTTAGCTGTTCCATAAACAGGAGAATAAACTAATTCTAACTCTTTTAAGTCCTCTAAAGTACCATTCATCATGATCATGGTTGCAATTACGTCAATTCGTTTATCAACATTTCCTTTACCAATAGCTTGGGCTCCAAGGATTTTGCCAGTTGGAACTTCAAATAACAATTTAAAATGCATTACATTGCTTCCAGGCATGATACCAACTTTGTCTGTTGGGATGACATAGACATAATCATAATCAATATTAGCGGCTTTTGCTGTTTTTTCATTAATACCAGTTGAGGCTGCATTCAAGTCAAAAACTTTTATCGCAGATGAGCCAATTACACCTGTGTTACGATGTGGTATACCATAGATATGATCTGCTGCTGCTCTTGCTTGACGTTGTGCAGGTCCAGCTAACGCAAGACGCGTTTTTTGACCTGTGATCTTGTGGTGCACCTCGATTGCATCTCCAACAGCATAAATATCTTTATCATTAGTTGCGTAGTTATGGTTCACTTTAATACCGCCGGTAACACCAATTTCTAGCCCAGCATCTTTAGCTAAGGCTGTTTCTGGACGAACCCCAATTGCCATTACCACAGCTTGCGCTCCAACCTTTTTACCAGATTGTAAAACAATTGCGTTTTCTTCTACTTTATCAATTCCATCACTTAGAACAAGGTTAATCCCCTTATCCATCATTTCTTTGTGTAGAATTTGCACCATATCATTGTCAAATGGTGCCATTACTTGATCTTGTGCTTCTACTAAAGATACTTTTTTACCAGCGTGTGCAAGGTTTTCTGCAACTTCAATACCAATAAAGCCGCCACCAATAACAGCAATTTCTTCAATATGCTCTTTTTGCACGTGCGTATTTAGCTTTTCAATATCTACAACGTTCCGAACAGTGAACACATGATCACTATTTACGCCTTCTAGTGGTGGCACAATAGGATTTGCTCCTGGTGAAAGGACCAATTTATCATATGCTTCTTCATATTCTTCTCCTGACTGTACGTTCTTTACAGTAATCGTATTTTTATCACGATTAATTTTCACAACTTCACTATTTGTTCTAGCTTCAATTTTATATTGATCATCAAATTTTTCTGGGTTCATTAATACTAAGCGATTACTATCTGCAATATCCCCACTTAGGTGATATGGTAAAGCACAGTTTGAAAATGATACGTGTGGACCTCTTTCAAACATTACAATTTCAGCATCTTCATCTAAACGTCGGATACGAGCAGCTACAGAAGCACCTCCCGCAACACCACCAACAATTAATATACGTTTACTCATTTGATTGTCCTCCTTATATTCTGCTTCATATGTTTATATCTTATAGTGCACATTTTAAAAGAAATCATTACCTATAAATCATCTTTATCACTTATATATAATACCATTAGGGGTACAGGTTTACAACCATCAGAATAAGATGCCATAAAATCGTCATATTTGTCACAACAAAAAAGGTTTTACCCTTTACATTGGTAAAACCTCTTTAAAAGTATTGTCACTCAAAAGAGTAACGCAATCCCCATTGTTCACGAATTTTGTCCATTAATTTCATAATTTCCAATGATTGATCTAGTGGCATAATGTTACTCTCTAAATTGCCTTCTTGCATTAAACGTCCCACTTCTTCAGCTTCAAATTTATAACCAATCGAGGAACGATCATCAACAAATGTTTTTACATCTTTATTTTCGACATGTAAAAATGCCTCTCTTGATTTTAAAAATGATGGTATTCGAATATATCCCTTTGTGCCATGAATAACAGCTTCATTTGTTAAATTTAATCGAATTGCACCATTTAAACTAGCAACCTTACCATTTTGATATTCTAGTAACAACGAAAATTGCTCATCTACACCAGTTTCTCCGATTGTAACTGTACTCATAATTTTTTCTGGATTAGCACCCAAAATCATCGCCGCAAAAGAGACCGGGTATATACCAGCATCTAGTAGTGCTCCACCACCAAGCTTTGGATTTAATAGACGCGATTCTGGATCCCATGGTGCACGAAAACCAAAATCAGCTTTAATTAATTGAACTTCTCCAATCTCTCCAGTTTCAATCCAATCTCTTACCTTTTGTATTGAAGGCAAAAAGCGTGACCACATTGCTTCCATTAGAAATAACTTCTTCTTTCGGGCAAACACTATTAATTCTTCTAGTTCCAGAGCATTTACCGTAAATGGTTTTTCGCACAATACACCTTTACCTGCCCGCAAACAAGTAAGTACATTTTCCTTGTGATAAGGATGCGGTGTTGCAACATATATTACATCAACTTCTTTATCTTCGACTAATTCTTGATAACTCCCATATGCTTTAGTTGCACCGTGTTCTTTTGCAAATTGCTCAGCATTTGCCAAGTTCCTTGATCCAACTGCATACAACAGACCATTATCAGCATGCACTAAATCTTTTGCAAATGTTGATGCAATACCTCCTGTTGCTAACACACCCCACTTTATTTTTTCACCCATCTAGCACGGCCTCCTTTTATGCTTTCTTACTTATTAGTTTATCAGATTAAAAAAGGGTGAGCCATTCAGTGACGGCTTCACCTATTTTTCTTCAAAGTCAATTTCAACCTAGCTTAACTGGTAATACTTGTTTTATTGTTTCAAGGTTTTCTTGCTTTTCTTCCTCTGTCATAAAAATTTGGATGATTCCCTGATCTTCTTTTCCTCTTATTAATCGGCCAATTCCTTGTCTTAGTCTAAGTAACATGTACGGATGGTCTACTTCTTTTAAAGCATTGGAAGCATGATTACGTTTAGCTTGAAACACAGGATCTTGAGGAGGAAATGGTAAGGATGCTATAATCACTTGACTTAACGCCTCTCCTGGAACGTCCAAACCTTCCCAGAGGTTATAGGAACAAAGAACTGAATTAATATTCGTCTGAAAGGATTGAACCGATTCACTTATTTCACGGTCCCCTTCATAAATAATCGAAAAATCCCAATCCTGCTTATCTGCCCAATCGCGAAATTCATTCATTTCTAATGCAGATGCAAATAGCACCAATGATTTACCTTGATTTTCATTTAATGCCTCACCTATTTTTATCCACTTTTCATCAATCTGATCTTTTGAAACAAATTGTCCGTGAATCTTCATTTGTGTATCGTAATCAAATGGTGATTCAACTGCAAACGAATCAAATGATGAAATTCCTAGGCTTTTTGCAAAATAAGAAAAGTCTCCTGCTTGCGATAAAGTAGCTGATGAAAAAACAAATGGGATTTTCTGAGAAAATACTTCTTCTGCTAAGATATCTTCTACTAGTCGTGGCATAATAACAAAGGATACATCTGATTCAGTTTCTTCTAACCAAAATATACCATGGTCATCTTTCAACAAGATAGATAAACCATAGGAGTAAAACTCCAGATATTCTTCAATAATTTTAATGTGATAAGGATCAATAGTGAATAACTCTGAATCAAACACAAGTTGTTCTAACAACTTCCCTACTTTTTGTTCTAATTGTCTAGCTAAAGTCAGCATTTCTGTTGATCGTGGAACTTCTCTACGATCAGAACCTGTAACAGCTTGAGCATTTTTGCTTAAATAAGTAAACCATTCTTCATGTAGTGTTAATATGTCTTCAACTAAATATAGGGATTCTTCACGAACATCTTGACTCATGTACCCTGTCAAAATGGAATGTAACGTCTCAGAGTTAAAACGATATGTTAATCCTTTTTGTGCAGCAAATTCCAATAAATGACCTTCATCAAAAACCACACTGCTTGCTTGTGGTAATAACGGCATCTGTCCTTCTCGTTTTCGCGATTCTTTTGTCCAAATATGTTCCATGTAAAAATCATGTGAACAGATTATTAAGTCCTGTGCATGTCGGTAATAGTCACGATTTAACGTTTGTGCACTACGATGTCGCCAATCACATGTAGAACATTGCTGTAATGGATCCCAGCCAATCTGCTTCCATTTTTCATTAGACACCCACGGATATTCTTTACGATCACCATACCGCTCAAATGACTGCATAGAAGTTCCTTGGTCAAAAACGAAATCAGGGATTTGCTCATGAACTTTTAAGATATCTTCATCATCTGTTTGGTTTGCCAAAGGGTCTAACTTCTTCATACATACATATTGTTCACGGGCTTTAGCTAAACGAACATCAACCTTCAAACCTAAAGCTTTTTCTAGTTTTTCAATATCTCCATCTTTCTTAACTAACTGTTCAATTAATGTTTCATCTGCACATGAAATAATGGCAGGTTTCCTCATATAACGCGCATAACAAATTGCATATATTAAATAGACGAATGTCTTACCAGTCCCTACACCTGCTTCAGCAAAAACAGTGCTTTTATTTTTAAATGCTTTCTCGATTTGATAAGCCATATAAATTTGTTCATCTCTTAATTCATAGCCTTGCTCTGGTAAAATGTCGTAAAATACATCGCCAATATAATCACCTAAACGGTCAAAGAAGTTTTCTTGTTTCGAAATTGTAAATGGAATTGATTGTTGTTTCAATTAATTTTTCCCCTTCATATATCATATATACTTTTTAGCACAGCATCCCCTATCATATCAGATAACATAAGAATTTGCTCACCAATTAGTAGCAGCATTCCCCAGAAAAGGATTTCTACTATTTTTTTGCTTCATGTACTTTTAATTGCTTGCCCTTTACTGTTGTGTGCTTCATCTCTTTTAATACAAGTGGACCTTTTCCATTTAAAATTTCAACATAGGATAGGTTCTGTTCTATTGTTATGATCCCGATATCTTCAGATTCCACACCATCGATTCTAGATATTGTCCCAACAAAATCAACTGCACGTATTTTCTTTTTCTTTCCACCATTAAAATAGAGTTTCATAATAGATTGATTTAATTGTGCGCTCTTATCGATTTTTAAGTCAGGTTCCGCTTCTATTTTTTGTTTAAAAGCAGTTCTCATCTTATCTACTTCTGTTTTTATTGGTGGATTAATTTTTTTAAGTGTAAAATCAATATATTCCTCAATATCACTTAAAAACTTCTCCTCATAAGGCGTTATCAGTGTAATTGCTTTTCCTTTTTTACCTGCTCGTCCTGTACGTCCAATTCGGTGCACATAGCTTTCCTTTTCCATGGGGATATCATAGTTCAATACTAGTGAAACATTTTCAACATCTATTCCTCTCGCTGCGACATCTGTTGCAACTAAATAACGAAATTCACCTCTTTTAAAAGCTTTCATAACAGAAAAGCGGTCATCCTGATCTAGTCCTCCATGAATTTTATCGCATGGATAATTCAATTTTTTTAATTGTTTGGTTACATAGTCAACCTGTTCTTGGGTACGACAAAAAATAAGACAACTATCTGGATTTTCAGTGATTGTAATGTCTTGTAAAACTGCAAATTTTTCTTGTTTTGAAACTTCTATTAGATATTGCTCAATCCTATCTGATACATTGTCTTTAGCTTTTATCTCAATATGTGTTGGCTCACTCATATATTGATGACAAAGATTTTCAACATCCTTTGGCAATGTTGCTGAATAAACACTTGTCACCCGTTTTTTCGGAAGTGTCTCAATAATTTCTTCTACTTGATCTATAAAACCCATATTGAGCATTTCATCTGCTTCATCAACGACTAAATACGTAATCTCGTCAACTATCAGTGTTCCTTTAGAGATATGATCCATTACACGTCCAGGTGTGCCTACAACTATATGTGATTTTTGTTTCAATTCTAATTTTTGCTTATTAAATGGTTGTTTCCCATAAATTGCTGTTGCTTTAATGCGCTTGAAACGGCCGATATTTGTAATATCTTCTTTTATCTGTTGCGCCAGTTCTCGGGTTGGTGTGAGTATAAGTGCTTGTGGTTTATTTTCAAGCCATTCAACTTTTTCACAGAGAGGTATTGCAAAAGCAGCTGTCTTCCCACTACCTGTCTGCGACTTCACTACAAGGTCTCTATTTTGTAAAGCATTTGGAATGACTTTTTGTTGTACTTCGGTTGGTTCACTGTAATGTAAATCATTAAGTGCACGAAGAATTTCATTGCTGAGGTTGTAGTCTTTAAAGTGTGTATGCATTAGTTAGCTCCATTCTTGGATAATGTTTCTTCATTATAGTATAGCATGGCAAGAGGAAGTAACATTATGAAAAAAATTGCGTTTAATTGCTCTTTTTATTGTTTAGCTCATTTCTTTTCCATGCCACGTTGTCTTTTCTTATCTTCGTCCTTTAATTGATCAATATATTCCTGCGATATAGATTGACACAGCATTTTTAACTCAGTTGCTGCACATATTTTATCAACTGCGAAATGTTTACGATAACTTTTCAGTATATTCTTTCCTTCATATTTCGGAATCCAATGTTAGCAGCCTCTAATCGTTACGATCTTTTCATACGTTTATGGCAAGGAGTATTTGTCTTTTTTCTTTTTTCTTTTGACATACTATCAACTTCGAGTTTTATAATTTAGGTTAGCACAAAAATTCTATATATTAAAGTTTTGCTTGACGACCGATATATTTGCTTGACGACCGATATATTTGCTTGACGACCGATATATTTGCTTGACGACCGATATATTTGCTTGACGACCGATATATTTGCTTGACGACCGATATATTTGCTTGACGACCGATATATTTGCTTGACGACCGATATATTTGCTTGACGACCGATATATTTGCTTGACGACCGATATATTTGCTTGACGACCGATATATTTGCGTAAAAATGGATTTGCCTTTAAAAATCAAAGGCAAATCCATTTTTACTTCTGCTGTTCAGCATACTATTTCAGACTAGATATATATTCATCCACACAAAAAAGAGTAGACCTATTAAGGACTACTCACTTGTTCTATTACAATACTTGAAATGAAACCCAAGTATCTAGTGATTTTGTTGGTTCCACCATAATTAACTCTTCTTTTCGATTCAGTTCTCCTGTTTTGGCTGTCCATGGTTCGATGCAAACGAATTCCTTGTCTTGCTCTGCCCAAAGTACTGTGTATCGAAAATCAGTTGCAGTTTCTATATGTAAATCTTTTTCTTCGATTTTAGCTTCTAATTCCTGGTGTTTATTTTCTAATACAACGGCTTCCTTTAAGCCCTCTATATCAATTTTACCAGTAAACTCTTTTATACTATCATCGTTATAATCATAATAAGTTGCTGTATCTGTTTTTAATGATAGCAACTTAGATTTTGTTTTAAAATAAGGGTGTAGTCCTGGATAAATAGGCATGTCCTTTTCGCCTAAATTACGATAAGACTGGTGAATAAAAAGCTGATTTTGCCTTAAGGTATAAGTGAAAATCACTTCAAAATCAAATGGAAATACATCTTTAGTTCCTATGCTACTTTCAAATAAGACAGAAATAGATGCTTGGTCTTCATCACTTGTTGTACCAATGACTTCCCAAGGATGAATTCGAGCTAGTCCATGATTGGGCATCTTATATGTTGTGCCTTCCCAATCATATTTACCAGATTCAAGCTGACCAGAAATCGGAAATAGAATTGGAATACCACCTCTGATATTTTGTTTTCTATCATATAAGGTCTCTTTATTTAGATACAGTTGCTCCGCTCCATCAACACCATAACCTATTATAATACCACCACGCTCAGGGCAAACCGTAATCCAAGATGACTCGTCTTCATTACTTAATTGATACATTGTAAACGATTGTTCTTCATATGTTTCAATTTTATACATAGCCACTATCCCCTTAACCATTTAGAATGATTGTATTTATCTCTATATAATGTGCGTGTTCAAAAAGAGATGCACCGCTTATCGTTTGGTTACTTTTAAACATCCTCTAAAAACAACACTTTTATCATTATACTAAAAAAAAGACAATTAGCATATGATTTATTTAACACTTGGATTCCTAAAAAAGAAAAACTCCGCATTCATCGAATAGGATGACCACGGAGCTACTCTTCCAATACTAATAGCTTACTTTTCTATTTTAACATGTACTTGTTCAATTCTCTTTTCTGAAGCTTTCTTTACTGTATAAACAGCATTTTTATAAGAAACAACGGCCGCTTCAGTTGTGTTAGGAATAGAACCAATTTCCCCCACTAAAAACCCATTTAGTGTTTCATACTCATCCACAGGCAAATCTAAACTTAATTCGTACTCAATATCATATAAATGTGTATTTCCTTCTATTAAATATTCATGTGCAGATATTCTGGTTATCTCTTCATTCTCATGGTCTGACTCCCCATTTTCACTAGAAATATCACCGACAATCTCCTCCACAATATCTTCAATCGTAATTAAACCATCTGTACCACCATATTCATCCACAATGATAGCTGAATGAACATTATGTAATTGCATGTCTCTAAAAATGGCATCAATTCGTTGTGTTTCCATAACAAAATAAGGACTACGAATAATATTTTTTAACTGAAAAGAATCCTTATCACCATCGACAAACTGAATCAGATCTTTTGCATGTAATACTCCTATAACATTATCGATATTCTCCTGATAAACCGGAAAACGTGTATACCTTTTTTCATTAACAATTTCAACAACCTCTTTTAATGACGTATCAATTGGAATAGCTGTAATTTCAGTTCGATGTGTCATAATATCAGATACTTCTTTATCATTGAACTCAAAAATATTGTTAATCATTACTTTTTCGTCTGAATGTATATTTCCTCTTTCTCCACCTATATCAACCATCATGCGAATTTCTTCTTCTGTTGCTTCATCATTCGCTGCATTAGGGTCAACACCAAATAAACGAACAAGTGTGTTAGTAGAAAAATTTAAAAGTTTAACAATTGGAATACTAATTTTGAATAGAATAGTTAATGGCTTTACAGCTAGATTCGAAACTGCCTCCGGTTTTTGTAAAGCCAGTTGTTTTGGAACTAACTCTCCAATTACCAATGTAAAATAGGACAACAAAAGCGTAATAACAATAACTGCTATTGTATTAAGTAAACCAAGTGAAATGGGTACACCTAAGTCATATAGTGATTCAGCAAGTGGTGTAGCAAACGAATCTGCTGCAAATGCACTTGCTAAAAATCCAGCGAGTGTTATCCCAATTTGAATAGTAGCCAAAAATCGGCCTGGTTCAGCTAATAACTTATCGAGCAAAATTGCTTTCTTATCCCCGCGCTCGGCCAATCTTTTTACTTTATTATCGTTTAAAGAAACAAGCGCTATTTCAGATGCTGCAAAGAACGCATTTATTAGAATTAATAATACTAAAATAAAGATTGCAATTACCAATACAAACAACTCCTAATTATAAATATGTAGATTATTATACCTTATACCCTTTATAATACACATCATTACATATTATTATCAACTTTTTAACAAAAAAAGAACGGTAGAAATGACCGCTCTCGTAGTTTTTGATCTTCTTCTATTGATTTATTCCCATGATGTGTAGAGTTGACACTCCCACAGCTAAAGTAATTGGATTCTAAAATGCTATTGCGTTCGCAATCCATTTCTGTTATTAAAATTCTGTAAAACCACATTGTTATTTAACTTAGTTCACCTAAGCTATGATTCAAATCATTGATTAAATCTTCTACATCTTCGACTCCTACCGAAAAACGTAATAGACGATCATCAATTCCTCTTTTCACACGTTCTTGCTCTGGAATATCAGCATGTGTTTGGGTTGCTGGATACGTAATAAAGCTTTCAACCCCACCAAGGCTTTCTGCAAAAGTAATCAGCTGCAGATTCCCCAAAAATGGTTCAATCCAGGTACTTTTCCGAAGACGAAAAGAGAGCATTCCACCTTTTCCAGCATACAATACATCCGCAATTCGAGGATCTTTTGCAAGAAATTCTGCAATTTCTCTAGCATTTTCCTGGTGTTGTTTCACTCGTAAACCCAACGTCTTCATACCTCTAATTAACAACCACGAATCCATTGGTGACAATACAGCACCACCGCCATTATGAAGTGTCGCTATCCTCTCACAAAGATCTCCTCCTTTGGCCACAATAAGCCCTGCAAGCACATCATTGTGACCACCAATATATTTGGTTGCACTATGAATTACAATGTCAGCGCCAAGTTCAATTGGTCGCTGTAGCACTGGCGTTAAGAATGTATTATCAACAATCAATAGCAGGTTATATCTTTTTGCTAAAGCCGCATAGAGAGCAATATCAATTTCTTGCATCAATGGATTTGTTGGTGTTTCAATAAATAGTGCTTTCGTATGCGGCGTAATACATCTTTCCACTTGTTCTACTTTTAAAAAAGGCGAATAAATCGTATTAATCTTGTATGCATCTTGATAATGCCTCAACAGACGATAAGTTCCTCCGTAAACATCTTCTGGAACAATTAACTCATCTCCCGTTTCAAATAATGAAAGGACAAGCTGGATAGCAGCCATGCCAGAGCTACAAGCAAAACCAGCATCACTTGACTCTAAGTTAGCAATTCCTTCTTCCAAAATAGCTCGTGTTGGATTTTTAGTTCGTGTATAATCATATCCAGTTGATTTCCCTAATCCTTCATGTTGATAAGCAGTTGATAAATAAATTGGCGGGTTAACCGCTCCAGTTACAGAATCACTACGATTTCCTAATTGTACTAATTTTGTCTGTAATTTATTTCCTTCCATAACAGCCCTACCTCCTTCCTATGTACGAAAAAAAGACCTTCTAAGAAGAAGGCCTTTTAAAATTTAAAAGTCAGTCTCCTTATCTTCTAGACTAAAAATAGTCTATTTGGAATTAGCACCGGGCCTAATGAATTAGACTGGTTGCTGAGACTTCACAGGGCCAACCCCTCCGTCTCTCTTGATAAGAATATAAATATGTAATTTTCTGAATAATTTAACTTGTTGTAAGTTTAATACATAGTAAAAAATAATGCAACATCTTTTACGAAAAGAGCCATTTTATATTTTTAAATTTAATATTGCCCTAATTGACTAACCGGTGTTTGTACAATCACTGGGTTTTTCGAAGGGTCTAGCCACTTCAGAATAGAAACTACATTACCCTTCGAAACGCCAGTACACCCTAATGTATGCCCACTTGAAATATGAAAAAAGATTGCACTACCAGAACCAGGTACACGACTAGAATTATAATTAATCACAAAACCATACGTGTATGCGTTTATGTCCATATTTTCTGCACTATCCCATTGTCCCTCTGTTGCTTTTCGTGATTGCCATGTATTATAAAGACTTGAATTAGGATCATCTACCCAAACATCATCAGCAGTTATTTGGCGAAAAGATAACTTTGTTCCTGGATTTCCAGTACGACCAAATGCTGTTCCAATTGAATATTTTCCAGTTGGGCTTTTTCCATCGCCTTCTACTTTATTATTCGAAAACCCATTTTTACCAATGTGCCCTGAAACAGAAAGTACTTGATCCCATTCACCATCACTATTTCGTTCAAATGTTTGTATCTTTGCACTGCTTGTATTAAAACCATTTGCTGTTACCAAAATCAGTTGATTATTACTATCCACTGTTTGTAACTTATCTGCATCACTTTGTGGCTTTTTTTCTTCTTTCGGTTTCTCGAATTTTGTTTCATTTTTGACTTCTGAATTATTGTCATTAGATGCTTTTTCTTCTGTTAGTTCCTCTATGTCACTTCCTTCTTTCTGTTTATTTTTTATTACTGCTACTTTTTGTTCTTTATTTTCTAAGGTTTTTGCCCGTTTAGCATCTAAATATTTACCATTTACGAATCCGATAAAGTCTCCTGTTTTCACTTGTAACCAACCATTTTGACCATTTCCTTTTTCTGCTTCAACCTTCTGATTTTGTACAACTATACCAGTTACCTCATAATCAACACTTGGTCCCTTTCTCACATTAAGTGATGATACATTTACATATTTATTAATATATGTATCAACCTCGTATTCAAGAGTTTCTAATTCTCTATTTCCTACTTTATAATTTGTCTTACTATCTACTTGTTCGACTTCCTCCCTTAACATCAATTGATTTGACTTCAGATTTAATGAAGGTTTTGTTTTCAAAAAAATGCTCTTTGTCTTTTTATCGAACGACAATTTTATTTCCGTACCTGACTCTTTTACACACAGTTCACCAATGTTCAGGCTGATACTTAAAATAGTAATAGTTCCAATAAAGACCAATAACAACATTGTTACTATAGTGACAGTTTGTTTGGACAAAAAACAGCCTCCCTTAAAAGATTCCATATAATTATATATATTTAAATAATTTATAAAAAAACCACTTGTAAACATTTTACGTTTACAAGTGGTTTAATCTTCTTAATAAGAATAATGGATTGGTGAACCTGGGCCAAGATCAAACCCAAATACGATCCAAACAATTAGCATAATTGTCCATGCTATGAAGAAAAAGATTGAATAGGGGAACATGGTAGAAATTAACGTACCAATCCCCATTCTGTTATCATACTTTTTAGCAAATGCAATAATCATTGCAAAATAAGTCATTAATGGAGAAATAATGTTTGTTGACGAATCAGCAATTCGGTAAGCCATTTGTGTTAATTCTGGTGAATAGCCATATTGCATCATAATTGGAATAAACACCGGTGCCATCATCGCCCATTTTGCTGAAGCACTACCAATAAATAAGTTAATGATACCAGCAATAATTATAAATAGAATAATTAATGGAATTCCACCCAAATTAATACTTTGTAAGAACTCAGCACCATATACACCGATTAGCATCCCTATGTTTGATTCATTAAAATAGGCAACAAATTGACCTGCTGTAAAGGAAAGGACGATAAACATACCCATTGAAGCCATTGTATCTGAAAGTTGGCTTGCTACATCTTTATCATTTTTAATACTTTTTGTCACTTTTCCATACACAAGTCCCGGGATAAAGAAGAATAGGATAATAATTGGCACAAGCGCATCCATGAAAGGTGATTCTATTAAATCATGTCCAGCTCTAAGTGGTGCTGTTTCCGGAAAAATTAAAAATAGAATACCAACTACTCCGATTAATAAAGATAAGCCCGCATATTTTAAACCTTTTTTTTCGATTGTACTTAGTTTGTTTAGATCTTCTTTATAGTCCCCTGTATAGGTACCTAATCGTGGTTCTACCACTTTCTCTGTAACAAATGCACCGACAATTGTTAATAGAAAAACAGAAGCTATAATGAAATAATAATTCATTGCAATATTCATGTTTGCTGCATAAGCAGGATCAATAATAGCTGCCGCCTCAATTGTCATATTACCTAATAATGGTTCAAGTGCAGATAGAATTAAATTTGCACTAAATCCTGCAGATACACCCGCAAAAGCGGCTGACAAACCTGCTAATGGATGGCGACCAAGTGCAACAAAAATAACAGCACCTAGTGGAGGTAATACAACATACCCAGCATCTGTCGCTACACTAGACATGATACCTGCAAAAACTAAACCTGCTGTAATTAGACTTTTTGGTATTACTAAAACAAACCCTCGAAGTGCTGCGCCAATAAGTCCTGAACGTTCTGCCAAACCAATACCAAGCATTGTAGCTAATACCATACCTAGCGGTGCAAAGTTAATGAAATTATCAACCATCGTGGTAAAAATATAAACAATTCCATCACCATTTAATAGATTAGTAACAGTTATCATTTCACCTGGATTACCAGGATGTTCAACAGATACACCAGTTGCTGATATAACTGCAGACGCCACTAATACAAGCAATGCTAAAATAGCAAACAATGTAATTGGATGAGGTAACTTATTACCGGTTGTTTCAATAAAATCCAAGCTTTTCTGAAATAAACCCTTTCTTTTTTTAACCATCATAGTATCTCCTTTTAAAAGTTTCTTCATAATATAAAATTGCATTTTCACATGAATTTTTATTATAATTCTTTAGATTATTATTTTAAAGAAAATTACAAAAGTATTACTATTGAGAATCTTCTATCATTTGTTGGTTATTCTATTCTCAAGTGTGATTAGCTCACAAACAAATTTTTTGCATTATCCGATAAGGTTTACTAAACTGAGCCATACTTAAGAAAGAATAATTAAAGGAGAGATTACTAATGAAAGCAATCGTTATTAATGAATACGGAGATAAAGATGTTTTACAAGAACAAGAAGTTCAAAAACCGGTAATAAAAGAGAACCAAGTTTTAGTTGAAGCTCACGCTACTTCTATTAATCCAATCGATTGGAATGTACGGGCTGGCTACCTGAAAGAGATGCTCGACTTTTCTTTTCCTATTATATTAGGTTGGGATGTTGCAGGAACAATTGTTGAGGTCGGAAGTCAGGTTAAAGGCTTCAAAGTTGGTGACGAAGTGTTTGCACGTCCAGACACAACAAACCAAGGAACATATGCGGAATTTACGGCAGTGGACGAAGAGTTCTTAGCAAATAAACCACATAATATATCATTTGAAGAAGCAGCCTCAATCCCACTAGCTGGTTTAACTGCTTGGCAGTGCCTTGTTGACGTATTAAAAGTTAAAAGTGGAGAAAAAGTATTGATTCAAGCTGGATCTGGTGGTGTAGGCAGTCTAGCGATACAAATTGCAAAGCATTTAGGTGCATTCGTGGCTACAACTGCCAGTGGCAAGAATGAAGCCTATGTAAAAGAATTAGGTGCTGATCAATTCATTAACTATCAAACACAAAATTTTGAAGAAGAATTAAGTAACTTTGATGTCGTTTTGGATACGATGGGTGGAGAAATTCTAAATAGAAGCTTTAAAATATTAAAACCAGGCGGAAGACTTGTAACAATATTAGGAAGTCCTGATGAGGCCTTAGCCGAAAAATATCAAGTAACAGCATCAGGATTCTGGGTCACACCTAATGGTAAAGAACTTAATGAAATGGGAGAATTACTCGAAAAAGATATTCTCAAACCACAAGTTGGTCACGTATTTGATTTTTCAGAGGAACAAATAAAAGAAGCCCATGCATTAAGTGAAACACACCATGCTAAAGGAAAAATCGCAATTAAAATAAAGTAACAAAAATGAGAGCCCCGATACACTGATTCTATTGGGGCTTTTATTTTAGGCTTTATTTTTGAGTTAGATTTTCACTTAAATCGCTTTTTCTGCTGCTAATAGTAGACTACCTGTAATACCAGCATTATCTCCTAATCCAGGTGCTACAATATAAGTATCTAAATCTGGTGTAGTTACGTATTCATTCATTACCTTTTTAAATTCTGTTCGAATCAATGGAAAAAGCTGTTCTTGTTTCATAACCCCTCCACCTAATATAAGTACTTCAGGTCGCAGGATCATCGTATAGTTCACTAATGCTTGTGCTAAGTAATATGCTTCGATTTCCCAATAGTGATCGGACTTTTCAAGATCTTGACCTTTTATGTTAAGTCTTTTTTCAATTGCAGGACCTGCCGCAATACCCTCTAGACAATTTCCATGATAAGGACAAACCCCTTCAAAATCATCTTCCGGGTGATTCCTCACCAAAATATGTCCCATTTCAGGGTGTCCAAACCCATCTATTATTTCTCCGTTTACGACGGCACCGCCACCTATACCAGTACCAACCGTTAAATACAGACACGATTTTGAATTTTGTGCACTTCCTTTTCGGTACTCACCAAAAGCAGCGGCATTTACATCTGTTGTCCAAGCAACAGGTATGTCATACCTCCCTTTTATTGCACCGACAAAATCATAATTATTCCATCCTTTTTTTGGTGTTGAAGTGACATAGCCATATGTAGCAGATTTACGATTTACATCAATTGGTCCAAATGAACCTATACCAATTGAATCCAACTGATAATTATCAAAGAATTCAAAAATATGCTGCAATGTTTCTTCTGGTGCAGTTGTAGGAATACTAACTCTTTCAATAATTTTAAAGTCTTTGTCACTAACAGCACAAACAAATTTCGTTCCACCAGCTTCAATTCCACCGTAATACATATTACTACCTCCACTATTTTTCATATTTAATTCCGTTTTGGTATATTCTTCTTATTGGACATGCACTACTTTTACTTTACCATCATCCTTACAAAGATGAAATCCTAAGTAGCGCTGTTTGATCGAATTAGCGCTTTTATTAATCGAATTACTGGAATTTTTAATTGAAAAATTGATTTTTTTAATCGCATCCTCCCCATTGGACTAAATATTATCACAATCCTCTTGATTGAGGAGCGGGTAGTGTTTAATGAGAAGTTTATAAAACTTTTGTCGTAACCACAACCTTTTAGAAAAAGCGTATTTTAAAAAAAGCCCGACCCTTTAGGGCAGGACTTTTCAATCTTATAGATTTTGACTCCAATCTTGCACTACATTTCCCTCTAAATACTTCTCTACATCTAATGCAGCCATACAGCCAGTTCCTGCAGCAGTTATTGCTTGTCGGTACTTCTTGTCTTGCACATCCCCACAAGCATAAACACCAGGAATATTCGTTTCTGTTGTTCCAGGTACAACTTCAATATAGCCGGTCTCATCTGTTTGAATTTGATCAGCTAAAAATTCTGTGTTTGGATGATGACCAATTGCTATAAATATACCATCCGTTTGAATTGCCTCTTCTTCACCTGTTTCATTATTTTTAACGACCAAGCCTGTTACTTTGTTGTTCTCACTAACAACCTTAACTGGTGTTTTATTTAAACTCCAACTAATCTTTTCATTTTCCTGTGCTCGCTCTTGCATAATTTTGGATGCACGTAACTCATATCTACGGTGAACAATTTCTACTTCGCTAGCAAACTTACTTAAAAACCCTGCCTCTTCCATTGCAGAGTCTCCACCTCCAATAATCACTACCTTTTTATCTCGAAAGAAAAAGCCATCACAAGTTGCACAAGTACTAACACCTTTACCAATATTCTCTTTTTCACCTGGAATATTGAGCATTTTAGCTGTTGCACCGGTTGAAATAATTAATGCTTCTGTCTTCATGTCGTCCATTCCGCTTACTTTTAGTGTATAAGGTTTCTCGGAGAAATCTACTCCTGTTACCCAACCGTTTCGAAACTCAGCACCAAATTTTTCTGCTTGTTTTTTCATATTTTCAATTAATTCAGGCCCCATCACACCATCAATAAAGCCCGGAAAATTCTCTACTTCTGTTGTTAAGCTTAATTGTCCACCTGGTTCCGTACCCTCGATGACGACAGGTTTCATGTTTGCTCTCGCTAAATATATAGCCGCTGTTAAACCAGCTGGCCCTGTTCCTAAAATCACTACTTTTTCCATCATAACCACCTCAATTTAATTATACTAGAGTCAAACTATGCTGTTTATTTTATTTTTTTTAATCAAGCTGTTTTTGATACCCTTATAAAGTATACCCAGTTGATACTGTACCAATCATGATATGCTTTACTTTTATCCGATGCAACCAATTGGCATTGACAATTTGTCTTCATTTACATAGCAATACCTGATATCGTTGAGTATGACAAATGTATCTTGTTTTCTAGAAAAAAAAGTTCCATAATAAGTAATAGATTATATGAAGAAGGAGACCTTAGCCATGGCCGAAACACATAAATTTTCAAAAGGTGAAGAAATTGCAAATTCCGTAACACATGGAATTGGTGTAATTTTAAGTATTGCCGCGCTTGTATTATTAATTGTTTTTGCTTCATTAGAAGGAAATGCTTGGCACATTATAAGTTTTACATTATTCGGTGTAACAATGGTGTTACTTTATACCTCATCCACCTTACTTCATAGCCTTCCTGATGGAAAAGCAAAAGATGTTTTTGAGATATTAGATCATTCCTCTATCTATTTTTTTATTGCTGGTAGCTACACACCTTTTCTGTTTGTCGTTGTTCAAGGTGTACAAGGTTGGACATTATTCGGTATTGTATGGGGACTTGCAATTGGTGGAACTATATTTAAAATCTTTTTTGTTAAAAAATTCTTATTTATATCGACAATGCTCTATGTAGTAATGGGTTGGATGATTGTATTTACATGGGGACCACTAACGGAAAAATTAGATCCTAATGGAATTGTATTATTGGTAATAGGTGGTTTATTGTATACACTTGGTGCTATTTTTTATGTATGGCGTGGCTTTAAATTTCACCATGCGCTTTGGCATCTATTTGTACTTGCAGGAACGATCGTACACTTTTTCTGCGTATTATTGTATGTTTTGCCAGTGAATTAGTCTTTTTATACTTTTAAAAAAATTGTATCGCCCAATTGACGATACAATTTTTATTTTTGAAATTTTTTCTAAAAGATTGTTGGTTAAGACACAATTTAAATAAACTGTGCATTAAACTGCTAACTCGCTACGTCATCAATTAGTAACGTAAGTTACCGCTCCTCAAATAAAATTGGTTCCCTTTCCGCAGGCAGGGCTTTATGATGGGGCGAGTAATCGCAGCCCCACGGCTTCAGCTAACTCGGATAAGCAAATCTTTTCGGTGGGCCGAGTAACCGCAGGCCCAAAGTTCGCTTTCCGAGTGGATCTTCAGCTCGCGCTGTTCCTGCAGGACAAGGAATGCTTCAATGAACTCACATCGCACGAAGGAAATCGATCTATATTTCCGAGGAGTGTTACCAATTTTATTTGATACGCTAGATAGTTTAAAAAGTTGTTGATAATGTATTACAGACCATTTGATGCGGCAGAAAAGCTTATTAATTACAGCCTTAATTATGATCAGAACCTCTAACTAGCGAAGGAAGCAAAGGCTTGACACTCCTACGGGAACAGCACGAGCCGAAAATCCATTTTTAGAAGTGCATTTTCTTCTAAAAATTAGTTGAGGCCGTGCCCGTGGAAAGGGAAAGCCTTTGCTGACGTAGCGGGTTAGTAACTCCAGCTAATGCGGTTTTTATATCAAGTCTGAATATTTAAAAGCAACAATCTTTTACGAAAAGAGCCTATTTCTTTCTTTATCAGCGTCTTTACCCTATTTCTCTTCCAATTATTTTATGTTTTGTGACTACCTTAGGACTTGTCATCGTTCCACTTAGGCGTTCAAATGGGAGAATTGCTAATTCTTTATCAACAATTACACCATCCAACTGCGCATATTCACCAATAACTGACTTTGGAAAAACAATACTATTTTTTATTACAGCACCTTTTTCTACTCGTGTCCCTCGAAACAAGATACTATTTTCCACTTCACCTTCAATCACACATCCGTTTGCAATAATAACATTTTTCACCTTTGATGTTTCACCATACTTTGTTGGTGGTTCATCCTTTAATTTAGAGTAAATCTCATTTGGACTAAACAGTGCGTGCGCTAAAAAACAGGATTCTAATAATTGCATATTGGACTGATAATACGAAGCTACACTATCAATCTTTTGTACATAACCATCAAACTTGAACGCGTTCATACTATATTTATCAGCACTCTCCATTAATATCTCTAACAAATTAACAGATTGGTGTGCATGTTTTTTTATTAATTGAATTAATAAATCTTTTCTCAGTACAAATATATCTAAAGATCCATGCGGACTACCTGATGCTTTAAAGCTTGATATGTTCTGAAAATCATCCAGCAAAATATTCGACAATGAAAGGTCATCATTCTCTTTCTGTTTATATAATACTGTAATATCTGAACCTGAATGAATATGATGTTTTATTAAGCCTTTAAAGTCAATATTCATGATTAAACTTCCAAAAGATAATAAGACATATGTTTGATTACTTTTCTCTAAATAATCTAAGTGTTGATTCAATATAGAAATGTCACCTTGATTATTATTTGCTAATGCATTCTGAGGAAAAATAAATAAACCATCTTGCTTATACTCGAGATCCCAGTCTTTCCCTGAACCCAGGTGATCAAGGAGTGAACGATAATTGGGAGGGGCAAAAACTGCAATATTTCTTATATTTGCTTGAACCATATTAGATAAAATAAAATCAATGATACGATACCGCCCTGCATACGGAATAGATGCTTGACAGCGGTGCGATCCTAAAGCCTGCAAGTTTGGGTTTTCTTGTGTAACATTGATGATCCCTAATACATCTTTCATAGACGATTTACTCCCCCTTGATTCGCATATAACTGGACAGACTTTTTATAACTTGAGCCTTGATCCACTAATTCAATTGGGCCATCTTCACTCCCAATAATCATTCCATCTGGTATAATTTCTCCTTCTCCTATGACCGCTCGCTGAATCCTTACGTTTTTACCGATTTTGGCTGTCGGCATAATGACTGCATCTTTAATTAACGATCCTTCACCAATCTCAACACCATAAAACACTACAGAATGATCCACTTCTCCCAGAACGATACATCCTTCATTAATCATCGAATCTTTCACTATAGCATGATCTCCTATAAATTGTGGTGGCAAATTAAGGTTTACTGATCGTAAACGCCTTTTCTGATCTTTTAAGTCCAATGAACAATCGTCGTTTAACAAATCTAAATTTGCCTCCCACAAACTATCAATTGTCCCAACATCTTTCCAATAACCAGAAAATTGATATGCAAAAAGGGAACAATCATCATTTAGCATGGCAGGAATAATATCTTTTCCAAAGTCTGAACCTGATAGCTCAGATTTTTCATCTTCAATTAAGTATTTCTTAAGTTTTTTCCAATTAAAAATATAGACACCCATGGATGCAAGGTTATTTTGGGGATAATCGGGTTTTTCCTCGAATTCAAGAATCTGATCATTTTCATCTGTATTCATTATGCCGAACCGGTGTGCTTCATCCCAAGGTACTTCTATAACGGAAATTGTTACATCAGCATTATTTTGCTTATGTTCTTCAAGCATTTCTTGATAATCCATGTTATAAATATGATCACCAGATATAACAAGCACATATTCTGGCTGATATCGTTCAATAAATGTAATATTTTCATAAATAGCATTAGCCGTTCCTTTATACCAGCGGCCACCTTGCTGTTGTACGTATGGAGGTAATATATGGAGCCCACCATTTTTACGATTCAAATCCCACGCTGCTCCTACACCTAAATACGCATTTAAGAGTAGTGGCTCATATTGTGTTAATACACCAACTGTATCAATGTCTGAATTGGTACAATTACTTAATGTAAAGTCAATAATACGATATTTACCCCCAAAAGGAACTGCTGGTTTGGCAACACTTTTTGTTAGGCTTTTTAACCTTTTTCCCTCCCCACCTGCTAAAAGCATTGCCACTATTTCTTTACGCGTCATCCAATTTCCCCTCTCTGCTGTTTATTTTCAGTTTGATGGATTTAAAGTAACGATCCTCCAAACTTTTTATCAATAATAATTTAGCTGTTTTTATTCGTTCTAAATAAATTGATTTTTAATTCTATGTTTGAATTATAAAAAATTGCATAAAAAACAAAAAAAGTAACCTAATATTTATTAAATAGATAAAAAATACTAGAATTCCGTAACCTGCACGGTTACTAACCTTATGATGCTTTTCTTAATTAAAATCTTGTACAAGGTTACATCTTCAAATAGACAGCGCTTACATAATGGTAGATTCTAAAAAAAAATTCCCCTATAGTTAGGAGAATTTTTTACCATTTTATTTTTTATTGATTAATTGACCTTTCCTCAAAACCTGCTCGTTTAATTCGATATTTAACTCACGGCCAATTAATTTCAGGTCGCGTTCTTCTGCTGGTGTGATAATTGAAAGTACGTTCCCTTCTTCGGTAGCACCCAATCGACCTGTTCGACCAGATCGATGGATATATTGCTTCGATTCTGCAGGTACATCCATTTGAATCACATAAGAAAGGTCGTTGATATCAAGTCCTCGAGCAGCCACATCTGTAGCAAGCAATAATTGTAGCTCTTTATTCAAAAATTGCCTAACTGCTTTTTCGCGCTCTTGCTTTTTCAAATCTCCGTGTAATGCACCAACATCCATACCTCTATACTCTAATTTCTCCGCATTCACGGATAAATTTCCGATATCTCTGAAGAAAACTAAAGCTTGAATACCATGATTTCTTATGATCTTTCGTAATACATCAATTTTATCTCTTGCTTCACAAACAATATAACTGTACGTAACATCTGGTGTTCCAGCATCTTCATTTTTCACTCGAATCGTCTTCGGTTCTCTCATAAATGACTGTGCTTCTTGTTCTAATGCTTCTGGAACTGTCGCAGAAAACAATAACATTTGCCTATCTCTTGGCACACTCTTTATAATCGAAAATAAACTGTCTTTATGTTCAGGTACAAGAAGTTGATCCGCTTCATCCAAGACAATTGTTTTTACTTCATGGACTTTCAGCTTCTTTTGTTTAATCAATTCAAGTACTCTACCAGGCGTACCTATAATAACATGCGGCTTCTTCTTTAGTTTTTCTATCTGCCGTTTAATATTTGCTCCACCAATTAATGTAACACCAGAAATTTCGCTTTCTTTCGTCCAATTTTGAAGCTCATGATGAATCTGCATCACCAATTCATGGGATGATGCTAAAATAACAACTTGTACTTGTTTCTTTGTCAAATCAATTTCTTGTAGCAATGGCAATAAGTAAGCTAATGTTTTTCCACTACCAGTTGGAGATTCTGCAATAACATCTTCCCCTTGGATAATAAGTGGTGCAGTTTTTTCTTGGACTGCTGTTGGTTTTTCAAAACCCGCGTTTTCCCACGCACTTTTCAAAAACGCTTGCATGCTATCGTCAAACATAAGTAGATATGCTCCTTTAAAAAAATTAGTATTAGTCACTGAAGTATAGCATGTTTTTCTTAAAAATTGAAAATAGGAGTGCATTAACCACAGTTCAAACACTAATATATGCTAAAATAAATACAATCTATCTACAAAGAGGAAGGGAAGGAACCAATGACATTTCAAATTGAAGAAGCAACAATTAGAGATATACAAGAGGCATTACAAGCAGGTATTGTCACCTCGAAACAACTGGTACAGCAATATATTGATCGAATTGAAGCATTAGATCAAAACGGACCAAAAATTAATGCGATCCGCCAAATCAATCCAGATGCACTTTTTTTGGCTGAAGTTTGTGACAAAGAGCGTGGAAAAGAAAAGCAAGGCCCACTATACGGTGTCCCTATTATTCTAAAAGACAACATAGATACAGCGGATAAAATGGCTACAACTGCTGGGTCTGTTGCACTCAAAGATAATTACGCTAAAAGGGATGCTTTTATAGTATCGAAATTGCGTGAAGCTGGTGCGATAATTTTAGGCACTGCTAATCTAACAGAGTTTGCTAATTTTATGGCCTATGAGATGCCGAATGGCTATAGTTCACTTGGTGGACAAGTTTTAAATCCATATAAACCTGGAGTATTTGATGTTGGTGGCTCTAGTGCAGGAACTGGCGCTGCAGTTGCTGCGAATCTTGTTACGGCTGGAATAGGTACAGAAACTTCAGGATCAATTCTTAGTCCAGCTAGTAGTAATTCACTTGTAGGTTTAAAGCCAACAGTCGGATTAGTTAGCCGTTCTGGCATCATACCAATATCACATAGCCAAGATACAGCGGGACCATTAACAAAAACAGTTGAAGATGCAGCTATCATGTTAAATGCAATTGCTGGGTATGACGAAGCTGATATCGTAACAAAAAACTGTGTAGACAACGTCCCGTCTGATTATACTGCATTTCTATTAGAAAATGGATTAAATGAAAGCCGGATTGGAATAGATAGAAGTACATTTAACGAATTATCTGCTAATGAAAAAGCAGTAATGGAAGAGTCTATTTCTACCATCGAGAAGTTAGGTGCTACAATTATCGATCCAATTGAAGTTTCAGCTCCAGAGTTGGATATGGTAGTGATGAAGCATGAATTTAAACATGATTTAAATGCCTACCTTGAAAATGTATCAGATGCTGTTCCTGTTCATAATCTGGAAGAAATTATTGCTTATAATAAGAACCATGCTGAAGTAGCCCTGCGGTATAACCAAGAGCTTTTGGAGGATTCTCAAGCTATGAGTGACGATCCAAATGACTCTACTTACTTAGAGAGTCGTGCATCAGATGTGAAATATGCGGGTGAACTTGGTATAGACACTACTATGAAGCAACATAATTTAGATGCGATTCTTTCCGTTAATAATTGGGGTGCAGCATTGCCAGCTAAGGCAGGATATCCTTCTATAACAGTACCGGCTGGTTACACAGACGAAGGGAAACCTGTTGGTGTTACGTTTAGTGCAAAGGCTTTTAGTGAACCAACATTACTTAAGTTTGGCTATGCTTATGAACAAGCAACAAAACATCGGAAACAACCTATGGTTAACAATTAGAAGTGTTTTAACATGCAAAATGCTTGGAAAGGAGTTATAACTTTCCAAGCATTTTTTTATTAAATAACGAAACGAATGTCTTCGAACACCTTCAAATCAAGATTTTTATCAAAAATAACGTAATAAATGTCCAATAAAAATATTATAATTCTCCAAAAATCTACCTTACCCTCAATCACTCAAATACTGCAATTTGCTGTGACACCTTATCGATCTCATCAAGATCATCTTTTGATAAAGTAAACTGTAATGTCCCAATATTTTCTTCAACGTGGTGTACCTTTGATGCTCCTGGAATTGCTACCACAGTCTCACCATGAAAATGAATTAACCAGTTCAGCGCTATTTGTGTTTGACTAACATTATACTTTGTTGCTTTCTCTTCCAATAAATCAATCAACGGCTGTGTTTTTGCTAATCCTTCTGGTTTGAAAAATTTCATGTACTTACGCGGTCCTTTTATATTCTTAATTAAATCAGGATTTTTATGAAACTTCCCAGATAATATTCCTTGTTCTAAAGGTGAATACGCGATAATTGTAATTCCTAACTCTTTTGCAACATCTAATGTACCGTTTTTTTCGATTCTACGATCTAGTAAACTGTACTTCACTTGGTTTGATGCTAAGAAATAACCTTCTTCCTCTAAAGTCTCATGTGCCAGTCTCATTTTACTCGCATTATAATTACTTACACCTGCTTGCTTTATTTTTCCATTCTTAAGGAGTTTAGCCATCTCTTTCATTTCATTTCTCACACTGGAAAATGAAAAAGGTTGATGAATTTGATACAAATCAATTTGTCTGCCATCTAATGCATTTGTTCGTTCACCTATTGATTTTGTTATCGATGAAGCTTTACGGAATAAAGGCCACCATTTTGTTGCAATTAGCGCATCATCGGTAATTTCACCAATGCTATTTAGCGCTTCAGCTAAAGCTTTCTCAGACTCTCCCTTGCCATATACCTCAGCTGTATCAAACCAATTAATTCCGCCTTCTAGACTTAGTTTCACAATCTTGTTTATATCTTCCTGGTCCATCTTAGCCCAAAAGCTTCCCACCATTCCTCTTCCCTTACTAAATTGCCAACAGCCTAAACCTAGTGCAGAAATTTTTGTAGATGACCGGCCTAAATTTCTCAGTTCTACAGGTGTTGCTTTCATTTACGACCATTCCCCTCTTGATTCTATTGATAAATTATTTTTAATCGCATACTTGCAGTCTAGGCTTATTTAGTTGGTTTGTAAAAAATAAGCAACTACAAATCAAAATGTTATGAAATAAATCATTCCTGTCAATATAATGATTACAAAACCTACAAAAAGTAATGCAATGATTCTTGATGTATTAGCAACTTGTATCTCTTTCCAATTAATTGGTTTGATACCACTTACCCAGAACACAACGATGGCTGATAATAAAATAGCATGAATATTAACGAGCAATAATAGAAATGGTGTCACTGCATACACCCACTCACCTGCTCCCATCATCATTCCAAATACAATAGTTGGTGGTAAGAGAGCAACAGAAACCATCACTCCTACTAATGCCTCAGAGACGCGCTTGGCAAAAGATAATGCTCCTGCAGCTCCTGCTGCTAATGCCAAAATAATATCCATCAATTCTATATTTGTTCGTGCTTGAAATTCCCTACTATCTAGGGGTAATTCGAATATAATGCCAAATAGAATCGAGATAACAATCGGAAGTGCTAAACCATATAGTGCTGTGATTACTGAGCGACGCATTAGTTTATAATCACCTAAGACAGCCGCAAAAGAAAGAGAGGTGTAAGGTCCAATCAAGGGTGCAATTACCATTGCTCCAATTACCACTGCTGCACTGTTCTTTACAATTCCAGCTGTTGCAACTATTGCTGATAAAACGAGCATCCAAGTAAAATTGGAATTAATTTGACTAGCAGAATGAACAACATTATATAATTCATGCCTACTCGCTCTCAACACTTCTTCCTTACTTTCCTTTTCTACTTTTTCCTCTTTGCTTTTGTTTTCCTCGTCATCTTCTTCTATACGAGGAACATAGGTTGAAATGTTATACAATAATGCACGCATTTCTTCATCGTATTTGGAATCCATTTCTAAAAAGTTAAGAATATTCTCCGCATGTTTTTTCTGAATCAACAGCTTAAATACTTGTTCTTGATCAGATATTCTTGTATGCCAATGAGAAATAATGGAGAACTCTTCTAGTTTTTCTTGAAAGTGATCTATTTTGTCATTTGGAATGTATACTTCGATTAGCTGTAACTCCATCTATTTTTCCCTCGCTAGTTAAATAAAGTTTCTTCTTATCATATGGAAGTTAGATATTAATATTATAAAATTTAAAATTATACTTAATGTTCATACATCATTTTCCGTGTCATGCCACCATCAATTACTATGTTTTCCCCAGTGATAAAATCATTTAAAGGGTTTGTTAAAAATAAACAAGCTCGAGCAATATCCTCTGGCTTACCAACACGTTTAGATGGATGTTGGGTATGATCTATTTGACGTAACGCTTCATAATTTTCAGTTGCAATCCAGCCAGGACTGATAGCGTTAACTGTTATATTCTCTTCTTGTAATGTTAGTGCAAGAGAATGAGTTAAGGCGTATATTCCTCCTTTACTTGCTGAATAGCTTTCTGTATTTGGTTCAGACATAAACGCTCTTGTTGACGCAAGATTAACAATTGCCCCACCATTACCACGCATGATTTTGGCAGCTTCTTGAGCACAAAGAAATACTCCACGTAAATTAGTATTTATAATATCGTCCCACTCAGTAACTGATAAATCAAAAAATGATTTAAAACGTGAGACACCTGCATTATTTATTAAGATGTCAATTACTCCAAATGTTTCAACAGTCCGTTTCATTAGTTGCTCAATTGAATTAGGATCTCTAACATCAGTCTCTATAAATATCGTTTCTGCTCCTTCTTCTCGAGTCAAGCGTAAAACTTCTTCACCAGCCTTTTTATCAATATCAGCAATGACTACACGTGCACCTTCTTTGGCATAAACCTTTACAATTGCTTGGCCAATTCCATTTGCACCACCTGTTACAATGACTACCTTCTCCGTAAATGTCATCTGTTCTACCTCCATTTATATTTTATCTTAATTTGATCTTATCATTTTTACCTTTTTAGCAATAGTTACGCTGTACGTAATGTCTTGTATAAGATCTTTTAGTAATGTTTATTATATTTATTAGCTAGATCAAAAAAGGAGATGTTTATAATGGAAAAGACTCCTGAAATACAAGACATTCTAGATCAATTATCACGATCGACTAATACTATAGATTTTCATAAACCTAATAAAATAACGAATCAGATACGTGCATACCGTGATTTTTACAATTTTAATCAAGCTGATATTGACCTTCATTTTGGTAAGTTAGCAATTAACAATAAAACTGTACATGTTCAAATTTTCAAACCAAAACATCATCGCGCAACAGTCTTTTTATTACATGGATACTTAAGTCACATTGGCCATTTGAGCCATGTCATTCATGATCTAAATCGACAGCATTTCACTGTAGTAAGTTATGATCTACAAGGTCATGGACTCTCAAGTGGAAAAGCGGCTTCCATTAATACGTTTTATGACTATGTAGCTACAATGGAACAACTGTTAGAGATTATTAAAAAAGAGATGCCAGGCCGGTTATATCTGATCGGACATAGCACAGGAGCCTCCATTATTATTGACTATTGTTTAAGACACCCAGCCGCTTATTTCGATAAAATCATATTAGTTGCACCACTCATCAGGTCCAACCATTGGTATCTATCCAATTTTGCTTTCTATTTGACAAAGCTAGTTCCTTTTATCAAAACTATAAAAAGAAAATTTCGAGAAAACTCTTCTGATAAACGCTTTTTACATGATTTGAAATATGACCCCTTACAGACGACAGAAATACCATTAAATTGGGTAAAAGCATTAATCGCTTGGAATAAAAAAATTAATAACTATGGTTCAACAAAGTTGCCTACCTTTCTCATTCAAGGAAATCAAGACAAGACAGTAGATTGGAAATACAATTTAGATTTGATTCAAGATAAATTTGAAAATCTACAAAGTGTTCAAATTGATAACGGTCGCCATGAGCTATTTAATGAATCAGAACCAATTAGAAAAATAGTTTTTAAAGAAATCCAGGAATTTCTAAATGACTAATATTTCAAGTAACAGAATTGTCTTGAAAATCAAATTCAAAGCTTAATTGAGAATTACATTATTTTATTATACTGTTTTGTATAGATAAATCTATTTCAAACCACATTTTTTTTGTTTATTAAGGTAAATATGGCTTGAACTACACTTTTTAATTTTAAAAACTATATCTCTTGACAAATAATAGATAGTATATAATAATAAATTTATATTTATAATTATTATAGATAAATAGTTAATTAAAATATTTCAGACATACTATTTATCATATAAAACACATACTTAGGAGGAAAATTTATTATGTCATTAATTGGAACTGAAGTACAACCATTCACAGCAAAAGCATACCAAAACGGTGATTTCATCGATGTCACAGAGGAAAATCTGAAAGGTCAGTGGAGTGTTTTTTGTTTTTACCCAGCAGACTTTTCATTTGTTTGCCCTACTGAATTAGAAGACCTTCAGAATGAGTACGAAGCACTAAAAGCACTTGGTGTTGAAGTATACTCTGTTTCTACTGACACTCACTTTGTTCATAAAGGTTGGCACGATAGCTCAGAAAAAATCGGAAAAATTACTTATGCAATGATTGGTGATCCTTCACAAACGATTTCCCGTAATTTTGAGGTTCTAAACGAAGAATCCGGTCTTGCAGATCGTGGTACATTTATCATAGACCCTGATGGTGTTATCCAAACAGTTGAAATTAACGCAGATGGTATTGGACGAGATTCTAGCATTCTTGTTGACAAAGTAAAAGCAGCACAATATGTACGAAACAATCCAGGCGAAGTTTGTCCAGCAAAATGGAAAGAAGGTTCAGAAACGCTAAAACCTAGCCTTGATCTAGTAGGAAAAATATAAGGAGTGCGATGAATGGTACTTGAAGCAGATATTAAAGCACAACTAAATCAATATCTAGAATTAATTGAAAATGATATAGTACTTAAAGTCAGTACAGGTTCAGATGATGTATCAAAAGAAATGCTAGCTCTTGTTGAAGAGTTAGCTTCTATGTCATCTAAGATTTCTTATGAAGAAGCAGAATTAGAACGTACACCTAGCTTTCGTGTGAATAGAGTTGGGGAAGATACTGGTGTAACGTTCGCTGGTATACCACTTGGCCATGAATTTACTTCATTAGTATTAGCTTTATTACAAGTTAGTGGTCGCGCACCAAAAGTGGATCAACATGTTATTGATCAAGTGAAAAATATTCAAGGTGACTATCACTTTGAGTCATTCATTAGTTTAAGTTGTCACAACTGCCCTGATGTTGTCCAAGCATTAAACATGATGAGCATCCTTAACCCTAGAATTAGCCATACAATGATTGACGGCGCAGCATATAAGGAAGAAGTCGAAGCCAAAAACATCATGGCAGTCCCAACTGTTCATCTAAATGGTGAACCATTTAGTAGTGGCAGAATGACATTAGAAGAAATCCTTGCTCAATTAGGTAGTGCTCCTGATGCTTCTGAGTTTGAAGACAAGGATCCGTACGATGTACTTGTTGTCGGAGGTGGCCCTGCAGGTGCGAGCGCAGCAATTTATGCAGCGCGTAAAGGAATCCGTACAGGTATTGTTGCCGAGCGCTTCGGTGGCCAAGTGTTAGATACAATGAGTATTGAAAATTTCATTAGTGTAAAACAGACAGAAGGTCCCAAGCTCGTTGCCAGTCTGGAAGAACATGTAAAGGACTACGGCATAGATGTGATGAACCTACAACGTGCTAGTAGTTTAGAGAAAAAAGACCTTTTTGAATTAGAACTAGAAAATGGTGCAGTTCTAAAGAGTAAAAGTGTAATTATTTCAACAGGTGCTCGTTGGCGTAATGTAAATGTACCTGGTGAACAAGAGTTAAAAAACAAAGGCGTTGCATACTGCCCTCATTGTGATGGTCCATTATTTGAAGGTAGAGACGTTGCAGTTATCGGTGGCGGTAATTCCGGTATTGAGGCAGCAATTGATCTAGCTGGTATTGTAAAACACGTAACCGTTCTTGAATTCTTGCCAGAGTTAAAAGCGGACAAAGTACTACAAGACCGTCTAAACAGCCTTCCGAATGTAACTGTTTTGAAAAACGTTCAAACGAAAGAGATAACAGGTACTGATAATGTAAATGGTATTACTTACGTAGAACGTGATACAGAAGAAGAAAAGCATATTGAGTTACAAGGTGTCTTTGTCCAAATCGGACTTGTACCTAACACTGAATGGCTTCATGATACGGTAGAGCGTACTCGTATCGGTGAGATTGTTGTTGATAAAAAAGGATCTACTAATATTCCTGGATTATTTGCAGCTGGAGACTGTACGGACAGCCCGTATAACCAAATCATTATCTCTATGGGATCAGGTGCAAATGCATCACTAGGTGCATTTGATTATCTCATTCGTAATTAAATTTATAATAGAAGAGCTGCCTTGCTAACTGATGCAAGGTAGCTTTTTTCGTTCACGAAGCATGTGTATATCTTTTGAATATCACTTCCCTTAAAGTATGTTTTTAAAAATGATACGATAGAAAAAAGGAGAAGTGATGATTATGAAAATTGCATTTATCTCAGATATTCATGGAAATGCAAACGCATTAGAAGCACTGATAACTCCCACAGCTAAAGCAATGGGGTTCTAAGGTACTTGCAGGCTTCTCAATGGTGTCTTATCTTTCCTTTCAGAAAGACTTTTCACCAAAGTACTGACTTGCTTTCTCCTAAAACATTAACGGACGTATTGCGTATAGCAATGCACCTCTCTCAACAAGCCTTAAAGACTCTTGATATGCTTTTCGTTCCGACTTCTATTGGACGTTATCATGACCAATCAGGTTTATAATTATTATGCGACAAACCATCGCAATGTTTTACTTTGTGCGTTTTTTAAATAGTTCACTTCAATGTTATGCAGTTTTACAAATTCATCCCATTTTGTGTTGCATAAATCCACATCTACAGCATTAAGTGTTTTAGTTGTATTGCATATTAAAAAGGCACTATATAAATCACGTTGGATGCGAACATCTCCAAACACATTCCAACGCTCTGAAAGTTGTTTTTTACTATATTCTCTTGTTATGTGGTTGAATTTACTAGCTTTTGTGGCATACGTATCTATTTTCTTTAAAGATCGATTTTGATACCCCAGTTTTCGATCAATTATTGTTAACAACATAGCAGGAGCTCGTTTAGCTATTGATTTGCCAAATCTTTTCTTACAATTGATTTTGCCATTTTTCTTATTACGTGTAGGATTTTTTGCTCGTTTTTGCAGCGATTGAAACCGCATGGTTTCAACACGAACATCAGAACCAAAGGAAAGAATTACATTAGCTAATTTCTCATGTGACATTTTGCGTTGAACGGTGATTTTGCGATAAATTTCTTTTCTTTTTTCTCGTAGTTCTTCGTATTTTTTAGAGTATACCCAATTTAGTTTACCTTTTTTAATTGTTCCATTCTCATTAAAATTGTTTGGATTCATACTTCTCTTAGACCTATCCATTTTCCGTTGGATCCGCCTTAATTCTTTTTCACTATATATACAATTTGGTGCAAGTTCTTGAAGTTTGACTTGATCTTCACTACATATGGCAATAGTGGACGTGCCAATATCTAATCCGACACGTTTTTTTTCATCATTAGAAATCTTACGATTTTTTTTCGGAGGTGGATAACCTTCTTGAATAAGTTGGACAAAGTATCGCACTTTCCCACCAACTTCACGTTTTAATATACAAACATACTTCGTTTTATCCATTAAAGCTAAGTCTGCGTATTCATCGTTAGGTTTCGGTGAAATAGGCATCAAAAGCCAGTTTTTAGGTTTAGGATTTTTCTTTGTTGGTTTGTCTCCCCAAAGGATAGCACCTTCTGAATACCTCAATCCAGTCTTATTCGATTTATTTTCAACTGAAATGTTATCCGTCATTTTTTTAAAAAGAACCTTTTTTGATTTACCGAAATGAAGTTTTTCAACAGTTTGAAAGCTCCTAGTTGCAAGTTTTTGTGCTTCAAAACTCCCGATATGTTCTTTGAACTTTTTTTGAACAGACTTCACAAAGTTATGCGTTCCATATTCAGAGAAGCCATAATTTTCTCGAATATCTGAGAGTTTTTTATCACGATCTTTGGATTTTGGTTGTTTAAGGAGTTTGTGATATGCTTTATCGGATTTTACTGCTTGATGTCATTTAAAACTTCACCTAGGCAAGAATTATAGACCATTCGTGCCATCTTGAATTTCTTTTCTAGCCGATGTTGTTGCCAAACCGGTATATGTAGAGGAAACTCAATCGTATAAGTTGGTTCTATTTTTCTTGCCATAGGTTTCTGCTCCTTTCTAATTTCTTTTCTTTTGATTTTCAACGTATTGTTTTATCGTTTCACTTGAGACATTTCCAGCAGTGGAAACAAAATAAGAACGCGTCCAAAGACTCTGTAAATGTTTAAGGTGAGGAAATTCTTCCCTTAATTTTTTAGAAGTATATCGCTTAATTTTCGCCATAATGTCTGAAGGGCTAAGTTTGGGTAGTGCGTTAAGAAACATATGGGTATGGTCCTTACTCGATAGCAACAACTTGTAGGTCTATATCTTCACATACTTCTTGTACTAATTCTTTAAAACGTTTTTCTACATCTGACCGAAGAAAAATTTTTCTTCTATAACGAGGACAGAATACGAAATGATAGTTTAATAATGAAACGGTTGTATTGGTTCTTCTATGTTCATTCATGTATATAATTTTATCAATTTAAACAATAAGCTACAACAAATAACACAAATAATAGCAAATTATTTAAATACTAGAAGATAAACCTTTTAATAGTTAGTGGCATTTCGTATTTGACCTCACTATCATCCCATGCTAAAGGCGCTGGGCTTTCTCGTTCGGAAAATCTGTAATTCTAGCTTCTGAAAACCGTTTAAATCCTGAATCCGAAAATGTTGATACATGGATGACGGATGGGATAAGTGAACAGATCACTGGATATGTTTCAAATGGTGGCTCTTGGTTAGCATGGCCTTCTGGAATGGCTTCCTATGATAATTCCCCACTATATTTAAACATGTTGAAGGGATCTTTTAATCACCATCCAGAACAGAACCAAGTAACGTATAAGCTAGTCGATGAAGAAATAGTCACATTAGAAGATCCAATTTTCACATTTGAAGATGAACATTATTTTGTGACTTGTGAGACAAAAGAAACAACAATATTTTTGGAATCAACTTCAGATGAGGGAAAATCGATAGCTGGTTGGTATCATACATTTGAAGATGGAAAGGTGTTATGCTCCGCTCCAGCACACAACGAAACAGGTTTAACACACCAAAGTACATTACAGTTATTAACACAATCGATTACATGGTTATTGGAAAAGTAATGGCTGAAATATAAGACAAAAAATAAGCACATATTAATGAACGTTAATATGCGCTTATTTTATTTCACTTTTTTCTTAAAGATTATTACTTATGACACAATTTATATAAACTGCGTCGTAACGTATCCGCTACTCAAGTGAAATGGTCTCGCTTTCCACGGGCAGGGCTTTATGATGGGGCGAGTAATCGCAGTCCCACAAGTCGAAGATCCACTCGGAGGTGCTTTTTCTCCGAGTTAGCTGAGACTGAGCCCACGGAAAGGGAATCCATTTACTGACGTAGCGGGTTAGTAACTCACATTACTAACTATTGCACTTTTTATATCAAGTCCGCATATTTAAATCACGTTAGTAACAGAATCAGTGAATCAACTAAGATTATGCTGTTTTATCTTCATCTTCACCACTTTCAAACCGTTTCGTTTTGTACCATTTTACCTCTTGTCTTAAAACCATTCGCTTCACTTCTAGAAATACTGCATTCACCACCAAAAGTAACCATAGTTGAGAATAACTAAAATACATAAATAAGACGATCCAGACGTTTTTTAATGTTAATTGATTTTTTTCTAGACTTAATGCTAGCAGTTCTTCTGTGACAAATAATAAAAAACCAATTACAATTAGCGCAATTGAGACCGGCCCAATAGTTAAATCTAAATCTATAAAGAGATTAAGAATTAAAATAAAATGTGAAGTTATTACACCAGCAAAAAATAAGAAATAGGTGAAAAAAAAGTAACCTAGATCAATACCAACTTTTTTATTTTTTAATTTAAAAAAAGTAACTAGAAACTTACTAATCACATAAATATTGCCACGAGCCCACCTTAATCGCTGATTCCACCACACTCGAAACGTTTCTGGTTCTTGTTCCCAAGTCACAGCAGATGGAAAAAAGCGAATATAATAGCCGAGATTATATACTCGAAAGCTTAACTCCGTATCTTCAGATAATGCTTTTTCGTCCCAACCACCTAACTCTTCAAGGATTGATCTTCTTATTGCAAAATTTGTACCAGGGATTGTTGTCATCTTAAACCAAAACCATCTTCCTGCTTGAGCTAGCCATTGAAATGTTAATGTTTCAATGTTAATCAGTCTAGTTAGTAAATTTCTATTTGCATTTATCACACGGAACTTACCAACAATTGCGCCCGCTTTTTGATCATTTTGCAAACCTAACGTTAAGTAATAAACAGCATCAGGTTCTGGAGCATTATCCGCATCATAAACACAAATAACCTCTCCTGTTGAATGGGCCAATCCAATATTAAGTGCTCCTGACTTTCCCTTTCCACCATTGGGTGGCTTTGTATGAATTACTTTTATAAAAGAGAACTTTCTAGCGTATGACTCTGCAATTTCCCCGGTTTGATCATTAGAATTATCATTAATCACAATCACTTCCAACAGGTAATTTGGGTATGTTAAGTTACTCATCGCTTCCAACGTCTTTGCTATCACAACTGCTTCATTATGCGCTGGAATTAGAATACTTACTGTTGGATAAGGAATCTTATTCTGTTGCCAGTCATTCTCTAGTTTTCGATTTGCTAGTGATAGCAAATACCCACCTTGCATTAAAACCATATGATAAAGCAACATCAGCCAGATCAAAAATAAGGAGAAATAGACCATAGTATTAGCCAATACGCCCACCCCTCCGGTATTTTCTATATCTTCTATTTTTATTCCTAGAGAAAAAGATATAATTTATGAATACAATAACCGCTAATGATCCAGATCCAACCATTATCCAGGTCAGGTTTTTAACGACTTTTTTCAAATGATAAAGCGGATAATTAAATGATGAGGTGTAAAGACCGACACGATCAACTGAAACATGTACTTCTCCCGCTTCAGTTGTTATGTCAACGTAACCGGTCTTAACTTTATTCTTCATCTGTTTCAGATCTATCCATTCTACCCCGTCAATCTTCTCTAACGAATCAAGCAATGTTATAAAACCTTCAACTCCTAAATAGGGATGATAAAAACCAGCAACCATGCCATCTCGTACTACCGTGTACTTGTTTGCCTCTCTTAGCATTTTTTCAACTGCTAACGGACTATTTTCCACATAACCAATTGTTTCGGGAAGCAATATCATTCCGTTTAAAAAGCTTGGATTAGTAATAAACGGTGCGATCGTCATGATCTCCCAGTCCTGATCACTTATTTGAACTTGACCAACATAAGTTGAAAAGAATTCAGAAGTAACAGCATATCCATGCTGTGACATTGTATAATGTGGCGCTTCAAATGCAAGAGGGTATAATCCGTAATTTACTAGTTCATTAATGCCACGTGTTAACTTTTTAGTAATATATAATTTCTCAAATTCTTGTTGCTTTTTTATATATTGATTAAACGCTTTGGGAGAATCAAAATCACTTACCGATTTTTTTACAACTTTCTCATTGGCCTCATGATAAATCGGCATATTATTTTCAACATCCCAAAATTCAAATCCTTCCCCTGTTTCACTATCTCGAAATTGATGCGTGTAGCCATGTAGAACAATACTGCCTCCATTGTCTTGCATATATTTCAACGCTTCTAATAAATCAGGCGAATCTGATAAATGGTATTCTTCTTGTGTTTCTGGGTGAATATATACAGGAATGACCGCTATCATATAAGGAATGTTTCGATCTTTTAACACTTTTGCAATCGCTACAACTTTTTCTGCTTCTACCAATGGGTGTACATCTTCTAATCGAATATAACCTGGATGGGTTTCTTGGTGCTCGATATTAAAAACTTCATGTAATACTTCTGCTAAATATGGAGATAGCGGTGGACCAATGGTTGATGTTGCAAAATAATAGGCACTGTCTTTCCTAACCATTAATGGGTATTGATTCCCTTCGCCATCTAAGGCTATTAACAACAGCTCAGATTCATTACTAATTAACACATTTTTAACCTGATGAGGTAAGATACTCGTAACCTTATCTTCTGTACCAGCTAAAGTAATTGCAGTGAAATTTTCATAAGATACTTGGGTAATAAATGAAAAGCGATCTCCTAGTTGTTCAATGTTTTCTCCTAATGCAACAAATGTTCCACCAAATGTTCTGATTACATCCTGAAATGTTTGCGGAATATGCTCTGATTGATAGCCATAGTAAAAAATATGTGTAACATCTTTTAAATCAGCTCTGGCTACATCTGCTATAGGCTTAAATGTAAGATCTGAAGTGAAATGACTTATCAGGATATCAAGCATTCTATTGTTTTGCTCATCTACTTCACCATTTTCAGGATGATAAACAACTAACACACTTGGATTATTTTCATCGCTTTTAACAGCGTTTACTAGTGGTAAAGAAAGATGAAAACTTGCAAATACAAACACTATTAATATGCACATTTTGATTGCCAGATTCATTCTCCCTCACCCCCACCCACTTATTCTTATTTAATTAACCTAAGCCATGGCGAACGTTACGTTCGTAATTTTCTAAAAATAACTAAGGATAGTAATACCATCACCACTACTGCGCCTGCACCAATCAAAACCCAATTTAAATGATTTTTAATCAATATATTCCAGCTCACTTTTGATTCTGATTCTAAATCTGATTGATCATCAATAATTCTATCTATATCTATTACTCCATCGTTTGTGCTAATTTGAAATACATCTGTTTGAACACTATTATCTAGTTCTTTTAAATCAATCCACTCTATTTTTGGAATTGATTCTATTTCATCGACTAACTTCACAAGATCATCTACTCCTAAAAAAGGATGATAGAAACCACTGATTATACCATCTCGAACAACCGCTGCATGCTGCATGCTTTTTATCATCTCTTCGAAAGAAACAGGGTCGTTATAACGCACATATCGAATTGTCTCCGGAAGAAGCATCATACCGTCCAGAAAAGTAGGATACGTAATATAAGGTGACTCTGTCATCACTTGCCAATCATCATCTGTTAATTGGACTTGCCCGACATAAGTGGAGAAATAGTCTGCCACCACCTTATAGCCATTTTGAGATAAGGCATAGTGTGGTGCTTCAAATGCTAATGGATACAAATCACTATCAACTAATCTATGAATTCCTTTCTTTAATTTTTCATCAATATAAACTGTTTCTTGTTTAATATTTTGATAGATAGGCATATTCTTTTCTTCATCCCAAAATTCAAATCCACTTCCCGTTTTCCCCATATTCGATTGATCCGTGTAACTATGCAAAATGATACTGGCACCATGCTCTTGCATATATGTTAAAGTTTGTACTAATTCATCATTTTCATATAAATGAAACTCTTCTCCAGTACTTGGATTTACATAAACGGGTGTAACTGCAACCATATATGGTATATTTCTTTTTTCTAAAAAAAGCGCAATTTGCATAAGATTATCCGCATTCACCCTCGGATGGATATCTTCTAAGCGTATATAAGCTTGATTGAAATCATTATGTGCTACTTCAAACACATCATGGAGAGCATCTGCAAACAAATTAATATAAGGTGGATATAAGTTGTTAGATGCATAATAATAAGTATTATCTTGTTTCATTAGTAATGGATATACTTGTTCATTTTGCTTAGCTGAGAGTATTACTTCAAATTTCTCTTTATCATCTGCTGTAATATTAATTACTGGGTAGCCATCTCCAATTATAGAATCTTCTTTATCATCTGTTCGAAATACTTCAAAGCCTGTGACTGTGCCTTCTACTTTTATTCCTGGCAATCGACTTGATACCTGTTCTATATTATGACCAATTGCAACAAAAGTTCCTGAATATATCTGAAGTAATTGTACTAACGAATCAGATAACTTTTCTTCCAGTTGACCATAATAGAATAAATGCGTTACTTTACTAAAATCCGATGAATCTACTTCCGTACTGTTAACAAAACTTATTGAAGAAGTGAAATGACTAATAAACATATCCAATAATCGTTCATTTTCACTTATTTCTTTATTTTCAGATGAAGATACGATTAGTACATTTATATCGCCTTTTTTCAGCTCATCTGCTTGTATATAGGAAGGAAGAAATATAAATCCAAAGCAAGATAATAAGATCAATAGCCAGGAAAAGTTGTTTACACTAGCCTTTTTGATGACCTTCGCCTCCCTGTAGTTTTATTTCTAATCTGTTACTTATTTCCTATCTAACATAAATATTATATTCATTTAGCGATTGTTCTGTGTTCTTCTTCTAATCAAGCTACTTGCTGTTTAATGGCAACTTTCTAAACCAGAATGTCTTACTTTATTTTTATGCAGGTAAAGTATAAAATGTGTTACTTTATTTTTATTCGGGTAAGGTTTAATAAGTAATTTTTTATTATGAATACTGTAATAAACAATAATTTCACACGTCTAATTAGAGAGCATGCAAATGGAGGACTAGAACATGACTAACACGAATAAGGTTATTTCCGACTGGTTTTATCAATACAGCAACGATGTATATAATTTTTTAGTCTATTACACTGGCTCAACGGATGTAGAAGATCTAGTACAAGATGTTTTCATTAAAGCAGGAAAAGGATTAAAATCTTACAAAAAACAATCTAGTCCGAAAACGTGGATCCTCAGCATTGCCCGAAATGTTGCTATTGATGAAGCTCGTAAAAAAGAAAATAAGGTTAGTAAGAATAAGAAAGAGTTCGATGAACAATTTTGGATAGACAATAAGCAGTACACTTCACCCGAAAAAATAATACTTCAAAATGAAAGACATCAAGAGCTATATAAAGCTATTCAGCAATTAAAAACGAACTATCGTGATGTCGTTATCTTAAGAGGTATTAAAGAACTATCGGTTAAAGAAACTGCAGAGATTTTAAATTGGAAAGCAGCAAAAGTAAGAACCAACTATCATCGGGCACTTAAAAGACTTGGGCAAATGCAGGGTGGGGGAATTTTTAATGAAGATCAATGAGCATGAGAAAGATCATGTGGAACAGAAACTTAGGGAATTTCCAACTCATAACTTGAGTCATTCTAGTCAAGAAAGCATGCATCAAAACGTCATTCGGACACTTAAAAACAATGAAAAAAATGAAAGGAGAGGAACGATCATGAAAAAAATGATAGCTGGAATTGCAACTGTAGCAGCAATAACTTTGCTTATGTTTTTGGTTATGCCAACATTTTTAGATGATGATGAGAATACTGGAGATAATACCACTTCAGAAAATGAGCAACAAGAGGAACAAGATAACCAGGATAATCAAGAAGAGCAAAACGATGAGCAACAAAATGAAGATGATCAGAATAAACAATTCACAAAAGAAACTGCACAAAATGTCATGCAAAATTATAAACAAAATTTCACAACGTTAATTGATTCAGCCGAGCAAGATGGTTTACTACCTTCATTTGAGTCTCAGAGTGAAGTGCATGACCATTTTACAGAAGTCATGTCAGATGACTTAGCATCATGGATGGTTGAGTCATATATCAATGAAGAAGATGATGGTGTTTATCTGATAGCAAAAGATGGTCCAACGTGGTTAGCTGAAGACACTGATTTCTCAATTGAAGAAGTAACAGATGAACATTACAAAATCATCCAAGAACGCAACAGTGAAATGCTTGGTCATAGAGAAATGATTTATCATGCTAAGTGGCAAGAAGATAAATGGATTGTTGACAGTATTGATTCGAAAAAATTAGAGGAACAGGTTTCAATTGAACAAAAATCACAAGAAATCATTCGAGGACTTCATGATAGACAGATGGAATATGTAGCTAATTATGTGCACGAGCAAAAAGGCTTACTATTTTCTCCTTATGTACATGTAGAGGAAGATGCAGTTACTTTTGAACAAGATGAAGTAGCTAGTCTTTTAGATGATAAAACCACTTATCTATGGGGAAATTATGATGGAAGTGGTGATCCAATAGAACTTACTCCAAGTGGTTATTTTGAAGAGTTTCTAAACGTAGAGCCGTTTCTTAGTCCAGATGAGGTTCTAGTTGATGAATATAAACAGCGTGGCAATACAACAAATAACATTGAAGAGGAGTTTCCTGAAGCGACTGTAGTTGAATTTTATAAAAGTGGTTCAGGCGAGAATGAAGAAATGAATTGGTCAAGTATTAACCTTGTTTTTGAACAAAATGAAAATGGTATTTGGAAATTAGTTGCACTTGTCTCAGATCAATGGACAATTTAGTCACCAAAAAAAGCCGGTGTTTAGAGTATTACTCTGATCACCGGCTTTTTGACTTTATTTCTCATCCTTTTTAAGAATACTGTATACACCACTGAACATAGCAAACACTAAACCTGTAATCGGGAAGATAATCCAATTAATATGCCATTGATGGTAAATTAAACCACTAATTAAAAAAATACAAACAGCAAGTGGCCAAACAATAGATGCAACCGCTCCAATTACCTTATCTTCCTTTTTTCTAGCTTTAGACGAATGAGCATATTCATCTATTTTTAATAATTTTTTGTACGTTTCATTAATTTTACCAAAATACACAAAAATATATACTGCAATAGCAACCATTCCTAGAAGGACAATAACACCATAATTTGATGCATTTTCGTTTATAGCTTCTGTTGTTATAAGTATGATTGGAGACAAAATACATAACATTACACCAACTATGATAGACCGGGTATAAGTGCGACGAAAAGAATCATTAGCATTTTTAATAGTCGCTCGCTGGGCTGTTGAAAGTTCAAAGCCCTGATCCATATAGTTAAATCTATCCATCATCGTTCCAGCATAGATAAACATTCCTACTGCAATTGCAACTAAAATAAATAATGGAATTAGTCCAATCATATCACCTACGGATTCTGACAAGCCATTTATCACACCACCTTCTACTAACTGTGTCATGAGTATCAATAAGGCTGCTCCAGAAATACACAAACCAACACCTATGCCAATTAAATTACCTGATTTCTTACTGGTTTCAATATAATCATTTACTTCCTTTTCATCAAGTGTTTGTAATGATGATTCTTTTGCCTCCAAATCAATATTGAATTCATTAATTAGTTCTTCCAAACTACCAAACTCGGAAATAACAATTCCTATTGCTTCATTTTCAGATTTACCTTCATTTTTTAGTTCGTTATATTTATCCTCCATATTTACGAGCATTTCTTCTTTTAACTTTTGTATTTGTTCTGTTTTCGGAAGACTTGCAAACATATTATCCAAATAATTAATAATTGTATTCAACTCAGTTTACCTCCTTGATAAATTGATTTATTACTTCTTTTGTTAACTCCCATTCCTTACATTTTTCCTTATAGTAATTAACCCCTGCTTGCGTAATCCTGTAATACGTACGCCGTTTCCCAAACGTCTCGTTTTTATAAAAAGACTCTATATATCCTTTCTTCTCTAAACGGCTAAAAGCAGAATAAAGTGTTGTTTCTTTTATCGTATACTTTTCATCTGAAAGTTCTTTAATTTTTTTTGAGATCTCATAACCATATGAATCACTTTCTAGAAGTACGAAAAGTATAATTGTATCATTGTAGCCACGTATTACATCACTGCTAATCAAATATATTCTCCTTTCATACATCTTTATGAATCTAAATATTTTTTAATGATTTATGGAATGTATTAATAAGTTTTTTACTTTATCTGTCGTAGTAATTTAACTGTACCACAATTACTACGACAGGTAAAGTAGTTATTGTACTTTTTTTCCATAAGAAAAAGCCTTAAAGTAATATAAATTACTTCAAGGCTTACGTTATTATTATCGTTTTTCTAAACGGGCAATTCTTTCGTCTAAATCAGGGTGAGAGGAGAAAAGTTTCGTAAGCCCACTCTTACCATTAATTTTCATTGTTTGAATTGCTGAATCATCTGTGCGATCATTTACTTTCGCTTGAGCCACATATGTTTTTAATGAGCGGAGTGCATGTGCCATTTTATCACGCCCAGCTAAATCTCCACCACCACGGTCAGCATGGAATTCTCTATGACGTGAATACGCACTAACAACCATACTTCCTAATATTGAGAATAAAATCTGGAAAACAATTATTGATACAAACCGAACGATCATTTGCATATCTGAATTCACTAGACGTGAAACAATTGTAGCAACTATTCTAGATAAAAAGACTACAAACGTGTTAATTACACCTTGTAATAATGTCATTGTTACCATATCACCATTTGAAACATGTGCTATTTCATGCGCTATTACACCTTCAACTGCATCATCATCTAATGCATTTAAAAGCCCAGTTGAAACTGCAACAAGTGACCGTTTCTTCGAAGGTCCTGTCGCAAATGCATTAACTTCAGCAGACTGATAAATACCAACCTCAGGCATATGAGTTAAACCAGCAGCACGTGATAAACGGTGTACCTTTTCCACTACTGCACGCTCATGTGCAGCCATTTGTTTACTCGGGTCAATAACCTTCACTTTCATCATTTTTTTAGCAGTCCAGCGTGAAATTGCTAGGGAGATGAATGCTCCTGTAAAACCAATGACAATACTGAAGATCATTAATGTTCCATAGTCAATTCCTAGACCAGGACCATTATTCAGATAAGAACTATCTATACCTGTAAATGTTGTAATTAGTGACCAGACAATTACTATTGTTGTCATAACTAAAATATTAGTTATAAGAAAATATAATATGCGTTTACCCATTTCTTTTCCCCCATTACTATAATGATACTTGTTTTGTTTATTATAACAGAGAATGGATGATTAAGCCTACTTCACACTTTTTAACAAGTTTAGGTTTTACTTTTAAAGTTTCTAAGTTTAACCATTTGCTTTCTACTATATCAACTGGCAAGATAGGAGTATAATATTAAAGAATCGAAGGTGACTGACACATGATTGAAATAAAGACATCTACATTGAGTGACGGTGAATTTAATAGAGGCGTATTTGCCACACGTGATATTAAAAAAGGAGAAATAATTCATATTGCTCCAGTAATTCCTTATCCAAATAAGGAGCATGATTTTATTGAACAAACCGTACTTGATGATTACGTTTTTGAATATGGAAAGAATCACACTGCAGTCGTCTTGGGATATGGCATGTTATTTAATCATTCATATACGCCGAATGCCGATTATGATATTAACTTTTCGAACCATACATTTGAATTTTTTGCACATACAGATATAAAAGCCGGAGAAGAAGCACTAATTAATTATAACGGTGACGTTACTAACAATGATCCATTGTGGTTTAATATGGATTAGCATCATCTTAGAGAACAATATAAATGAATACGACAACACTTTTAACCGTATCCCATTCAACTAGGATACGGTTATATACCTTTTGTGATAATTTATTATTTTAACGGTTTCACTTCCGTATCAATATTTTTATAATTAATTTCAAATAGATCTTTTCTTCTATCTCTTAGTTGACAAACAGTCCCAGACTTACGTTGCCTTCGCAAAATTTCTAGGTCCACATCACCAACAACTACTGTTTCAATATTCGGATGACACTCACCAATAATTCCATCACGTGCAAATTCAAAATCTGATGGAGTGAAGATTCCAGATTGCGCATATTGAATATCCATATTCTCAACGTGCGTTAAGTTTCCAACTGTGCCTGCAATAACAGTATAAACTTGATTTTCAACAGCACGAGCTTGTGCACAATAACGAACTCGCAAGTATCCTTGCCGATCATCTGTACAGAATGGCACAAAAATAATATTTGCTCCTTGATCTACAGCATATCGGGATAATTCTGGAAATTGAATATCATAACAGATTTGAATCGCTATCTTTCCACAATCAGTATCAAATACCTTTACTACATCTCCAGGCTGAATTCCCCACCACTTTTTTTCATTCGGAGTCACATGAATTTTATACTGTTTTTCAATCGTTCCATCTCGTCGGAATAAATAAGCTATATTATAAATATGATCGTCTTCTTCGACAAAGTGAGTGCCTCCAACAATATTCACATTATATTTTACAGCTAAATTGGTGAAAAGTTCAATGTAATCTTCCGTATATCCAGCTAGTTTTCTCACTGATTTTGATGGTACTTTTTCTTCTAAAAATGACATGAGTTGTGTTGTGAATATTTCTGGAAACACTGCAAAATCTGATCCAAAGTCATAAGCCACATCCACATAATATTCTACTTGTTTAGCAAATTCCTCAAAAGACTCTATACTCTTCATCATGTATTGAATAACAGTAATACGAACAGGATAAGCCGTTTTAAAGTGCCGTTTTGTTTTTGCATGATAATCAACATTATTCCATTCCATTAATGTAGCATATTTTGCTGATTGTTTATCGTCAGGTAAATAACCTGGATTAATTCGCATAACAGTGAAGCCATTCATAATTTGAAATGTTAGTACAGGATCGTGGATTTTTTTGCTTATAACTTCTTCCACATACTCTCTGGGCGTTAATTCATTTTCATATTTATGGTAATTAGGAATTCTTCCCCCTATGATAATACTTTTAAGATTCAACTCGCGTGCTAGTTCTTTTCGAGCTTCATACAACCTTTTCCCAATTTTCATACCTCTAAATGCAGGATCAACCATCACTTCGATTCCATAAAGATTATAGCCTTCTGGATCGTGGTTTGTGATATATCCTTCATCTGTAATATCGTCCCATGTATGTTTATCATCATATTCATCAAAATTAATAATCAAACTGGAACAACTGCCTATTATCTTCCCATCATATTCGACACATATCTGCCCTTCTGGAAATGTATTAACATGACTTTCAAGATGTTCTATTTTCCAAGGATCCATATTAGGAAAACAAGCTGTTTGCATGTTAATAATTTGGTCAAAATCGTCTCTTCTTATATTTCTTACCTCTAGTTTTTTTTCAAAATTAGATAAATCCAATTTTCCCTTGGACATTATACATCTGTCCTTTCTTTTTATCCTAGCATTTAATTACCTTACGCGCTCACGCTTAAAAAATAATTATTTAATTATTATATCATTTTTAAATTTCTAATTGTAAAGAACATTAGTTCTTAACTTAATTTTTGAATTGTGACAAATATCGACCAATACAGTCATATTCACCTTTGCACTTAAAATAAGTGGTGAAGAGTTTACGATATTAATATCTGATTGCCATCATGATCATGTGTTACAAATAGCAGAAAATATCAGAAAAAATGTGGAACAACATAATTTCCTGATAAATAAAGGCACGAAAAAAATTAATATCACAGTTTCTATAGGTGCAACAACTTTTCACACAACAACTCGTAAAATAGATGATTTATATCGGAATGCTGATGCAGCTCTCTACAAAGCCAAAATTAGCCGAAATAGAGTTTGTTCCTATTCAGAATAGCAAATATAACCAATATAAATGGAGTTGATTATAATACGATCAGCTCCATTAAATTCACAGATAAATAATACTACTTCCATCATGTTGAGTAATTATGTACAATAAATATAAACGCTTACATTAAATTACATGGAGGAGATATTATGATTAAAGGAATTGGGCACGTGGCATTAAAAGTACAAGATATGGAAAAATCAATTCATTTTTATTGTGAAATTCTTGGATTTAAAAAAGCATTTGAAATTCGAGACGATAACAACAATCCATGGATTGAGTATATTAAAATAGCTCCAGGGCAATTTATTGAGTTATTTTATGGGGGCCAAAACAAACCAGAAGCAGTTACTGACCCGATTGGCGTAGATCATCTTTGTCTTGAAGTAAATGATATTGACGAAATTGCAAATGTATTAAAATCAAAAGGGATCACACTTGATGTTGAGCCAACTCAGGGTAAGGATAACAACTTTCAATGTTGGGCAAAAGATCCAGATGGAAATAGGATAGAGTTTATGCAGCTTGTACCATCTTCTCCACACATGAACTGCTAGCTGTTCGATGATAAAATATGATAATGCAGGTCATCTATTGATGGCCTGCTATTTTTTCATCCAGGTTTAAAATATAAAAGTTACCCCCGTGTAAAGAACAGTAGTAATTCCCGCTGCAATTAAGGCAGGTTTAAGTTTAAATCTTGCATAGTCCATTACTGTTAAATCAAGAATATTTGCTAATGTATTCGTATCATCACTTAGTGGAGAGGCAAAAGCACCAAAGGAACCACTCGCAAAAACAGCGCCAATTATTAAGGGAAGTGAAACATCTGCTGAAAATGCAATAGATACACCTAAAGGCATTAAAATCCCCCATGTCCCCCAAGCAGAACCTATAAAATAAGAAATAATTGCACCAAATACAAACATAAGTGGTGCAATAAACATTTGTGGTATCCAGTCGGTGTACGAGGTTATAAATTCTGAGAAGCCTAAATCACTGGTCACAGATGACAATCCCCAAACAATTGACAATAAAACAATAACAGACATGATGTCATTTCCACCAACAATAAAACTATTGATTAATTTACTTAACTCAAATCGTTGTAAAGAATAAAAGATTATAGATAGTAAAACAGTAATTAGCAATGCGATTACCATTGCTTCTAATACATCTGCATGGATGAATGCTTCAAAAAATGTATGTCCTTTATTCCAGCCATCCCACCATGTTAAAAACAATGTAAGAAAAATAACTAAAACGATAGGAATTAACAGATTCCATCGTTTACTAGGTAAATCTTTATGAACAGCTGGATGACATTCGTGCCAGTCATCTTCTTTTTCGTCATCCATTTCCATTGGTGCATCAGTATGAGAATGATGAAAGAAACTTAAATAAATTCCAAGTAAAATAATAACAATTGCAAAAAAGTTAAATGGAATACTCTGAATAAAAAGAGTATAAGGATCTGCTTCATAACCAATTGTTTCCGTTGATATTTGAATAACGGATACCATATATCCAACAAATGCTGTAGCTACTGGTATTAAAACAATAATCGGTGTCGCTGTTGTTTCAATTACAAATCCTAGCTCTTTTGTTGACATTTTCACCTTTTTTAATATAGCCTTCATAATTGGCGCAATCGTTACGAAGCGAAAAGTTGGTGCACTAAATGTTCCAATTGTTGATACATATGTTAGAAATAAAGCTTGCTTTTTTGTGGTTATTTTTTCTGCAGATTTTTCTACAAAACCTTTAATTCCACCAGTCATTTTAATCATGCCAATCAGACCAGAGAATACATACAGGAAGACAATAATTTTTATATTATTTTTGTCAATTAGTGCTTGAACAATATAAGTCAACATTTCCTGCATTCCACCTATGATAGTGGGAGAGATAAGATAAGAACCAACTAATAAGCCAAGTATTAAACCTGGTAGTACTTGGCTTGTATACATCGCAACAGGAATAACGATTAAAAAAGGAATAATTGAAGTCCAACTTGCTTCCATATAATTCGCACACCTTTCCATTAAATCTATCTGTTTAGAGTGTGGATTTTTTTTGAAATTATGTATATTCATAAACAGACACTTTTTTCTAAAAGATTGTTGCTTACGAGGAGGCTGAATCGTTCCCCACTGAAAGCGAGTGTTTTTCGGAAGCGTGGGAATACCGCTTATTTTATAAAGAAAGAATTAAAGTTACTGCGCATTTTATATCAAGTCTGAATGTTTATGAAAAGAGCATAAACAAAAAACACTTAGAATTAACTAAGTGTTTGACCAGTATTTCCCTTATTATTTATAAATATGTATATGTCGAATACTCCGATTGTTCAAGGAATTATTAAGCGCAATGCCCCTAAAAACGTAAAAGCTAAAATTAGAATTTGAAAGGTTCGTTGTGGGATAATTGGAAGTAATTTGACTCCAACCACTCCACCTATAATGACCAGCAAAATAAATTTTGCATTAAAAGTAATTGACTCTATCGTGATTAAATCTAATTGAACATAAAACGGAACTTTAATTAGATTCACTGTTAGGAAAAACCATGCACTTGTTCCGACAAACTCTTTTTTTGGCAAGCCTTTCACTAGCAAGTAAATTGCCATCACACCACCAGCTGCATTACCTATCATCGTTGCAAAACCGGCTGAAATCCCCATTAGACCAGTGAACCAAGTTGCTTTTGGTAGTGCTTTGTTAAATTTTTCACCAAACTTCTCCTTGCTCACATGAAGGATTATTAATACCAATACAAGGAAACCAATGATTGGTTTTAACTGATCGCTGTTTACGAAATCCAATATAAAGTACCCCATAAGAATTCCAATTAATACCCAAGCAATTAGTGACACTAAGTGTCTCCACACTACATTTCTCCTGTAATATATAACCGAAAAAATATCACCAACAATTAAAAGTGGTAGTAAAATGCCCACAGATTCTTTTGCGGGGAAAATAAACATAAATATAGTTACAACTAAAACACCTAGACTTGGTATACCTGTTTTTGTGAATCCTATAAAAATTGCACAAATCCCTACTATTACCCATTGTAAAATCGATAAATCAAAAATAAGAATCCCCCCAATATATGAATATGTCTATTTTACTACAACCTTTCTCTTAGAAACATTAAAATAATTAAACTTTACTCTGTAAACACATGATTTGGTCAAGCTTTGAATAGTAATAAAAGAGCCGTATGTTACCTATTCAATATGCACCATATTTTCAGTAGGAGGAAATTCAATGATAGAAACCATTCTACAACTATTTACAAGTGAACAAAAAGCAGAGGCCATTTTATCAAATCCGATGATTGAAATGATATTCATGATTTTATTTACTTTATTTATTGTTACTTCGCTCGTTCACATATCTTTATTTTTAAAACTAAAAAAAATACGTAATTATATCCAAGAAACAAATCGAATGGACATTGAACCACTTCGGTCGTTTAAAGAAACTTTTGACCAAAAACAAAAAGATGAATCTGTCAAAGTGGAAACTTTTGTTCAAAAACAATTTTCAAGTTGGCGTATGTATAACTTACCAGTTGTTAATCTAATTAAGATAATACAAATGACTGTCTCTGTATTTATATTAATTGGCATATTAGGAACATTTATTGGTCTAACAATGTCCTTAGGCAGTATCGATTCTAGTGGAGATCAATTAGTAGAAGACGTTGCTAGTGTGTTAGCGGGAATTGATGTTGCATTTTACACAAGTATTGTAGGAATGGGTTTCTCATTGTTCATGACAATGCTAATTAAGGTTGCTAATACAGAATATATTTTTACTGATATTATGTTAAAAGTAGAATCTAATTTAGCTGAAAATGAACATAACAGCTTTAGTCGACTTATTAATGTGTCTGAAGCAATTAATACTTCTATTCTGCAACTTCAGGAAACAAATCAGCAATCTTTACAAAGCATTGTGGATCATTTTTCAGGCTTTCAAGACTATACAACTGGATTACAGCAATCTGCTGAAGATTTAGCTAAGTTTAATGATGGATTATCTACTAATCTTCAAGACTTTCAAGTTTTATTTACAAATATGACTAAAGTAACAAATGGATTTGGGGATGCTACTAAAAAACTCAATAAAAATTTCGATCAACTTTTTTCCTATTTCAAAAAAACAGATGAAAGAAATGAACGGATGGCAATAACATTTGAGAATGCATATAAACGAATAGATGAAGCTTTGTCAGCTCAAATTGACACATTAAATCATTTTGAAAATACATCTACTGATTTAAAAACATTCACTTCGTCTATTGTTCAAGGACAGCAAACAGTAGTGAATTCAATTGAGAAAAGCAATAAAGAAAGTCATCATTTAGTAGACCAAATGAAGGAACAGAACAAGGAGTTTAAACAAGTTTTTGGAAATGATCTAAGTTCAAAGCTAATAGGGATAACAAGCTATTTAAGTGAACTTTCAAAGCAGTTTGATAAACTAGAAGAATCATTTGTACATTTACCTGGTGCGCTTAAAACTATTAATGATACACAGGCAGAATATAAAGTTCTACTATCTGATCGTTTTGATGAGCTTAAACAGTTCAACAGGGATTTTAATAATCATTTGAAAGCTCACTCAATTGATTCATCAAACTTTGAAAAACAGATGCTAGAGGCTACAAAAACTTATGAACAAGTTGGTATTCAAAATAAGCAGCTTCTTAATGATATCAATACAACGATTTCACAAATGAATGGTGCATTTACCCAACGTGAAAACCAAGTCGAAGCAAATGTCGGTATTTTAAAAGATACACTTTCCAAATATGTCACAACATTGGAAGGAACACTTGGAGAAAAACTAGATAAAGTTATCCGAAACTTTAATGATTATATGGAAATAACAAATCAAGGGATGAAAAAAGAGTTTAAAGAAATACGAAATATTAATGAGGAAATGTTACAAAGTAGTAGTCGTCATACACAACAAACATTCAATGAGCTTCTCGAAGAAATACAAAAACTAAATCAACAATTACGTGGCTTTAGTCAAGAAGTAGTTAAATCAAATAATTACACGGGTTTGAGTCAAAATGATTAATAAATATCAAAGACTATTTAAGAATGAGCAGGAAGAACACCATTTTTGGCCTTCTTTCACAGATTTATTAACATCTATTTTACTTTGTTTTGTGTTAATTTTTATTTCAATGATGGTAATCAAATCTATTCAAATTGAGGAGATGAAACAAACGATTGATCAAATTATGGGTGTTCGCGCAAACCTTGTCAAAGATTTAAATGAACAATTTAAAGATCCCACTTTAGGTATTGATGTTGATGAAAAGACAGGAGCAATTATCTTCAACACAGAAATTCTATTTGAATATGATGGATCAGAATTAAAAGAGGATTCATTTCATTTTTTAGATGAATTTGTTCCTAAATACCTTGATGTCCTATTACAAAGTGGCTACGAAGATTATGTATCGGAAATTATTATTGAAGGCCATGCTGATCGAACTGATAGTTATTTATACAACTTAGAACTTTCACAAGAGCGGGCTTATAGTGTAGCTGCATATATTCTTGGTGATGATTTTCCCTATAAAAATATTCAAAATCATTTACAAGAAAAATTAACTGTAAATGGAAAGTCATTTTCAGATGGCCGTACTGATGAAAATGGAAATTATAGTCCAGAAGCTTCACGAAGAGTAGAATTTAAGTTTCGTTTAAAAGATGAAGAGATACTAGATAAAACACGTGAAATACTACAAGGTAGTTAAAAATTGAAAGAGATTATCTTAAAGTACTTTTAAGGTAATCTCTTTTAAACTTCTAACTATTTATTGCTTTAATCCATGTTTTCATTAGTAACATATTTCCTGTTGAAGTCATATGTACACCATCTGTTGTAACAGAATAACCCGGATTCACTTCTAAGAATTTTCTAAATACTTGATGGGTAGGAACAAGCACTGTATCAAATTGTTTTGCTAAATCCTGAACAATATTTACATAGGGAACAAGTAATTGGTTGCCCTTTGATTCAATGTTCTCTTCAATGATCGTTGGCTCCATTAGTATAATTTGGGCATTTGTTTCTTCTTTTACTCTTATTAAAAGTTCTGTGTAAATACTTAAAAAATCTTCAGGATATATTTGCTCGATATCAGGATTGTCTAGTCGTCTCCATACATCATTAATTCCAATAGAAATAGAAATCCAATCTGGTTGCTGATCAATGATATCTTCTGTCCATCTATCCTGTAAATCACATACTCTATTACCATCAGTTCCTTTGTTTATGAAATTCAGTTTCATTTTTGGATATGTAGTAACATAATAGTCACGCAGCAATTGAAAATACCCTTCACCAATTTGATCCGGATCCCTCCTTCTTCCTGCATCAGTAATGCTATCACCTATTAAGATAATTTTATCTTTTTCTTTAAATCTCACAAAATTCCCTCCTAGATGGTCTTTAGTCATATCCTTAATTTAATTAGTTGCAGTTGTGTTGCTTGATTAAAATAAGTTTAAACATTTGGTAAATTACTGTCAATCAGATCAATTAAAACTAGCACAATTAAATTACATAAAGCATAAAATACTACTGCCCACAAAATATGTGGAGCAGTAGCATTGGAGCTAACAGAAAACTATATTCATAACTGGAAGGGGATTTCTTTTATTAAAGTATATCTAACTGTGCAACAAGTGACACCAAAATTTGAAGTAGAACCTGAATAGATGCTGCAACATCTGTGTCAGTTGTTGTTACACTAACAGATTCACTCCCATCAATTACAATAAGCTGTCTGTTAGATTGATCAATTCTAGAATATCCTAGTAGTTCTTCTGTTATCTCTTTTGCTCGTGTACTACTAGCTACTGAAATATTAACGACAATGACAATTGCTACTTGTAAAGCAGCTTGTAATGAAACTGCTATTTGCGTATCAGTAGTATCCACCGTAACATCTGAAGAGTTTAAAATAAATATTGCTTCCCTTGATTTTTGCTCTATTTCTGAAATTTGATCAGCATATTGACTCACATTTCTTGCATTCATGGCATTACCTCTACCCATTTATCATCCCTCCTTTCACTTAATATTTGGGACTATGAGTTAGTTTTATTACTTTGAATTTGTTGTAATTTTTTGATTAGTTCCTCTGTCTGTAGTTGCATATTATTAGTACTATTTTGTTGGTCAGCTAAAAAGGCTTCTGTTTGTGATTTGAGCCCCTCAACAGATTCTTGGATCTGTTTCTTCTCATCTACCGATAGTTCTCTAAGACGATTGTTGCTATTAGACTTATTAATCTTATTAAATAAATCAGAGACATGCATGTTGATTAAGTTACTTGATATTTCATTTAGTCTGTTTTGAAAATCACCATCTACCAATGCTGTTCCTCCTTTCTTTAAGTTTTCTTACACTATATATATATACGACTTCTCTGATTGTGAAAGGGTACTTAGTACAGTTTATTTAGAAATGGAGTGTTGTTACTAATTAAAGTTACATATATCAAAAAAATAACCGTACAATTGTACAGTTATTTAATGAGATAATTTTTCTTAGCAATCATTTCATCACTTATTTTTTTTTGAAACTCATTAGCTGGAACTGGTCTAGAAAACAGGTAACCTTGTCCATATCCACAATTAAGTCTATCTAATGTATTGAACTGCTCTTGCATTTCTATTCCTTCCGCTATAATATCCAAATTTAAATTTAAACCTATATCAATTATTGTTTTGATAATAGAAAGGTTCGTTTTATTTTCAATATCGTCAATAAAGGATTTGTCAATTTTGATTGTATCAATTGGTAATTCCTTTAGGACATGCAACGATGAATAACCTGTACCAAAATCGTCAATAGATGTTTTTACGCCAAGCTCACGTACTTCTTTTAAAGCTTGAATTGATTCGCATGTATTTTGCATGATACTTTCTGTTATTTCTAATTCTAAAAATTTTGGATTAAGTCCTGAATCATATAATGCCTTTTCTACAATTTTAATAAAATCACCTTGTTCAAATTGTCTAGCAGATACATTGACGGAAACACTTAAGCTTTGGAAACCCTGATCCTGCCAGACTTTATTTTGATGACATGCCGTCCGTAAGACCCATTCCCCAATAGCTGTTATCTGTCCTGTCTCCTCAGCCACTGGAATAAATTCGGTTGGAGATATCGAGCCTAGCTTTGGATGATCCCATCTTAACAATGCCTCCATACCGACCATTTCACCCGTACTTAACTTTATTTTAGGTTGATAAAAAAGTACCAGTTCATTTCTATCTATAGCTTTTTTTAACTCGACTTCAATTATCATCCTACGTGTAATATATGCATTTAATGCTGCATCAAAAAAATGATATCTATTCCCTTTTTCTTTTGCTACATACATTGCTGAATCAGCATACTTTAGCAATTCTTGACTATCCAACCCATCCGTTGGATAGAGGCTAATACCGATACTTGGTGTAATTGAAATTTCATGAAATTCAATAGAGAAAGGTTGTCTAAATATATCTAGTACAATGTCTGCTGTAGTAACACAATCAGATTTAGATATATTAGGTAAAACAATTACAAACTCATCTCCACCAATCCTATATATTACTGCTTCCTCATGTAATGTACGTTTTAATTTTGCGGCTGATTCCCTAAGTACAAGGTCACCAATATGATGACCAAGTGTATCATTTACATTTTTAAATCGATCAAGGTCCATTAATAATAAGGCGACTGAACGATCTGACTTTTTTGCTTTGTTCATTATTTCTGCCAAATCTTCGATGAATGCGGTACGATTTTTTAAACCTGTTAAAGAATCATGGTAAGCCAAATATCGATATTCACTTACTAGCTTTTTATTTTTTTTCATAACAATTAATTGTCGAATAATAATCATCAAAAAGATAATGCTTAATCCGGTACTAAGTGCGTTGAAATCCCAATCATAGCTATAGGGTACTAATATCATTAAAGTAATTACTGTTAGATACGGAAAAATCGACTCCTTATTCTGAAAGTAGTTAATGATTTTCCAGTCTAATTCTACGGAATTTGTTTGTGCAAACTTACCCGCTACACCTATCATTAATAAAGCAGTTAGCCAGATAAAATCTACAAAACTACCTTGTTGATATTCGCCATAAGAATTTAAATAAGAATGATACATATCGGCAATAACCTGAAGTAAGAATCCACTAACAATAAATACCATTACTTCTTTATCTTTACTAAATAGTGATAGATAATATAAATTGATAATAACGAACAAAATACTTAAACTGGCAATGGTGTAAATCAGAATACTTGTAGTAACAACTAGTGAGTTACCCGAAGCAATTAAAATTGGGTTTACAAAATAATGAGTTACTATCGAAACAACAAATGTCATAAAGACAAAAATTGTGAAAATATATCTGCTTGTAGAAATTGATGTGTTAATAACTTTTATTTTATAAATTAGAGCAATCAAAAAGATTATATAAGTCATTATCCACAATAAAAACGATAAATCTGAATATATAGTTAAACCTTGCACCAAAAACGATAGCATCCAAAGAGTGTTTGAACTAATATAAAATAAGACACCAATACTTAGAAGTAGCCAAAAATACCTTTGTTTATCATTTTTTAGTCGGTATGCTTTATATAGCCAGAAAAAACTGAGCGTTCCTGCACCAAGCGGTCGAATAAAAACAATTAGCGAACGTATCAGTTCATTATTTTTAAATAGCAAAAGACAGCTATAAAATAAAATAGATATTACAAAAATAGAAACGATCGCGCTACGTTTTGTTGACCACATGCTAGTTCGCCACCTTTATATCAATATAAATAAACACAAAAGGTTATTTCCAAATGGAAATAACCTTTAAAAGACAAGTTATAGTTATCCCTTTGGCAGCACAGCCACCATAGGTCATTCCCTTAGGTCTGTAACTTTGCGCCCTTACTTTTCAGTAAGTTTGCCTTTTCAATGCAATATTTATAGTTCTATTTTACCACACATTATCTAGACAAAACTAAAAAAATGGAACTATATCCAAAAAGATTCTTTGAATTTAGCTCCATGCATAATTTTTAACAAGGTTACCTTTGAAGTAAAATAAACTAATTCGACTTTAACTTCTTCAGTAATTTAATCTTTCCCTTCCCTCCACATGATTTACAAGTGAATTCACCTGTTCCTGAACATGAATCACACTGATGAACCCCATAATCAATTCCTTCTCCTGAGCAAGTTTTACATTTGAAGAAACCGTCACCATTACAATTATTACACTTCATGTGAATTCCTCCATTTTTAAAGTTAAAGGATAAAAGTGATTAAACACTTAGTGTCTTCACCCATATATAAAATATATTGATAAGAAAATTAATTATGAATGACATAAATAACATCTACATTACATATCCGACAAAGGTGATCTCACTAACGCACTCTTTTGCTATAAATATATTATAAGAACAAACCATTGGATCTTACATTTTAATTTATCCCTCACGTTTCTCAATAGACATATTAATGTCGTCATAAATGGCATCAACCACAGAATAATCAGTAGCATCAATGTATATCTTTTTCAATTGATCATGCACACTTTTTGCTTCCTGTAAGTATGAAATACCTTCTTTCATCCGTTGTTTATATCGTTTTGTAAGATCATTTATTTCAGTTTCATAGGCTTCATCTGTACCTGGAGCAACCGTTTTCTCATATAAATCAATAATCTCATCACCATGTTTATTTGGAAAGTATTCATGAGGATCTGTACTGTCGAATACACAAACACCTAGTTCACGTATAATAACCATATCAATGCTTTCAGGATCGAAGCCACAATGATATAACTCCACATCGAAACTCCTCTCTGTGGCAGTTGCTGCTATTTTTTTCAAAAGAGTAGATTTCCCCGTTCCTGCACGCCCTTTGATAAAAAATCGCTTAGGTACCCCTTCGGTGATATTAGAAATATAATCAACAACTCCCTCCGGAGTAGAAGCACCAAAGAAACGATCACGTGTTATCGCATTATCAGACTCACTTTGCTTACCAATAAAAATTTTATCCATTAATTCATTGGTTACTTCATTAGCTTTTTCAAAATCCATATTATTGATATAGATTGCCTCTAAATCATCGTGAATTCGAAGTCCATTCTGAAAAGAATTATATGCAGCTTCAAACGCTTCTTCTTTCTGCTTTTGGTAATCCAATATAATTTCTCGCTTGGCACTTAATAAAGAGATATCCCAAGCAATTCCTAAATTGACATATTGCTCAATTGCACCAGGAGCTTTTGGTTCTAATACGTGCGGAGGTGTTCCATCAATTACTGCACACTTTAAATCTTGTATAATGAGCCCATCTAATGCATCATTATCAGAAGAACAATGAATTAGTTCTATATTATAGCCCTTATTCCCCCACACTTCTGCTAGTTTTTTTATTATGTTAGACTTTCCATTTCCAGGACCACCTTTTAATGTATAAATCCTTTCTAATCCCTGTAAGTTAGACTCAAACAGATCATAAAAACCTTTCGCTGTATTCCCATCTGCGAAGTAATGTATAACTTTTCCTCCCATAAATACTCCTCCTTTGAATACTCATCTAACCTAGCTTATGTAGAAATAACGTATAAAATTACAATCGAACACTTATTGAACAAACCTATGAAGTATGAGCTAATTTCCACAAATGTACTACCAATCTCCCTATCCAAGCTCAATTCTTCCTTTAATATAATTAGAAACAACAAAAAACACCTACTACAAATTGTAATAGATGTTTAAGATTTTGCTTAGCGACGTCCTACTCTCGCAGGGGCAAAGCCCCAACTACCATGGGCGCTGAAGAGCTTAACTACTGTGTTCGTTCGGCTGGGGGCCTACAGGATGTAGGTCAGTTCGACGTTGCCACACGACGTGGCGACCTTAGTCGAACTTCCTTGCCTTAGCTAATCTATAGTTATCAAATGATAAGACACAAAAAACATCTATCACATAATTGCAATAGATGTTTTACAGTTGCTTAGCGACGTCCTACTCTCGCAGGGGCAAAGCCCCAACTACCATGGGCGCTGAAGAGCTTAACTACTGTGTTCGGCATGGGAACAGGTGTGACCTCTTCGCTATTGTCACTAAATCAAGTTTATTGAAGGTAGTACCTTCAAAACTAGATAAGAAGTACAACAAGACAACATAAAATTAATAGTTAAGTCCTCGATCTATTAGTATTCGTCAGCTACACGTGTCACCACGCTTCCACCTCGAACCTATCAACCTCATCGTCTCTGAGGGATCTTACTCTAAATGATGAGAAGTCTCATCTTGAGGG
>NZ_QJSH01000019.1 GCF_003426025.1 Paraliobacillus quinghaiensis
CCCTCAAGATGAGACTTCTCATCATTTAGAGTAAGATCCCTCAGAGACGATGAGGTTGATAGGTTCGAGGTGGAAGCGTGGTGACACGTGTAGCTGACGAATACTAATAGATCGAGGACTTAACTATAATATTTATGTTGTCTTGTTGTACTTCTTATCTAGTTTTGAAGGTATAAATATATTTTACCTTTAAGTCTTGCATTTCTTTTAGGAATCAAGTATAATAATCCTTGTCCTTATAAATTAAGAATATATATTGGATGTATATTTCTTAATAAAAGAACATAAGATATACTTAGTAATATGGTTTAGTGACAATAGCGAAGAGGTCACACCTGTTCCCATGCCGAACACAGTAGTTAAGCTCTTCAGCGCCCATGGTAGTTGGGGCTTTGCCCCTGCGAGAGTAGGACGTCGCTAAGCCAGTACTTTATCTTTTATAGTAGATTTAAGATCTACATTATCGCGGGGTGGAGCAGTCTGGTAGCTCGTCGGGCTCATAACCCGAAGGTCGCAAGTTCAAATCTTGCCCCCGCAACCAAAATGGTCCGGTAGTTCAGTTGGTTAGAATGCCTGCCTGTCACGCAGGAGGTCGCGGGTTCGAGTCCCGTCCGGACCGCCATTTTTATAACAATATAGAAATGAAGCCTAGGATAATCCTAAGGTTTTTTTTTATGAAAAAAAATATTGAAATCCCCTTATATAAATTCCATCCCCTCTAAACCGACTATAAAAAACGTCATCATTTTTATTTCCCTTATTTTTTGCTATTATAGAGATAGTAATTAAAAATGAGGTTATTTTATGGATGAATTCAAATTTATTGATTCAATAAAACATTTTATGAAAAAACATATTGAAATCCCCTTATATAAATTCCATCCCCTCTAAACCGACTATAAAAAACGTCATCATTTTTATTTCCCTTATTTTTTGCTATTATAGAGATAGTAATTAAAAATGAGGTTATTTTATGGATGAATTCAAATTTATTGATTCAATAAAACAAAATACATATAAACAGCCTTCTCTTTTAAAAGGGATTGGCGATGATGCAGCTGTATTTAGACAAAATTATCAAGATGTTGTAACTGCAGTTGATACCTTTGTGGAGAATGTACATTTTTCGCGTAAGACGATGGATCCATATCATATTGGTTATCGTGTATTAGCAGCTAATATTAGTGACATGGCTGCAATGGGAGCAACCCCTGCTTATTATATGATTTCAATTGTAATCCCTGAAAACTGGAGTGAATCTGAGTTACAACAAATATATCAAGGGATGGATAGAATAGCGTCTACCTATAAAATGGATTTAATAGGTGGCGATACAGTTGGGGGATCAGAATTAGTCGTCTCTATTACGATTATTGGTTTTGTTGACAAACAAAAGGCCAGATATCGTAGTACAATGCAAGATGGTGATGTCTTATTTGTAACAGGAACCTTAGGAGATGCTGCAGCAGGATTACACCTATTGACTTCCGATAAAAACGATCTGGTACAGGACAATAATTACTTGATCGATCGACATCGATTGCCTACACCTCGTGTAGCTTTTGCTCAAGCATTAAGTACGTTAGAACGGGTTACATTAAATGACATAAGTGATGGAATTGCAAATGAAGCAAGTGAATTGGCAACCGCTTCAAACTTAACTGTGCAGCTATATTATGAAAAGTTACCAAAACATCCAAAACTAAAACAATTTTCAAGTGAACAACAACGAGCATTTCAACTATTTGGTGGAGAAGATTTTGAGTTAGTAGGATCTGTACCTCAAAAGGATTGGGATAGTGTTTTGCAAGCAGCAAAGAAAACGGCTGTGAAAATATCTGAGATCGGTAATGTTTTGTATGAGCCAAATGGTAGTAATAATGTATTTCTGATTGAAAACGGGAAAAAACATGTGCTTGAAAAAGGTGGATACACGCATCGAAGTTAGGAGAAGTTATAATGGAATATAAATTTACAACTAAAACAACAGAAGAGACAAAACGACTAGCAGAAAAACTTGCAGTGCTTTTACGTCCTAGTGATGTAGTGACACTTAAAGGAGATTTAGGGGCAGGTAAGACTACTTTCACCAAGGGTATAGGGGCAGGTTTAGGAGTCACACGTACAATTAATAGCCCGACCTTCACAATTGTAAAAGAGTACAAGGGTGAGTTACCGCTTTATCATATGGATGTTTATCGTTTAGAAAACAGTGAAGAGGACATTGGATTTGATGAATATTTTAATGGTGATGGTATTTCCATAGTTGAATGGCCACAATTTATTGAAGAATTTTTACCGAATAATCGTTTGGACATTTCAATGAATGTAGAAGATGAACGTACACGGACTATTACATTTTATCCTCATGGAATTGACTTTGAAAGAATATGTGAGGAGCTAGCAAGATGAATATACTAGCAATTGATACGTCAAATGAAACGATGGGTATCGCTATTTATCAAGACAATAAAATAACCGCTGAATACATCTCTAATAATAAAAACAAACATTCTATAAGATTGATGCCAGCAATTGTACAACTTATGCGTGATGTTGATTTAACACCAAAAGAGTTAACAAAAATTGTTGTTGCAAAAGGACCAGGATCGTATACGGGCGTAAGAATTGGATTATCTACAGCAAAAACAATGGCGTGGACGTTAAACATTCCAGTTGTGGGCATTTCTAGTTTAGAAACATTGGCTTTGCAAGCAAGAGAGTTAGGTTATGCGATTTGCCCGTTTTTTGATGCCCGCCGCGGTTTAGTTTACACAGGATTGTTTCAAAGAGCTGAAGATGGCCTGTTAACTACGGTAGAGGAAAAGAATGTTTTATTTGAAGATTGGTTAGAACAACTGAAGGATGTAAACCATAAAGTTGTATTTTTGAGTCCTGATATTGATCAGTATCGTGATTTAATTATTGAAATTTTAGGAGATAATGCAATTATTCCCGAAGAAATATATCATACTGCTCGCCCGTCATTATTAGCTGTTTATGGACGATATAAAGAAGCTGATAATATTCATAATCTAACACCTAATTATTTGCGCTTAGTTGAAGCAGAAGCAAAATGGTTAGAGGCACAAAGGACGGCGAAGGTCGAAAATGAGTAATACAATTTTTCGGAAAATGGTGTATGAAGATATTAATCAGGTAGCAGCAATAGAAAGAGAGTCCTTTACTATACCTTGGACAATTGATATATATCAAAAAGAATTAACCGAAAACCCATATGCGCATTATTACGTAGTGGAGAAAGATGGAATTATTATTGGATTTTGCGGGTTGTGGGTTGTAGTCGATGAGGGACAAATAACGAATATAGCACTTCTACCGTCTGTTCGAGGAAATGGATATGGTTCTGGTTTATTTCAATATATTATTAATCAGGCAATTATTAATGGGGCTAAAAGACTTTCATTGGAAGTACGTGTATCAAATATAGTTGCTCAGAAATTATATCGAAAGTTTGGCTTTATGCCAGCTGGTATTCGAAAAAATTACTATACCGATAATAATGAAGATGCAATGGTAATGTGGGTGAATTTATAATGGATAATAAAAAACATCAATACATATTAGCAATTGAAACAAGTTGTGATGAAACTGCTGTTGCTATCATTAAAGATGGTAAGGAAATAGTAGCGAATGTTGTTGCATCTCAGATAGAAAGTCATAAACGCTTTGGCGGGGTCGTACCTGAGATTGCATCTCGTCACCACGTTGAAGAGATTACGTTTGTTTTAGAAGAGGCATTGAAACAAGCTGAAATGACTGTTGAAGAAATGGACGCAATTACTGTAACAGAAGGACCAGGTTTGGTAGGAGCGTTATTAATAGGTGTAAACGCAGCAAAAGCGTTGGCATTTGCACATGATAAACCTTTAATAGGTGTTCACCACATTGCTGGTCATATCTATGCTAATCGTCTCGTCAAAGAATTTTCTTTCCCACTATTGGCACTAGTTGTCTCTGGTGGTCACACTGAGTTAATTTTAATGCGTGAACACGGAAAATTTGAAGTAATAGGTGAAACACGTGATGATGCAGCGGGTGAGGCATATGACAAAGTGGCACGTACTTTAGGGTTAAGTTATCCAGGTGGACCTCAAATAGATAAATTAGCAGCACAAGGCAATGAAACGATTGATCTTCCAAGAGCATGGTTAGAAGAAGGATCTTATGACTTTAGCTTTAGTGGGTTAAAATCAGCTGTGATTAATACAATTCACAATGCAACACAACGTGGTGAGGAACTGAAAAAAGAAGATCTAGCTGCTAGCTTCCAAGCAAGTGTTGTCGAAGTTTTAACAGAAAAGACCTATCAAGCAGCAAAAGAATTTGATGTAAAACAAGTTATTGTTGCTGGTGGTGTAGCTGCTAATAAAGGATTACGTGAAAAATTACAGGAAAAATTTATGTCAGAATCAATAGATTTAGCAATTCCACCATTAAGTCTGTGTACAGATAATGCGGCAATGATTGGTGCAGCAGGATCGATTGCTTATGATCAGGGTCATCGAGCTGGTTGGGATTTGAATGCAAATCCAGGTTTAGACCTTGAAAGATATGGAGAGCGCGACAAAAATTAATAACATTATGATAAAGACTGCAACTACTGCAGTCTTTTTTTCGTAAGCTGACAAATAAAAAATTTGTGACTTTAACCTCTTTTATGAACCGTAATTACATATTTCCATTTAATTAGTAAATATTAATTAAAAACTATTATTACTAAAAAGGTTGCTCAAAAACAATGAATAATTCTTACGCAACAAATGGAGCACGCAGATTGAAAGCACATGTTAGTGTTCTTGGTACAACACAACTACACCTAAGAAATCCTTATATAGTTGCTTGGTGGTCAGCGGCATTTCCTGGATTCGGTCATCTTCTATTATCTAAATATTTGAGAGGTTATATTCTGTGTATATGGGAAATCTTCATTAATAGTATGACAAAATTAAACCTCGCGATGGTTTATTCATTTACAGGAAATATGGAAATGGCAAAAGATGTATTAGAACCTAGATGGATGCTCTTATATATACCCGTTTATCTATTTGGTATATGGGATAGTTATCGTACAACTGTTGACATGAACAAAGTTTTTGTACTAGCCGACCATGAAAATGCTTCATTTAAATCGTATGCTATTAGTGCATTTGAGGTTAATTATTTAGATAAAAGAAGGCCGATCATGGCAATAATCTGGTCTCTACTCTCTCCAGGGTTAGGCCAACTTTACATTCATAGAGTTTTTAAAGCTTTGTTTACGATGGTATGTATGATTGTATTTGTATACTATTCAAAGCTACTTGTTGCAGTTCAGTTTCTTTTTCTTGGTGAGATAAATCTAGCCACAGAAGTGATTGACCCACAGTGGCTCCTATTTTTACCTTCACTTTACGGATTTTCTATTTATGATTCTTATGTGAATACAGTTGAAAACAATAAATTGTTTAAGAGCGAACAAAGAAAATTCTTAAAAGAGAATTATCAACAACATCGTTTTAAAATTCCAGTTAAAGTTGATGAGGTGGAATGAGTGCAGATTTTTTCAACATTTGAACATTCATTATACATTGAATTGGCAATTACATCATTGGAGAAAATAGGACTAAAAAAAGACAATATTCTCGCTGTACCACTTAACAATCGTGCGGAAGAGAGTAGCCTGTTTGATACGCTCCACCGCTCTGATGGTATTAGTCTATTTGACAAGGGAGCGGCGATAGGAACAGCATTTGCTGTCATTGGAGCAAGTGTAGGTTTTACTTTGGAATGGGGTCCCATTTACTGGGGATTAATTGGTGCAGCAGTAGGTTTTCTAGTTGGTTTTAGTATTGATTATATTAGCTTTAAATTTGTGCATAAAAGGAAAAGAATTATAAAAGGAAAAAAGTCTGAAGTATTATTAGTTGTAGAATGTCCAATGTCATTGATTGATAAAGTAGAAGGAGTACTTTGGGAACACCTAGCTTTAGGAGTTGCGAGAGTTAATGATCAAGATGAAAAAGGCAGGGATACATGATGGGTAATACCACAACTTTCAATGATATACAGAATGTCCATACCCAGCTAAGTGATATGAGGCTAGAGTATTGGCTATCTGATAATTTGTTTACTTTTCAATGGTGGTTATTATTATTTACACTTTTTCTTCCTTGGTTTGTTTGGTGGAAGTTTGTAGACAAAAAAAGATGCACACATATACTGTTGTATGGGACACTATTAATGATACTCGTATCAATACTAGATGATATGGGGGTTGAAGCACACCTTTGGTCTTATCCATATCAATTAGCAAATATAATGCCTCGATTAATACCAATTGATTTAGGAATAATTGTTGTTGCCCATATGTTTTTATATCAGTACTTTACAAAATGGAAGACATTTATTTTAGCTAATTTAATTATGGCGATTATTTTCACCTTTATTTTTGAGCCAATAACTGTATGGCTTGGTATTTATAAATTAGAGAATTGGAGATATATTTATTCACTACCCATTTATATAATAAAAGCTGCTTTAATGAAATGGGTTGTTGATAAGTTAATTGAAAAAGAAAAAACGGCCAATAAAATAAAATACTAAGTGGATATATTCACAGTTGTCCACAGAAAATTTTACGAATGTGTATAGTTACTTTAAAATGGCTGTATATAAGTCTTCTACTTGTGCACAAAAAATGTGTATAAGTACATATATTTCTGTGGATAACGTGGATAAACTGAAAAAACATTGTATATTCACTATTTTATCTGTGTATAACTATGTGAATATGAAAAAATGAGACTATTTAATAATAGTCTCATGCATCTTCTTGTAATGACTCCCATTCTTCCATTAATTTTTCAATTTGGTTATTATGCTCATCATTTTGTTCTGTTAATTCTAAGGCTTTCTCATGATCCTGAAATATCTCCGGTTGACATAATAGGTCCTCATTTGTGTTAATTTTCAGTTCGAGTTCTTCTATCGTTTTCTCAATTTCGGTAATTCGTCTTTCTTTTTTACGTTGTGCCTGCTTTCTTTCCTTATCCTCATGAAAAGATGTTTTCACTTCTTGCTTTTCTACAGGTTTAGCGTTCTTTTCTTTTAATTGTAGTAATTCCAGTTCCTCTTGTTTCTTTTCAATATAATAATCGTAGTCACCTAAATAAACGGTTGCCCCTTCTGGTTGCATTTCAATCACATGGGAAGCAATTTCATTAATGAAATAACGGTCATGTGAGACGAAGACAATGGTCCCTGGGAAATTAATTAACGCTGCTTCTAATACTTCTTTACTATCTAAATCTAAGTGGTTGGTAGGCTCATCAAGAATTAACAAATTTGCTTTTTGCAACATTAGCTTTGCAAGCGCAAGACGTGCTTTCTCACCACCACTTAATGAAGAAACAGCCTTCAATACGTCGTCACCAGAGAATAGAAAATTACCAAGTACAGTCCTGACATCACGTTCATTCATCATAGGATAGTCATCCCATAGCTCCATTAAAACAGACTTAGTAGACGTTAGTTTTGTTTGCTCTTGGTCATAATAACCGATTTGAACATTAGTACCAATATCTATGGAACCACTGTTTGCTTTTAATTCTCCTATAATCGTCTTTAATAAAGTTGTTTTCCCCACACCATTAGGCCCAACTAAAGCAATTCGATCTCCACGCGAAACCTGAAAAGTTAAATCAGAAAAAACAGGTGTATCACTATCCTCATAACTAAAACGAAGATTATTTATTTTTAGTACATCATTTCCGCTTCGACGGTTAATATCAAAAGAGAAAGAAGCAGAGGATTCATCTCCATTTGGTTGATCTAGTCTGTCCATTTTTTCTAGCTGTTTCCTACGACTTTGTGCTCTTTTTGTTGTCGAAGCTCGAACAAGATTTTTTTGGACAAAATCTTCTAGCTTTTTTATTTCAGTTTGTTGTTTTTCAAACTGCTTCATTTCGAGTTGATAATCTATTGCCTTTTGATCTAAATACTTACTATAATTACCATGATACTTTTTTGATTTATTACGAGATATTTCATAAACGGTTTGCGTTACTTTATCCAAAAAGTAACGGTCGTGTGAAACAATTACAATTGCACCGGAATAGTTATTTAAATACCCTTCAAGCCATGTTAATGTTTCAATATCTAAGTGGTTGGTAGGCTCGTCTAATACTAAAATATCTGGTTTTGATAATAAAAGTTTACCTAAGGCTAATCGTGTTTTTTGTCCACCACTCAGCTCGTTTATAGGTGTACTATAGTCATAAAAGTTCAACCCGGTTAAGACTGCCTTAATATCGGCTTCGTACTGATAGCCACCTTCTGTTTTAAATGCTTGTTGTTGTAGATCATACTGTGATAGTAATTGCCGGTATTTTGCTTCATCTTGAATGATCAGTGGATCACCCATTTTTTGTTCCATTTCACGAAGCGTTGTTTCCTTTTGGATTAAGTCAGCAAAAACACTACGCATTTCTTCCCAAATGCTTGCAGTTGTTTCTAAACCTGTATTTTGTGCTAAATAACCTAAAGAAACATCTTTTGGTTTATGAATTTCACCTTCATCATAGGAAATCTGGCCAGCCATTATTTTTAATAAAGTTGATTTACCGGCTCCATTACGCCCCACAATTGCAATTCGATCCCTTGTTTGTATTTCCAATTTTATATTTGTTAAAATAAGTTCAGCACCAAATCTTTTTACTAAATTGTTTATTTGCATTAAAATCATTTGCTTGTCACCTCATCTTGTTAAGTGTATCGTACTTTTTCCTAAACTAGCAAGCAAATCGTTGTGTATAAATATAGAAAATGTTTTATACTATAAAGTAAGTAAGTGAAGACTTTCACGACAGAATCAGTATTTTCTGTTAAAATACGATTATAGGGTTAGTGTATTTGATTACGCTATCAGAACTAATTGGGGTTTTGTTAAAAAGCATTTAAAAAGGGGGGATTCGATCATGGCAGCACAAAGTAAAATACCACAAGCAACAGCAAAAAGATTGCCGTTATATTACCGGTTTTTAAATAATTTGCAAGTACAAGGAAAATCACGTGTCTCTTCAAAAGAGTTAAGTGAAGCGGTGAAAGTTGATTCAGCTACAATAAGAAGAGATTTTTCTTATTTTGGAGCTCTAGGTAAAAAAGGGTATGGCTATAATGTAGAATATCTACTTGGCTTTTTTCGAAAGACATTAGATCAAGATGAAACTACATATGTTGCATTAATTGGTGTAGGTAATTTAGGAACAGCATTCCTACATTACAACTTTACTAAGAATAATAATACGAGAATTGAGATGGCATTTGATGCTGATCCAAATAAAGTGGGACAAGAAATTGGTGGTGTCCCTGTATATCATATTGATGATTTAGAAGAGCGAATTAATCATGTTCAAGCAGCGATCTTAACCGTTCCAGGTGCAGAAGCGCAGACAATTACAGAACGATTAATGGAATCAGGAATTACAGGTATTCTGAATTTCACACCTGCACGCATTACTGTTCCTGAAGAAGTGCGTGTACACCATATTGACTTAGCAGTAGAACTACAATCATTAATCTATTTCATGAAGCATTATCCTTTAGAAATTGAAGAATAGAGCTTACATAAATAAGACAGCATCGAAAAGATGCTGTCTTATTTCTTACTATTCATAGCTTTTTTTATTCTAATGTGCAGACGGATTAATCGAAAAGAGATGGCAAAATCAAAAGTTGCAAATATAGCCATCAGAATAGTCATCATATTCCACACGGTATCTTCAATTGATTGGATTCCAAAATAAGTAAAAGCTACACCTACCAAAAAATAAACGGTGGCCATAACTAATGGTGAAAAACGCATGGTAAATCTAGCCTCCAAATAAGATCATTTGTAACTTCTCTAATTGTTCAATTGAGCGTTTTAATTCCTCTGGATCGATGTTCAATTGGATAATAACTACCACAGCATTCATTGTTACGTGTGCGATAATTGGAACAATAATGCGTTTTGATTGTACATACACAAATGCAAAGACAAAGCCAATTGCAAGATAAGTTAGTGTATGTGGGAAATCGTTGTGAACCACTGCAAAAATAAGACCAGATGCTAATGCACCAATAAAGAAATTCGTTTTTTTGTAAATAACACCAAAAATAACTTTACGAAAAACAATCTCTTCTAATATTGGTCCAATTACAGCGATAACAACAATGAAGATTGGTACAGCTCTTGCAATTTCCATAATGTTTTGTGTGTTCTCTGAAGCTGGGCTAATATCAAATAAGAGCATTTGAATAATATTAACAAAAAATTGTCCGAAGAAAGCTAAAAAGATACCGATGAGTGACCAAACAATGACCATCCCAAAACTAGCAGCATCTGGGTCTTTTCGTAAATCTTTTTCCGGTTTTAATAGGATTAAGAAAATTACTAGTGCTGCTACAAAGCTAAAGATATTCCATCCTATTCCAATAATAGAAAAGGTCCTGTCACTTATCTGAAGACTGTCTAAAAACAATGCTACAGGAATAGCAGATAACTGCATTAAAATATATGTCATGAGTATATACAAGTATCGCTTTGTCAAAATCAAACGTCTCCTTCAAAATAAATAGTTATTAATTATATGTATTTTAACACAATTTAGACATAGAATTGAACTAGTCCAATTTTTTTCTGAATTCTATGATGAAAATATATAAATTTGCTAGTATTATACTTGCAAATTGGATAACAATTCATTATTATAATAATTGTGTTAGCACTCATTGATGACGAGTGCTAAAAACCAATAAAAATATCTTGAAATAAATGAAGGAGGGTTTTTTTATGTTAAAACCATTAGGTGATCGCGTCATTATCGAGCTTGTAGAACAGGAAGAAAAAACTGCAAGTGGAATTGTCCTACCAGACTCTGCAAAGGAAAAACCGCAAGAAGGAAAAGTTGTTGCAGTTGGTTCTGGCCGTGTGACAGATAATGGAGAAAAAATCGCTCTGGAAGTTGCAGAAGGAAATACGATTATTTTCTCTAAATTTGCAGGAACAGAAGTGAAATATGAAGGAAAAGAATACTTAATTCTTCGTGAGAATGATATCCTAGCAATCATTGGATAAGTGAAGAATACAAACTACTTATATACTTAAGAATTGAGGAGGATGTTTAATATGGCTAAAGAATTAAAGTTTAGTGAAGATGCTCGTCGCGCAATGCTACGTGGTGTTGATACACTAGCAAATGCGGTTAAAGTAACATTAGGACCAAAAGGACGTAACGTAGTTTTAGATAAAAAATATGGTTCACCTCTTATTACGAATGATGGTGTAACGATTGCTAAAGAAATTGAACTTGAAGACAAGTTTGAAAATATGGGTGCACAATTAGTTTCTGAAGTTGCATCTCAAACAAATGACGTTGCTGGTGATGGTACAACAACTGCAACTGTCCTTGCACAAGCAATGATTCAAGAAGGTTTGAAAAACGTTGCATCTGGTGCAAACCCAGTAGGTGTTCGTCGTGGTATTGAAAAAGCTGTAAATGTAGCGACAGAAGAATTACGTAAGATTTCCAAACCAATCGAAGGAAGAGAATCAATCGCACAAGTTGCATCTATCTCTTCTGGTGATGATGAAGTCGGCCAATTAATTGCTGAAGCAATGGAACGTGTTGGTAACGATGGTGTTATTACAATTGAAGAATCAAAAGGTTTCAATACAGAACTAGAAGTAGTAGAAGGTATGCAGTTTGATCGTGGTTATGCATCTCCATACATGGTTACTGACCAAGATAAAATGGAAGCAGAACTTGAAGATCCATACATTCTAATCACTGACAAGAAAATCAATAATATTCAAGAAGTACTTCCAGTATTAGAACAGGTTGTACAACAAGGTAAACCACTTCTATTGATTGCAGAAGATGTAGAAGGCGAAGCACTTGCTACATTAGTTGTAAACAAACTTCGTGGCACATTCAATGCTGTAGCAGTTAAAGCTCCAGGATTTGGTGACCGTCGTAAAGCAATGCTAGAAGACATTGCAACATTAACTGGTGCAGAAGTAATTACAGAAGATCTTGGCCTTGAATTAAAGAGCACTACAATTGAACAATTAGGTCGCGCTACTAAAGTAGTAGTAACAAAAGAAAACACAACTATCGTAGAAGGTTCTGGTAACCCAGAACAAATCTCTTCTCGTGTCGCACAAATCCGCGCACAAGCAGAAGAAACTACTTCTGAATTCGATAAAGAAAAATTACAAGAGCGTTTAGCAAAACTTTCTGGTGGAGTTGCTGTTATCAAAGTTGGAGCGGCTACTGAAACAGAATTAAAAGAACGTAAACTTCGTATTGAAGATGCATTGAACTCTACTCGCGCAGCAGTAGAAGAAGGTATCGTAGCTGGTGGTGGTACAGCATTAATCAACGTATATACAAATGTTCAAGCACTTGACTTAGTAGGCGATGAAGCTACTGGTGCAAACATTGTTCTTCGTTCATTAGAAGAACCAGTTCGTCAAATTGCACACAATGCTGGTCTAGAAGGTTCTATTATTGTAGAGCGGCTTAAAGGTGAAAAAGTAGGCATTGGTTTCAACGCAGCAACTGGCGAATGGGTAAACATGATCGATACTGGTATCGTTGACCCAACAAAAGTTACGCGTTCAGCACTACAAAATGCAGCATCTGTTGCAGCAATGTTCCTAACAACTGAAGCAGTAGTTGCAGACATCCCTGAAGAAAACCCAGCTGGTGGCGGAATGCCAGACATGGGTGGCATGGGCGGAATGGGCGGCATGATGTAACATAGGTTATCAAACCTTGATATATCAGTGTTTTTAAGTGTTGAGGATTGCTAATGCTCATGTTTTTGCTCATGTTTTGAGGAAATTTTACTAGAGAGGTCTTTCATTAAGTTACTAAACTTATTGGAAGCCTCTTTTTTCAAATTCTTTGTCATATGGGCATAAATATCCATTGTAGTTTTTATATCAGAGTGGCCTAGTCGTTCTTGTATCTCTTTAATATGAACATCGACTTCTATTAATAATGAAGTATGAGTATGCCTGAATGAGTGTAATGTCACATGTTTGTTTATATATGTTTTTTTGAGTAATCTTTGCAATCTATTTGATATGTGTTTGATGGTTCTAGGATGCCCTTCATTAGTCGAAAAAATAAAGTCATTATCAACATAAAAGGGGCTATTTTTTTTCTTTGTTAATTCTTGTTCACTTTTATGTAATTTTAGAAGCTCTATTAATATTGGATCCACTGATAAGGTCCGAATGGAACCCTTTGTTTTAGGTGTAAGTAATTTAAATTTAATCTTATTATTTGTCGGGTTGTAATATGTTTTTATCACTCTTAAAGTGCCATTTTCGAAATCAATGTCTGACCATTTTAAAGCGATCATTTCACCTATGCGCAGACCTGTATAACCTAAAGTAGTAAAGGCTAATAAATCCCCCTCTAACCCTTCAGTTTTAGCTTTTAAAAGCAATTCTTCCAATTCATCTTTTTCAAGAAAATTCTCTATTAAAGAGTCCCCTTTTTCTAGTTCTTCTACTGTATCTTTTTTCTTAGGAAGTTTAATTCCTTTTGTCGGAGCATCTTTAATTAGTTTCATCTCATAAGCATATACAAAGACCAGGTTTGCAGATGTATGAATACTCTCGATATAGTTGGTGCTAAATTCATTTGAAAGTTTATCGATCTTATCTTGATACGTCTTTTTAGTTATCTTTTGTATAGGCATATCTCCAAATTCATTAAGAATATGTTTTAATGCAATTCTACGGGCTCTAACACTACTCTCCTTTACATCTCTGCTATAATGCGCTAACCAATCATAGAATAATTCAGAGAGAGTTATTTTGTTTGGTTGAATAAGCTCCCCTTTATGAAATTTCCTTTCAAAAATCGCAGCTGCAAGTTGGGCATCTTTTTTAGTTAAAAAGCCGGATTTTGTTTTCTGCTTGTCTTTTCCTGTTACTGGATCTTTACCAGCATATGCTACATAAGCCCACTTTTTACCTCGTTTATATATACGTGCCATTCGAAGACCTCCATTATTATGATTTTCACAACTTCTATTTGTTTTTTTCGCGATTATAGGCTGTTTCACAACTTGAACGTTTTCTAAAAGGTAATGGGGGGCAGAACCGTTGTTTTCCATGATTAACTTCGAAGTAATGGCCACAGTATTCACATTTTCTTAATTCAGTTTCATTAATTAGAGATTGTTTCATTTGAATATATCCAAAATGAAATAGATCCTCTATCTTTTCCGTTTCTGAAAACTTTCCAGTTTGTACATTAAATTCAAAAGAGTTATTACCATAATTAATCAGAATATGATTTAGTTCTGTTGCAATGTCACTTTTTAATGCAATATACATTTCTTCTTCATCAAACTCATTTTCTGGTATGTCAATACCTTTTCTATCACCATGATTAGAGAATAATAATTTAATTAAATTTGGTTCTTTAGTTTTTATTGCAACAAATAGGTTAAAAATATCTTTGAACTCTAATAACCTTAAGTGAATGTAAAGAGTTGGACTTGAGATGAATTCTATAGATCTTTCAGTTTCAAATAAACCTGATTCTTTATATCCAGTTGGTAGTCCGAAATTTTTAGAAAATTTCACTAGATCTATATCATTAAAGGGTACTACTTTCGCTAATTCAGTAAATATGCTTTCTCCACTCTGCATAAGATAATATTGTCTTTTGTCTCCAACAGTTTTCAACCCATTAACATAATTATTAATTTTATTGGTTTCTACACTAATAATCTTTGTGTCTTCGAATAACTGGACAATTGCTTCTAAATTATTACAATTTAACAATGAACTAACTTTTCTCTTTTCCTTGTGGACATAATTAGTGAAAATAGACATACCTCCATCGTAATCTCCTAGAATTGATGCCATCTTTTTAAAGTATGCTTTTATCTCTTCTCCCACAATCATATTTTGGTTAAGTATAAAATTAAAATGATTAAATAGATCATCATCTTCTGAATTTATACCTTTAAAATAATCTTCTAAACTATAGAGTTTGTATGGTTTGTTTACAATAAACCCCCCATCAAAAGATATACCCATAATTATCCCCTCTCACTATTGAAATGAAGTAAATTTATGAAAATGTGTCATTTTTTGTAGAAATATTATTTTCACTATGATAACATAAAAACATCAACAACAAAAGTGACATAAAAAATATAATTAATGTCATTTTGTTTTGGTTAATTTATAATATACGATAAATATATTTGTGTGTTAGGAAGGGGGAAAGTAAATGAAAGCAGATGAGATCAAACAGATGATTAAATCATCTGGTTTAAAACAATGGCAAGTTGCAGAGTTTTATGGAATTACAGAAGGTAATTTCAGCCGTCTATTGCGCAAAGATCCAACTAAACAAACAGTAGTGAACATTAAAAAGGCTATTGAAAAGGCAAGAGAAGTTTATGTATCTGAATAGGGATTTAGCAAAAATCTAGGGGGGAGATAGTAATTGATTAATATTGAGGTTGATCCAAAAGTTATTAATACTATGCTTCAAGAAGCGATTGATGATCGAGTGGATAAAATAGCGAGACAAAAGTACTTTTTAACTTATAGTGAGTTATCACAGTACTTAAACATAAGTAAGCCAATAATAGAAGACCGATTAATTAAGAATGGTTTGAAATACTATAAGGTAGGAAGTAAATATTTATTTAAGAAAGAGGAAGTTGATATGTTTCTCGATGAATTAACTCAAAGTATGACAGCTACAAACAATGACTTAAAGTTCTATCAAAGGATCCAGCAAGAAGTTTCTAATTATTAAAATATTAATTATTTAATATTAAAAATGTATCAGCAAGGAGAAGGAATTCAATGAATTATAAAAAAAATGTGGTGAAGGACCTGCCAGTCAATCACCACAAGGTAAATCCAAAGTTATCTGCTGCAGTTGGGTATAGCCAGTTACTCCAATGGCCAGTATTCCCACTTTATTCAATTATAGACGGAAAATGCGCTTGTGACAAGATCGACTGTGCTAGCCCAGGTAAACACCCCAAAATCCATAATGGTTTTAAATCAGCTACAACTGATATTAAAACAATTGTAAAATGGTGGGAATTGTGGCCAGATGCTAATATAGGTATACCTACAGGAAAAATAAGTGGTTTTTTTGTATTGGATGTAGATCCCAAACATAATGGACATGAATCATTAGAGCAATTAACCGATTACTTTGGAAATTTGCCCGATACTGTTGAGTCAATTACTGGAAGCAAAGGTAATCATTATTTATTTAAATATAATTTAGGAATAAGAAATAAGACAGAATTTTTACCAGGATTAGATATTCGTGGTGACGGTGGTTACATCGTCGCACCTCCTTCCAATCACTTAAGTGGCCGGCAATATGAATGGGAATTATCTAGCCATCCATTACAAGTGAAAATGGAAGAATCACCTAAATGGTTGGTGGATATGATCGGCGAAAAGGAGAGCCATAAAAAAGCAAAGCCTGCTTCTTTTTGGATAGATATAATGCAAGGTAAAGAAGAAGGTCAACGTAATAATGCAGCCACTTCTTTAGTTGGATACTTATTTAGAAGATATATTGATCCATCACTTGTCATTGAGATTATGAACCTATGGAATGAAAGAAATAGCCCTCCACTTAATCAAAATGAAATTAAAAGCATTATAGAAAGCATTGCTGGAAAAGAACTAGTGCGCAGAAGAGGGAGAACAAACCATGAATAACATTGATGCATTAATTCAAGAACAACATCAAGAATTACAATGGCAAGAGCCAGTGCCATTTGATGAGTTTAAATTACCTAGTTTTAACATAGAAATCTTTCCTAATTGGTTAAGGGATTACGTTTGGGGTGTTTCTGAAACAACACAAACCCCTGTAGATGCTGCGAGCATGGTAGCAATTTCAGTATTATCTACAGTAGCATCCAAAAAATTTTACGTTCAAGTTACTAATGAATGGAGTGAATCACTAAACACTTATGCTATTTTTGCACTACCACCAGGAAATAGAAAATCTAGCGTTTTTAAACTTTTCCAAGAACCAATAACAATACAAGAAAAAATAGAAAAAGAAAGGGTAGTAAATTTAGTAAGAGAACAAAAGGCTATTATAAAAGCTAAACAAAAACGGATAGATAGCTTGGAGAATGAATACGCAAAGAGTGGAGATGAAAGTAAACTTAGTTTAATACAAGATCTAACAAAGGAAGTAGAAGAAGAAAGCGTACTTACAATTCCTAGGTATATTACAGGAGATATTACACCAGAGCAATTAGGAGTGTTGTTGTCTGAGAACAATGAAAAAATTGCTTTACTTTCCGCAGAAGGCGGAGGAGTTTTTAGTAATATGGCTGGACGTTATTCGGGTAATGGAAAAGCGAATATAGATATTTATCTAAATGGACATACAGGTGATTTCACACCTATAGACAGAATAGGACGTGAACCAATTTTACTGAATGAACCTTGTTTAACTATTGGCTTATTTATTCAACCTGGGGTTATACGAGAAGTTCCACGTGTATTTATGGAAAGGGGACTAATGCAACGCTTCTTGTATTCATTTCCTAAATCTCTAGTAGGGTATAGGAAAATAGACCCTAAATCAATTGATAAAGAAGTCAAAAGTAATTATCTATTTTATATGAACAAACTTATACTATTTCAGTCTAATGAATCTATAAAACTTACTTTTGATAATGATGCAAAAATTGATGAACAACAGTTAAGACGAGATATTGAAAATATGTTAAAAGAGGATGAAGCTTTATCAGACATAAAAGAGTGGGGTAGTAAACTAGCTGGTCAGATAATACGTATAGCGGGTTTGTTACATGTTGCGGAACACATTACAAGTAACATAATAGAAATTCCTGAACAAATTAATTCGTGTACATTTAGGAAAGCAAAAAGTCTATTAACCTACTTTATAGAACACGCTAAAGCAGCCTTTGGGGTTATGGGGACAGATGAAGGAATTGAAGATGCTAAATATCTATTAAAAGTAATTAAAAGAAAAGATAGTCATCTTGTTGATTATAGGGAACTTCAGATGCAAACACGTAGGCGTTTTAAAAAAGCAATTCACTTGAAGAAGGTATTGAATGATTTACAAGAACGAGGGTATATAATTCCTAAAAAAGAAGGAAGAAAAACTGTATATGAAGTTAACCCTTATGTCTATAACAGTGGATAATACCCACATTACCCACAATGCTCTGTAAGCGTTGAGAGAATAAGAAAAGCAAAGTGGGGACAACACAGTCCACATTTGCCCACATCGCCCACATGATAGAAACAAATAAGAAATGTGTTCGTTGTGGGTATTTGTGGGCCAAATCATACCACTTAGTAAAATTATGTAGAACAAGGACAGAATTCAAATGTGGGTAATGTGGGTAATAATTTCAATGGATGGGTTTTCAACAATCTATTTTTGTTAAAAGGGATCTAATATGGTGTCTAGTATGGTTCTTATATATAAATCCTGATATAACAGAGTTTATTAAACTATTACTCTTGATTATAACTTTTGGGGTCAAATATGGTTCCTGATATAGTGCCTACTAGATGTATATTAAGTATAACTTTGAAAAAATGAGGATACTCAACACCTTAATTATCTAGAATTGATAGAACTCTCAAAAGAAAACAATTATTAGTATTTTAATTTTTTAGAGTGCATTAAATGACACCAGTTAAGCAAACGAGTTGTATATATTGCTTAACTGGTGTCTTTTCTATTGTTAGCACGAATTTTGCGATCACCTTAAAAAATTGTATTGTGGAGGTTGTAATCCTATGTTGATACATATTTTTAATGATTTTTTATAAAATCGTCTTTCTCCAAATGGTTCACAGATTGTGAAATCACTTATATTACGCAGTAGACCAATACTACGCAACAATAAATTCTTATACGAATGAATGTACTTTAAAATAATTAAGTTATAATCATAAGTGATAGGTTTTCAATAATCAGTGCAGATTGTAAAAAAACTAGTCGGATCGAAAATAGGATATTTATGTTAAGGTAATAAGTGTATTAGAAGCTGACTATTTAACAAAAGGTTCTATAAAATAAAGCGAGGTGATTAGATGGAGCAAGTTAATACTGTTGATGATTATTTGAAAAAGCTGTCGCGTTACGATATTTATAATAATGTCTTCTACAGAGGTCAATCAGAAGAATATAAAAGTATCACATCGAGTGTTTCCAGGGACGCAGGTTACACAATGAATGAAAACTCTATCTACAGAGAAGCTGTAAAAATGAGAACGGTTGAGTTTGAGGATCTAATCTCTCCGATTGAGCGCTTATCTAAAATGCAACACTATGGAATTCCAACTAGACTTGTAGATTTGACAATTGCCCCATTAATAGCACTTTTTTTCGCAGTGCAAAAAATTGATAGTAAATCACATGGGAATGTATATGTATTTGTTCAGCCAGAGCTTTCCTTAAATGATAAGAGGATTAAGGTATTGTCACTCCTTGCAACATTAGAATCACCTGAAATTTATAGGATAAAAAGTTCCTATCTAGAATGCTATTCGGAGAGTATAACAGAAGAAGAAATATTAGAATTTGCTTCAGAAGGTGCATTTATTAATCATTCCGTAGAACTTCAAAAATCTAATGAAAGGTTATTTTGCCAGAAGGGAACTTTTGCAATCTGCGGTAATGAAGTAATAGGAAAAGAGATAAAGAAGTCAGTATTACCACTTGATTCAATTGAACCTACAATGATAATAAGGGTTCCTTTTGAATATAAACAAGCAGTAAAAAAAGAATTGGATGCAAAGTATAATATTAATGAGACAACGATATATCCAGAATTTCCTTCGGTTGCAGATTATTTGAAGGAAAAGTATAAAAGAGTAGATTTTAATATGGACGATACATATAACATTCTTGAAGTAGAAGATATTTCTCATGTAGGTGTTAAACGCTGCTCTATCGTGGCAGTATTAAATAAAGTTCTGCTCATTGAGGAAATAAAGGATATTGGAATTCAGATCATTGATCAATATAGAATGACAAACGATGTTGTATGGGTCTATATTGCAAAGAATGGCGATGACTATATTATGCGGAACTGGATGATAAGAGGCCAATGGATTAGAGAATCATTAGATCCTAGATTCAAGCCACATCTTATTGGGGAAGTAGATAAATTAGGCTATATATGGCGCTTCGAAAAATCCTATAGTACAATGGCAGATTATTATGATGAGTATGTCTTTACAGATGATAAAATTCTTTTTACTCAAAACATGAAAACATTTGAAGAATTAGAACCGCATTATAATTATATTTTAAGTGCATTTGAGAGTGGGGAAATGAAAGATTTAGAATTCTATGCTTTTGATAATGCAAGTGTGATTACTAAATTCTTTCTAAAGTTCGGTGATTATGGGTACTCAAGAAATGATGAATTTAATAAATACTTGAACAATTTCGAAGAAGTAGCTTTGCATCTGGATAATCTGTTCTTGTGGCTGAAAAAAGAAGGATTAAATTCACGTGCTAGAAGATACCAGATTTCAAATTGTATTAAGGATGCTAAGTTACATTTTGATAGAATAAAGGAACATGCAATATATTGGAAGAAGGCCATTAATCTTTCAGATGATGGCTACAAAGAAATCGATCCAGAAAAAATAACAAGAAAAGAATATCTGTATAAACAAACAATACCACTAAATCCGGATGGCTTGGATGTTCATTTTAATCTTGATATTTACCGAAACAGTGACAATACAGTGAATATAAGGGGAACGACTAATCTCTTTGATAAAGCATCACTAATGATTTCCTTGAGAAATCCTACTGGTTTACTATTGGCTCAGAATAAGTCGTTAGTGGAAAATGGAAGATTTGATTTTGGCAGACTTGGTAAAGAAGGTACCGGATTCGAAAGAGGACAGTATAATGTAGATATTTCTCTCGCCATTCCTTCAGTTCAAAATAAAGAATTCGTGTATAATGCAGGAATAGAGTATGAGAACTTAAGAGGTAAATATGTAGATAGAACCGGTATAGGACCAACGGTTAGCTATACCGAAGAGTTTGAAATTTAATTTAAACTCATTACTTGCACAGTACAACCATATTTGTAATTAAACAATAGATTGATGTGATCACTAATAGGTGATCGTCTTTCTTAGTGTAAATTAGTTTCTATAACACCGATTTGTAACGGGGGAGGCTTGCACAATAAGAGCAATTACTTCTTTGAAAAAGTAGGCAAAAATTGAAAAGATAAATAAAGCTATATGTTTTTTACTTACTTCTTCTCCAAAACTACCTAATAGTACTTTTAGTCTATTGCAGGTACATCTTTAAAATACAAACATAAACATTTATATGCTTTTTTCGAAATAGTATAATAAAAATAATTATCAGATATTAAACTAACGTTATAAACAGATTGATATAAGTGTGCTTTGCCAGAATTAATAGCAATTACGAAATGCATATTCTCAACTGACCTTTGGATTCTATTCCTGTTAGCTTTGGAATGTACTAAGTCAAGCTGACTACAAATATCTGAAAATGATACCTTGTATCTAATTTCATCATATTCATCAATATATTCATAAGGAGAATTTAATATAAATTTAAATATTTCATGTTCCCAAATCCCTACAGGACCTGTGGTTTTCAATACAACAATATCTTCTCTATTATCAACTTTGAATTCAAAAAATAAAGGGTTAGTCGAAAATATTGAAAACAAAGACCTTATGTTTGTGATTGTAGAAACATAAGGTATGCGATTGCTGGGAGGAGAAATTTGCTGGTCATTAAGAAACTTTATTTTTTTCTTTTGATTTTTCCTTCTTTTTTCCTGCAATCTTCTTTTGTAATCATCAGAGAATAATTCAAACTTTAATTCGGGTAGCTGAAAAGATGCAGGGGTTTCATTTGCATGAGTGCTATTATATTTAGGTTTTAGCTTGTTAATGTAATATATCTCATACAAGATTGAATCTGTACTATTTTCAGCAGTAGACACCATAACATACTCCACTTCATTTATCCATTCATCGGCGTTATGCTGTGAGTCACGTTGATCCATTTTACTTGTTTTGCCAACATAAAGGACTACATCGTTTCTTCCGTAGTAAATATATATTTGGTGCATTATAACCCCACCCCTAAAAAATATAATTTAAATGTTTATTCTACAATATGTTTTTTACAATGGGAAATGGTAATAAGTAGTTGTATTAACAATTATCCCTAGATGGTAGGATGGGAAGTTCACAGAGAGGTATAAGGATATTAAAAATAAAGGTTGGATAACAAATCATATGAAGTGATTGATTCTGAGGAGGATTCCATTCATTTTTATTGCACGGAGATTGAGATGATTTTAATAGAAGAAAGACAAAAAACAACAGATCCATTGCTGCGCAGTACAAGTATACTATGCAATAGAAATTTGATTTCTAACTTTAAATACTTAAACATCGTTTGTTTGTTATTCCATACACAATAATCTGCGAAGTAAATGGTGGTTAGTGTTGAATTTTAAAATGGTACACTAGGGTTATATAAATTGATAAAAAACTGCATGTAAAAATCACCTTTTAAGGTGATTTTTTAGTTTGATGATATATTAAACTAGATTTAAGTAAATTTACCAAAAAGGAGTGACTTCCAATAGACAAGAACATACTTATGAAGTTATTACGAAAAAGTTTGTTATATAGGTTAATGGACAATTTAAATGATTTAATATCACAAGCGAAATTAACACACCGAGAAGTGAGCAATCGAGTGGGAAATAGCGAAAATTGGTTTAATGATGCATACAACAATAATGAAGATATCCAAATTTCATCTTTTGCGAAAGTACTATCCGTGGTAAGCGAGGAACATGAAATAAGCGAATATAAATTAATGGACATTTTCAATGAAAAGATATTGAATATTTCTTCTTTACTAACTCGATTATCTGATGAGGAGGAGAAATATATATCTGATTTTATTATTGCTGAAAAGAAGCTTTTTCTTGATATTCTTGGTGATTGGGCATCTTTGGCATATAAAAATAAACTGAACAATAAAGAAGTAGAATTAATAAGCAAGGTTAAGGATTTAATTTCGTTATAAAGGAGGAGAACTCGTGAGAAAGGTCTGGTTTATAACACGCCCAGAACGAGATCCAAAATTTCATGTAGACGCTCTAAGAGCATTAAAAATAGCAACTGATGATTTCTCTATTAAATGGTATGGCAACAGAGAAGCTCATAAGCAGTATGAATCTGTATTAATAAATCACCAATTAAAAAGGGAAAATATTAGCAATGATGGTTCTGGAGGAAGAACATGGGCTGCAATGCTACGTACTTTTGGATATATATATTTAAATCAATATGGATATTTAGTACTAACAAAAGTAGGAGAGAAACTGTTAAATTCGGTTAAAATAAGGGAAAATATTTCGAAGCAAATTTTAACGTTACAAATTCCTAATGCATATTTTTTGGATAGTGGTTTCAGACCAAAATTTGTGGATGAATTTCAAATTAGGCCAGCTAGGTTTCTTATACGATTAGTTAATCAATCAATACTCGACTTTTATATTACAAAAGAGGAAATCACTTTTTTTGCACTTACTGCTAAGAATGATGGTGATGTACATATGGTTACAAATAAGATTTTAGATTTTCGTAAAGCATCTGACAGTAAGAAACATGAAATGAAAAAGTCAATTGCAATTAATTATGATCATCGTCAAAGGTCGGATAGTGAGGCTAGAAATTTTGCATTTGCCCATGGAGATGTAGCACATACTTTTATGTTGTTATGTGATTACACAGGTCTTGTAGACTATGTTAGAGGTGATGCTCTAAGGTTACCAACAGAAAAGCAAAGTGCAACTTTAGAAACTATAAATTATTTCGATGATAGGTATCCATTTAATAAAAGGTATTTAATATCTCTTGAAAGGTTTGCAGAAAATGCAGGATTAGATGTTGATAGTTACAAGGCAAGTACATTTGGTTCATTACCACCAGCAACAAATAAAAATAAAAGTTTGAAGAAGGTTCAGCGGCTTTTATCCTCTTACCCAATGTTAAAAGCTCTGTCTATAGATGAAATAACCAAAATACTAGAACAAGAGCTCTCAACTAATGAAGCAAAAAAATATGCGTATGAATTATATACACATACATTCGAATTTTTAAATGAAGATTTTGTTGAGTCATATCTTTACGAAGAAAATGATCGTACATTTGAAGACAAAACTGGCGAAATACTAAGATCTATAGGATTTGAGGTTGAAATGCGTCCTAAACCACTGGGAGAGGATGTTAGAACAGAAATTGAAATTTTAGTACATATTGACAATGAAACAATATGTATAATAGATGCTAAGAACTATAAAGAAAAGTTTACTTTATCCGCTAATCTAGCATCTCATATGTCATCAGAATATATACCGAATTATCATGGTTATAAAGGTAAATCTGTCAAGTATTTTGGTTATGTGACCGCAAACAAATATAGTGGAGAAAGGCAATTAGAAAAAATTTGTGATAAGGCAGCAATGATCGATGCAGAAATAAAAGTCTTTGGAGCAATTTTTTCAGCTAAAGCTATTTTAGGGTTTCTTGATTATTGTTTAGAGAATGGTATTGAAGAGGAAGAGAGAGTAAATAGATTTATTTCTTTGTTTATAAATAAGGGGTATGAAAGTGTAGCTCAAATAATTTAATCAAGTCAAGTTGCAGATATGAAATCTGAATAGATTTCATATCTGTTTTTTTAATGCTATTAATATAATTTGAATAAGATAATATTATCCAGCTGTACTTTTAATAGAATAGGTGTATAATAGAAGCATAGATATATGCAAGAACAAGTATTCTTGTGGGAGGGAGATGTTTTACACCATGATTTTTCGAAAAGGGGAATTGTTTAATGGTCCGGGGGGACTAGCGGTTGGAGCAATAAACGCTGGATTTATCCACCCAAAAACAGGAGAAGAATGGAAGATTGAGCATTCATGGTCAAATGATTATGACAGTTTATCCTGCAAAACGTACAGAACAAACATATGTAAAGATGAAAATGATGAATCAGTTCATGAAGGACCTGTTGAGAAATTACCAATAGGGGAAAAGTCTATACTAGGTGATATAGATTGCCTTGCATTTGGTTTTCCATGTAATGATTACTCACAAGTTGGTGAAAAGCACGGTCTAAATGGTACATATGGACCTCTATATTCTTATGGGGTAAAAGTACTTAAACTATATCAACCAAAATTCTTTGTAGCTGAAAATGTAGGTGGACTTCAAAGTGCAAATGAAGGCAGTGCTTTTATACAGATCCTAACTGAATTAGAGGAGTCTGGTTATAAAATAACACCACATCTTTACAAGTTTGAACAGTACGGAATTCCACAAGCTAGGCACAGAATAATTATAGTAGGAATTCGAAATGATTTAGCTGACGAAGGAGTCGAATTTAAGGTGCCTGCACCAACCAGCATAGCTTCAACTGAGTATAAAACTTCAAGACAAGCTATCATGGAACCTCCAATACCAGAAGATGCTCCAAATAATGAAATGCCAAAGCATACAAAAAAGGTAAAAGATATGTTGAGTTATATACCACCTGGCGAAAATGCTTGGTATTTAGGTATTCCAGAAGAACTTCGGTTAAATGTAAAGGGAGCCCGACTAAGTTCAATTTATAAAAGACTAGATCCTAATCGCCCAGCTTATACTGTTACTGGTAGCGGCGGTGGTGGTACTCATATGTATCATTGGATTGAGAATAGGGCATTAACAAATCGTGAGAGAGCTAGACTTCAAACCTTTCCTGATGATTTTGTTTTTAGTGGCAGTAAAGAAGCTGTAAGAAAACAAATAGGTATGGCTGTTCCACCAGAAGGAGCAAAAATAGTATTTAATGCAATATTGAAATCTTTCGCAGGAATAGAATATGATTCAGTTCCACCTTTAGAAAAATTACAGTTAGAAAATTTGAAAGGCATCAAAAAACAAACAATTCGTAAAGAACTAGTAAGTGCACTTTAAAATAGAAAAAGTAAAAGGACCAAAGTTGACTTTGGTCCTTTTTGTTGCTAGATAAGTGGTATGACTGGGCCAGATATGAGCATGACAGAAATAAATCAAATGGATTCATAATTAGACTCAAGTTATATTTCAGCAAGGATTTACAGTGGGGGTAACAAAGGTACAGGACTACATGGTAAAAAAGGCAAGACAACAATAGTCATCAAATCTACCTTTTAAATAACTCTATTTAACTAATAACTAGGACTAAATATTAATGTGAACGATATTCAAATATTAACCATATCGGTCTTTTTTTATTTCTGAGAGCTTACTGAAAATTCCTTTTAAAAAGCTAATCATCTACTATAAGTAGATGATTAGCTTTTTAAATTTATCACAATTATTCGTAATTGGCCTTTAACTTTAACAGGGTATTTATTACAGCGTTTTTTTTGCGAAATCTTTTGCTAACAATTAGCTAGAGGTATGGATTTGTCTGATAAAATTGAATGTTACTTCGTTTTCTGAAGTGAAAACAACTCTTACAATATCACCTGGTTGTGCATTTAGCTGTGTTTTAAGCCAGTGACCTATAGTTCTCAAATTACCATAACCTTGGAACTGTTTGGCATATGCATTATTTGGCCCTTGCGATCCAGAAGCTTTAACCTCACCTATAAAGTTACCATCACTTGATACAGCTTGATAAATATCTCCTTTTTGGATTTCTAACTTCAATGCTTCACGGCTTGGAATCTGAATGTACGATTCTTCTTCGTGCCTGGGTGAGTTAACTCTTGATTCACCTCTTGAACCCCATTCTAAGTGAGCTTCTTTTAGGACTATCTCATAATAATCTCCTGCTTGAGCCATGTTTTCACTTCCTTAAGTTTAATTACAATACTATATGTCTTGTAGCAAATGAATATTACGAAAATATACAAATATTTAAAGAAAAATAACACATAGGTAATTCGTCGAGGAACTTTTTTTATTCTTGTTTCAATAAATAAATCACTACTTAGGAATATGTTCTTTATATGCTTAGAAAATGATTATTTCCACAATAATTTAGTTATATATGAATATTCTTGATTTCTGAGAATAGATATCTAATAAATAAATTAATTTAGGCTATATATTTTCACTAAAAAGGGGGATGTATATGAGCGAAAAATTAGACAAATTTGAGAGGTTAGCAGAAAAAAGAGTAACTGAAACGATCAAGAAAATAAGATTAGTAGGTAACTTAGCAAATAAGAACAACTACGAATACTCAGAAGAACATGCAAAGAAAATTATTGAAACATTAGATGACGAGATGAGGCTATTGAAGAGTCGTTTTAAAGAAGAATTACAAAAAGAGTCAAAGTCGTTTTCGTTTAGAAAATAAAATAAAATTTGAGGGAGGATTTTATTATGTCAGGGACATCAACTCCAATGAATTGGATTGCAAATATTGATCAAGTAGTAAGAGGTTACGAAACTTCAGGTAAAGGCCTAGTGCATGGATTACAGAAAGATGCAATACAAAACTCATGGGGACATAAAGAAGATACAGAAAACGGTACTGGATGGTCTGTTAAATTTGAATTAATTTCTAATGACCTAGGAACATTCCTTTTAATTCAAGACATTGGAACTAAAGGTATGACTGGACCTAATTTAAGTACCGATGAAATAAATAAATATAATAATGATCTAAATCCAGATTACAGATTAGCTAGATTTTCTTCTATGAATTATTCAGGAGGTAACGATGGAGCAGGTTTATTCGGAAGAGGGAAACTTCTATTTAATGCAGCTTCAAGTAACTATTCTTACATCTATGAAACTATTACAAAAGAAGATGGAAATAGAGCAAATTGGAAATGGATTGAGGGTAAAGATTTACGAATGGAAAAGCAAGCTTTAGAGGGTGAAGGTGCAAAAAAAATAATTCGTGAAAAAGTGGGAATTGAGCCGATAAGCGAACAGGGAAGTAGAATTATAATTATTAATCCCAAAGATGAAATAGTTACAGCAATAAAAGACGGAACATTCTTAAGGGATATAGAAGAAACATGGTGGAGAATAGTTAGTAAGTATGATGCTAAAATTACAGTTGCGTTTGATGGACAAATATATAAAGCTGATATTCCTGCTATGTACAAAGATGCCCTTGAAAGTAAAAGGGGGTGGAAAAGTTGGAAAAAACATTCAATATCAAGTGGGTATAAAAATGTTAAAAGCTTAGGTCTATTTGTTTCAGATCAACTTTTACCAGAAGAACTTGAAGGAATATATGTATATCGTAAGGATATGAAAGTAGGAGTTGTAAAGATTGATGATGTGCCTCAAGCTATTAGAGGTAAGTACTTTGGTTTTGTTGAAGTTGATGAAACTTGGGAAGAAGAATTAGCTGAAATTGAAAACGTTGAGCATTATGGATTTAACACAAGAAAAAGAGCGTACCAAAGTCTTAAGAATTTAGTTAATACAGAGCATAGATACTTTATGGATTATCTTGGGTTAGGTCCCAAAAAGCAAAATAGAGATGAATTGTTACAAAAAGAATTTGAAGAAGTATCTAATGAATTAGGTAAGATATTTGATGAATTAGATATTAACTTTGATGGTACAGGTGAAACAGAAAAGCCGGTTGAGGTTGTCTGGGACGGAGTAAATTTCCCTACTGAATCAAATGTTGTAAAAAAAGGTGATTTGGTAGAGGATATTTATTTTAAGATAAAGAATAATTCCGGTGCTCAACAAAAAGTTAGCTGGGAATTGTATGTTGAATGTGATGATAACGTTGTTTTAAAAATAAATAAAGATAGTTTAAATGTATCAGAGGGTAAAGAGGAAAGGTTGGGTCCCTTTGATTTTATGGTTCATTCACCATTGATACCTCAAAAAAAACATTATGTAAAACTAAAAATTCAACTTGATAGTACTAAGAAAATTTTTGTGAAAGAAATGCCATTTTATTATGAGACTAAGCCTTATAAGCGGCCATTACAAAACTTTAATTTGAGGAACATCAACTTAATATTTCCTAATGACTCCAATAGAGTAAACCCAAATGAGGAGATAACAGACTTAAAATATTTAATTAAAAATAATTTATCTACTACAGCATACATTTCTTTTCATTTAACAACACATAATGCTGAAGAAAGAAACAGTCCTAGGGTGGAAGATCTTTATATGGATAAAAGTATTATTATTCCTCCAAATGGGGAGAAAATAATAAATTGTCCTAATATTTTATTTGATAGTTCTAAATATCAAGTGATTGGTGAGAAAGGTACTGTTGAAATACGAGCTTCCATTAGTGCTACTAGGGATTTTGATATGTATGAAATATCTGAAGAATTATGCAGGTATTCACGCATATTTGTTAATTATAATAAGGATGGAGGTAATGGTTTTCAATTATTTGAGGAATTCCATTTAGTTGAAGAAAAAGATGGTGAAAAAAGAAAGTCTTATTTAACAGGGGACCAAAGAGGATGGGAATTTAATCTAAATATTGTTCATCCAGTTTACATTAATTTAGAACATGATGAAACAAGAAGGAAAGATTATATTCATGATGAAATGTTAAAACAAATTGTAATGGCACTTCTCAAGATAGATAACAGTACTTTATTTACAAAATATATAGATGAGAATCTTAATATAGATGATTTATCAAATATAGAAATAGTAGAACTAATAAACAGAGTTTTTGATGCTATTACGTTTGATAGATATAAAGGTGAAGTACACTATGGCTAAATTAATCAGAAAATTAGATAGGGATAAAAAGGCTTATATTGGCCTTCTTTCACCGGAAGAAATAAGAGAAGCAAAAAAGCTTCAACAGTTTATTCAAGATTTAATACCAGATATAGAAACTAAGTTATTGAATTTGTATGGAAAAAGGAGCATAGAGTATGCATACGAATTTGGAACAGTTTTAAAGGAAATTGTTGAAGAATTTGAAGTGCATGGATTACAAAGAAAAGATTTTTGGAAACAAATAAGAGACTTTGCATCACAAGATAAAACAAGACCTATAGACCGTTCTGATATAAGGACATTATATGAATATTATTATATTTTAGCGCATTACAATTTAAATGGGTTAAACAATATGAATTGGGGAGAATGGTCTCAACTATTGGATACCCGAGGTGTGCTTAGAAAAGAAGAAAGAATTATAGACTGGATAGTTTCATTAAAAGGCAAAAAAATCTCGCGAGATGAATTTAGGATTTTTATGATAGGAGTTAGAGTATTTTACCATAATAAGAATACTGCCGTATTTGAAGATAAACAATTGTTTGCTAAATATAATGAAATACTAAAGATTTCTATTAATTGGATTAAACTATACAATCAATTCTTTACACAATCAGGTAAGGAACCTACAAAAGCTAGAAAAGATAAGCCTCACAAATATAAGGAAAAATATTTTAAAGAAGTACTACAAATCAGGAAAGGGAACAAGAAATTAAAAGTTGATGAAGTGTGTATAACTGTATTTAAAGCAGTTTACTGTATAAATTAGTGTATTGGTATTTGTCACTGTTAGATAAACAAAATTGCTTCAATGGGATTCATTTAGCATAAAGCAATAAATAGTTTTGGCAAGATATGATCGTTTATAAATAAGCCTACTCAATTTTAAAAGATTTTTGAGTAGGCTTTGTTAATTTAAAATGTTTTTACGTATCCTTGCTTTCCAAGCTATAAAATTTTCTTCTATTATTCTGGATTTAATCTGCTAAATCTAGTGGTTGGTAAGTGTTATTTAAGATTAATACTGTTTGGACGAGTCAATCAATAATTTGGATGGATTAATATTCATTGATTACTCAATGTGGTTAAATTGTAATGTACAAGTAAATACAAATTACAATCGGATCTAGGTTTTAAATGGTCCAGTCAGAGTGTTTTGTAGAACTAAACGGTGTCAAAACTTAAAAGTATTGACACCGTTTAGTCAATGTTATAGTATCAGTGCATACAGACGTGTCATAACTTAGTTTCATAAGTATGACAGTAGGAGGCGTTATAATGAAGTACGGATATGCAAGAGTATCAACGGTCAACCAGGATTTAGAGTCACAAATACAACGTTTAGAGTCAGAAGGCTGCACAGAAATATACTCAGAGAAACTAACAGGTACGAAGATAGACAGGCCAGAGTTTAAGAAGGTGTTAGGAAGACTACAAGATGGTGATACGCTAGTTATTACGAAACTAGATCGATTTGCACGGTCAACGGATCACGCCTTGAAGATAATAAAAGACTTATTTAATCGAGGTATAAAGGTACATATTCTTAACATGGGTATTGTCGAGGACACGCCAACAGGTAGACTCATATTTACGATTATGTCAGGATTTGCCCAGTTTGAACGTGATATGATCGTAGAACGAACGCAAGAAGGGAAAGCAATAGCGAAACAAAACCCGTATTTTCGAGAAGGTCGTCCAAATAAATTCATGAAAAAGCAAATAGAACATGCCTTAAAACTGAAAGAAACCCACTCTTATCGACAAGTCGAAGATTTGACTGGGATCTCAAAAAGTACGTTGATAAGGGCAAAGAAACGGAAAGAAGAGTCAATAGAGAAATAGTGTGGTTTAGCCCTGAATGTTTTTGACGGCCGTATCCATCGTGAATCACACTCAGAATTTAATCGCTTATTAGCTAAATATGTGATTAATCATGCTATAAATCTAAATCAATTTTTAATTTAGGAAGTAAAAAGAAGGATATAACATAACAAATATCTTGTCAGTAACTTTGTCAAAAAATATTCTGCCATTAAGAAAATTTCAGGAATAACAGGAATTTACCTTTTTTTGTCGAATTATAATGACAAAAGGAGATGATGATATTGAGAGATGAGGACAGAGACCCAGGTACTGAGAATTTTATTAATTCTCTACCATTATTACAAACTAAAATATACAAATTTATGCGTTACAAGTACGAAGTGTTAACAAATGACGGAGAGAACTATGAAGTGGAATCGATCGATCCATTAATCGCTAAAATGGCTAGTAAAGAATTCAGTATTACAGAAGATGAAGCCGCAGACCTTTACATTGCTACTGGAAATCAAATTCATAAATTTCATATGGAAAGGCTACATAATTAATTTTATTAGTTGACACTCTTATTAGAGTGTTTTTTTTGTGAAGTTTTTAGTGTTTTTCATTTATTATAAATTTAATTTTAGCGTGATTTGAGCACTGATTTGTTATGAACAATAGCCAGCGTAAGTGTAAAAATTAACACACCTGCGAATTCTTATCTAAATTGGTAGTTGATAGATTTGACTTGGTTTTCTGCAAGGGAACGTGAATATTTATGTTAAACTAAAAATAGGGGTTGGGAATGTTTGTTTACTATTATATAATTTACCAAAACTAAGTTTATAATACTTTTACCCTTGAAAAAATAGGCGTCAAATGGATTAGTTATAACGATCCAAAGTTATCTGTGTATAAAAAAGTAGTTATTATAATTTTGAATTAGGATTCTATTAATGTATTCATACTATGTATTCTAAGGATGTATGCCAAGCATACATGCTTGGCATACATCCTTAGAATACAGTTTTAAACACAACTTGATTGTGATTAAATGTTGGCATAATAGTAGTTTAATTTAGATTTTGTCAATTCTATTTAATTATAGAAATTAACGCTGAGTAAATACGTAAAAATGTAAGTTTAATAGTATAGAAATATGTGCTAGTTTTGATTGGGCTTAAATATCTAAAAATTTGAGTAATTTTTATAGTGCTTCTTTTAGTTGGCTTACAACAAATGGTTCCATATGTTAAGCCTGTCTTTATTTAGAGTGTTTTTATTGCTGGCTTTTCTTTTATAAATACCAGGAATTTATTGACAATATAATAAGATGGACAAGACATTTAATACCCATGATGCTTCAATAAAACCTAATTCGTTTAATAGATATAATTGCGTGGAGGAGGAAAAGAATTGCTTAAAAAATTTAAACAAAAGTTAGTGTGTCTATTAACGAAACTCATAACCAAACTTAATGAACCAGAAGTTAAGCTAGAGAGTCCTTTTGAAGACCTCACCCCTAGCAATGATGTTGATGAGGATGGGAAATATTCTGACGCTATAAGCTGGGGACTAGAAAATGCAAAAGTGAAGAACATCGCTCTCACTGGTCCATATGGTTCTGGAAAAAGTAGCTTATTAAGTACTTTTCAAGAACAAAATAGTACTGAATATAACTTCTTAAATATATCCCTAGCTACATTCCATGCAGATGAAAGTGAAGTGGAGAATAAGTTAGAGAAAAGCATACTGCAACAAATGATATATAGGGTGAAGGATCGAACCATACCCTTTTCAAGGTTTAAACGAATTAAGCATGTACGAACCAAGAATATCATTCTGCATATTCTTTTCTTTATGGTGTTCATAATAACAGGTTTTTACCTTTTAAAACCAGATACAGTTCAAAGTATATATAATAATACAATGATAGCTAAAACATTTGATAATGGTGATGCATTACAACAAGTGCTACCAATTATATTTTTGGTATTATTTTTCATTGGATATCCATTACTGATGATTAAAAATATTTACCGTTTCACCCTAGCAAATTTGAATTTTAATAAGGTAACAATAGCCAATGCAACGGTGGAAAAGAAGGTTGGTGAGGAAAGCCAATCTATTTTTGATAAATATTTAGATGAGATATTGTATTTTTTTGAAGCAACTAAATATGATGTCGTTATCTTTGAAGATTTGGACCGATTTAATAACATTGATATCTTTGAAAATTTACGAGAGTTGAATGAACTTATCAATAATTCAGGGCAAGTGGGTCGTCGAGTTGTTTTTATATATGCAATTAAAGATGATATTTTCGGAGAAGAGGATTCGGGGCAGTTAAGCAGAAATCGAACGAAATTTTTCGATTTTATTATCCCTGTAATTCCAATCATCAATGCTTCCAATTCAGTGGATGTGTTAGCTAAGAAAATAAAACGATCTCCTTATTCTGAAAAAATATACAATTACTTCCTCGATGATGTTACTATTTATATCGATGACATGCGAATTTTGAAAAATATATTTAATGAGTTCATTGTGTATCAACAAAAACTTGGGGGAATTAATCTTGATTCAAACAAGTTATTAGCTATGGTTATTTACAAAAACATCTATCCTGTAGATTTTTCAAGGCTGCAATATAAAGATGGATTAGTTTATGAGCTCTTTCAAAAGAAACAGCAGATTATAGAGGAACAAGTCAAATTGATTGATGTAAATATACAAGAATTAGAGACAAAGTTAAAGAACATAGAAGTTGAAGCATTAACCTCTATAGCAGAATTACAACAAATCTACTTAAGTGAATTAGGAATATCTAGAATGTTTAACAACAATAACTATATTCTAATTGATAATAATAGATATGACTCAAATACAGTTTCAAATGGTTCATTTTTTGAACAACTAGAAAATGCGAATTATATCAGGTGTTATTTACCACAGAGGAATAATAATGTGGTGACAGTTAAAGACGTTGCAACTGTTTTTGGTACAAAAAGAAACTACTTTGAAAGAGAAACTGCTATTAAGGTTATAGAAGAAAATAGAATTGAAGACGTTAAACAAGAAATGTCGCAATTAAGGATGGAAAAACAGGAGTTAAGTTCACAATCCTTACAAGAACTAATTGCCAAAATTGATCCAAAAATTGTATTTTCGGATGCGATTTATGAGAAAAAGTTACTTGTATACTTGCTTCGCCACGGATATGTTGATGAAATGTATAACCATTATATTACTTACTTCTATCCGGAAAGTTTAAGCTTTTCTGACATTAAATTTGTATTTAGTATTAAAAATCATGAAGCTTTGCCTTTTGATTACAAATTAGATAATGTGGAAAAGGTTATAACGAAGATAGTCGGTAGTGAATTTAAACAGGTTGAGGTGCTTAACTATCATTTACTGAACTATATAATAGGAAAACCTGGATACCGTAGTTATTACGATAGCTTAATTGAACAACTGGCGAATGGAAGTGATGCTTCCGTTAAATTCATACATGGCTTTAAAGAGAAAACAACGAAGAAAGCAACTTTTATTCGTTCGATATGTAACAACTGGGATGATTTTTGGTATTTTATTTCATCCAAATCTAGTTATACATATCAAGAAAAAGACGCTTATCTTGCAGATATTTTTGCGTACGCTGATATTGATGCTATTATCAAAATGGATAATAAATCCGTTATGTCTTCCACCATCTCTGAACATCCGAGTTTTATAAAACTTATTACGGATGATGAGAAAATGAAAGAAATACTGTTAAAACTTAACGTGAAATTTTATAAATTAGAACATCTTCGTGATTTAGAAGAGTTGTTTGACTTTGTTGTTCAACATAATCTATACATGATAAATAAGGATACCTTATCAGTTATTCTAAAAAATGAGCCTAATATAACGTATGCATCCATAAACAAATTTGGTAAGCAACATGTGATTGATTATGTTAATGAAAATATCGACACATTTGTAAAGAATGTATTACTTAATGAGGAAATTCATGCAGAACCAGAGGAAAGTTTGCTTGAATTATTAAATAGAGAAGAGCTTGATAGGGAGATTAAAGAAGCGATCGTTAAGAATAAATCCGTTGCTATTACAGATATTGAAGATTTAACTAACGAGTTATGGCCTATTGTGATACGTGAAAATAAGATAATTGCAAACTGGCGAAATGTTATCGCGTATTTTAATGATAATGATAAGACAATTACTAACTTCCTAGTAGATTTTCTGAACTATCCTGAAAATAGAAGAGAACTTGCTAAAAATCAACTAGATGAGTTGGATGACATCGACCAGGATACATTGGAAATAATTTCAGATCAAATTATTAAGTGCGAAAATATTACAAACGAATCGCTTGAAGTATTATCTCCAGGTATTATTCGTTGGGATTCTTATCCTGTTGAAGAATTATCAGAGAAGAGAGTGCGGACAATGGTTAAAAATAATGTGCTATGCCTAACGCCTTCAAATTATAAATCATTAAGAATAAATTTTAATCCACTTCACATCTCATTAGTTGAACAAAATATAGAACCATTCATTTCTGATCAAGCTAAATATTTATTGGATGCTAGTGACGTGAAAGAACTATTAGATTCTAATGATATTCCTTATAACTATAAGGAAAGTCTTGTTGAGCAACTAGCACCTGACTCTCTTACAAATAAACATGTAAAAATTCTATCAGATTTAATTGGTTTCATTCGTAAGCATAACTTAAAAATTAAAGATGACCTACTAAATTTTTTACTAGAAACAAAGGTTGCTCTACATGAAAAGGTGGCGTTATTAACTGGACAAATAGACAATCTTGAAATCGAATCCATCACAGAACATTTAACTAATCTAGATAAACCTTATTCAGAAATTGCTGAAAAAGGTAGACGATTACAACTTAAAAATAATAAAATCAACATAGCATTGGCTAATGCATTAGAAGACAAAAAATATATATCATCCTTTAGAGAAGATGGAAAGAAATTACGTGTGAATACGAGAATAAAAATGGATAATGTTAATTAGGTATTGAAATGCACGTAACAATCCTAACTTGCCTGAAGTTATAAATTTATGGTTAGTTAGATCACTAATAATTACTATAGTGCAGATTCCTGCATAGGAAAACCATTTTTTCTTCGTAATTAAGGTACAATTGTGGGAATTTGCAACGATTAGAGTACAAGTAGTATTCAAGCATTTTCTTAGTAAATAAATGTAGTCTAAAATTGAAGTAATTCCATTGACTAATTAAAGGATTTATATAATAATGATAGTAATATATATTGGATATATTTTCTAAGGTAACTATTCATTTGTAAAACATTAACAACAAACAAAATAATTCAATGAGGCGGAAGCACCGGTTCATATTTTAGGATAAGCATAGGCTTGTCCTTTATATGAACGGTGCTTTTTTGTTCTTAGGGTTTATTGGAGGTAGGAGCTTATGTTAAAAATAAGTGTTTAATAGGAGTGATGCTATGATCAAGAAGAGATTTCTTGAATATAACATTAGTTGTAATAGTAGTTGATATAGTTTGAGGATATAAAAGCTTATAGACAAGGATAAATCTTAAAAACTGTGAAAAAGAGATTTTTGATTGGCGATAGTGAAAGGAGTTGATAGTTTGAAGGTATTAGGGTTTGATCTATCACCTAAAGAACTAGAAATATTAGAATTAATCTATAAACATCGCGGTATGAAGGCTGAACAGCTTTATTGTGCATTATATCCTGAAAAGGAGAACCGATTAACGGTAATGAATTTAATGTCGAAAGAAAAACCTAGTCAGATAAAAGGCATCCAGTCAAGGTATTTAAAGCCATTAAGAGAAAAAGGGTTATTGAGGAAAGCTAGTGTATCTTCTAATCCAGGGAGTTATTCATTTTTAACTAAAAATGGACTTGAATTTATTAAGACATACCTTGATATACCTTTAGGTAAGCATGGTACAGGTTTTGGTAGTGATTATGGTGATTTCGATTATGAGTTATACAAACCACCCCATAGACGGATTAATCATCACCTGGGATTGATAGATTTATTTATTACCTTAGATAATCTACGAGATTTCTTTCCTCAGTTTGATATTGATTATAGAGACAATCGTTATGTTTCTGAGAAATATCCAATCCAATCGTCCGTAAAAGACGATGCGAACCGGAAATACAAAAAGTTTATGCCTGATGCAGAAGTAAGCATAGGAAGTAAGAGGTATTATGTTGAAATAGATACAGGAACAGAATACTTTGAAGCACTACATGACAAGTTTGTGGGATACGCTAACTACCTTGACTATATTCACCAAAGTGGAAGAGCTATAGCAGATGGAATATTGTTTATTACTAATGATCCAAAACCGTTTCAAAGCGTTCGTAGATGGGAGACCATTACTAGAGCATTCTTTTTTGGAATCAACGGCTGGGAAACATCAGTAAATTTAATTGTGGGTTCATTAGCAGATGTCTATAGCATCGTAATTAAGGAGCAACATAAATTAGAAAGTTTCAATGATACCATGTATAAGTTGAAATATTACTTAAATACAGAACAATATAACACAACAGGAATTAAGAAAAGATCTATTGTTAAAAACTCAAAGATAAAATTCGATAATGTATTTTCAGTTACAGATGGAGATAAGGCATTTGTTTATGAAAGGTGTGATGGCTTTGAGACAATTGGATTTGCTCGTATATTAGCATTTAATAGCTCCTATAGTAAGTCGAATATTGAAGTGATTCCAGTGCTCTATTGTTTTAAAGACGATTTTATCCCCATTCCTTATAAAGCATTTAAGAACCCAGGAGATGCTAAAATACTTTTCGCTAATTTACGTTGGTTAAATGCTTATGACGAACCAAGATGGTACGATGTTGATGGGGAAAGAATGTTGCAAGGTAACCCATTGAAGCTTTAGCAACTACCTAACTTAGATTTTGATGAAATGTCCTTGGTTAGATTAACTCTTTCTTTATATATTGGCAAAATTAAATATAATTAAAAAAAGATGGCTGAAGATTACACTTAATAGACAAATGCTCACTTCAAATAGGTTTAGTAAACGTGAGCATTTATCTTTGAATACATCGCAACAATATTCTATGCACTATTAGGAGTAGGTACATTTTAGTTCCGTTTTGGTGGAGAAAAACGAAATAACAAGCACAATAGAGTGCAAAATCGCAATGGTTTTGAGCGCTCTATTTTTTGTTATATCAAAGTTCAACATAAATATTAATCTAAAATAACATAGCAAATCGCACCTCAATTAGTATCATGACAACAGTTATCAACGTGATAACATGTTTATTTTTTTAACTAAGCAGGTAATTGTTATTTTATGTTAAAATAAATATAGAGTTTGCGAATAATCGTCCTTAAACTATAGGCTGGCGAATGCTTAACAAGGGTATTCGACATTTCTTAATAGAGTAAAGGGCAGTTTATTTTAAGAGAATGGATTAATTATATGGTGCATTGTGTTAAATTTGAAATCCAAAAGCCAAAAAAGTAACATTATTTGCAGAAAATTAGTTTAGGAGAAGTAGTATGTCGATAATGAAAAGCCAATACCTTAAAAAGGAAATCACCAACTATAACGTCATTCCTTTAGAAGTCAGTGCGATGAAGATTTCTAATCAACTTTATTTAAATATAGATGAAATTGAAGATTTCTTGAAATATGCAAATGATTCTAATTCTAATTATGTCTATTATCAATATTCTTACTATAATTTTGAGGAATACATCATTCCCAAAGACTGGTACAGTGAGTATTCGAAAGAATTTAGAACCGAAATACGTGTACATAATCAACACATCGAATCATTAGATTTCGGCTCACCTAAAAGTTTGACGTTATTTATTCTTCAAAATGGTACTTTCGTGGGAGTGGAAATAAAAAATCATTGGATTGAAAATCAAGGCATTCATCTAGCAGAAGATACAATAGAATTTATAGAGAATAAATTCTATTGCGAAGTTAAGGAGATCATTGTTAACAAGAAGGGACAACAAAAAAAGGATGAAAATCAGTTGAGGGAGATTATCTTTATCGACCCTGAATTTAAACTTTGCAAAAACCAAGAACTTCGATATTGGTACTTAGTTGAATTACTTGAAAAAGAAAATATGAAGAAATACGATTATTTGGTCCAGCCACCTGGGATACCTCATAGGGGTAAGGTGAAGATGTTTATGGATAAAACTTGGGAACTTTTTAAAGAACGAAAAAGGCAATATGACTAGTCTTATTAAGCAAAAGGATGCATTAGTAGAACAAGGAGCTGTTGGTGTCAAGATCCAATTGCTTGTGGATCTGCGACGCAGAAAAGTGGGATAAATTTGATAATGCTGATGTTCGTAAAGTAATTGGAAGTATCAATAGGGTTAACCTATGTTAATATTCCGAGATTTTTAAAATGACAATATGAAACTATTATAGGAGAGTCCTAAAATGAAAAAGAAAATGAACTATTTAATCTTATTTTTAACGACCATCTTAATGGTTGGTTGTACCAACGTAGAAGATGCACCCATTACAGATGAAGAAACAGAACCACAAGAAGTAACTACAGATAATTCAACTAAGGAAAGTGAAACAGACGGAGAAACAAATTCACAAGAAGGAACCACATCTAATACAAATGGAAATAGTGAAAAGGAAGAAGATACCACTACGGTTGTTGATGAACCAGTAGTAGAGGAAATAACAAACGAAACAAATAATGACCTGTTTTCAGGATACGAACTAATAGAGGTAGATGGTGGTGATTTAAGCGGAGATCGAGAATCAAGTGTTGTAGTAGATGTAGGATATGGCAACAGGGAGTACTGGGCATTCACTAATGAGAATGGTCAGTTAGTGAGAGTGATTGCTAAAGAAATTATTCTACAAGATGACAGTACAGAACCAGTCCTATCAACTGGTAGATACTTCTCTGACGAGGCTAAAGTTCCAGGTGTCGAAAGTGATGTATTAGATGAGGGTCATGTTATTGCTGACTCTTTAGGAGGTGTATCAAATGCTTATAATATTACACCTCAAGAAAGTACACTTAATCGACATGGTGACCAAGCGTACATGGAGGATGCGATACGTAACGCAGGAGGTGCAACTAATTTTGAAGCAGTCATTTCTTACTCGGATACGAAAACGCAAATACCTTCAAAGTATCAGTATTCGTACACTATAAACGGTAATGAAGTTGTAGATACGTTTGATAATGTAAATCCCGATGAAGTTAATGAGTCGTTAGGTTTAACAGATAGTAACGAATCTACTAGTTCAGATAACTCTAGTTCTGAAGAAAAAGGAGATGTTTCTAGCGTTGATACTAATGGTAATGGACAGGTGACAATTAAAGAAGCAAAAGCAGCTGGTTTCAGCATGCCAATAATGAGTGATCATTGGCTATACCCCTATATGCGAGATAATGATGGAGATGGTATGGTTGGAGAGTAAGCCTCTAGAACTTTGAGACAAAATAAATGAACGAAAGAACATTTTCATTGTTTGACGATTTATAACAATTTTGCGAATGAGTATCTGTACAGGAACAACTGAAGTTAATGGTCATATCATTTAATTTATATGGTGAAAATATAATTATTTTTCATGATCGGGTCTTTAGTTCAACAACTCTAATATCTAGTATGAGCCAAAATATACATTATTCTATTTATTAAAATGTATATTTTGGCTCTTTGTTATTCACAATTCCCTATAAAATCATGACTATGATTAACTGATGCCTTGTTAATTTAAAAAGAGAAAGATAATTTCCAATAAAGTGTGTCAGTTAATTTAGCGGAAACAGTTTCATTCTAGATGACGGTCACACTACTCTAACTAAGTGGATTTAATTAATATAATTTCTGTTGAATATTATAGGGTGTTTTAGGATAAGTTGGTTGCTAGGAGGTGGAATCTAGTGGTCAAAAATAAAAGTCTCGATACTCTTTATCAGAAACTATTAAATAAACTTCAAAAAAAAGTAAAAATAGATTGGGAAGCAGTATTTGATAAAGAAAAGGAAATCTTTTTAAAAAAATTGAAGAGTGAGTTAAGTGAAGTCCCAGTTGTTAAAGGTTGGACAAAAGGTAAACCTATTACTAAAACTCACCCCAATATATTAAAAATATGGTCAAAAGCAAATGAAGATCTTGGTATTTTTCCTGAAAACTTTTCTGCTGGGACCCCTAAGCAGTGCGCAATTTTTAACTGTCCAAGAAATCCTCAGCACCCCCCGTATATTAAAAGAATTTTTTTAGTAGCTAATAAAGGTCAAGATTGTCCTTATTGTAAAAATTCAAAACTATGTCTTGAGAATTCATTCGGATATAAAAATCAAGCTTTTTTGCCTCTATGGATATCAAACGAAAATGATTATACACCATTTCATTTCAATGTCTCTTCATCTTACCAAGCTGCAATTTTATGTGGTGATTGCAAAAAAGAAGCTTTGAAGCATAAAATAACTAATTTAAGAGATATACGCTATTGCTCAAACTGCAAAAACAATAATAGGAAAATTGGTACAATTAAAAAAAATAAGTATCCCAAATTAGAGCGCTTATACGATGATTTATGGATGAATTTATTAAAAGGAAATTCTATAGATTGGGAAAAAGTAACTAAACAAGAAGAAAAAATATTAACTGAAGAAATATTAAGTAGTAATTTTAAAAAATTAAAGAAAATAAAATTAAAATTTACTCCAATCAGTGAATCTCATCCTAAATTAATTAAAGAGCAATGGCATACTGAAATTAACGATTTATTAGGGCTAAAACCAGATGACATTCCTGCAGGTTCTTCTCAATTTGCCGTCTTTTTTTGCGGAAGAAAGGATTTAAATCATCCTCCTCACCTTTCAAGTATTGCTAATAAAGTTTATCATAGTCAAGGTTGTCCATTTTGTACAAGTAATAAGGTATGTTTAACTAATTCTCTAGCATTCAATTCCCCTAACATTGCGTTAACTTGGAATAATGAATTAAATAATAAAGGAATTAATCCTTTTAAAATTACACCAGGCGGAAGTAAATATAAGTATTATTGGTATTGTCCTGAATGTAATAATGATAAATGGTACACGACTCCCAATGATCGTAAAAAATACAATTCTTGTAATAAATGTAGAAAAGGTTATAGCACATCATTTCCAGAACATGCAATATATTTTTACTTAAGGCGACTATTCAAGAATTGTGAGAACAGAGCTCTATTGGATGGATTTGAAATTGATGTTTTATTACAATCGTACTCAGTAGGTATAGAGTACAATGGTGAGTATTTTCATCATAATAAAAAAAAAGCAGATGCTCATAAACTTAGGGCAATGGAGGGGAAAATTGATTTACTTATAATAAAAGAGTCGGATAAAAAAATATTCCATAATTCAAAAAGACAATTTGTCCATAAAGTATCTAAAGGTTATGGATCAAAAGAGTATTTTAACACACTTGAAGAATGCATAAAAAAATGCATACATTATATTCTTAAAAAAAACCATAATATTACAAGGGTTGGTGAGTTTGATATTGATATAAAACGGGATCAATATATAATTCAAAAGGAAATTTCTCATAAATTGGATAACCATATTTTTCAAACTCATCCTTGCTTGAAAAGTCACTGGGATTTCGAAAGAAATAATAAGAACGGTATAAAACCAGAATCTTATACTTTTGGATCAAACAAATTTGCTTATTGGAAGTGTGAATGTGGGGAGACGTATAAACGTTACATTAAGACTATGAGTTATTCTAATAAAATAATTGGTTGCGATGATTGTAGAAAGAAATACTTTGCAAAAAAAATTGGGAGTTACCAAAGTACAATAAGTACAGTAGAAAAAAAAGATAATATAACTCAAACACATCCACAAATTAAATACATGTGGGACTATGAATTAAATGGAGAAATAAAACCTGAATATTTTAGAAGAGGATCTGCGAAAGAGGTTTATATGAAAATTAATGGAGAAACCAAATATATAAAGATTCATAATGCTATTAAAATTATTGAAAAGTCCTCAAACAAATTAATTTGAGGGCTTTTATTTTTGAAATTCATTTTCGAGTAGTAGAGAAGATAGAACGGATTTTTATATCAGTTAGAGACATCCTATTATTTGGATGATTCTTGTGTTTTCGTATCTATTCAATAAAATCCCCCTTAGTTTTCACCTTATAGGTCATAATAGTTCTTAAAATTTTTATTTTAAATTTAATAATTTTGATAGCCATTTTTTCTCCTTTTGCGATTAGATAAAGTAATTAAAGCAAAGTACAGTATAGAAGAATTATGATAATTTGTTGATATCAAATATCTGTCCATTCGACAAAAACATGTGGTAATAGTGTAAGGCTAAGATAGAAATCCATTTAGATAGTTTAAATGTTAATTTTATTTCTATTGTGAATTTTCACTTTAAAAAGAGGAGATTTGACATTTTATGACGAAATAAGTTATAAAAATAAGGGTAAAAACGGTAATGTATCCAGTATTTTATAAAAGAAATATTTCTTGCAAAAAGGGGAGCAACTTAGTTTATTTTAATTATCTTACTTATAGGTGGTAGTTCTATGATAGGTGAAGAATTAGTGTTGTTTAGAAAGTGGATGTCAAACCAAGATAAAGCGATTAAAACGATAAAGGAGTATTCAAATTCTATTGATTGTTTTAACGACTATCTACAGAAAAATAAATGTAGTCTGCTTTCGTTTAAGAAAGAAGATGCAATTAATTTCATAGAAGAAAAAAACAAAGAGAGTAAGAGTAAAGTAATCCTTAATCGTTATATAGCATCTGTAAATGCTTACTATGAGTTTAAAGAAGAAAACATCAGGCTTTCAATGAAAATGCTTATTGTAAGTGACATTCCAGCTGTCAATTCTAAAAAAATAACTATAATTAGTAAAGATGTTCAAGATTTAATGTATAAGTACGCCAATAAAACTTGGAAAAAGAGAAATATTTCTATGATATTATTAATTTTAGAAACAGGTATCAAATTATATGAATTAGTTGCATTAAATAGAGATGATCTTCACGTTATTAATGATAATCCTTATGTAACAATTAGAGGAAAGATAAGTAGAAATTTGCCAATATCTGAAGAATTATATTCCACTATCCTTAAATCATATAAAACAAGTGGATATAGCGGTGAATCCATGTTTAGTTCTCAGTTAAACAATAGGTGTAGCAGGCAGGCAACTGCGACAATCTTTAGTAATTATGGTCTCACAAGTCAAATTTTAAGGGATACCTACATATATAACCTAATTAACAGTGGTGTAGATACTTATAATATAGCTCAACTTGCTGGAATAACTACATCAGATCAGATGATTTCTAAGTTTTATAATTGTGAATATAAATTTATTAATAAATTCTTAGAAGTTCAGAATTGACGTTATACAACTACAATGATTCGAGGAGAATAAGATAATGAGTGATACTATCAAGTTAACAAAGGAAGATTTATATAGCTTTAAAACTGATAGAAAGGAAGCTATTAAATTAATTAGATACTACGCAGCACAATATGAAAGTAAAGTTCATTATGATGAACTAGGCCCGAGTTGTGTTGCCTCAGCTACAAAGACAGTTGACACTATAATTGGTTCTTCGTATTATTTGCAAGGTTATTTTATTATGCCTGACGAGATAAATGTTGAACGATTAGTAAGGTGGTTCAGAAAAAATAGAGATTATGATTTCGAAAAATCAGTAATAACTTTTTACTTTTCTATTTATATAAAAAGGAAGATTAACCAATTGTACAAGGATATTAATAATAATAGACTTGGCACTTCAGTTGTTATTGCAGGTACAACATTAAAAGAATTCGAAAGAGAATGTAACGTTCGTAATCAAGAAGGGGTAAAACTAATTCGGTAAAATACCTTTGTTGCAAACTCTTTACCTGATTGAACTAAAGGGATGCGCTTTAAATTATATTTATTCACGGAATTAGTATTATTGTTCAGTTTCCAATTATATTATCCAATCACCAAAAAATATCAGGAAGAGTCTTTTGATTATTATTGAGGTATGTGGGATAGTTTTTATGGGCACTAAAAGCTGAAATAATTTATTTGTTATTAAGAGGAGATGCGAAATGAAAAAACTTGTTTTTAAACAAGGGGATTCGATAATAAAGACAGCTGAAAATCACTTGATTAAGAAAAGAATAAAGAGGAAAGTGTTTATGCTGTTAGCATTATTGTTACTTTTTGTAGTAGGGTGCGGAACAGATCAAGCAGTAGAAGGTGAAGAAAAGGCAAAAAATCAAAGTGAAACAACTACAGAGGATAATGATTCATCTGAAACGAGTGAGTTGAAGCAGCCAAGTGTTGTGATGAAAGACAATTTAACAACCAATGAGGAAGAAACTGAAAATACAGGTGAAGAAGAAAATAATGAAAAAGAGCAGCAGGTAAAGCAAGAAGCTAATAAAGAGCAAGAAGAAACCCCAAAAGAAGAACCGATTGAAGAAAAGAAAGAAAAGGTTCAAGAAACTGATGCTTCTAGTGATGAAAAAGAAGAACCAAAAGAAGAAGTAAAAGAACGTGATACTTCTAATGATAAAAAAGAGGAACCGACTGAAGAAGTAACTGAAGAATCAAAAGAAGAAGTTAAGGAAGAACGTGATACATCTAACGATAACAAGGAAGAAGTGAAAAGCATCATAGCTTTTAATAAATTGTTTCCTATACGTCAAAGTAACACTGTTTCAAGTGAACAGCGACTAAAGGATCATAATAATACGTTGGAATATCCTGAAATGAAATATTATGTTGATCAACTTAATAAGGGTTTTGGTAATTGGGTAAAAGGGGCTTATAATTGGGATTATCGAAATACTAACAATAAATCTAGTTATCTAGCTTATCGTGGTGGGGGTTATTTCTATGATGGAAAGCCTATGTCAGCAAATGAACAATATAATGCTATTTATCAAAAAATTAAAGAATATCAATTTGTTATTAATTCTTCATTTAATTATAAGTATGAAGATATTTTTGTACATTCTACAAGAGGTGGTTACACCATTCACGGTGTAATGTCATTTAATTATACAAGTAATAACGGATCGAAGATAGAAGGGTTGCAAGCAGGAAAAACTTATAACGTTCGTGTCGAGGTAGAAATGAATTATGCAACACTAAAATCAACAGATAATTGGAATTTTTGGAATTATGGTGATTATGGTCTATTAACTATTACAGACGAACATTTTGTTAGTTCCTTTAATTAAAAAGAGTTTTTTGTGTATTGCAAAATAAAAGTGCATAGTATTGCAACTGTGAAATTGGGTAGCAACTTTACACGGAGAGGTTGGCATGCTAACCTTTAAGCAATACCATTTTTAAAGTTACTTTTCTGGTATTATTAATATTATTAGAAGTCGCGTTAATGTTATTGATTTCATTATAAGGGGCATTACATATGAGAGAAAATTCCTTATGAGCACCTTCATATAAAGGTTTAATGATGATGGAGGACACGAAGGAATATGCAGAAGAAATAGATTTGTCTATATACCCTGAATTAAATAATTTTGATGATTGCTATTTATACAGTAACTTGAATACATCAGGAGACTCATCAAAGATACTCTTGAAAAGAGTGAACCCCCACCCGTGACAGAACAATCACTTTAGGGTAGGGGTTCTTCTTTGTTCACCTTGTTTTAGCTAGGTAGTCCAGAGGGGATCTCCACCTGAACTCCTTACCGTGCTAACCGGGAATGTATCCAGCATTCTCGGTTATTTTATGTTTTCTTGTAAATATTATAACCTTTTTTTGAAAATAAGTCCATATCTACAAACCAACAGTAAAGCTTCTGAAGATTTGTAAAGAGAATAAGTAGTTCCGTTTCGGTGGAGACAAAACGAAATAACAAGTAAAATAGAGTGCAAAATAGCAATGGTTCTTTATTTTTTTATTGTTATGTCAACGTGATAATTCCTATGTTAATTAGTATGCGATTTGCCATGTTTGTTTTTGTAAACTGAGTAGGTAATTGTTATTTTATGTTAAAATAAATATAGAGTTTGTGAAGAAACGTACTTAAACTAACGTGGCAGTTAGTGGAACAATAAGCCAGAGTTAAATTGATTTTTTATCAAGGAGGTAATAATGAAAACACGAATTATCTATACTTTAGTAGCGATTATAATTATTGTTATTAGTATTTTTGGAGTTAGACAATATTTAGAAAATCAAAGATATGAAAGCTATTTATCTATGCAGGTAGCGAATGACATTTCCAGACTTACAGGTGATGTTCGAGTCAACCAAACCATTTATGATGAAATTTTAAATTCAAGGTCCCTATCCCAAGAACAAGTAGAAACTCTTTTTCACAATAATTATTCAATTGTAAACATTGCACAAGAACATAAAAATTTAGTCTTACAATTTAAGCGTTCTGGTCAAGAATTAGATAATATTCCAGCAAATAAAGCTAGTAATATTGCGTATTATTTCGAAGGACTCATTTGGGATATTGCGGAAAGACAAGGGATAGATGTAGCAAATAAAACGTCTCAATTCCCAATTGAACTTCCTAAGTCAGAATCCTATCCTATTAAAGATAAAGAGTTGGAAAAAATACAGATAATTAAAGGGATGAATGACATATGGCTTCAAACGATTGTCAATAATGTTAAGGGTGTTTCAGGCCAGGGGTATATAATTTCTGATATATTTTTTGATAAGTATGTGGACAAAGGAATCACTTCTGATTATTGGGTAAACGTTGCGGTAGAGATGGATAAAAAAACAAAAGAATACTTAGATAAAAATTATTTACATTTAAACTAGCATTATAAAGATTTATTAGGAACAGAGATTTAGTCTTTTCACTTATTAAGTTAACGGGTGGCGATAGTCCAAGAAGGATTATCGCTGCTTTTATAGAAATTATTGTATTAACGAAGCAGAATAATTCAATAAGAAATATTGAAAAAAGGGGAGAAAAATATGAAAATTAAAAATATCATCATCGCTGTATCTGTTTTACTAAATGTTGTATTGGGCTTTCTATTTTATAATGAGGCAACAAAAGAAGGTCCAGTTGATGTCGGACTATCGTTTAAAGAAGCAGTACGAGTTGAAAATTATGAAGTCGCTAAAAGACTAATAGCTGAAGACAGACAAGAACATATAAGTGATGAAACATTAAATAAAGTAAATGAAGTTATGAGTGCTGGTACCAGTTATAATACCTATGAATTATTAGAGTTTGATAATGGAGAAATGGTATTACTTAAATTAACACCAGATAAAAAATATGAAATACAAGATGTAGTAATGGTTCCTGATGAACTAAAATCTATCTTTAATTAAGAACTATCTTTACTGTGTTAATGGGTGCGATTGTTTAATAAGAACAGTCGCTTTTTCACTAAATGGCAGTAATACTGAACAACGATAACTCATTTGAAAAGAGGAGGATAAAAATGAATAATAATCCTAAATATACCAAAGCAAAACTAATTATTTCTGTAATTGGAATTATCATTGCATTAGTTGGTATTACTTTTGCTGTACTTAATCTTAGGTTATTAAATACTAATGGCGAGGAGACATCTAATGCCTTAGTAATACTTTGGAGCAATATTACAATCTTGTTTACAAATATAACTTTATTTATATTAAATCTAAATAATTACAAAAAATCTGCTAACTAAAAGTATGTTTTTTTTCAATAAAAGGAGTGCAAGAGTTTAACATCTCCTATTGTGCTAACGGGGGCTTTCGTATTATAAGGTTAACCAGAATTTACTGGTTGACCTTTTTTATATAGGACCTATTATATCAGTAGCCAGGGTAGGACGAACGGGTGCGTGGGACTATTGATCCCGTCAACTAAACTGTCCACCCCCTACTCATAGAAACATGTTTGAGGCTGGTTGAGACAATGATCTCGAATAACAAGCGAAGCTATGATACTAGGAGATGGATATAGGGGCACTGGTAAGTAAACAGGAGAGGAAGAGATAGAATGAATCCAGTAATTGGTCTGGATGTTTCAAAAGGGGAAAGTGAAGTTCAAGCCTTTTTAGATAAGAGAAAACCTTATAAAAAAAGCTTCAGTGTAATTCACAATAATGAGGGTTTAGAGAGTTTGCTTGGTTTTTTGATAGAAGTGGAGGATAAAAGTGGGATTAAACCAACAGTAATATTTGAATCTACGGGACACTATCACACACCAATTATTCAGTTTTTAGAGGAGAATGGTTACCTATACATTATGGTAAATCCGTTACTTTCTTATCAAGCAAAAAAATCAAGTTTACGTAAGGTGAAGACTGATGCAATAGATGCTTATAACTTATGTGAGCTTTACTATAAAGAAGAGTTAGAGCCATATAAGCAAAGGGGTATACAACTTCTAAATCTACGGAATCTATCAAGACAGCACGAAACAGTGACTGGTATTTATGTACAAACAAAACTACAATTCCATGCGATTTTAGATCAGGTATTTCCTGAGTATAGAGGGGTTTTTGGAGATTTATATTCAAAGGTTTCACTAAACACGTTATTAGAATTTAATACATCGGAAGCTGTTATGAAGGCTGGGGAAAATCGACTTACTGATAAAATTGCAAGTGAATGTGTAAGCAGGTCGGAGCGTTGGGCAAAGGATAGAGCTAAAAAGTTAGTCGAAGCAGCTCATCGTAACCCATTTAAGAACACATTATACCAGAGCCATTTAATTAGCCTTCAAATGTATATTCAAATGCTTCTTCAGTACCAAGAGCATCTTTCAAAGCTAGATGACCAGATAGATGCCCTGGCAGAAGAAATAGAAGAATATAAGATTATCCAATCGATCCCTGGCGTTGGTGGAAAAATCGCGGCAACGATAATTTCCGAAATCGGTGAGATCGAACGGTTTAATCACCCTAAAAAACTAGTTGCCTTCTCTGGTATTGATCCGAGTGTTCATTCATCTGGTAAGTTCACAGCAACGATTAATCGGATAAGCAAGAGAGGTTCAAGTCGATTGCGTCATGCCTTGTATATGGCAGCACTCTGTGGCATTCGTAGTTCTCGTAATAAAAGGCTTAGAGAGTTTTATGATCGCAAACGAGAAGAAGGGAAGCCATTTAAAGTAGCTATAATTGCGTGTACTAATAAGCTTATTCATTGGATTTTTATACTTTTGAAACGTAAAGAGACTTTCCTAGATTTAGCTTAAGAGTTATAATAAAGAAACTAACCCAAAACATTCCAATGGTATATGGGAAGGTTATTTGGCGTGAACATTTTTAGTATATCATTTTATTTAAAAGAATTTCACTGAAAAATATTGACTTCTATTAGCTGGTTTAGTGGAACAAGGGGCTGTTAATATCGCAGCACCTATTACTTATTGAACTAAAGCAGAAGAGTTGAATAAGAGATATTGAAAAAAGGGGAAATCAGTATGAAAATTAAAAATATCATCATCGCTGTATCTATTTTATTGAATATTGTTTTAGGCTTTCTATTTTATAATGAAACCACAAAAGAAGGACCAGTTGATGTAGGACTATCGTTTAAAGAAGCAGTCCGAGTTGAAAATTATGAACTCGCTAAAACACTAATAGCTGAAGGCAGACAAGAACATATAAGTGAGGAAACATTAAATAAAGTAAATGAAATTATGAGCAGTGGTACAAGTTTTAAAACTTATCAATTATTAGAATTTGATAACGGTGAAATGGTATTACTTAACTTAACACCAGATACAAAGTATGAAATACAAGATGTTGTAATTGTACCTAATGAACTAAAATCTATCTTTAAATAAGAAACATCTTTATTGTCTTAACGGAAGCTTTAGTGGAAGAAACCGTACCTTCTGTTATATCGCTACCTGACAGGAATGTTGAATAAATAAGGGGAAAGGTGATGTGGGAAATTATATGGTTTCTTTAAGAGTGCTGGTACCAATAATAACAGTTAGTTTAATTCTTGTAGGATGCCAAGAAGATGGAATGTTACTAGAAGAAAATCAAAAGTTAAAAACAGATTTAACGGAACTTGAGACTGAATTACAAAATAAGAAAGGTGAACTAGAAAAAATGTCTAGTAACCTTGATGACTATGCAGAAATAAATCGACAACTCGAACAGGAACTTGTAGAGGTGAATAACCAACAAGAGAACATACCAATATTTGATGTTTTTAACGAAAAGTTATTTGTTGCTTCAGACGTACTATCCCATGAGAACATAACAATAGCTAGGGTCAAGGAATTATTAGGGGAGCCAAATGAGTACGGGGAAGATCCAGCAGCACATGGTTCTGGAAAAGATATAACATTGACTTATGATGAAGCTACTTTCCATTTTCGGGGAGAAAATGAAAAAGCAGATATAAGGGCTTTAGTTATAAAAGAACCTTTTCTTACGACATCAGAGGGAATTACAATTGGTTCGACACAAGAAAAAGTAAGAAGTATATATGGAGAGTATATCAATGAGGAGTATTCCCACGATGAATACGATAATGTTATTTCCATAGGTGGTAAGACTGGTATGTCATTTAGAATTATTGATGACCGTGTTTCTGAAATCTTTATTTGGTTTTCATATGAATAAATAAGACAAGATACGCTTATTGTCTTCAACTATCGGAGAGCGTTTCTGTAATAAGGCAGGCATGCTTTATCATTAACGAGCAGAGTTTAAAAAGGTATTATTGGAGGAAATTTCATTGGAAAGAATTGCAATTGATATGGACGACGTTATAGCAGACCCTTTATCAAAACATCTAGCACTTTTTAATAAAAGATATAATGAGAACATTTCAATTAAAGACCTAGAAGGAAAATACTTAACAGAAGTGAGACCAGAATTACATCAAGAGATTTTAGATATACTGGCTGAGCCTACATTCTTTCGGGATTTAGACATCATTACAGACAGTCAGGAAGTTATTAAAGAGTTAAGTCAGCATTATGAAGTATTTATTGCAACAGCTGCAATGGAACTGCCGTCATCATTTACATCCAAGTATGAATGGTTAAAAGAACATTTTAGTTTCTTAAATGAGAGGAATTTTATTTTTTGTGGAGATAAAAGTATCATTAAAGCGGATTATTTAATTGATGATAGCCCTAGAAACTTTATGGGATTTGAAGGTCAAGGTATTTTGTTTACAAATCCATATAACCTTCATGTAACTGATTATGTTAGGGTGAATAACTGGCAAGAGGTTAGGGAATTTTTTCTAAAATAATAAAAGCTTATTCAACAAAC
>NZ_QJSH01000020.1 GCF_003426025.1 Paraliobacillus quinghaiensis
TGTTGTATTTATTTAAACACTTCCCTTTCCAGTTGTTCGCTGGTAGGTGACCATTTTGAACCATTTCTCGGGCAATATACCAATAAGCATCTTTTTCTTTTTGTTTCCCGAAAAAGAAGTTAAAAACAAACCTGGAACAACCAATGGTTTTATTGATAAGTTCAGTCTGTTTTTTATTGGGATAGATGCGAAATTTATAGGCTTTGTTTACAATCATAGTTTCACCTCCTCATTAGGTCAATTATACCATTTTGGAGAGTAAAAAAACAAACGTTTGTTCTTGTTGTTTTAAGGGAGTTGGTGTGTACTGAAACTCGCATCTAATTACTTACATGTAGCACTCAAACAGTCGGACAATTGAGATGGCAAATGCCATCCCTTGTCCGAAGCCGATTCATCTCATGACTGAAGTCACGAGTGTTTTCGGATAATTTATAAAATCATCGTTTGGTGTTAAAAGGGGCCTTACCTGAAAATGCTTTTTTCTAATATGTTCCTGGTTTATAGCCCAACCAAATTTAAAAAAATTTAATATTATGTATTAGTTAGGGAGGTGAAGTTTTATGGGATATCAATCTAATGACAGCTTTGTGTTGATTGTTGTATTATTTATTCTTTTGATTATTGTTGGCGCATCTTTCTATGCCTAAAACCTAACACAGCCATAACCTAGCATCGTAATTCACATTTCTTTACTGAAGAGCATATTTTGTAGGCTCTTCAGTTTTTATTATGCTTTCAGTCTCTTTTTATTTGAATTGTTAGTACTATCGCTAACCAATACCTTGCTCCCCTAGTCTTCAACTCCAAAAATACAGTAGAAAACATTAGTATTTTTTACACTAATATCACTAATTTCTATTTCTGACAAATACACAATTCTAGTTTTCTAATGTTATATAGGCATTCACACATTTAACGCTGTCCAAGTTTATAAACAAATGCCTAATGAATAGGATGAGAGTGATAAAAGTTAAGGAGTGATATTTTGTATTCTACTGATGAACAAGAATATTGGAGAAGTATTTATGGTCAGGACGTTTCTTCTATGCCATTTCAATCACACAATTATTCCTATGGATCTTTAGATGAAAGACAAATGATTCCTGGTTTTCCATGGGCAGGAGGTACGATGCAACCACCATCAGGTTTTCCTGGTTCACCTCCACCATTTGCACCGCCTGGGCAAGGGCAAGAAGCTGGCCCACCTTCTTCACCACCACCAAATTATGTTCCTGCACAAACACAGCAAGCTCAAACGTTTGCAGTTGACCCAGGGAGTATAAGAGGATGTTTATTTAGATTTACGTATGTTTGGATGCGAGGCTTTCAACAATTTTGGTTTTATCCAATATTCGTAGGTCGAAATTCCGTTTCTGGATACCGTTGGAATGGTTTTAGATGGGTTTATTTCGGAACAAGCTTACGACAAATTCAATCGTTCACTTGCATATAATTAGGGGTATGGTAGATTGATATCTACCATATTCAGTAACAACAAAAAAATTGATCCAGTTTCACCCATCTAGTTGCCTAAGTTTCACAATATCCCTATTAAAAAATAACCTCATCCTAAAACAAACGTAATGTCTTAGGATGAGGTTCAATTCGTGTTACCACCTTAAGTTTATAAATTATGTTTCCATACTTACTCTTTCTCTACATATTTTTACTTTGTTGAAGCAGTTTGGACTCCCCTGTACGTTCCCATTCTTCTACTGTTTCATATGCACGTTCAGGAGAATATCCTTTCCCAACAAGAATTCCCATTAGAATAAATTCTTGTAGAATATGTGTAGCATTGATACCTCTTTTAACATCTTCTAACCCTTCGTTAACTAAAAATTCCGTGTGCTGTACCCATTCATCAGGTGTCTTACCAAATACATTTGGTTTTCCAGTACGAAACGTGTCATTTTGCTTTGTTGCTTCATTGATATTTGTCACAAATGGATTTGGTCCATAGTCAGTTAATGAGATATTACCATTTGAAGACCTAAAATCATTATATTCAGTTCCATTCCCTGTCTCATTAGGAAAAGCACCGTAAACAAACTGTCTTCCATGATCGTACATTGGTACATTCACATAATAAGGATATTGATATTGCCATGGATACGTTTGAGGAACATAGTACATTTTTATCAATCCTTTCACAAATTTCATAAAATTATCCTATTCATTTATAAAGTTAATGTACCTAGAATTCACTTATTTCACATATTTTTTATACCAATCTCTTTTATAAAAATAGTAAAAATCTCTTTCCGAAAAGCAACGTGCACAATCACCTATAGATCAAGCATAGAATAAGCTGAGAGTTAAACAGAAGGAGGAAGATCATGTATTCAAATTATCATGATACCCTATACAATGCTTCTTATCGTTCACCTAATGACATTTCCCTTATAAATGATATTCAGAAAGCGATTAATGCAGAGTATAGTGCCGTTAATTGTTATGGGCGTTTAGCTAATATGGCACCTACAGATGATGTAAAGGAAAAAATACTTGAGATTCAACAAGATGAAAAACGGCATTTAGAAGAGTTCAGTACCATTTATCGAGGTTTAACAGGACAACAACCTACTTATACAATTAATGAGGAATGCCCTGAAAATTTTAGGGAAGCAATGACATTTGCTTTTAAGGATGAACAAGAAACAGTCGATTTTTATTTAGATATAGCCGATCAAGCGAAAGATCCTTTTATTCAAGATAGATTTCGACGGGCAGCTGCAGATGAACAAAATCATGCTGTTTGGTTTATGTTTTTTATTCCAAATCTAACAAATGGTAGCAAAGTTAATCGTCAAATCGAGAATTATGGAGCTAAAACAGCATTAACGGATCCAACATTGACACTCCCTCAAATGCTAACTTATGCTATCCAAGATGAATATTTAGCACAAGCAAGGTATGATAATATTCTCGGAACCTATGGTGACATTCCAACTTTCATCAGGATTAAACAAGCCGAACTGAGACATATCAATGCATTATTACCACTATTTGAGCGGTATCAAGTGCCAGTACCAGCAGATGTATCACAAAACTTTGTAACGACACCGGAGAGCATTAAAGCATCTTTCGCAGCTGGCGTACAAGGCGAAATAGATAACATTGCTATGTATGATAAGTTTTTATCATATGAAATTCCTATTGACATGAGAACAGTTTTTCAGCAATTACGCAACGCCTCCGTAAATCATCTTGCTGCATTTGAGAGAGGGCTTAGTAGAGATTAATTGTCCTAACATCAGACCTTTAACATACAACAATTTATACTTTGTTTGTATGTTAAGGTTTTTTTATTTTCAAATAGGTCATAAATCACTATAATATGTCATTTACAATAGTGTACGTCACACAGTATAATTAATGTAGGAGTTGATTTCTATGAGTGATGTAAATAAATTGGTTGAAAAATTGCTACAGGAATTGCGCAGGGGAACAATCACGATTGGTGTATTAAGCCAGCTCGAAGAACCCCAATATGGGTACTCGCTTGTTACGTTACTTCAAGAAAAGGGTGTTGAGGTGGAGCCTGGAACTTTGTATCCTTTACTTAGAAGATTAGAAAAACAAGGATTACTGGAAAGTAAATGGGACACGAATGAATCTCGACCACGAAAATATTATTTACTTAGTACAATTGGAAAAGAAGTCTACAAGTTGTTCTGTATCGAATGGAAAAAAATTTTTCAAAACATGGAAGTACTGATGGAAGGGGAAAACGAAAATGGAGATGATTGAAAGATATATCTATGCTGTAACAAAAAGGCTCCCAAGTTCACAACGAGAAGACATTGCACAGGAACTGCGTGGATTGATTGAAGATTTATTAGAGGAAAAGATAGGCAACAATGCAGTAACAGATGATGCGATTGAAGAAGTTCTTACTGAGCTTGGTAGCCCAGTAGAATTGGCAGCAAAATACCGTGGAACCAAAAGGTATTTAATTAGCCCTGATTTATTTCTTCCCTATTCTCAAATGTTAAAAATTATTTTGTTTTCTATTCTCATCGCAATGATTACTGTTTTTGCAATTGAAACAATCATTCAACCAACTTCAGTAGTTCAAAATTTTGTTGCGTTTATTGGTTCCGTAATTAATATCAGTGCACAAGCTTTTGCTTGGGTTACAATTGGATTTGCAGTTGCTGAATATTTTGGCAAGGTTCCCCGAGAGTTAAATTTTCAAGATGAAAAATGGAAACCGTCCGACCTACCCCCTATTCCTGATCCGAAAAACCAAATTAAACGTGGAGAAACACTTTTTGGAATTATTTTTTATATACTATTTGCTGTCTACATTCTATTTTCTAACCAATTATTCGGAGTTCCTATATTTAAAAATGACGAGCTAATAACTATCATTCCATTTTTAAATGCAGATGCTTTCCAGGGATTTATAGTAGTCATTTATGGATTAATTGTTACAGGTATTTTAAAGGAAAGCTTGAAACTGGTAATAGGAAAATGGACGAAAAAATTAGCAGTATATAACTTCCTACTGAATGGGGTTACATTAGGGTTAATAGCTATTCTGTTGAAAGAGCAATCCATTTGGAACCCAAATTTCATGCAAGATTTAGCTCAATTTAGTGATATAAATGCTACGAGTGAAGCGTATTCTGTTATCAAAGATACATGGGAAAGGTCTCATTTTTGGATTGTTACTGCCTTTAGCATTGGCTTGATTGTTGATACAGTAATTGGGTTTTATAAAGCTTTTAAAAAGTAAGTTGGAGGAAGCAGCGAACCGTTCGCTGCTTCCTCCACTCCCTATCTTTCCGCTTTTTCCAAGAGATCCGTGGCTAGTTTTGAGACGCCTGTCGTCGTGTTTTTGATTTCAGCAATAGAATAGACAATTTGATCCAGATCTGTTTTATTTCGAGAGAACATACTAACATAATTTTCAATTTCCATTTTCACAGTTAATAGACCGCCTTTAACTTGAACAATGTCTTGCTCTGAAGCAGAAGATGAACTATTCATATGATTCATTTTCTCAGTGAGCTCTCCAATATGTTCGTTCCCTTTTTGTATAGAAGAAACAATGTCATTACTCATCGTTTTCGTGTTCTCTGCAAGTTTCCTGACTTCATCTGCAACTACAGCAAAGCCTTTTCCTGCGTCTCCAGCTCGAGCAGCTTCAATCGATGCATTTAACGCTAGTAAGTTTGTTTGTTCGGCAATCCCTTCGATTTCTTTGGTCATGTCCGATATATGATTGGTAATCTCCTTAACTACTCCAGTCACAGTTATCGACTCGTCAATAGACTTCTTCAAATCAGCAAAGGACTGGATTAAACTTTCCACTTGGTTTTCACTTTCGCCCGACAAGTTTAATATATTTTGGCTGCTTTTTTCTGTTTTCTCTGTTTCTTTCTTTATATGTTCAGCTTTTTCTGTCGTTTCCTCCATGGACGCATCTGTTTGTTGAACAGATGCAGCCAATTCCTGACTCAAGTGCATCAATTCTCTTTGTAGTTCTTCATTTTTCTCGGTAACTTGACGTAATTGTTCAATCCTACTATTTAAATAGTTTTCTGTAACAAGCTGTGAATCAAAGTTCATAATGCCCGTAACAGCTAAAAGTACATCGGTTAATTTATCTGGTTCACCTTGGAAATACTCTACAACTTTTGGAATAAGTAACGATTGCATCGATTGATAGGTTGCTAGAAACCATCCGATTGGTAGATCTACATTATTGTGTGTATTACCCATTCGATTTCTCATTTCCAAATACTTATCATCAATTTGACCACTAAATATACTTTGAAAATAATATACAAAAACTTGTTTTAATCGTTCTCTAGAAGTGTGCGTACTTGCAATATGATCTAACTCATCAAACGTATACAGATGATCGAGTACCGTTTCTAGTACTTCATCCGTCAATTCCATAATGATTGGTTTAATTTCTTGCAAAATCTCTAGATGCTTTTGATTAAATCCCATGTACTGAAGCCTCATAGAGAGTTGTTTATTTCCTAGATTAATTGCTTTTTGATTCTTTTCAAAACTTATGTCCGCTTTATATAACTCTTTTTTAGACTTTGTAAATTCTTGCATTAACTGAAACATAAAAACACCGACCCCATTAACTTTATGTATTTTTTGTATAACTTTTGTATACATTTTATATTATCTAGTTTAGAAAAGAGAATTGCAAGTATTAACGCTTACTTAAATATATTTGTTAACATAAGGGGGGACAGAAATTTTATATAGAACATGGAGACTATGAGGGTCTGGCCCCTTTATCAATGTATTCAATTCGGTCGTGTTCAGTAAGCATAAAGGATATATTGAACTCTCTTGTTCTGTTTCAGAAAAAGAACCTTTCATAAGAGTCCTAAACCCTTTAACAACTGCTTTAGGTCGGAAACAAATACCATATAAAATAAAACACAAATGATTCAGTTCTAACTAGAATCGTTTGTGTTATATAAAATGAGCTTTCTATAATCTTTGTCTATCTAATATCTCTTTTAACACTTTTGCTTGATTGTTGCTTTCATCTTTTGCTGAAAACAACAACGTCACATTTTTATTATGCTTTTTTGTTATATCCTTTAGTTTTTCTAGTTCTTCTTGCTGGTCACCATCTTCAAGCTCTTCTTTATATTTCTGTTTAAACTGATTATATTTCTCAGGATCATGTCTAAACCATTTACGTAATTCATTTGATGGTCCAATTTCTTTCATCCAATAGTCTAATTTCGCATTTTCTTTCGGCATACCTCTTGGCCATATTCGATCAACCAAAACTCGAACACCGTCTTGTTTATCAGCATCCTGATAAATTCGCTTTAAATGTACCGGCATTATAATCACCTTACCCGAAAATATCGTTCTTACTTCTCGATACCCACCTAAGAAATAACGAAACTATTATCTATATGTACTTTATAAGGAAGCAACGAACCGTCCCCTGCTTCCCCTGATAACTTTTAGCGTGATGCTTTTGGTGGTTGGCATACGTCGCATTTGCGTTGGTTTTTATTTTTGAATTTGGTAAAGCTTTTTTCAAAATTATTACCACAAGCACATTTAAATAATAAATTTTGAGAAAAACCATGATATTCCGTTGTTAACAACGTACTATCCGAATTGTTCTCAACAAATGTTTTGATTTTATCAATTGTCCAGCGTTTGTTCATTTTCTTACACCTCCATATTTTGTCACTGGGCGGAGGCTTTGTTTGCATCCGTCACATTAAGAGTAAAAGTCAGCATTATCCTAAGTGGTTCATTATAACATGAGCCGATACTACTCGTTACAATTTTTAATAGTGAAATTATACTGTTACTACAAGCAATTGATTTTTACTTTAATTAATTTAGTGCATATTCCAACTGGATGTCACGTGGATCGCTTTCATACAGCTGTTTGTTCACTTCTTTTGCAGCAACACAGCCAAGAGAGTTATAAAACGCAATTGTTTCTTGTGAAGATGCGGCACACATATAGAGTTTGTCAGCTCCCCATTCCTTTGCTCTTTCCGTACATTTTTGAAAAAGTTGTTTTCCTATTCCATAGTTACGAAATTGTTTTGAAACAAACATGGAATCAAGCAATACATACTTTGCAGTTTTGCCGAAAATATCACTATTTAATGTTACAAAACCAACTAATCTTCCTTCTCCATCGAATGCCCCAATTGCTACACCAGCTGCTCGAATTGTTTCTTTCAGTGCATCACGATATTTTTCATAGCCATCTGGCCAATCTGTTTCCATAAAATCAATTCTAATTAACTGATAAGCTCCATCCACCTTGCGCCATACTTTCTCAATATACTGGCTTGGATCGATTTCAGAAATGCGGTCGCATTCATCTACTAATAAATCACGAAAATGCCATGTTACCATACTCATTTTGTTATTCTCCCCATTGTTAAGATAACGGATTAAGTTTTCACTGTATCATTACATAAACATACCTAACAACTCATCAAATCTATCAACAGCATGTTCATACTCAGTTACCTCACCAAATCCATATTTTGCATAAATGAAAGGAATTCCCGCGTGTTCCGCTGCCTGAAGATCACCATTTGTATCACCAACGTAAACAGGATTTAGTAGCTGATTTCTTTCTATAATTAATTTGATGTTATCACCTTTTGAAAGCCCCGTCCTCCCAGGGTTTTCGTAATCAAAGAAATACTTTCCTAATCCGTGATACTGATAAAATGCTTCTATGTAACCATCTTGACAATTGCTTACAATATATAACTCATAATGTTGGGATAAAGTTTTTAATACGTCCTCCACATCATCATATAAAAGTCCACCTTGTTCACTTAAATAAACGTTTTCAACCTCACAAGTATCATCAAGTACTTTTTTTACTACTTCCTTATCTACATCAGGTAACAATGTTTTGCTTACTTCTTCAAATGGTAGACCCATTGTTCTTTTAAAATCATCACGCGTTAATTCTTTGTTAACTTTATTTTGGCTCAAGACTTTATTCCAGGCAAGAACCACTGCATCTCTTGAGTCCCATAAGGTTCCGTCTAAATCAAATATAATACTATCCATTATTATTCTCCTTTATTCACTTTGCATAAGAATTTCTTGTCTACCTATTGTACTATAATACAATGGCTACGTGCATCGAATGAAATATAAGAATGTACACAGCACACCCCAAAAATAGTTGTTGATTAGAAGTACCAGATCCCTTTAGAATAAGTCATATAAGCTAACGACAAATAACCGAACTATTTTTATTATAGTTCGGTTATTTTCTTACATATTTACTTTTGTATCAATGATTTATTGGTTTCCTCTACCTCTACTATTATCTTTACCTTCATTTCTTGAATTTTCGTCGTCCTCGTCGTCGTCGTCGTCTTCGTCCTCATCTTCATCTTCGTCTTCTTCTCTTGATTCTTCCTCACGTTCTTCTGCTTCTTCTCTTGCTTCTTCTTCACGCTCTCTTGCTTCTTCTCTTTCTTCTTCCTCACGCTCTTCTGCTTCTTCTCTTAATTCTTCTTCACGCTCTCTTGCTTCTTCTCTTAATTCTTCTTCACGCTCTTCTGCTTCTTCTCTTGCCTCTTCTTCACGTTCTCTTGCTTCTTCCTCACGCTCTTCTGCTTCTTCTCTTGCTTCTTCCTCACGTTCTTCTGCTTCTTCTCTTGCCTCTTCTTCACGTTCTTCTGCTTCTTCTCTTAATTCTTCTTCACGTTCTTTTGCTTTTGCTCTACTTTTTCTTGCTTCTTCTCTACTTTTTCTTGCTTCTTCTCTACTTTTTCTTGCTTCTTCTCTATTTTTCTTAGCTTCTTCTCTATTCTTCTTAGCTTCTTCCTTAAAGGTTTCAGCTAGTACTTTCATCTCGCTCTTAAATTCTTCTTCTGTTATTTCACCATCTACTAACTTAGATTGTAATTCTTCTCGTTGTTTAGCTCTTTGTACCACATTTTCTACTTGTTTAATCGCATTAGAGATGCCCTGTTTTGCTTCTTCTGGTAGATCTTCTCTCTCTAGAAGCTTTGTTAGCTCTTTGGAACGTTCTTCTAAACTTTTAGAAAGGGATTCTTCTACTTCTTCTGCATCCTCATCACCAGAAGATTTTGCTTCAGTTAAATCAGCATCCGCTTGCTCTGCACTTGAATTAGATTCTTCTACTAATTGTTCAGCTGTTTCAATATCTCCACTTTCCATTGCTACTTGAGACTCTTTTAATCTCTCTGTTGCATATTGGTCTTGAAGAATAGCTTTATCACTAGCATCATCGGTTAAATCGTACTCTACTTCTTCCATAATTCGAGTAGTATCATAAAGCTCTGAATCTGGACTTACTACTTCTTCTGTTTCATTTGCAAAAACTTGTCCACCACCGACAAACAATCCAGCACCTAAAACTAAACTAAATAATTGTTTTTTCATTCCAAACACTCCCTTTTTGTTATTAATTAATATGATTTAACAAGCTTTTTATATTTGGTTTAGCTTGTTCATACTCAGAATTTGGTGACATAAAAATAATAATCAAGTTTTTAGAGTCGTTATGCTCTTTAAAATATACATCTGTTCGAACAGCATTTTTTAATTTTGACTTGTACGACAATGTGTGCCCTTCTTCCGAAATGACCTCCACATCACCAGCACCTGATTTTAATTCTTGTTTTATTTCCTCAAATGTTCTATCAGCCGAAACAGTTGAAATGATTGCTTCTAACTTGTTATGGCTTAGAACTACATTTAAATTGGCACTAACAACCTCTGATTCAAATGTCCAGTCTGCATTTTGTGCAATTGAAATGCCATACGCTTCATTTACATAAAGTAATTCATTCTCTTCAGATTCAACATTTTCTTTTTGGTTAACCTCTGCTGAATTATCTGATTCTGTTTCTCCATTACATCCAACTAATAAAGTAGTAATAAAGAATAGAATAAATGCAAAGTGCCATTTCTTTGTCATATAGCAACCTCCCTTCTTATAAAGTGAACCTTCAATCAGTGGGTTTTTTTGTCCTTCCACCACTGATTGTTAGCTGAACCATTCGGGGTGTTAGCGTCCGTTTACTCCTACTTAAACTCTTTGATTTCCTCGTTGTTTTGAAGTGGGATTTTTACGGACGATTACACCGGGATAAAAAAAAGTACACGCCCGTGAACAAGGGTGTGTACTTGTTTACCGGCAACTGGCTGGCATAGACGTTGTCCTTAGCCCCTATAGCTTTGCGCCCCATCCTTTCAGAAGGTTTGCCTTTATCGATTTTTCTATCTTACTATTAATACGAAATTACTTTTATTTTTTTGGGGGGGATTTTTAATATTTTTTAAATTTATTAAAAATCCCCTCAGAATTCTCTCAATACAAAGACTTTTCTGATATTTAGTTTAACACACGTATTTAAAGTTGAGAATACAAAAATAGATGATATCCCTTTTACATTCACAACCAGCTTGCAAAAAACACTGACCTTATATTTGAATAGAATCAGCGCTTCTTCATTTATCACACAATAAACTGCAAAATATACCCACCTACAACACCTACTATAACAATTAACCAAGCAGGGACTTTCCATACATTTAGTAATGCAAATAATATAACAGCTAAGGCAAAGTCAGTTGTACTAAAAATAGAGCTACTGATCACTGGGTCGTAAAATGCTGCTAGCAAAATACCTACAACACTAGCATTAACACCCATTAGAACACCCTGAAAACTAGCTCTCTTACGTAATTCATTTAAAAATGGTAAAGCTGCAATAATGAGTAAAAATGAAGGTAGAAATATTGCTATTGTTGCCACAATACCTCCAGGGATTCCTTCCATCATTGTTCCGAGATAACTAGAAAACGTAAATAATGGACCAGGTACAGCTTGTGCCATTCCATATCCCGCCAAAAATTCATTCGCTGTTAATAACCCTGTAGGCACTACTTCACGCTCAATCATCGGTAATACAACATGTCCACCACCAAATACTAACGAACCAACTCTAAAAAAGGTATCAAAAATATTTAATAAAGGATTGTCTGAAAGTCTATTTAAGATTGGCAAAATAACCAGAAAACTAATTAAAATTCCTAAAGAAGTCAATCCTAGCTTTTTTGAAATAGTAACAGAGAATGGCTGAACTTTTGACTCAGTTTTATTTGTGAATAATTTTAACCCTATTAAACCAGCACCTAGGATAACTAATATCTGCATCCATGCCGATGGATATAATAACATAATACTAGCAGCGACAATAGCTATTGCTAACCGCGATTTATCAGGCGTTAATTTTCTTCCTAATCCTATTAGTGCATGAAGGACAACTGCGGCTGCAACGATCTTCAAGCTGTGTATGAAACTAGCATCATCCAAAGAAAATGTTTGATACATGAATGCAAATACCATTAACACAAGAATAGATGGCACAGTGAATCCAAACCATGAAGTAAGACCACCAAGTAAACCGCCACGTAACATACCAATCGATATACCTACCTGACTACTAGCAGGACCAGGCAGAAATTGACAAACAGCAATGATATCCGCATACGTTCGATCATCTAGCCATTTACGACGGTCAATATATTCATCCTTAAAATATCCTAGGTGAGCAACGGGACCACCAAATGATGTTAACCCTAGTTTTGTTGAAATTAATAATATCTCAATTAGTGTCTGAAACTTGTTTTTATTATTTTTTGCCATTGGTTTACCCCTTTTTTATATTTCCTTAAACAGCTCATAGGCCTTTGCTCTTGCTTCATCAAGAACCTCTTCGCCCTTATCAGTCGCACGATAATACTTTCTAATCTTCCCTTGAACATTTACTTCACTTTTACTGAGAAGCCCATCTTTCTCCATCCCATGAAGAATTGGATAAAGTGTACCAGCACTCATTTCATAACCATGTTCATGCAATTCTTCAAGCATCCAAGATCCATATATACGCTCTTCCTTCGCATGATGCAGAATGTGAATATGAATGAAACCTAAGAATAGTTTGCGCAATACCTTATTGTCCAATTAATCACCCCTCTCACAATCGATCCTCAATATCGAAAACCAATATCGATTTGCGTTTTTTATTGTATATTTAATTTATTTTCAATGCAACAGGATAGATATTTCTTAACATTAAATTAACATTGCAGCTTTTGTGATGGATAAATCAACTAAAAAAGATGCTCAGATAATTAACTATATCTAAGCACCCTCATAACTCATAAAGTTTTATTTCAGCAAAATCTTCTCCATCACTTTTCCTTTTGCTAGTTCATCGATCAGTTTATCTAAATAACGAATTTCCTGCATCGTTGGTTCTTCGATCTCCTCCACTCGGACACCACAGATTACACCTTTGATTAAATTTCGCGCAGGGTTCAGTTTGGGAGCTTCTGCAAAGAACGTCTCAAAGTCTGTCTCTTTTTCCAATTGCACTTCTAACGCTTCTTGGCTATAACCTGTCAACCAACGAATGATTTCATCGATTTCTGTTTTCGTGCGTCCTTTTTTCTCTGCCTTCTTAACATAATGCGGATAGACACTTGCAAAACTCATTGTATAAATCTTATGTTTTGCCATGATACACATCCTCAAGTTTGATTTTCTTTATTTTATCATGAAAAAGAAGTTAACGTAGCTCTTTTTAATTTAATATTAAAGTATAAAATTTGATAGAAAACCGATGAATACATAAGAAATACAAATCCATGTAATAACAGTTTTCGCCTTTGAGTCTCCTTCCATATCCATCATATGGTGGTGTTTAGTCTGTTCTTTAAATTTCTTATTTAGATATATGCCAATACCAGCAATAAATAAGAATACAATATTAAACCAAAAAGTATAATTTATTTTGAATGGATTCTCTTTCATGATTAAATTTGCACCTTCTGGAAGCATACCAACACTTGCAAAACCTAAATGTAATAATAAAGCAGTGATTACAATCGATACATAGAAAACACCCGCAATATACAGTGCTGTTTTCCATCCATAATATTTTTTATTAACGGCAACAATTGGCGGAACAACTAAATCGGAGTAAATAAAAGCCATTATACCAGCAAATGTAACACCACTAGAAGCTAAAATTGTTGAAATTGGGATATTACCCATCGATCCAATGAAAGTTAACATGGCAGCTACCGGAGCTATGAGCGTGTTTTCAAGTAGTTGCCAAAAACCAATATCAGCCTGTCCCACTAAAAAGATTGCTTTCCACGTTTCATTGGGTACATATGTAGCCATTATTCCTGCCAACGTGAAACCAATCGTTATTTCTTTCCAAACCATTTGCCAATTATGAGCAAATTCATGACCTACCTGATACCATCCTTCTTTTGTCTTAATTTTCTCTTTCCAATTAAATGAATCTTCCATTTCATCTTCTCCAACATTACTTCTAGCTTCTTCTACTAATTTTTTAGGGTAGAACAAACTTACAAGACCCCATGTAATTAAGATAAGAATGATCCCACCGATTATCTCTGCAATCACATACTGCCAACCTAAAAAGACATAGATTAAAATACCTAATTCAATTACTAAATTAGTCGAAGCAAATAAAAAAGCTAAAGTGGAAGCAAAGCTTGCCCCTTTTCTAAACAAACTTCTCCCTGCAGATAAAGCGGCAAAGGAACAGGATGAACTAATTGCTCCAAAAATAGTCCCAAGCCCTACGGATTTAAATGAAGAATCTCCCATGTACTTAACCATTTTTACTTTTGGAACAAAGGCTTGAATCATAGAACTTATAAAATAGCCAAGCACAAATGCCCAGCCCGCCTTCCAAAAGAACCCTATTGATGTCATAGCTGAATTTGCTATTTGTTCGAGCATATAAATCCCTCCTAATTACCGACTCCCCCTTATTAACATTTTTTAAACTATAAAATATATAGATTTTATAATCATTTATTAATTTTCATATTTCCACCAATTTACAGCGAGTAACGTTGAAATAATGTTTGGTTAAAAACAGTTAGCAAAACTCATATTCAATGATGAATAAAAATGAGGACTATTTTCTACCTACCTTGTTCAACAATTAGTACCTGATTATTGATAAATGTTATTAAGCATCAAAAAAAACGATGGCAGCGCAACTTTACGCTACCATCATTTCTAAACTACTGCACCTTAGATTTTTATGTCACTCCGTACTTCGATTAATCGCCTCATGCATCGAAACATTATTCAATTTCCGTTGATTTAACAAAATTGAAATGAAATAAGCCACAAGTATAACAATGAAGCTAATCACAACATTTAGCCAATCTAATTGAACCGGAATGGTTAAGTTCATTTCTGTTGTGATAGACGTTAAAAAAGCAGACATGGACCAAAGGGTCACCGGAATACCAATGAGAAATCCTAAAATGACAAACCAACTATTAAAATCGATCATCAACCGGCGAATCGACTTATCGTCATACCCAATCACTTTCATTAACGAAATTTTATAAGAATTTTCTTCAATTAAAAGTGAGACCAAAATATAAATAATCAGGATCCCGATGATTCCTGCACCAATTGCAATGCCGATCACCATGTATTGCAACGGCTTTATTAGTTGATTATATCCATCTATTGTAGATTCCGTCGTTGTTGTAGTAAGAAGTGCTTCAGGATCAATCTTTAATGACTCTTTGGAATAAAGTGAGGTATAGCTCCTTTTTGGATAATCATTTTGTTGATTAAATTCACTTAATGGCATATACACCCGGTCACCTAAATAAGAGTTTGCAATTTGATCAACTTTAATTGTGAACGTCTTGTTGTTTAATTGATTTTCAACGGTTAAAGCATCACCTTTTTCAATGTTCAATTTGTCTGCTAATGATCGATTGATGATAGTGGTGTTAAAGTCTAACCTCTCACCTGCACGATTTTCTAAATGAATCGTTGTATTATCTGGTTTTAGTGCTGTTATCTGTATACTCTGATTATCTTTATTTTTGATAACAAAAGGGGCACTTGCTGCTTTTTGACCAGCTAGTGGTATCTCTGTTTGTAGTTGGTTAAAAGTATAGTGATAATTATATTGATTCACATTTTTAAAATTTTGTTGAATTAAATAATCAAAAGAATCATTGGTTACAAACCCAATCAATAACAACACTGTTGCGAACATAACACCAATCGTTAAAAAAGTAACACGCGGTAAATTTCGTAGTACTTCTCTTAATTTAAAACGGGAAGTAAACCTAAATCGCTTCAAATTGATCGAACGTTCTAAGAAATTAAGTTTCGTTTGTACGCCACCACCTTTAATTAAAACAACAGGTGGAATCTTTAATACCCGTCTAGCCAACACGTACGTCAACGGTACAAAGAAGAGGACTGGTAATAACAAACTAATCACGAGATATAAAAAATGTGGATTGATCGTTAGTACTGGTAAATTATAAAATGCTGCAAACATCGATAGCAATGGTTGCATTAAAAACCAACCAAAAATAGTACCTAAAACACTCCCTAAGATTGCGATAATTGCTGAGTAACTTACGTAATGCCGGATGATTTCTGACTTTTTATACCCGATTGCATATAGTGTTCCGATTTGAGCATACTCCGTTTTTAGTAACCGCCATAACAAAATCATAATAATAGTAACTGTAATCAGTAGCATCCCAATCGGTAATGTTTCTCCTGCTTGTTTAATACCTTGAATATCTCCTCTTATAAATGAGATTCTATTGTTATCTTCTCTATCCACCCACTTCAAGATGCGGTTAGATTGTGTGATATCGCGCTTAATTGCTGCTTTATCACCCTCAATTCCAGTAATGTTATAAAACAATTGTGCATCTGTCCATTGTTCAAAAACAGTTGATTTTACAACAGCTACCCCAAAAGCTTGTGAGTTTTTAAGGAAACCTGATTCGGATTTGAGCGGATAAACATAATCTGGCACAGCCATAGTCCCAACCACTGTAAATGTCTCTCCTGCCAATGGATAAGTATCACCAATAGCGACATCATTCTCTTTTGCAAAATTCGGATCAATCAAAAGCTCATCATCTTGTTCAAGTGCTTCCCCTTCAATGACGGAATATTGATTAATCGAATCGGTCGCATTCAACAAGCGTAATGTCGTGTTATCATCTACTGCAACATCTTTGGAATATCGTTCTTCAATCGTTACCTCGTGCGCTTCTTCTAATGATTGCACCTCTTGGATCGGTTCGGAAACAGTAAATTGCGCACCTTCTACATTGTTTTGTTCAAAAAATTGATTCAAGTTATCAATTAAATTAGCACCTGCTGCAGTAAAAGAATAAAAGATCATGGAACTTATAATGACTAGAAGCAATGCTGCACCATATTGCGCCTTTTTCTTAAGCATTGTTCGCCACAATTTTTTTCGTAAAGCCATTACCACTCGATCCTTTCTGGTGGATAAATATTTTCATTTAACGTAACAGTATCGATCATGCCATCTTTTAGTTGAATGATCCGGTCTGCCATCTGACTGATCGCTTCATTATGGGTAATAATTAGTGTTGTGATGTTGTAATTGCTATTCATCTTTTTCAGTAATGATAGAATGTCCTTAGATGTAACAGAGTCAAGTGAACCAGTTGGCTCATCACAAAGTAATAATTTGGGTTTACGCACGATCGCTCTTGCAATGGACACTCGTTGTTGCTGGCCACCACTCAATTCACGCGGAAAGCAATCACCCATGCCTGACAATCCCACATCATCAATCACGTCGTTAATTTTTAATGGAGATGTACTAATGTTTGCTGCCACTTCAATATTTTCATAGACTGTTAAGTTGGGAATAAGGTTATTCATTTGAAAAACAAACCCAATCATTTCGCGGCGATAGTTTACAGACTCCTTATCTGATAGGGAAGCCACATTCCATCCTTCCACCGAAATGTCACCATTATCTACCTGGTCAATTCCACCAATTGCATTTAATAAGGTTGATTTCCCCGAACCAGATGGCCCTAGGATAACAGCAATCTCTCCTGTTTCCATCTCCAATGTGACATCTTTTAACGCATGAAAAGTCGTTTCACCACTGCGGTATGTTTTATTTATCTTTTGAACGGTCAATCCCATTCTTACTACCTCCTCCTACTATTTATTTCCCATTAAAAATAAAAGCAATTTGTTGCTCAATCCGATCTACTAGCTGCTGATACGACATTTCATCTTGATAAATAAAAAGCATCGATTCCATCATCACGATATTGTATATAACTTCAGTTGCCTGCACACTATCTATTGGTACATGAGTGTCATTTTTATGGTCTTCTATGATCACTTTTAGGTGGTTCATCAAATCTTGATCAAGACCAAATACTCCTCGCCTGATCCCATTACTTTCTTCTGCATCTTCTGTCATAACATGCGTAATTTCCCTCCAAAACTTTTTAGGAAAATCATCAAAAAAACGGGTAATTAATTTTACAAAATAAGTAATTTTTTCAACAAGATTTTCACCTTCTGGGATGACAGAAACACCTTGATTATCTTCTTTTAATCGAGTGAATTCATCTTCCAACACAGCTAACAGCAGGCTCCCTTTTGATGGATAGTAATTATAGATAGTCCCTGTACCCATGTTAGCCTTTTTCGCAATTTCAGCGATCCTCGTTTCTTGATACCCTTTTTCCAAAAAGCTCTTTGTTGCTTCGTTGATTATTTTTTGTTGATTTTGATATTTCTTTTGTTCGCGTAAGCTAGCCATTTAATTTCCTCCGAATAAAAGTGAATGCATTCATTTATGAACAGGTTCACTTTTATTGTAAACGATATAATTTCACATGACCAGTGAAATCCACGTGAAATTAAAAAAGGTACCTGCTACTCCAAAAAGACATTTAACCTTTGGAATTGCTTGGCACCTTAATTTATAAATATATTGTCCCTTTAAACTGAATATCAACCTCTGATGAATGGTTTTGCATTGTTTTTGTCATAAATTCTTTTGCTTGCGTCAATGCATCGAGCATTCCTTCTGCTTCAAATTTAACCTCTATTGGATTAAGAGGGGTTTTTAACAAAAAGATGTATTGTTTCATGCTGTTCCCTCCTTGTTTTCATAGTTAGTGATTCCATAATACCACAACAAGAAAACGCTTTCAATAGTAATTTTTATTACTTTTAATGTTCATTTTTAAGCTCTAAACTGAGCTACATTTAAAATAAATCCGCGAAAAATACCTGGCATCCCAAAAGAGAAGTTGTCTATTTGAAATACCAGGTACCAATCAAATCCTATTTGTTAACTACCGCTGTACGGTTCCTTGCCTTGCTCCTCTAACTTCTCCGCCAAATAATTACGCAAGCGTGATACCGCTTCTTCATCAGTGGTAGGGCCTAATTTTATCGCCTCTTCGTACTGCTCATGACTGAAAGCTAGATCAGCTTGAATAACTTCAGGTGTTAATCCAGCATGTTTAAAATTCTCTCTTAGTTCCTTAGCCACATGCTGTTTCTCTTCAGGATTTAAACTCATTTTTCTCTCACCTCCAAATTAAGCTATTTTCAGCTTTCCCAACTATCTATTTTTTAGTAGGTGCCTGGCACAACCCGAAAAATAGTTGACACGACATTCACCAAATACCTTATGTTTTTCGTAATAATAAAAATATAAAATATGGAGCGCCTATTAATGCAGTCATAATACCTGCAGCAATTCCAGCAGGTTCAACTACATTACGTCCGATTGTGTCAGCAAGTAATAACAGCCACCCACCGATAAGAATTGCAATTGGCATAAACAGTTGATTTCTAGGACCGACTAAACTTTTGGCAATATGAGGAGCCATGAGACCAATAAAAGCAATACCACCTGTTACAGAAACAGCAGCTGCTGCTAATGCTACAGCTGTTAACAACAAAATAATTCTCTCTCTTTCTACAGATACTCCGACACCTATTGCAACTGCTTCACTTAGACTTAACAAATTTAAGATATTCGATTTAAATAAAGTAAATGGTATAAGAATAATAATCCAAGGTAATATAGCTAAAATAAACGGCCAATCCGCACCCCATATATTTCCTGATAACCATTTTGCAATAAAATCTACCTTTTGACGTTCTGCTGAAGAAATAAGTACAATCATTGCACCCGAACAAGCCATGGAAAAACCAATTCCCACCAAGACCAACTTGATAGGCTGTAAACCATCGTGCTTGTTATAAGAGAAAATGTAAATGAGACATGCTGTAAGAAAAGCACCTATAAATGCAACCAAAGGAAGTATATAGACAAATGATCCAGCCTCGATAGGAAAATATAAAAAGAACGCAGCAATTGCCACACCAGCTCCAGCGTTAATCCCAATTATTCCTGGGTCAGCTAGGTCATTTCTCGTTATTCCTTGTAAAATAGCACCAGAAACCGCTAACGCCATACCCGCCAACAGTGTGATAAATATGCGAGGTAACCGTATAGAGAATAGTACGAATTCTTCTTTAAATGTGCCCTCTCCCATTAAAGTGGGAAGCAAACGTTGATAAGATACACTTGAGTAGCCCAATCCCATACTAATAATTATCGTTAGGAATATAGCTGCTAGTAAAAATAGAAAAATAATGCGTTGTTTTTTAACCAATTTAGACTTAATCATACGAATGCTCTTCCTCCTTTTTGAACGATTAGTAAAAAGAAAGGAAGCCCCAGAATAGATACTATAGCAACAACAGGCGTTTCAAATGGTGCATTGATTGTTCTTGCAAGTGTGTCAGCTAATAACATGAATGTTCCACCCAAGATAGCTGACATAGGCAAAACGAAACGATAATCTGTTCCAGTAACCCTACGAACGATATGAGGAATCATTAATCCAACAAACGCTAAATTACCAACTAATGCTACAGATGTACCTGCTAATAAAACAATAATGAGAAACAACATATATTTTACCCGGGTTATATTTTGTCCTAAACCGATCGCAACCTCTTCATTTAAACTAAGAATGGTAAGCTGTCTAGCTAATAAAAGAGCAAATGTTATACTAATAAGGATAAAAGGAACAATAATTTGAAGCTGTCCCCATGTTGTGCCAATTAACCCTCCGGCAGTCCACATTGACACGTCTTTAGAAATCATAAAATACAAACCAATCCACTCTGTAATCGCATGAAGAAATGCTGAAATAGCAGCTCCTGCTAAAACAAGACGAAACGGAGAAAGTCCTCCTCTTCTAATTGAGCCAATTCCTATAACTAAAACCATGCCTAATGCAGCACCTATAAAGCAGGCAATAGTAATCCAAAAATAGTTAGCTGAGGGGATTAGAACAATGGTTAAAGCAAGTGCAGCATTAGCACCAGCTGTTAAACCTAGTAATCCAGGGTCTGCCAAGGGATTTCTCGTAACTCCTTGCATGATTGAGCCTGAAACTGCCAAAGAAGCACCAACAAATACAGCAGCTATTACACGAGGTAATCTAATTTCATTTAGCATAACTACTGTGTCACTAACTTTGTTAGATATAATAGCATTCCACGAATCATTTATAGTCGTGTCAGCCGCACCTAAGACCATTGAAATAAAAAATGAACTAATAAGTACTAAGATACCTATTAGAAACTTGTAAAAAATGGGTATAGAACTAAATCGTTTCATCATATTATCGCATCTTTCTTTTTAAGAATGAGGATGGAAAAAAATATTAAAAGGAAAAAAGTATAGGATAACCCAAGCAGGTCACCTGACCAGTTGAGTCATCCTATTCATAATATCATTATAAATATACTATTAGTTAGTTGGCAAGAAAGTTTTCTCTAAAGAATTCTAGTTGGTATTCCAACGTGAGTGGATCACTGAAATAGAATTTGGTTGCATCTGCTACAAATGCTTGATCATTTTTTACAGCAGGAATATTATTATATGTTTCAGAATCCAAGAATGAAGTATCGGTTTCCGTCTTACTTACAATTAAGTAATCCCCTACAAATTCAGGAAGAACTTCCATAGAAATTGTGTAGTATCCAGGTTCTAAGGCTGTCTCCTTTACTTTTTCAGGCATATTTAATCCCATTTCTTGATAAAGTAATTCTGTTCCGCGCGCCCAGTTATCTCCAAACACGTATAAATCTTTATTAAAGTTTTCAATAACAGTTACTGTTGCATCTTCTCCAATTTCAGCTTTAACTTCTTCTCCTAAAGTTTGGGCCCGTTGTTTATAATCATCAATCCATGCTTGTGCTTCTTCTTCTTTGTTTAACACTTTACCAATCTCTAAATGTTGCGTTAAGTAATCAAGTTCTCCCCAAGCAAACGTAACAGTTGGGGCAATTTCACTTATTTTGTCAAGATTTTTTGTACTAGATAAACCAATAATTAAATCTGGGTTTAACTCAATAATTTTTTCGAGATTTTCCTCTGATACTTCTTCTACCCCTTCTAGCTTCTCAGCATAAAGCGGGTTTCCCATTGACCATGAATCAACCCCAACTAAAGGAGTATCCAATGCTATAACATTCCCTGCATAGGAGGACAGCACAACTACGCGCTGCGGATTAGCTGGCACTTCAACAGGTCCGTTTTCAGATTGATAGGTAATGGTACCTGATGTTTCTTCTTCACCTTCTGTTTCGTTAGCTTCATTTTCTGTTGTTTCATTTACTGAATCCGTTGAATTGTTTGACTCCTCTTCATTTGTATCTGAAGAATTACTTCCACATGCACTAAGCATAATTAGTAATAGTATTAGGAATGGTACTAGTAACTTTTTCATTATTATTCTTCTCCTTTTAGTAGATTATAAGTTATACACATTGGTTTATTTGTTCGAGGATGTCTTCCTATTTCAGCGTCAATCTGAAAACTATGGCCATCTAAAATAATAGAACCCGACTGATGGGAAATAATACGAGTAATAGCTTTTAGTAAAGTTGATTTCCCACATCCGTTTGAACCAATAATGGCTGTAATTTTTTGATAGGGATTTCAATCGTCAAGTCTTTAACAATTAAGTCTTCTCCGTAGCTGATATGTAATTGTTCTGTAAACAGGCGAACCATAGAGAGTCCTCCGTTTTTAAGTATGTGTATGTATTGATAATGATTATCAGTATCGTTTATAATAATACTATAATTCTACACTTTGTCAACAATATTTTTTAGGTTTTATAACACGAATTTAGAATAATCGAGGCTTTCATTTGGTGTTATTCTTGTTATTATATCGAACATAAGCTTTCGTTAATTTAATGAAATGCTTTTCTCTATTTTGGATATCCACTTATAATATTTAACTAAAATAATTAGTAATAAAGGATCGATAAATATTGAATATTCCAATCTCCACCATCCATAATTAAAATATCCCAAAGGTTCAGGTAATAGTGCTATCACTTCATATAAGACTAAAGGTATCAACCAATACAGATAATACAAAACTTTTTTAAATAATGTTGCGTTAAAAGGATACCAATTTAAAAACATCATATTTACTGGTGGAATCAGAAGGGTAACAGTAGGTAAATCCAAAAGGTCAACATCTTTAGAAAAGTACCAATAGCCTTGAAGTTTATGGTCAATATAACCATCAAAAGCCATTTGAAGAATAATAGTAAATGACCAAATATGTACAATTTGATTTTTAGTAAGGCGTTTATTAGTTCTAAAAGCTACGATATTGAAAAGGAAAATAGCAATAATAAGTCCAATCATAAAATTATTCCTTCCATTCTTCTAATTGCTATTACTTTTCCCTTTACTAAATTTAATTATTCTACCTCTACACTTTAAATACATTTTTTTACAAACTGTTCAAAAATTGTTCGTTGGATTCTTTAGTTAATATTTGTTCACTTTACTTTCTAGTTTCAAGAAAAAGTTTGTAATAAGTTTAGAAATTAAAAACATTAAACAATATAAAAGGAATAGATAAAAGTAATTCATTCCTTTATTTAATCCAAATAAATTAATACTAACTAATAAAGGCTTTAATCCAAAAGAGAAAATTGCTGATAAAGCAATCGCATATAAATAAAAATTCTTCTTTTTATTTAATGTCCATTGATAAACGAACATATATGCAACTGGTACCAATGAACCGTCTAATGATAAACTAAATGGGAAATAAGGTGTTAGAGAATGTGGATATTCCCAAAAGCCGCGCCTTACACCAAAGGCGTCGATGTAAGCAAACCAAACGTGTATATTAAATGCAAAAAAAAGTAATAAAAACAGTTTACTTCTATCTATCTTAAGAATAAAAATAATTAATGGCACAATTAACATTAAAACCATAACCCAAAATTGCCACGAATCTATATTAGTATATGAAAGCCAATAGTCTTCTTGAAGTTGAGCTACTTTCTCCTGCATTTGATTTATTTCTTCAAAATTCTCATGTATATTTCCTGACAAAGTATACACACCTCACTTTTATATTCCTCCTTAGAATATCCATAAATCTCCTGTATATGCATTAAAGGCATTATAAAGTTATTCTTCTTAAACACTAGCATTAATCGAACTAATTAATTCACAAAGATTTTTTGCTATACGAAGTCTGTTATACTTACTAATATAAGAATGGAGGTAGATTAAATGGAAAAGGGAAGAATTAGACATATGGCGGTTTTTACATTAAAAAGCCAGAAGAATTCACCGAAAACTAAGAAATTCTTAGCAGATGGTGAAAAGATATTAAGCTCTATACCAGTAGTTGAACATTTTGAAGTATTTAAGCAAGTAAGTAATAAATATGATTTTGATTTTGGTTTCTCAATGGAGTTTGAGAATCAAGAAGCTTATGATACATATAATGCTCATCCAGATCATCAAACATTTGTTGAGGAGCGCTGAAAAAAAGAAATTGCAAGATTTCAAGAGGTTGATTTTGAAGCTTACTAATATGATAAAGTGAACCTTCAATCAGTGGGGGTTTTTGCCCTTCCCCCACTGATTGTTAGCCCTAAAGGATGACCTAAAGGCCTCTGAACCATTCGGGGTGTTAGCGTCCGTTTACTCCCACTTAAACAGCTTTGATTTTTCTCGATGTTTTGAAGTGGGCGTTTTACGGACGATTACACCGGGATAAAAACAAGTACCTAGTACTCCAAATAGACATTTGTCAATTGGAAGTACCAGGTACCTTTTTGATTTTTAGCTACCCTAATATATATTAACTAATCTATCTTACAACTTAAATTGACGGATAAGCCCATTTATCACTATTAAGACAATGATTGCCTGGCACTACCCGAAAAATAAGTATATAAAAAACAAAAAAGGACTGGTACCACAGCCCTTACTACTATGATCCCTTTAATATTGTCTTTTCGAAAGCTTTTGAAGATAGTGGCTTACTAATATAGTAGCCTTGCCCGTTTGTACATTGCAGTTCTTTCAGGACTTCAAATTGTTCTTCTGTTTCTATTCCTTCAGCAATAATTTTTAAGTTTAAGTTTCTTCCTATATCAATAATACTCTTAACCATAGAGACAGCATTTGAATTTGTTTCCAGATCTTGAATGAATGAACGATCTATCTTCAAACGATCTATTGGTAAATGTTTTAAATAACTTAGAGAAGAGTATCCAGTACCAAAGTCGTCTAAAGCGATCTTTATCCCTTTATCTCTAAGTCGATTAAGTACCACAATTGAATCATGCGGATCATGCAAAATACTTTCCGTAATTTCGAGGACAAGGTGTTTTGAATCTAAACCAACTTCGTCTAAAATTTGATCAACTAGATGGTGAAAATTCACATTTTGTAATTGACGAATAGATATATTAACCATGATTTGCAAACTGTCGTATCCTTGATCTATCCAATCTTTATTTTGCCTACAAGCTTCTCTTAGAACCCATTCACCTATTTCTTGGATTAGTCCAGTTTCCTCTGCAATTGGAATGAATTCTGCTGGTGATATAACACCCATTTCTTGATTGGTCCATCTTAGTAAAGCTTCCGCACCAATCAAATTTTCACTTTCCAAGTTAATAATAGGTTGATAATGAATTTCCAATTCGTGATTCTGGATTGCTTTTCGTAAATTCTTTTCTATTGCAACTTTTCGATGTATAATTTGGCTCATTTCACTTGTATAATATTGAAAATTATTTTTACCTTTAGCTTTTGCCATATACATTGCTGCATCTGCATACTTAACCATTGCATCAACATCATTAGCATTATCTGGATATAAACTGATTCCAATACTAGGTGAAATAAGTATTTCCTCAGCACTGTCTAAATCCAAAGGTAAGCTGAACTGTTCTATTATTCTGTGAGCAATGCTATCAACTTCTTCTTTTTTCACGTTAGTTAACAGAATAATGAATTCATCTCCACCCAAACGACTAACCATATCTTTGTCTGGAATTGACAGTTGTAATCTTTTAGCAACTACCTTTAATAGTTGATCTCCTATAGCATGCCCCATCGTATCATTAATAAATTTGAAACGATCCAGATCTATAAATAATACAGCAAAGGATTGATTATTTTTTTCAGATTCAGTTAAAACCTCTTCTAAACGTTCATTTAATAATCGCCGGTTAGGTAGATTCGTTAAACTATCATAATAAGCCATATGGTTGATCTTTTCTTGCATTTTCTTCTGTTCTGTCATATCTTTTGCAATGCCATAAATGCCGACTGTTTTCCCGTCAACTACAATGGGTATACTAGTTAAACTAAGGTCGATAAGATGACCTTGTTCATGAAAAATGGAACATTCATAATATTGTGGCGCTCCCTCAATTGTTTGTTGCATGTGTGTTAAGACTCTGTCTAAGTCCTCAGGAATTAGTAAAGGTACAAATGAAGTCATAATCAACTCCACTGGTTTATATCCAGACACTTTCTCACATGCAGGATTGGCACTAACAAAATTTCCTTCTAAGTCGAACATGAAAACAGCATCTGGGTGAAACTCGAATAGAGATTGGTATTGCTGTTTGCTTTTTTCTAACTGTTCCCTTACCCCGTTTCTCTCTGTAACATCTTTACCCACCGACATAATAGCTTCTTGCCCTTGATAAACTACGTTAATCGCAGATGCTTCAACTACTCTTGCTTCCCCATCAAATCGAGTAATCTTTTGTTCAATATACTCTAATTTTTGCTTATTCTTAACTTTTTTAATTCGATCAAGAGTACCTTCCTTACTGTCAGAATGGACAAAGTCTAATAAAAACCTCCCAATGATTTCATTTGAATGTTTGGCCCCCATTATATTAACTGCTTCAGGGTTTACAAATAAAACAATCCCATCTTTATGAATTAGTATTAGTTCAGGAGAGTTTTCAATCAGTTGATGATAGCTCTCAACTGTCACTTTTAGCTCTTGTTCCAACACTTTTTGTGCTGTTACATTTACAGCAATAAGAAAGCTGCCTACTATTTGATTATTTTTATCTTTCATCTGGTTACCATTTAATAAATAATAGTTTAATTTACCATCAGATTTAGTTCTCACAGATAATTCATAATCACGAACTTCTTCACCATTCAATAGTCTATAGAGAGGAAGGTCAACCAGTTCAATAGGAGTTTTTCCATCTGGATATAAGAGCGTAAAGTAATTTGACCAATCTTCAGAGGGAAGAACCTCATCTGGCAAACCATACATTTCTTTGGCGTAATTGTTTATATATGTTAGTTCTCCATTTTTATTAGCAATAATAATCGCAGTACGTGTGTGCTCTAAAGACAGTTCCAATAAAGATACGTTATCTATTGATTCTTCTATTTCATTTTTCATTTTACCACCAAGCTTTTTAGTAGGATAATCAAATTTTAAAGTACACATTAGATATGACATTTCCTTTTTTCTTATTTAACCAAACATATTAATTAGCATATAACAAAGTAACTATTTTACAGTAATCCTTTTCAAGTGTAAATCCAATTATTCCGTAGCGCTTTTAGTACAGCGTTAGTACGATCAGGCACTTCGATTTTTTTAGATATTTTACATACGTATACTCTAACTGTTTTTACTGAAATGAAGAGAGATTGCCCAATTTCTTCATTATCATATCCTCGTATAACTAACTCCAATACTTCCCACTCACGTTCTGAGAGTATTCCAACTGGTTTATCAGAGGTTTTATGATTTATTCGTACGCACTCTTCTAAAAGAAACGATAGCGAAGGATGAACATAGTATTTTCCATTGAGAATTGATGTAATTGCTACGGTTAATTCTTTCTTTTCCATTTCAACATAAAAATACCCGTCGACCTGTAATTTAAATAAATCGATCAAGCTGGTATCATCTAATCTAGCTGTCCATAAAATAATCTTTTTATTAGCATTTTTATATAAATCAATCGTTTCAGATAGGTTTATATCTGTATCTATATCGATAATAATTACATCTTGTAAGTCATATTCATTCAAAACTAACTGGTAATCTGAAGAACTATATACTCGCACATCACTGTTTGGGAAACAATCTTTTAGAGCATTAACAAGTCCAACCCTTAATAAAGAAGGATTTTTAATTAAGTCAATTTTCATTTTCTTCACCCTTTGTTCACTACCTTTACATGCAATTCGTATTTGAAAATCAAAAGGGTAGTCAGATGAAGGAGATCATTACCGACTACCCTAATATATAGTAACTCATCTATCTTACAACTTAAATTGACGAATAAGGCCGTTCAATTCTTCTGCTAGCTTAGCCAACTCAGTAGAACTATCGGCAACTTCTTCAACTGAGCTCGACGCTTGTTGTGCTGATGCTGATGTTTGTTCAACGCCCGCTGCAGATTCTTCTGACACAGAAGCAATTTCTTCGATTGATGCATTCATTTCTTGACTACTTGAAGACATAGTTGTTAAATTATTTGTTACTACTTCAATATTTGCAACCATTTTCTTCAATGCATGATCAATGTTAGTAAAAGTTTCTCCAGTAGTTTTAATTTGATTCGTTCCTTTTTCAACTTCTTCATATCCACCCTGTAACGATTTAGTTACTGTCGTAGATTCATTTTGAATCGTATTAACTATGCCAGTTATATCTTTTACCGATTCCCCAACTTGTTCTGCTAATTTTCGAACCTCATCCGCCACTACAGAGAATCCTTTTCCATGTTCACCTGCACGTGCTGCTTCAATCGCTGCATTTAATGCTAATAAGTTCGTTTGTTCTGCGATATCTTGAATAACGGATACCAATTTTGAAATTTCTTGTGATTGCTTATCCAAACCATTCACTTTTTCAACAGCATCTTTTACGATTTGATCAATGATTGACATTTGGTTAACGGATGCATCCATTAGTTGAGATCCTTCTGATGTCATATTAAGTACATCAGTAGAAGACTGGTGAATATCTTCTCCATTGGCGTTTGCTTCTTGTACTTTCGCTACAAAAGTGTTCATCAAAGAGGAGAGGTCACTTGCATTATTAGCTTGTGATTCGGAACCATGTGCCATCTCTTGCATTGTTTTAGCAATTTGAGTTGATCCTTCTTTCACTTCGTTTGCAGATTGTGTTAACTCTTCACTCTGAGAGCTAACTGTCTCCGAAACAGTACTAACTTGTTGTAGTAAATTACGCATATTATCGTTCATTTCATTTGTTGCACGCATCAATTGACCTGTTTCATCTTTTAATTTCGTTTCTAATGGTTCTTGTCTTAGGTCTCCATTTGCAATCAACTTCATTCGCTCCATTACAGTGTTAATCGGTTTTGCGATCGTACGAGAAGTTACAGATGCAGCTACTATTCCGAGTAAAACTACAAGAACCGAAACTGCAATACCGACGTACATAAGCGTTTCTCCAGTTGATACAATACTGTCTCTTCTTTCCTGAATCTTTGCTTCTCTCTCACTAGCTAACGCTTTAAATCCGTCAATTAACTCATTACCAAGTGATTGCACTCGACCTTCCATGATTGCCAAAGCGATTCCTTCATTTCCGTTATCATACGCTTCGATCACTTCATCAGTATATGTACCCCATTCAAATTTTTTCTCCAGAAGTGCTTCTAATTGTTCAGAGTTACTCAACTCCTTCGCACGATTCTCTAACGCTATACTCTCTTCTATCCCTGCAGTGAACGCATCCTTATACGACGTTTTACCGAATAATAGATAACCGCGCAACAAGCTTGACCTTTCTGCCATATTAATTGCTAGTTGTTCTTCAGTTATCAGTAAACTCACGTCTCTATCGATCATTTTTTTGATGTTGCTGTTAGATTCATTAACAGAATAACCGTTATAGAGACTCAATATCGTAGCTAATACAATAACAATTCCAAATCCAAATAATATTTTGACACGCAGACTCTTAAAATTTAACTTTCTCACTTTTATCCTTCTCTCATCTAATAGTTTGTATTTAACGTAATATTTAATTATCTGTTTAATCTTGTTAGTATCTGGTTGAATTTATCATGTTTCAATTGAATCTTTTTTATGTTGATCTCATCAGCAACTACTTGAGCGAACATAATTAATACGTCTATGTGCTTTCATGCTGCTACACTTATTCTTATTGTTTATACCGATTAAAAATCTATAATTTTTCCCTCCTTATATTAACCATAGCCATATTTCATTCTTATTTTTAGAGATTTTATTAAGTAAAATATTCCTGTTGTAATCACAAAAAAATGAACTCAAGAAAAGAGTTCACCAAAAATAAGTATAATCTTTCGGCAACCCGGCGATCATAGTTAAAACCCTTAGATCCGTGGCTTTGCGTCCTTACCTTTCGATAAGTTTGCCTTTTCTTTTTTATTATGTGATTTATGAGATAAAATAACTATTAAATAGTATCAAATAACTATTAAACTTACAACAAATTCTGACAAATTTTTCTGACTATTTGTTACTTTTTATATCTTTATGTTTATTTTAACTTTATTCATGTTATCTGTTAGATAATCTATCAAAAAAAGGTACCTGGTAGTTAACTCCTAAATATTCTCTAGACTTATATTCATCATCTTTAAATCAAAATCTTGATAACCATGACTTATTACCCAGTTTATCATACGTGAGAATATTGAAGCCGTACTATTAGTTTTGAATCAAGCACACATTTAGAAATTAAAATAGGAAATCGCAGTTCATTAATTTCTGTCTCAAATAACTTATGCCTATGACTTTGGACGATTGGTAACACCGAATTATTATTGAAGATTTTATCGATTACTATTATCATCCTACTTGTCTAGCAGGCGAAGGAAATGCATCACCTAAAGATAATGGTTCATCATCTCTGACTATTTATTAATAGTCAATTTCTTTAGTTCATTACTATTACTCTCCATCTCCTGCATTAAATTGTCACTATTGATTACTCTATTATTTTGTTCATCAATCGTTGCTTGAATCTCCTCTATAGAAGCAGCGTGTTCTTCAGAAATGCTTGCAATATTTTCTACTTGTGATTGTATCTCTGTAAATTTAGTAGATAGATTTTCAATATTTTTGTCCTCATAGTTAATCATTTTTCTAACATTTTCAAAGGATGTTGTCATATCATTAAATCTACCCACCATACTTTCCATAAGTTCCTTTCCTGAACTTACTGCTATATTCCCTTGACTCACTTCTTCCAATACTTTATTAGTTCTAGAGGTAACTTCTCCAATGATTTTACTAGCCATTTCTACATTTTCTTTACTATCTTCTGCGAGTTTTCGAACTTCATCTGCTACAACAGCAAATCCTTTACCTGATTCTCCTGCTCTTGCTGCCTCTATTGCTGCATTCAATGCAAGAAGGTTAGTTTGATCTGATATTTGTATAATACTTGATAATATAATATTGATATTGTCAATGCTACTATTCAATTCGTTAACATTATCTGTAGCTGATTGTACAGTATTTCCGATTATATCTATCTGGCCATTAAGTTCATTCAATTTTTCAATATTTTTTTGCGCAACTTGATCTGTTTCATCTGTAACTTTAGCTACATCTTGAGAAATCTTTTTAGTATCAGTAACTATTTTACCAACCTCTGCAACTGAATCATTTATATTCTGAATACTGTTTGCTTCCTCACTAACTCCTGCGGAAATTTCCTGAACCGCTATGGTAATTGAATTGCTTATATCTCTTGTAACTCTTAGATCTTCCGATGAGTCTGAGATATTCTTATTTAAATTAGATGTACTTATTTGTATTGTTTTCATAGTATTTTCTAATTTCTTAACCAAAGTTTTAGCATGATTCTCATTTTTAATCGCAGACTGAATATATTCATTGCCCCATTTTGTTATATAGTATAGAATAATTGCGCTTATGTTAAAAAGGAATACATATGATATAAATTCATTAATTTGCCCTGATTTCAGAACACTTTGTGGACTCAAAATAAAATATGTAGATAAAACTATATTGAAAAATATAACATATGTTAAAACTAAAGATTTTCTAAAATAGAGACCTATCATCATTAATGCTATAAAGTGTACTAAGAATATTTTTGACTCACCATGAGTAATATGTGACATTACAAAAGCAACATTAGTGGACATCGATCCAATGACAAAGTTCTTAATCCTGTTGTTAATTTTTATAAAGTAAAAGATAGTACTTATAACCACCGCTAATATACCTACTGAAGTCACAGATAATGCATAGTTAATTCCATAATTAAGAAATGATTGTGCAACTAACACAATAATAATAGCGTAAGATAAGCTTAAATTAAATTTATCTACACGTTTTGAATCATATTCCTTTGAAAATACCTCCATGAATAAGCCCTTCTTTCTATAAATTCTTAAAATTTAATATAAGTATATATATCACTGTATTTTTATGTAATCATCTTATTGTTACTTATAATTGTGAATTAATGTATAATTACCGTGATATATGTACTGCTACGATTATACATAATTGTATAACTTTTGTATAGATTTTTTGTTAAAATTCACTAATTCTTTTTTGCAATAAAGTAATTCATAGAAAACCTTGATAGTCAACACTTTATAACACTTAAGGTTCATCAGAACATTTTTATTAATAAATATTTATACGAGTACCACTATCTGCAACTTGTATCTTATTAAGCCTTTAGACACAGGGTAATAATACCTATTATCACAGTATAAAAATAGGTACCTGTTACCCAAAAAGACATTTGTCCATTGGGTGTACCAGGTACCTTTTCAAACAAGTTAAGTTATTCCCTTAACTCCTATATATTCTCTAGCCTTATATTCATCATCTTTAGATCAAACCCTTGATAACCCTGACTTACTCCCCAACTTTTCATGTAATCATGATCTGGATGCGTTGGATCTTCAATAATTTCAAGAAACGATTAATATCCAGGTTCTCCCCCTACATCTTCAGGTGGTACATTCCCTTCACCTGCTATACAAGTAGGGTGATTATAATAATAGTCATCGATAAAATCTTCGACAACAATATGGTGCCTCCAATCATCACCAAAGTCATAGGTATACGTTATTTCAGACGGAAGATAATCTGAAATCACTTTCCCTGTTTCCATTTCTAAAGGTATGTCAGATCCATAACTAAAAGCCTCTTCATGACAAACAAGTTGTACAATTGGTTTGAGATTTTCACTTGTTCTCTTTTCTTTAGGATCGAATGGTTTGGTTAGTATAACACTAGGTGCCTGGCACTCCAACGAACTTGTCCATTGAAAGCACCTGCGCTATTTTAGCAATGCAGCTAATTCTTCGCCAGCAGCAATGCCTGAAATAAATGCACTTTCTAAGCGCGTGCGGTTTGCTGTGTCTTGTGGGTCTAGGAAAGCATCTCCTGCTACTAATAGCGGGTACTCAAGTTCAGTATTCAAAAAAGGTTCTCGTAAAAACTGTGTTGCCTCTGCATAACGCCATTTTTTCAGTTGGCTTGAAATAACAGAGTTAAAATCGAAGTATGCACTTGTTATTTCCTTCATCTTTTCTAACACCGCTTCTTCTCCCTTATCATAATGGATTTTACTCCACTCACTCGTCATATAGATACAAACGGTTGTATTTGGCGAAATCCCTTTTTTCTTGTGATCAACCAAGCGCATCACACCTTCTGGAAGGCCTGAATCAAGGTGACCATCAACCGGTAAACTTGTCGGCTGTTCCAAATCAAATAAACCGACCAAGCATGGCTGAAACACAATCTCATCGAGTTTATGTAAAAACTTCGTATCTAGCTGTAACCCTTCGCTTTGAAGCAATGCTTTCGCCTGCGGGGCAGGTACTGTCACAAGCACAGCCTTTGCATTAAAAGATTCCCCATGGTCTGTTACAAGGGTGTATCCATCCTCATTTCTCATAATAGCAGCAATTCTCGTTTCCAATCGTACTGAAATATCTTCTGCTAGTTTTTTAGCAAAGGAGTTCATACCTCTCGTACTTATATAGCGGTGATATTTGTCACCAAACCAATTCTTTACGCTACCTTCTTTGATCCAATCATTAATAAATGTTTGAAATTTTTCAGTTCGGGCTGTGAAAAATTGGGCACCATGATCGACCTTCCCATCTTCTATTCTTCGCGTAGCCATTCTGCCACCAACACTTCGGCTTTTATCCACAATCAATATGTCTTGATATCCTTTTTCCTTCAGGGTTCGTGCAGCCATTATACCCGCCATCCCACCGCCAATAATTACAATTGGTGTTTGCTCACACATATTAAAAACTCCTTTTTCACTCTTTTACCTTCTATTAAATATTTTCAAACAATTTTGCTCATCCCAGAAGGATCATTTCATTAGGTATTATACTTTTGTATGATAAACTAATAAAGCACAGTTGATAATATATTGTTTTCAAAGCAAAGATATAGGGAAATAACCTTATAATTATTATAGAATGGTAAATTAGGTAGAGGGTGTTTGTAGTGAAAGAATATCCTCATTTGATGGGAAAAGGGGTGTATTGAATGAATGCGGGAATTAGCTCTGCTATCTTAAATTCTATAAGGGATCAGATATGCCTCATTGATCATTCAGGTGAAATTATTTACGCCAACGATGAATGGTTGAATTTTGCCAAAAGAAATGGTGGAGATTTATCAGCACTTGGTGTGGGTTCTAATTACTTGGAAGTATCTAAAGGAAATCAGAAAGTATATAAGGGATTGCATGCACTTATTAACGGTGAAATGAAGTCTTTTAGTCATGAATATCCTTGCCATTCCCCAATGGTAAAACGCTGGTTTAACATGCAAGCAACAAGAATGACTAAGAATGAACATGGAGTTGATGGAATAGTGATACGCCATGCCGATATAACGAGACAAAAACTACTTGAAATCCAGTTAAAAAAATATGTGAACACTGATCCTTTAACATCCTTATACAATCGCAGGTATTTTGAAAACGAATTACAAAAAGAAATCTCACGTTGCGAGCGAACTGATCGTTCTTTATCTGTGTTATATATAGATATAGATGACTTCAAAGAGATAAATGATAATTTTGGTCATAATGTCGGGGACACAATTTTAAAAGAAGTTTCTATGCTATTTCTTGAAACCACCCGTGATTCCGATACATGTGCACGAATAGGTGGAGATGAATTTGCTATTATCTTACCCGAAACACCAAAAGATGAGTTAGGCCCTATAGCAGATAGACTTGTTAAAAACATTGAAGAAATTATAGTACAAGAAGAAGTTACTTATCCAATTAAAGTGAGTGTATCCGTTGGTGGTTCTTCTTTTCAACATAATACTGATATGAAAACAATGTTAGAAAAAGCAGACAGAGCTTTATATGCTGCAAAAGACCAAGGCAAGAACAATAATGTTATTTATTAGCCACAGTTAATGCTGTGGCTTTTATATTGTTGGTGCTCCAATCCGCTTGTGAGGAGCGTTTTGATCGAATTATCGTGCTTTTTGATCGAATAACGACTTTTTTTGATCGAATTACCGGAATTTTTGATCGAATAACGCATTTTTTTGATCGAATCCAGACTCCTAGACTCATGCTGCCCATCACAAAAAAGCACTGCCTCAAACTTTCCAGAGCAGTACTTTTACTATATTAGATATTTACTTTGTAACCACGATTGCTCTTTCTTGTGCTTCTAGGCATAGTTCTGCCGCTTTAAACACATGCGCTTGGGTCATCGCTTTTTCTGTACGATCAACACAGTCCTTAATCAACTCTCCGAAGAATGGAAAACCTACTTCTCCTGACAATTTATAATGCTTTTCTCCATCATTGTTAACTAGAAATAGATGATCCCCAGTTTCTTCTCTAGCAACATCAACATATTTACGAATCTCAATTGTACCCTCTGTCCCTGTAATGAAAGTGCGTCCATCTCCCCATGTGCTTAAACCATCTGGTGTGAACCAATCCACTTTAAAATATTGTGTCGCTCCGTTATCACCGACTAAGGTTGTATCACCGTAATCTTCTAGTTCTGGATGATCAGGGTTATTATAGTTTCCGACTTTACTGTGTAATACCTTGGCATCTTTACAGTCCGCATAGTATAAAAATTGTTCAATTTGATGGCTGCCAATATCACATAAAATGCCACCGTATTGTTTTTTATTAAAAAACCAATCAGGTCGACTTGATGCATTTAATCGGTGTGGACCAAAACCTGTCACTTGTATAACACGGCCAATCGCACCTTCTTTAATAAGGTCTCCAGCAAATACTGCTCCTTCAACGTGCAGGCGTTCACTGAAATAAACCATGTACTTTTGTCCTGTTTCTTTTACTACTTTTTTTGTTTCTTCAAGTTGTGCTTTCGTTGTGAAAGGTGTTTTATCTGTAAAATAATCTTTTCCAGCTTGCATAACCTTATTACCGAGTGCACTTCTACCCGATGGTATCGCTGCAGCCGCTACTAATTGAATCGTTTTATCGTTTAAAATTTGATCTAGAGATTCAGCTACTTTTACTTCTGGAAATTTGTCTAAAAACTCATCCACTTTGTCAGAATCAGGGTCATACACCCATTTCAAACTACCGCCTGCCTCCACTAACCCATTACACATTCCATAAATATGTCCATGATCAAGTGCTACCACAGCAATTTGAAATTCACCATCTTTTACAACTGGATTTGGTTTCCCTTTTGGTGCATATGTCATTCCATCTTTACTCATGAAACTTCACTCCTGGCTATTAAACTAATTTAGTTTGTTAGATGCTAGTTTACTAATGTTGCTTCGCTCCTAGTGAATTAAAACCAGTCAGAATAACCCAACTTTCTTAAGTTGTCACCAGATATTTTCAAACAATCAAAAGAATCCTTACCATACGTGTCATCTTGTTCAATCAAAAAGTATTGCGCGCCACTCTTAAGTCCTGCATGAATAACCGCATTTATATCAAGATTTCCTTCGCCCACTTCTGCAAACTCAATAAGATTCGTGAACTTTCCAAAGAATTGACCCATGTCTTTTAAATCTTCTTCTCCCACATCTAACTTACCAATACGGTAATCTTTTAAATGTAATAAAGCAATTCGGTCTCTATATTGTTCAATTATTTTAACTGGATTTTCACCAGCTCTTTGAATCCAGTGCACGTCCAATTCAAAGCCTAGTTTAGATGTATTGTTTTTCATCATATCCAATAAATATTCTCCATCATATTTTTGGAACTCAATATGATGTGTATGATAATACAATTCAATGCCTCGTTCAGCTAACCTTACTGCCATTGCTTCAGCATCATTAATAAACGCCATTATTTTATTTTTATCAGACATTTTGTTTAACGGTAGCATACCTATTCGCAAGTAACGACAATTTAATGTTTTACAATCGCTTACAATTTTATCAAAATTATTATTTAAAGTTTCTCCTCCCATACCAGGTAGCATAGGCTCTAGAGGGGCTGAGAGTGCAGCAATTTCGATATCAAAATCTTCACTTGCACGTCTAAATTCTAATACATTTTCTTCCGTCATTGGAATTTGAGAAACTTCCACTGCACGATAACCCAATTGATTTAATCTTCTCATTGTTTCATATACACCTAACTCTTCCACCTTGCCTTTTAGCATCATCATTTGTACGCCGATTTTACCTTTTCTCATTGATATACCTCCATTTTATAGTTAGATTCTATTATTAATTATCCATTTGTTTTTCTTCTGCAATTTTTTTATTTAATTCAGCAAGGTATAAATCTTCATCGACTGGAAGCTCTACTTCTTTGCCTAACCAGCTTGACAAGTGAATCGCGTTTGCCAAAGCTACACCATGAATCCCATCACTTCCTGGTGCTAAAAGTGGTTCATCATCTAAAATATTACCAGCAAAGTTTTCCATTACTGCTGTGTGCTGCGCTCCCCAGACACTTTCAAACTCTATCACTTCTTCATCATAAATTTCTCCCATATTACCACCCGCGGAAAGCTTCGCCATATCTTGCATACTCATCTTGTCGCTCAACTCAGACTCAGGTTGTTTTAGTCTCTTAATCGTCACTTTCTTACTGTCATCTACGACAATCTTTCCTTTATCCCCTAAAATTTCAAAACGATCTGTACCTAAGACATCGTGGGTACAGGTAACAAAAACACCTGTTGCTCCATTGCCATAATCAAGCATTGTTGTAACTTCATCCTCAACAGCAATATCTCGCTGGTAACCGTACTTCACATTTGAGTAAACTTTTTTAGGAACACCACAAATCCATTGAAGTAAGTCTAATTGATGTGGCGCTTGATTAACTAAAACACCACCACCTTCACCTTCCCATGTTGCTCTCCAAGCACTTTGGTCATAATAGCCTTGTGGTCTCCACCAAGTGGTAATAATCCAATTTGTTCGACGAATACCACCGATATCACCATTGTCGATAATTTTCTTCACTTTTTGGTAGAGCTCATTTGTCCGTTGGTTAAACATAATTCCAAATGTTAATTCTGGTTTTGTTTCAGCAAATTCGTTGAGTTCTTTTACTTGTTTCGTGTAAACTCCAGCTGGCTTTTCAACTAATGCGTGTACATCCCTTTTTAACGATTCAATTCCCATCTCAGGGTGTAAATAATGCGGTACACACGTAACGACAGCATCTACATCTCCACTATCTAACATATCAATATAATTTTCATAAAACGGAATATTGGGATACTTTTCATTTGCTACTGCTCTCTTGGCAGGATCCGTATCACAAAGCGCACCAATTTCCATGTTTTTAACTCTTCCTTCTTGAATAAACCCTGCGTAGGCCCCACCTTGTGTCCCAAAACCAATAATACCTAACCTTACTTTTGTCATCATCATACCCCTTTCTGTTTTGTGCAATTTCAATCAATTAAAATTCACAATTTTTTAATGTAAGCCTTGTCATTTTTTTCTTTTATAAAAGAAATTTATTTGTTGCTACTAGTATTAGTATATATAACCGAACAGCAAAATTCATTATCTCAAGATGTTTAATATTCCACCAAAATTGACTGAACGTGCTTTAATTGAAAAATAAACAAGTTGGCTCACCACATTAAAGCCAACTTGTTTTATCATCAAGATTTGATACTTTTTACTCTTAATTATTTCACACGCAACCTGCGATATTCTTTAGCTGTCATTCCTACTTTTTTTCGAAAAAATCTGCTGAAGTGCGCTACACTTTCAAAACCACAATCATATGCAATATCTTTTAAAGCTTTATTCGGTTCCATTTCAAGAGAGTATTTGACCTGTGTTAATCGACACTCCATTACATATTCCATTACCGTAAATCCTGTCATCTCTTTAAAGACGTGAGATATATAAGATTTACTTATACTCAAATCTTTAGAGATATGATCCAGTGTTATTTTATTATGAAAATTTTCTTGGACATAAACAGCTACACTCTCTGTGTATTCTGCTTTCGTATCCTTTTTGTATGGACTATCGAGTAACTTGTTTTTACTCATTCGATGAACGATAACTAACACTTGCAATAACAAAACCTTTAACTCCGTCTCTGATTGTACATCTTTATTATTCATATGATTGGCTAAAACGTCCATACGTTCAATAAGTTTTTCTAATTCGATCAATTCTGAACTTTCATTGGAACGAATAAGACAATGTTGTAGTTGTTGAAATATTTCTAGCAAATAATGACTACCTAACTCATTTAAGATTCCACTAATCCATTTAGGAGAAAAATGAATAATGCTTCTCACATATTCATCTTCTTTTTGAACATTTGGCCTATGTAAAGTCATACCATCCATTAATAAAATATCACCTGGATGTAAATCATAAATTTGATTGTGAATTAAATAGCGGCAAGATCCAGCATGAAAAATATAAATTTCATATTCTTGATGAGAGTGGTAATCAAAAGAATATCCTTTACTGCCCACTACACGGTGACCAACCATGACAACTTCATTCATCTAATACCCTCCCCTGAAGAATATCTATAACTATTTTACCAAAAAACAAAATTAAAGCCATCGCATGTGTTTTAATCGAATTATCGTGATTTTTGATCGAATAACGATTTTTATTGATCGAATTACCGAAATTTTTGATCGAATGACGCAATTTTTTAATCGAATTACAAATAAAAGGTGCCTGGCACTCCCAAAAGGAAGTACCAGGCACCTTCATTCTTACAGCTCTCTCCATTTGTAGCAATTACATTTTGATACCAGTAGAATGATTTTTTTCTACTACGTTCTAAAGATCCGCTTCCATCATCATGCTTGTCAACGTAAATGAAGCCATAATGTTTCGACATTTCGCCTGAACATGCACTTACTAAATCGATACATCCCCATGAAGTATAGCCCATTACTTCAACGCCATCCTAATTAACTTTAGCTTGATTGAATTTTTTATTAAATGAAAGCTTAGACTTGTTAACGGCCAAGCCTAAAATCAAGATAGCCAGCAAACCAATGATATCTGATAGAAAATGCGGATAGATCATTGTCAAAGCACTGAGTCCTAACATGATTCTCTTAATGGCTGAAATCCTCACGCCAAACCATCCTATTAAAGCAGCCGCTAATACAATAACACCAATAGATGCAGTGAAAAAGGAAATAACAATCGCGAGCAACTCGCCCTCCATAAGTAACGTGGGCTCTAGGACAAACATAAACGGCACAATAAAACCAACCAATCCTAATCTTGCCGCTTCAAAACCAACTTTATTAGGATTGGCATCTGCAATTCCTGCTGCTGCAAAAGCTGCGACTGCCACAGGTGGTGTTATCGCAGAAAAAATAGAAAAATAGACAATAAATAAATGAGCTGAAATTATCGGTACTCCTAACTCAATTAAAGCTGGTGCAGCAAGCATTGCCGTTAAAATGTACGCTGCTGCAACTGGCATTCCCATTCCTAATATGATACATATTACCATCACTAGTATTAGTGTGAAAAGTAAGTGACCTTCTGTTAACTGCAATACAATGCTAGTCAGTTTTCCACCTAAACCAGTAGACATAATTCCCGCAATAACTAAGCCTGCAGCAGCACATGCAGTCGATACTGGAATAGCAGATCTTGCCCCATCAATTAATGCTTCGACTATTGCTCTTACTCCCATTCGCGTACTTTTACGAAACCAACTAATGATGATGATTGTTAGCATCCCATAAAACGCTGTTCGAGATGGGCTATACCCTTCGATTAAAAAGAAAACGAGTACAATGAGCGGTAAAAAATAGTGCCAGCCTTCTTTTAAAATCCGAGACAATTTTGGGATATCTTTTTTTGCTGCACGTGGCAAATCTAAGCGTAAAGCTTCGAAATGAACCATTGCGAGTAAAGAAATATAATACAAAATCGCCGGGATAAATGCAGCAATAATAATCGATCGATAAGGTAGTTGCGTAACAGCAGCCATTAGAAAAGCTGAAGATCCCATAATTGGCGGTAAAATGCTTCCTCCTGTAGATGCAGCAGCCTCGATTGCTGCTGCAAAAGAAGATTTATAGCCATTTTTTTTACTCACTGGAATAGTGAAAGCTCCTGTTGTGACAACATTCGCTGTCGGGCTTCCAGATATCGAACCAAAAAAAGCACTCGCCAGCACCGCTACCTTTGCCGCACCACCTTTTGATCTCCCCGCTATTGCAGACGACAATTGAAAGAAAAAGTCGCCAGCTCCAGCTTTATTTAAAAAAGAGCCAAATAACATAAACATAAAAACAAACGATGCTGCAACGGCAACAGGTGAACCCCAAAGTCCATTAAAACTATAAGCAAGATCATCGAGAATTTCTATTGCTGAAAATTCCCTGTGGCTTAATACACCAGATAATTGATGCCCCCAAATCAAGTAACTAATACCAACCGAGACGATTAAAACAACTGGAAATCCAATCGTTCTCCTTGCAGCTTCCAAACTTAACACTACAAAAACTAGTCCAAAAAATAGATCCACATTCGACAATGGGTCCATAATTGGAATTCTTGTCGCGATTCGTTCCGCATGAATCGTATAGTAAACCCCAGCAGAAATTGCCAATGACGCCGCCAAATAATCTGCAAGAATCAGATATTTTTTATCCGTAACTTTTCTTGAATAACTGTATACAAAGAAAGTTAAAGCTACTATGAAAGATAAATGAATCGCCATCTGATTGAGTGGATCTAGTTTACCAAAGATTACGGACCAAACTTGAAAAACAGCTAAACTTAATGCCATTAGAGAAAATAGTCGAAGATGTATACCTGATAGATTTCGCTTTGCACCAGTTGAAAACCACCCGGCCAATATATTTTTACTAATCACTCTTCTCCACCTCTCTTCTCTTGTTAGCATGTTATTCTAGTAAACCTTTATCCTTGTAAAATGCTTCAGCACCGGAATGTAGTGGTACACTTCCAACGTCCGCCATGTTTTCTGCTGTTAAATTTTTAAATTCTTCGTGTACAGTACTTAAATAATCAAAATTGTTATAAATAGATTCAGTGATTTTATAAACTTCCTCATCTGATACGTCTTTATTAACGATTAAAATAACTGGCGTGTTAACTGTAGTAACTTCTTCGTACTGAAAATCATAGCTACCAGATTCAATTGTCCCTGTCAGCATTCCGAGATCTTCTGCCACTGAAACTGCGATGTCCTCCTCTAACGATAACAATTTCAAATCAATGGAAGTGGAGGCTTCAAGTATATCGCTAGATGGAACCGATAAAGCATCCCCTGCTGCATCAATTCGTTTATCAGCCATCAGCTCGAATGTTTTTGTACCACCTAAATGGTCGACTGTTCCACCCCAGGAAATAATATCTTCATAACTAACACCATATTGCTTCAGGATATTGCGTGTAATAATCTCACCAGCTGACCCTTTTTGATCTACAGACAAACGAATAGGGTATTCATTCTCAATAATTTCTTTGACTGAGTTATATTCTGTCTCCGCTCTTACAATAAATTGATAATAATTTGCTGGAATGACCACACTTATTGCTCTTAAATCTTGATAAGCTTGATCATACGGCTCAGCTCCACTGTATGCAGCAAAAGCTGTCATCGCATACGAAAGTCCATATGGAATGGTATTTGTTGCTACACTTACTGGGTTTTCAACAATCCCGCCTGGTTCCACTGTGATAATAGATCCGTCATTATCTCTTCTAATTGACTCTGCAATTCCCTCTGTAAAGATCGACCATGCTCCACCAGTTCTTCCACCTACGAGAACTGTCTCAAGTGTTTCACTAGAATTAGAATTTGTTGATTCATTTTGGTCTGTTACCTCTTCACTTCCACACGCTGCGAGTACCAATACAATTAATAAAATGATAGATTTAACTACTGTTTTCATATACATCCCCCTGTAAATTTTTATATTTATTTTACTTGTAAACTAATATCTAAAGCCTTAACTGAATGAGTCAAAAATCCAAGTGATATAACATCGACGCCTGAATTTTGATATTTCGCTAGATTTTCTAACGTTATTCCACCTGAGGCTTCTGTCACAATCGTATTAGGCACTTTTTCTGCTAATACTTTTACCTCTCCTGGCGAACAATTATCTAGCATAATCACATCCGCACCCGCTTCTACAGCTTCCGCTACCTGTTCTTTTGTTTCTGTTTCCACTTCTATTTTCACCATGTGTCCGGTATGTTTTCTTGTCCTCTCTACTGCTTTTGTAATCGACCCTGCAAAAGCTATGTGGTTATCTTTGATCATGACACCATCATACAGACCTTGGCGATGATTTTTTCCACCGCCACAGGTAACAGCATATTTATCGAACATTCGAAGTCCTGGCGCTGTTTTTCGCGTATCACAAATTTGAATAGATGGATCATTTAAAACTTCTACACAAGTATTAGTCATCGTTGCGATACCACTCATACGTTGGAGTAAATTTAAAATTACTCTTTCTCCTTTAAGAAGTGGAATAACTGGACCACTTACCTCAGCAATTTTATCGCCTACTTTCACACGATCTCCATCCGAAAAAAATAGCTTAACGACTATGTTTTTATCTAGTAATGCGTAAACTTCTTCTATAATATCTAAACCCGCAATGATTCCTTTTTCCTTTGCTACAAAAACACCGCTTCCGTTCTGCTCGGCAGGAAAAATCGCCTCACTCGTTATATCACCATCACCGATATCTTCTATTAGATAAGATTGTAGTGAATCTCTTAATTTGACTTTATTCATTTTTCGGCTCCTTTTTTATGAATTAGCCGAGAACACTCGTGACTTCAGTCATGAGATGAATCGGCTTCGGACAAGGGATGGGCATTTACCATCTCAATTGTCCGACTGTTTGAGTGCTACATGTAAGTAATTAGATACGAGTCTTCGTACAAATCATTTCCTTGAAATGAAGGAACAAATGTTTGTTTCACTCTCTCGAAAATGGTATAATTGACCTAATGAGGAGGTGAAACTATGATTGTAAACAAAGCCTATAAATTTCGCATCTATCCCAATAAAAAACAGACTGAACTTATCAATAAAACCATTGGTTGTTCCAGGTTCGTTTTTAACTTCTTTTTCGGAAAACAAAAAGAAAAAGATGCTTATTGGTATATTGCCCGAGAAATGGTTCAAAATGGTCACCTAGCAGCGAACAACTGGAAAGGGAAGTGTTTAAATAAATACAACACGGTCAAATCTCTCCCCGAATTAAAGAAGCACTATGGATTTCTAAAAGAGGTCGATAGTATTGCCTTACAAAAATCAGTTGAAAATTTAGCTGATTCCTATCACCGCTACTACAAGAAACAAAATAAGTACCCGCGTTTCAAATCTAAAAAGAATCCTGTTCAGTCTTATACAACAAAACAAACAAATGGAAATATTGCAGTATTAGATAAACACATTAAACTCCCAAAACTGGGACTTGTTCGTTACGCTAAAAGTCGAGAAGTAGAAGGTAGAATTTTGAATGCAACCGTTAGACGAAACCCTTCTGGAAAATACTTTGTCTCTATATCAACTGAAACAGAAGTTAAAGAACTTCCTAAAACAGGCTCAGCTATTGGAATAGATGTAGGCCTAAAAAATGTTGCTACTCTTTCTGATGGGACAATCTATTCTAATCCAAAGTTTTTTCGAACCTTGGAAGAAAAGTTAGCCAAAGCACAGCGGATGATGAGTAGACGCACAACAGGTGGTGCAAATTGGCATAAAGCTAGAATTAAAGTTGCTCG
>NZ_QJSH01000001.1 GCF_003426025.1 Paraliobacillus quinghaiensis
GGAACTTATAATTTAGTACATATCTTTAGATGGAACGCGGAGTGCTGGGAAACTAGCACGCTCCGTGTGGAGCAGGGGAAAAGCTGGAGATAACCTCAAATGCTTACCTATTGCTGACATATGTTGAATAAGGAGTTGTCGATGCGACAGCTCCTATTGTGTTAAAGAGGCAGGATTGTGTAAGAAGAAATGAAACAGTGTTAATAGTGCAATAACTGTTTGAATAGAGAGGAGGAATTAACTTGCGACAAAGAATTTCTATTTTGGTAATTTTCTTATTTACCGTGTTATTTATTTCTGCATGCGATAAAAGTGTAGGAGACAATGAAGAGTATCCCTATGGACATTATGAAGATGATAAAATGATAGGAACTGTATTGGAAGTAAATAAAAGTGAAAACAACATTGTTGTTAATATTTCTGAATGGGAAAAACGAGATAGAAAAGGTCCTGGTATAAATGATGATGGATTCTCTTATAGAGCTAACTTAACTATAGAAACAGTTATTAAACACGAAGATGAAACGGAAGCATCTATCAATGATATAAAAAAGGGACAAAAAGTTTTAGTCAATCCACCAAGAGGGGATGATTTCGGAGGTCAGCCAGATGAAATTATTTTATTAGAGATGTCTTAAGAAGAAAAATATTCACGACTTCAATCACATATAGACGGGTTTAATTTAGCTGTAATGTATGAAGATGGGAAAAAGTTACCAACGGAAATGCAAGAATCAGTCTATGAGAACGTTATGAACATATTGGAGGGCACAGAACAAAGAGCCGTAGCTTCGTGGGTGCCTTATGATGATAATTATGTTGTTGATTATAAAGAAGAGTTGGACATAGAACAGTTTCCAGCAATACTAGTCTTTAACAAGGAAGAGTTGCTTTATGAATTAGCCGAGAACACTCGTGACTTCAGTCATGAGATGAATCGGCTTCGGACAAGGGATGGGCATTTGCCATCTCAATTGTCCAACTGTTTGCGTGCTACATGTAAGTAATTAGATACGAGTTTTTGTACAAATCATCCCCTTGAAATTAAGGAACAAATGTTTGTTTCACTCTCTCGAAAATGGTATAATTGACCTAATGAGGAGGTGAAACTATGATTGTAAACAAAGCCTATAAATTTCGCATCTATCCCAATAAAAAACAGACTGAACTTATCAATAAAACCATTGGTTGTTCAAGGTTCGTTTTTAACTTCTTTTTCGGGAAACAAAAAGAAAAAGATGCTTATTGGTATATCAGCCAAGAAATGGTTCAAAATGGTCACTTACCAGCGAACAACTGGAAAGGGACGTGTTTAAATAAATACAAGACGGTTAAAGCTCTCCCTGAATTAAAGAAGCACTATGTGTTTTTAAAAGAGGTTGATAGTATTGCCTTGCAAAGATCAGTTGAAAATTTAGCCAATTCCTATAATCGTTACTACAAGAAACAAAATAAGTACCCCCGTTTCAAATCTAAAAAGAATCCTGTTCAGTCTTATACAACAAAACAAACAAATGGAAATATTGCAGTATTAGATAAACACATTAAACTCCCAAAACTGGGGCTTGTTCGTTATGCTAAAAGTCGAGAAGTAAAAGGTAGGATCTTAAATGTTACCGTTAGGAGAAACCCTTCTGGAAAATACTTTGTGTCTATATTAACCGAAACACAAGTTAAAGAATTACCTAAAACAGGCTCAGCTATTGGAATAGACGTAGGTCTGAAAAATTTTGCTATTCTTTCTGATGGGACAATCTATTCTAATCCAAAGTTTTTCCGCACCATGGAAAAAAAGTTAGCTAAAGCACAAAGGATTATGAGTAGACGGTCAAAAGGTGGTGCAAATTGGAATAAAGCTAGAATCAAAGTAGCTCGTATCCATGAAAAAATTACTAATTCACGAAAAGATTACTTAGATAAAATCTCCACTGAGATTGTCAAAAACCACGACGTGATCGGAATGGAAGATTTGTCAGTAAGTAATATGCTCAAAAATCACAACCTGGCAAAGGCAATCAGTGAAGTATCGTGGGCAGAATTCAAATCAATGCTTGCGTACAAAGCCGAATGGTATGGCAAACAGGTTGTAACAGTTGCGAAGAATTTCCCATCCAGTCAGCTTTGCTCCTGTTGTGGCTATCAAAACAAAGACGTTAAAAATCTCGGATTACGTGAATGGGAGTGCACGAAGTGCCATACCCATCTTGACCGCGATATTAACGCAGGAATCAATCTTAAAAATGAAGCCGTAAGACTTCTTAACCTCAGGACCTGAGGGGATCGCCTAATCAATTAGAAACCGGTAGGTTTCTGTACTTAGGAATCTCGGTACTTCAGTGCCGAGTAGTTCAAAATAATGAAGTTACTGAAGATGAAATAAAAGAAAGACTCAATGGTTCGTATAAAGGTATTATTTATGATAATGGTGATGTGTATGGCTTTTTATGTACAGGTGAATCAGCTCAAATACCAGTTGGGCACAAATATGGTGTGTATGACGATAAAAATGTAGATATAGGTTTTGGTATGGACCCAGATTATGTAGGTAAAGGTTACGGGTATAATTTTTGTTCATTTATAATTAACTACATAAGAGAAAACTACGCGGCAACTCCCATAAGATTATCAGTTGCAACATTCAATAAGAGAGCCATTCATTTATATGAAAAACTAGGGTTTGTAAAGAAGGACAAATTTACTAGTGACTTTGCAGAGTTCATTACCATGATTAAATTTAATTAACTAATCATCAACAAACGGAGAGTTTTAGGTGAACAAGACAATAAAAAAACAAACACTTGAACATTCAAACTTGAAAGTAATTTTAGCTTGCACTAAAATTACATTAAAAGGGAATGGAGGTAATAGTATGGAATTTTGGATAATGACAGGTGGTGGGATTATAGCTATTGGAGCTTCAGTTTGGTACTATGCTTCATTAGGAAAGAGTATTTCAAAGGAGGAAAAAGAGGTAGGAAAAGACTTATCTTATGAAACAAATCCATATACAGGTTCTTCAAAGTCAAAAAAGTAATTTGCCACAAAACAAGAAACACTTCACAGTCGATTAGTTCCCACATATATTGTTCCTTCTGTATTTTAATTGTAAATAATCAAAAGCAAATCCCACCTACAATTGTTAGATGGGATTTATTTTACATTTAATTATTTAATAACTGCTTAGGTGCCTATATCAGTTTAAACAATAATAGTGGGAGCTTCTTATTGTTTAGGTTTTAATTTTTTTAAAAAGCTGCTATCAGGTGTGATAAATAATGTTTTTTGATTATCATACGTGACATATCCTGGTTTTGCACCATTTGGTTTTTTTACATGGCGAATCCTCGTATAATCTACAGGTACGGAAGATGAAGCTTTTGCTTTACTGAAAAGCGCAGCCAGCTGTGCAGCTTCTGCTAATGTTTCTGCATCTGGATCAGTATCACGGATAATCACATGTGAACCTGGTATATCTTTGGTATGTAACCAAATTTCATTTTGTGCTGCTAGTCGAGTAGTAACATACTCGTTTTGCTTATTGTTTTTCCCAACTAATATTGGGGTTCCATTACTTGAAACAAATTTTTCGGGTTCTGGTTTTTTAGATTTTTTAGGTTTCTTGCGATGCTTTTCTTTCGTTTTTAAATACCCTTGTTCACGTAATTCTTCTCTGATCTCCTCAATATCTTCTACACGCGCTTCACCAATTTGTTGAATTAATTCATCTAGATAGGTAATCTCTAACTTTGCTTTTTCAATTTCACGAATCACCATCTGTTTTGATTTCTTTAACTTTTGGTATGTTTTAAAATAACTTTGCGCATTTTCGCTAGGCGTTTTATTCGGATTCAGTTCAATTGTTATTTCTTTTTGATCTGGGTCGTAATAGTTAATAACAGTTGCTTGTTTATCACCTTGTTTTACGGCATGCATATTAGCAGTGAGTAGTTCTCCATTTCGCTGATACATTGCTGCTTTTTCAGCTTTTTTTAATGTCTGTTCTTGCTTTTTAATTTTGCGGACATTTTTTTCACGTTCATTTTTAAGAAAACGTAATAAATCTCCTGCCTGTTGTTTAACACGATCTCGTTCTGCTTTCCCAGAATAGAATGTATCAAGCATTTCGCTTACTGTTGGGAAAACTTCCTTTTCACTCAGTTGAGTTAAAGGTAATACATAGAAATCCTCTTTTGGTTCTTGGTAAATGGTTGGTTGATACTTATGATCTTGAAGAGTTGCTTGTATTTCTTTGAATGCTTCTTCATATTTTTCAAGTGAACCTAAATGAGCTCGTGCTACGATTTCCTTTGCTAACAATGGCGAAACACCCATAAATGTTTGAACAATTTGTTGATCTAGCTTTCCTGCATTTAAGTCCATTTTTTTACGAAATGTTTCAGAGTCAGTAGTAATAGGATTGATTTTCCCTTGATCTGGTGGTAATACATAAGCTTGTCCTGGCAAAATCGTCCGATGTCTGTTTTGTGCAGGAGATACATGCTTAATGCTGTCTAGAATATGACCCTTTTCTTGATCGATTAACAGAATATTACTGTGTTTGCCCATGATCTCAATTACTAATGTTTTTTCTGTTTCGTCACCAATTTCATTCTTTCCTTTTACTGAAAAAGTAACAATTCGCTCGTTTTCGTATTGTTCAATTCCCTTAATAAAACTACCAACTAGGTGCTTTCTTAAAAGCATGCAAAACATTGGTGGTTCGGTTGGGTTTTGGTACGTATCTTTTGTTAAGTGAAAACGTGAATAGCTAGGATGTGCGGATAATAACAAGGAATTATTTTTACCTTGTGCTCGTATCGTAAATACCAATTCTGTTTGTGTTGGCTGATAAATTTTCATGATTCGTCCCGATGTTAATTGTTGTTGTAGTTCATGCGTAGTTGCTCGGGTAACAACACCATCAAATGCCATATTAATCACCTCTATTGTTCTATTATAGCATTTTTTTATCCCATTCTGCATAGATATCAATACGAGTGAAAGTAGATGGAGGAATGCGATGTGAATTGGTATCAATTAAGTGGAGAAAAAATCATGGACAAGCTTTCAGTCAAGCGATCTGTCGGGTTGACAAAAGCAACAGCAAAATTACGCTTAGATAAAATGGGTCCAAATCAGTTAGATGCAAAAAAAGATCGCTCATTGTTTTTTTTGTTTCTAAAACAATTTCAAGATTTCATGGTGCTCGTGCTATTAGCGGCAACGTTGTTATCAGGACTATTAGGTGAATATGTCGATGCGATAGCCATTATTGTGATTGTTATCATTAATAGTTTGTTAGGATTTTTTCAAGAACAAAAAGCAGAAAAGTCATTATCAAAGTTAAAAGAATTATCTGCCCCTGTTGCACAAGTATTTCGTGATGAAGAATGGATTACAATTCCATCTAATCAAGTTGTTCCAGGGGATATTATAAAAATGACAGGTGGAGATCGGATTGTTGCAGATATCCGAATTATAGAGGGTGAGAGTTTAGAAATTGAGGAATCAGCTCTAACAGGAGAATCAATGCCGATCAGCAAAAAGACGAAGCCTATTTTAGAAGATGGGCTTGATTATGCAGATCAAAAGAATATGGCTTTTATGGGCACGCTTGTAACGAAAGGGAATGGAATAGGTGTTGTGGTAGCAACAGGGATGAAAACAGTAATGGGACAAATTGCAGATTTATTAGTCCAAACAAAACCACAACCAACACCGTTAGAGAGGAGATTAGCTGACTTAGGTAAAGTTCTAATTATTGTTGCCTTATTGTTGACAGCTTTTGTCGTTCTACTAGGCGTTTGGCAAGGTCATCCTATGTATGATATGTTCTTAGCCGGCGTTTCACTCGCTGTTGCTGCAATTCCAGAAGGGTTACCTGCTATTGTAACAGTGGCATTGTCACTAGGTGTTCAGCGGATGATCCGGAAAAAGGCGATTGTTCGTAAATTGTCTGCGGTAGAAACATTAGGGAGTACATCCGTCATTTGCTCAGATAAAACAGGGACAATGACCGAGAATAGAATGACAGTAAAGCAAATTTTTACGAATCAACAAATGATTCATGTCACAGGAGAAGGGCATGGATTAACTGGTGAATTCTATCAAGGGCAAAGACAAGTTGCAGGTAGTTTCGTTCAAGATATTTTGTTATATGGAATGATTTGTAATCATGCAGAACTCAGAAAGAAAAATAAGCAATGGCAAATAGATGGTGACCCAACAGAAGGAGCGTTGTTGGTAGCTGCAAATAAAGCTAAACTTTCTGAAGAGGATCGTAAAAAGTTTAAGATTATTGATGAAGTACCATTTGATTCAGAAAGAAAACGGATGACTGTTATCGTAGAAGATCAAAACAAACAGCGGTTTGCCATCACAAAAGGTGCACCAGATGTTTTGTTACCTAGAGTAAATTACATTGCTGATGAAAATGGAAGAAGACCTTATACAAGTAAAGATCAAAATAGAATAGAAAAGACGCTTAATGATATGACAGGAGATGCTCTGAGAACCATTGCTATTTGTATCAAACCATTAACGGATGAAACGACAACAGATAGTTATATGGTTGAGAATAACGTAACCTTTGTCGGACTGGTTGGTATGATTGATCCACCACGTAAAGAGGTCAAAAAAGCGATTCGAGCGTGTAAGGATGCCGGGATAAAAACCGTCATGATTACTGGAGACCATGCTAAGACTGCTGAAGCTATTGCAAAACAATTAGACTTAATCCCATTAAATGGACGTGTTTTAAGTGGTTCTCAATTGAATCAAATGTCAGAACACGACTTGCGTGATCAAGTAGAAGATGTATATGTGTTTGCTCGCGTTACCCCTGCTCATAAATTAAAAATTGTTCAAGCATTACAAGGAAATGGCCATGTTGTAGCTATGACAGGTGATGGTGTTAATGATGCACCAGCAATGAAAGCAAGTGACATTGGTGTAAGTATGGGGAGATCAGGAACAGATGTAGCAAAAGAAGCATCCGCCTTAGTCTTATTGGATGATAATTTTGCAACAATTCAAGCAGCAATTCAAGAAGGCCGTAATATTTATGAAAACATTCGTAAGTTTATTAGATATTTGTTAGCATCAAATGTCGGTGAAATTTTAGTTATGTTATTTGCGATTTTATTGGCATTACCACTGCCATTAATTCCAGTGCAAATATTATGGGTGAATTTAGTTACTGATGGTTTACCAGCTATGGCACTGGGACTTGACCAAGCGGAAAAGAATGTAATGAAAACAGGACCGCGACCTGTTAAAGAAGGGATTTTTTCTCGAGGTCTAGGATTTAAGATAATAACGCGAGGATTAATGATTGGTTTAGTTACTTTGGTAGCGTTTGTAACTGCTTATCAAAACACCCCAGAGCATTTAACCTATGCTAGAACTATAGCTTTTACGACACTAGTGATGGCCCAACTAATCCATGTGTTTGATTGTCGTAGTGAAAAATCCGTTTTTGCACGTAATCCACTGCAAAACCTATATTTGATAGGTGCAGTATTGTCGTCGATCATTTTACTGTTAGTAGTAATTTATTATCCACCGCTTCAAGTCGTTTTTGAAACGGTTGAGCTTATGATGCGTGACTGGATATTTATCCTAGCACTTAGTGCAATTCCAACTGTGTTGTTCGGTTTTACAACTAGTAAAGATAAATCAAATAACAAGAAGTAACAAAAAGTGTGTAGAATTTAAATTCTACACACTTTTTGTGGGTGTTATGCATTATTTTTTGTTATGATGAAGATGTTGAGAATTCTACTTTTAAAGTTTAAAAGATGGATGTGATTTTTGGTGAAAAGTATGACTGGTTATGGAAGAGATGTTCTGAAACTAGAGGATACTACTATTTCTGTGGAGATAAGAAGTGTGAACCATCGATTTTTAGATGTTTCCATGAAGATGCCACGTAATTTCTATGTGATAGAAGATAAAATAAAAAGTGTTATCCAACAGTATTTTGCCCGTGGTAAATTTGATTTATTTATAACGATTGAAGGTAAAGAGTTAGTGAAAAGAAACCTAGATATTGATTGGGAACTATTAGACCAATATGATGATGCAATACAACAAATGAAATCACGTTATCATTTAGATGACCATGTTGTTGCTGCAATGATTTCACGAATGGAAGAAGTAGTTACAATCCAAGAAATTGAACAAGAAACAGATCAGATCAAAGAAACTATTATTATGAGTGTACATAATGCATGTCAAAAGCTAGCCGAAATGCGTGATGTCGAGGGTCAAGCTTTAAAGGATGATATTGTTTTACGATTAGAGAACATGGAGCAAATCATAAATAGGTTGGGTGAGAGAAGAGAAACTGTTATAATAGAGTATCGTGATCGAATGGAAAAACGTGTGAAAGACTTTTTTTCACAGCATTACTTAGATGACGATAGCAAGATTTATCAGGAAATTGCACTACTAGCGGAAAAGGGAGATATAACAGAGGAAGTAACACGCCTTCATAGTCATGTCATTCAGTTCTTAACGACTGTAAAACAAGAAAATATTGTTGGTCGGAAATTGGAGTTTATTCTACAGGAAATGCTACGTGAAACGAATACAATTGGTTCAAAATCAAACGATACATACATTAGCCGATGGGTTGTCACGTTAAAAACTGAAATGGAAAAAATCAAAGAACAAATTCAAAACATTGAATAAATATTTTCATCTATCATGTTTTTATACTATAATAAGTGAGACAAAAATATAAAAGAAGTGTAAAATGTTGAATACAGGTAGATGCTGTATGGAAGAGGGGGAGCAAGATTGAGCTTACGATTAATAAATATAGGATTTGGAAATGTCGTCTCAGCAAATCGAATAATTTCAATTGTATCACCAGAATCTGCACCAATTAAACGAATTATTACGGTTGCTAGAGATAATAATAAATTAGTAGATGCAACGTATGGTCGTAGAACAAGAGCTGTCATCATTACAGACAGTGACCATGTTGTTTTATCAGCTGTTCAACCAGAAACAGTTGGCCAACGTGTACTAAGTCATGAAGAAGTTGTAGAAGAATAATTATTAGACATGAATTTACGTAATAATTCGTGCAAACAGGAGGACGTATTTTGATCGAAGAGAAAGGAATTTTATTTGTTTTATCAGGCCCGTCAGGTGTTGGAAAAGGAACAGTTCGAAAAGCATTATTTGAAAAAGATACCGCTTTGCAGTATTCGATTTCAATGACAACACGACAAAAGCGTGCGGGGGAACAGGAAGCAGTTGACTATTTTTATCGGACAAAAGATGAATTTAAGTCAATGATAGAAGAGAACCAATTATTGGAGTACGCTGAATATGTAGGGAATTATTATGGAACACCACGAAAATATGTTGAGGAAACCTTAGCAAAAGGAAATGATGTATTTTTAGAAATTGAAGTACAAGGTGCATTGCAAGTAAAAGAAAACTTCCCTGAGGGTGTTTTCGTATTCTTGTCACCACCAAGTTTAGAAGAACTGAAAAATCGTATTGTTAGCCGTGGAACAGAAAGTGATGCATTAGTAACGAATAGACTACAAGCAGCTAAAGATGAAATTCAACTGATGGATGCTTATGACTATGTTGTCGTTAATGATCAAGTGGATAAAGCGGTAGAAAAAGTTCAAGCGATTGTTAAAAGTGAACACTGTAAAAGAGAACGTGTTGCAAAACAATATAAGAAAGTTTTGGAGGTTGAATAAGTATGTTGTTAGAGCCATCTATTGATAAGTTACAAACGATTATTAATTCAAAATACACATTAATTACACTATCTGCTCGACGTGCACGAGAAATTCAAATAACAAAGAAGTCTCAGCTTGAAAATCCACAATCCGTTAAGAATGTAGGAATTGCACTTGAAGAAATTCAAGCAGGTAAACTAACATACATCGCATCAGATGCTAAAGAAAGACAATAATTGATCCGATAATAAAGTGATCTCCCTCGTTTGCAATATTGCAGACGAGGGTTTCTTCTATAATTGTGTAAAAAATGCTAAAATAATAGAAGATGCATGAAAAGTCCGTTAAGCTTTGAGTTTTAGTCCTAGTTTTAGTGGAGAGGAGAAATGAGCAATGTTAAACGGTTTACGTATAGTCTTAGGTGTTACAGGCGGAATAGCAGCTTACAAAGCATGTGCATTAACGAGTAAACTGGTTCAAAAGGGTGCTGAGGTGAAGGTGATCATGACAGAAGGGGCACAAGAATTTGTCACACCATTAACTTTTCAAGCATTATCACGTAATCCTGTTTATACGGACACATTTGATGAGAAAGATGCTAAAGAAATTGCCCATATTGACATAGCTGATTGGGCAGATTTATTTATCCTTGCGCCTACAACAGCTAATATGATCGGGAAAATTGCTAATGGAATAGCGGATGATATGTTATCCACAACAATTCTTGCGACAGAAGCAGATGTCTATATTGCACCTGCAATGAATGTACATATGTATGCACACCCTGCTGTGATTCGGAATATGAAAACGTTAGAAAGTTGGGGTTATAAATTCGTTGAGCCTGGAGAAGGTTACCTTGCTTGTGGTTATGTAGGGAAAGGGAGATTAGAAGAGCCTGAAACAATAGTATCTGTCCTGGAACAAGACCAAGCAAAACAGCACGTTTTGGCAGGCAAAAAAGTGCTAATATCTGCAGGTCCAACCCAAGAAAAGATAGATCCTGTTCGGTTTTTTACCAATCATTCCTCAGGGAAAATGGGTTTTGCTTTAGCTGAATCCGCTGCACAACTAGGTGCTGACGTTACACTTGTAACGGGTCCTGTGACATTAGATACACCAGCAAATGTTGATCGTATTGATGTTGTGACAGCACAAGAAATGCATGAACATATGATGGAACATTTTCCGGAAAGCGATATTGTTATTAAAGCAGCTGCCGTTGCAGATTATTTTCCTAAAAATACCTATGACCATAAAATGAAAAAAGCGGAAGGAACGCTAACGATTGAAATGGATCGAACAACCGATATTTTAAAAGAATTGGGTCGAGCTAAAACGAATCAATTCTTAGTGGGATTTGCTGCTGAAACAAATAGCCCGCTTGAATTTGGTAAGAAAAAATTAGTGAGTAAAAATTTAGATGCAATTATCGTTAATGATATACAAGCAGCTGGATCTGGATTTAGATCAGATACAAATGATGTCACATATATCCATAAAGACGGGAAAAATAAACATCTAGCATTAGCAACGAAAAAACAAATTGCAAACCAAATACTCGAGCAAATTATTTCAGATTTAAAGGCTGATGCAACGTGAATATAGCGAAAGTAGTAGTCGATGTACCAGCGGCTCAAACGAATCGTGTGTTTGATTATAAAATCCCTGATAATCTAACAGGTACAATTTATCAGGGGATGCGCGTGATTGTACCTTTTGGCCCGCGAAAAATAATGGGCTACGTCCTTGAAATAACAGATCATTCAGATCTTGACCCACTTAAAGTAAAAGAAATCATCGAACTAATGGATATTACCCCCGTTTTAACAGAAGAATTGCTGGATTTGGGGAAATGGCTAGCTGGACATACGTTGAGTTTTTATATTTCTACTTTTCAAGCCATGCTACCACAAGCATTAAAAGCTACATATCAAAAAGAAATACATCGTTTACAAGACAGTCCGTTTGACAATGATCTTGACAAAATGTTTCATGGAAGAGATTACCTTGATTATCAAGAGTTTGTTGAACGAAAAGGGTCGCATAAACAATTACAACAAGCGATTCAAGATGGTTTGATTGAAATGGTGTATCAAGTAAATTCAAAAGAAACTTACAAAAAAAGCACCTTAATTAGTGCAAATAAAGATGCGTTAGAGCTAGAAGAAGTAATTAGTAATATGTCAGCACAAGCAAAGAAAAAAATAACAATATTACGTTATTTTCAGGAACATCCTGAACCTATAGTAAAAAAAGATTTAATTCAAAAACTTCATACAACACATGCAACGATTAAACCATTAATTGATGAAGGTGTGCTCAAAGAAGAAGTAAAAGAGATCTACCGCAATCCTTACAAGGATGATCAAATTGAACGAACAACTGCACTCCCTCTGATGGACCAGCAAAAAAAAGTAATGAAACCAATAATTAATACGATCGATTCGAAACAGCATGATGTCTTTCTTTTACATGGGGTTACAGGTAGTGGTAAAACAGAAGTTTATTTACAATCGATTCAACAGGTTTTAAGAGAAGGTAAAGAGGCAATCGTACTTGTACCAGAAATATCACTAACGCCCCAAATGGTAAACCGATTTAAAGGTCGTTTTGGATCTGAGGTTGCGGTAATGCATAGTGCCCTATCAAAAGGAGAACGGTTTGATGAATGGCGGAAAATTCAACGTAAAGAGGTTAAAGTTGTTGTAGGAGCACGCTCAGCAATTTTCGCTCCCTTTGAAAATGTTGGTATTATTATTATTGATGAAGAGCATGAAACAAGTTATAAACAAGAAGAGCATCCGCGCTATCATACACGTGATGTCGCAATTTATCGTGCGCAGTATCATGATTGTCCAGTTATTCTAGGGAGTGCAACGCCAACTTTAGAGTCATACGCTCGTGCGAAGAAAGGGATTTATCAGCTTCTAGCTATGCCTGATCGGATGAATAAAACAAAGATGCCAACTGTAGAGATAGTTGATATGCGTGAAGAACTCCATGCTGGAAATCGAACCATGTTTTCTAGGCAGTTAAAAGAAGATATTGAACAGCGAATAGCTAGAAAAGAACAGGTAGTTCTGTTTTTAAATCGTCGAGGCTATTCAACTTTTGTCATGTGTCGGGATTGTGGTTATGTGATAAACTGCCCACATTGTGACATTGCTTTAACATACCATCGAAAAAATCAAACTTTAAAATGTCACTATTGTAGTTACGAGGAAAAGATGCCACCACATTGCCCAGATTGTAAGAGTGAAACAATTCGTTATTTTGGTACAGGCACCCAAAAGGTAGAAGAAGCAATACAAGAATTGATTCCAGAAGCGCGTGTTATACGGATGGATGTTGATACAACAAGGCGCAAAGGTTCACACGAGAAATTACTTGATCAATTTGGTAATCATGAAGCAGATATTTTACTAGGAACACAAATGATTGCAAAAGGTTTAGATTTCGGTAATGTCACTTTAGTTGGGGTTTTAGCTGCTGATAGTTTATTGCATTTACCAGATTTTCGAGCAGCTGAAAAAACATTTCAATTATTAACACAAGTTAGTGGTCGAGCCGGTCGTCATGAGCTTCCTGGCGAAGTTGTTATACAAACGTACTCGCCTGAACACTATAGTGTTGATTTGGCTGCACAATATGATTATGAAGGTTTTTTTAATAAAGAAATGCTCTTACGTAAAACGTATCAATATCCTCCTTTTTATTTCTTAACCTTAATAACAGTATCACATCCAAATCAATTAAAAGCACTGGAAATAACACGTACAATTAGTCAACTGTTAATCAAGCACTTATCTGATGCGGCGCGTATTCTAGGACCTACACCATCACCGCTTACAAGGATAAAAGATAGATATCGTTTTCAGTGCATGGTAAAATACAAAAACGAGCCAGAACAACGGCGCGTTTTACAACGGATATTAGCTTATTATGAAAAAGAGATACAAAAGAATGATTTATTGATTCAAATTGATTTACAACCTTATCAATTAATGTAAAAAGCGAGGGATTAGATGAAGAATGTAGTATTTATGGGAACACCTGATTTTTCTGTTCCAATTCTTAAACAATTATTAAAAGATGAGTATAACGTTGTGTTAGCTGTCACACAACCAGATCGACCAAAGGGGAGAAAGAAGGAATTAACCCCCCCACCTGTAAAAGTAGAAGCAATAAAGCACGGGATTCCCGTTTATCAGCCTGAAAAGGTGAAGGATACGTATCAAGAGATTCTTGCGTATAATCCAGATATCATTGTAACAGCAGCATTTGGTCAAATTTTACCTAAAGCATTATTGGATGTTCCTCAATTTGGATGTATCAATGTCCATGCATCGCTGTTACCAGAGTTACGCGGGGGTGCACCAATTCATTATTCGATTTTACAAGGAAAATCAGAAACTGGGATTACAATTATGTATATGGTGGAAAAATTAGATGCAGGAGATATTTTATCTCAAACCAAAGTAGCAATTAAGCATGAAGACCATGTTGGTTCCTTACACGATAAATTAGCAGTTGCTGGTGCCGCACTGCTTCATGATACGATGCCAAATATTTTAAATGGTACAATTACACCTGAAGAACAAGATGAACGTTTGGTTACGTATGCACCGAATATTACACGTGAGCAAGAAATAGTGGATTGGAATAACACGAGCCAAATGATTTATAATCATATTCGTGGGCTCCACCCTTGGCCTGTTGCAAGTACTAAATTAAAAGGCAAAAACCTGAAAATTTGGTGGGGAGAAATGATACACTCCACATATGAGAATGCACCTGGAGAAATTGTAGCAATAAGTGAAAAGGCAATAATTGTCTGTTGTGGTGATGGTAAAGGCATAGCCTTGACTGAAATACAACCTGCAGGTAAGAAAAAGATGAATGTAGCCGATTTTATCCGCGGTAGTGGTCAATCGGTCAAAATAGGCGAAAAATTAGGAGAATGATATGACGAAATATAGTTTACGCTCAAGTGCATTAGATATATTACTGCGTGTTGGAGATAATGGTGCTTTTAGTCATCTTTTAATAGATCAAGCACTTAAATCAAACAAAATTGCTGTACGTGATCAAGCGTTATTAACAGAAATGGTCTATGGTACCCTACAACGAAAATTATCATTAGATTATTTCGTTAACCATTTTGTTGCAAAACCAAATAAATTAAAATCATGGGTCAGATGGTTACTTTACTTATCTTTTTATCAAATGCACTATTTGTCAAAGGTACCTGATCACGCAATTATTCATGAAGCAGTATCGATTGCTAATGAGAGAGGACACAAGGGGATTTCTTCCTTAGTTAATGGTGTCTTGCGAAGTGCGCAACGCCAAGGATTTCCGTCATTTGAGGCAATTAGTGATGATGTAGAACGCATTAGTTTAGCGACTAGTCATCCTGCTTGGCTTGTTGATCGTTGGATAAAACAGTATGGATTGGAAAAAACAGAAGTAATCTGTCAAGCTAATTTAGACTCAAAACCTCTCAGTGTCCGTGTTCAACCATTAAGAATAACTAAAGAACAAGCGATCGATCAATTACAAGAAGAAGGCTATCAGACAGCCCAATCATCTTTTTCACCGCAAGGTCTTATTGTTGAAGAAGGAAACATATTGAAAAGTGAGTTGTTTCAGAAAGATTGTCTAACAATTCAAGACCAAAGCTCCATGCTGGTTGCGGAAATGATGCAAATTGAAGAGAATCAGTATGTCTTAGATGCCTGCAGTGCTCCTGGAGGAAAAACAACGCATATTGCTGAAAAATTAAACAACACTGGGCAAGTCATGGCATATGACCTACATGAAAAAAAGGTAGATCTTGTTGCTGTAAAGGCATTTGCCTTAGGGTTATCAAATATTGAAACAAAAGGAGCAGATTCACGAGAATTGTCGGCTTTCCATGAGCCAAATTCATTTGATCGTATTCTAATTGATGCCCCGTGTTCAGGATTAGGTGTTATTAGAGGAAAGCCAGATATAAAATATAATAAAGATGAAGCGGATATTATGAAGTTAGCAAAAATTCAACTAGAATTATTAGAAAATATTTCCCCTTTATTAAAAAAAGATGGTAAACTTTTATATAGTACTTGTACGGTAGATAAAGAGGAAAATGAGCGTGTAATTGAAGCATTTTTACAAGCCCATCCTGATTTTGAGATAGATCAAACTTTCTTTACAGAACTTCCAGACGTATTGAAACAAGCGCCAGGTATAACTACAACAGGTCTGCAAATTTTTCCAGATGATTATCAAACAGATGGTTTCTTCCTGACACGTATACAGAAGAAAGGCTAGTAGTTGCATATTAACACTTAAATGCTTAACAGGTTTGAAGAATGGATAATACGAGGTGAGTCAAATGAATCAATATTATTTAACGGATCAGGGTAAGGTGAGAGAGCATAATGAGGATATTGGTGGTGTTTTTTATAATAAGGATAACCAGCAATTATCTGTAGTAGCTGATGGAATGGGAGGTCACAAAGCGGGAGATGTGGCTAGTCAAATGGTAATAGACTATCTAAGTGAGAAGTGGAAAGAGTCTACCTTTCTTATGACAAAAGAAGAGACTGAAAAATGGTTATCTCATTCAATTCAAGAGGTCAACCAACAAGTCTATCGCTATGCACAAGAAAATGTTGATTATGCTGGAATGGGAACAACCGTAGTTGCAGTTCTATTTGCTGCTGATTTTATTTCCGTTGCGCATATAGGTGATAGTCGTTGTTATCTTTATCACAATCAAGCATTACGACAAGTGACAGAAGATCACTCTTTAGTTAATGAACTCGTTCGTACTGGTCAGCTATCTAAAGAAGATGCGGAATATCACCCTCGAAAAAATGTCTTACTGAAAGCTTTAGGTACAGATGAAGAAATTATACCTGATGTTAACACGGAAGAATGGTATTTATCAGATCGATTGTTAATCTGTTCTGATGGGCTATCTAATAAAGTCACAGACAAAGAATTAGAGGATTTCTTAGAAAAAGATATTACACTAGAAGAAATTTCTCAACAATTAGTTGATTTGGCCAATGAACGTGGTGGAGAAGATAATATTACAGTTGTCTTATCAGAGCATGACGAATCTGTAGAAGGTGATTTATCGTGATAGAAGGGCGCTTGCTTAGTGATCGATACAAGGTTCGGAGGATTATTGGCGGTGGAGGGATGGCGAATGTATACCTTGGCCATGACACCATATTAGATCGAGAAGTGGCGATCAAAGTATTACGACTAGAATATGCAAATGATGACGAATTTATCACGCGTTTTCATCGGGAAGCACAATCGGCAACAAGCTTGTCTCATCCAAATATTGTTAATATATATGATGTTGGGGATGAAGAGAATATTTACTACATGGTAATGGAATATGTTGAAGGAATGACACTTAAAAAATATATTCAACTATATGGTCCGATACCTGCTGAAGAGTCAATTGAAATTATGCGTCAACTTACTTCAGCTATTGAGCATGCACATGCAAATAATATTGTTCATCGCGATATCAAACCTCAAAATATATTAATTGATCCTTATGGAAAAGTGAAAGTGACAGACTTTGGTATTGCCTTAGCATTAACTGCAACATCATTAACACAAACAAACTCAATGCTAGGTTCTGTACATTACCTATCACCAGAGCAAGCACGTGGTGGGATGGCAAATGAAAAGTCAGATATCTATTCATTAGGCATTGTGTTTTTTGAACTCTTAACTGGTCGCATTCCTTTCTCTGGACAATCTGCTGTTTCTATTGCATTAAAACACTTGCAATCTAATACACCTTCTGTTAGAAGGTGGAATCCGGATATACCACAGAGCATTGAAAATATAGTATTAAAGTCTACTACAAAAGATCCTTTTTATCGTTATAATTCAGTTGAAGCCCTTGAAGAAGATTTATTAACTGCTTTACAACCAAATCGTATTAATGAAGCTGCATATGTTCCACCTGAAGAAGAGGGTGAAGAGACAAAAGCAATTCCTATTATTAACGATCAGAATTTTGAAAAGAATAAATCAGTAGAAGATACACTTGTTCATACGAAGAATACATCAATACAAAATGGGAATGCTCATGATATCAATCAGAGTGACAGTAATAAATCTGATAAGAAGAAAAAGAAAAGGTTTAAACCGCTTATTTGGATATCGGTATTATTTATTGTTTTATTGGGGTCTGGTTTATTTGCATTATTTGTTTTACCGAGTTGGCTCCAGCCAGATGATGTAACCATCCCAGAGCTCGAAGGAGAAACATATACGGAAGCATTAAAAGAGCTTACCGATTTAGGTTTAGATGTTATGTACGAAGAGGAGTTTTCTGATGAGATTCCTGAAAATCATGTTATACGAATAAATCCAAATGCAGGCACAAATATAAAAGAGGGTTCTCAGGTGACCGTTTATTCGAGTCAAGGAAAAGCAACACAAGAATTTTCAAATTATGTTGGTCAACGTTTTGATCAAGTAAGAAGAATATTGCAACAAAAAGGATATCAAGAAATACAGTATGATGAAAAACATTCTGATGAGCCAGAAGGTTATATCATTGCACAAAATAATCCCGAGCCGAATGAAGTAGTAGTACCGTCAGAAACAACGGTGATTTTTGTGGTCAGTATTGGGAAAAAGTCTGTCACATTAAATGATTTAACCGGTATGAGTGAACAAGCTGCAATCGATTATTTAAGTGATCAAGATTTATCTGGTACTGTTATCGACGAGAATTCAGCTGAAGTGGAAAAAGGAAATGTTATTCGTCAATCTCCTAGTGCTGGTACTGAAGTAAAAGAGGATTCAGTCGTTGAGATTGTTGTTTCACGAGGTAAAAAGGAAAAACCACCGATAACACATTCCGTATCATTCACTGTTCCTTATACTGGAGGGTCTAATGGACAATCAGAAAACAATAATGCTCCGCAAGAGGTTAGGATTTATATAGAAGATATGGAGTATGATCTAACAAGTCTTTATGAAACAGAGTCGATTCGAGAAGATACGCCTTTTACGGTTCGACTAACCATCGCATCAGGGAAAACTGCAACATATAAAGTAGAAAGAGATGATGAAGTATTCCTGCAAAAAACGATAGCTTATGAAGAAGTGGAAGGTGGGTGAGTCGATGCCTGAAGGGAAAATCATGAAAGCATTAAGTGGCTTTTATTATGTTAAGTGTGATAATGGTGTTTATCAATGTAGGGGACGTGGTTTATTTCGCAAAAAGAATATCACTCCCCTCGTTGGTGATGTAGTCGAATTTGACATTAGTAACCCCAATGAAGGCTACATTTATGAGGTTAAGAAGCGGCATAATCAAATGAGAAGACCTCCAATTGCAAATATTGATCAAGCGATCATTGTTGTTTCAGCAAAAGAGCCAGATTTTAGTGCCTTATTATTAGACCGCTTTTTAGTATTGGTTGAGGCGAAGCGGATTGAACCGGTTATTTTCATCTCAAAAGTAGATATGCTTTCTGAACAAGAAGAAAAGAGAATAAAAGAAATTCAAGAAAGTTATCGTCAAATAGGATACCAGGTCGAAACATCATCAACAAAAGACGGTTCAGATTTACAGCAGCTGATCCCGTACTTTTCTGATAATATTTCTGTAATTGCCGGGCAGTCAGGAGTTGGGAAGTCTTCTCTTTTAAACAAGTTGAATCCACTACTTGATATTGAGACAAATGAAATATCAAATAGCTTGGGCCGTGGAAAACACACTACTAGGCATGTTGAATTAGTTGAAATAGCAGGTGGCCTAGTAGCTGACACACCTGGTTTTAGTTCATTAGAATTTGATGAGATTGAATTAGAAGAGTTACCAGATTGTTTCCCAGAGATGGAAGCGAGAAAAGAAAATTGTAAGTTTAGAGGCTGTATGCACATAAATGAACCGAAATGTGCAGTTAAAGCAGCACTTGAAAATGAGGAAATTACCGAATTTAGATATGAACACTATGTTCAATTCTATCATGAAATTAAAGACAGAAAGCCGAGGTATTAAGTTATGACAAAAATTGCTCCATCAATTTTATCAGCAGATTTTGCTCGATTAAAAGAAGAAATATTAGAAGTAGAACAAGGCGGAGCGGATTATATTCACGTTGATGTTATGGATGGACACTTTGTTCCAAATATAACAATTGGTCCACTTGTTGTAGAAGCAATTCGACCAATTACATCTTTACCATTGGATGTACATTTAATGATTGAAAATCCAGCAGACTATATTGACGCTTTTGCAAAAGCAGGGGCTGATATCATTTCTGTTCATGTTGAAGCAAGTGTCCATTTGCATCGCACGATCCACGCCATTAAAAATGCTGGAGTGAAGGCGGGTGTTGTCATTAATCCTGCTACACCTGCAGAAATGCTCTATCCAATTTTAAAAGATATTGATTTAGTCCTGTTTATGACGGTGAACCCAGGATTTGGCGGACAAGCTTTTATTGCGGATGTATTAAGCAAAATAAAGCAAGTAGATAAGTGGCGTCAAGATTTTGCCCCACATGTTGAGTTCGAAGTAGATGGTGGTATTAACCAGACAACAGCTAAACTGTGTACGGATGCTGGTGTTGATGTTTTAGTTGCAGGTAGCGCGATTTTTAATGAAAAAAATCGTGAAAATGCAATTCAAAACATTCGAAATGCAACGAAATAATGTGAATGAACTAAGGGGTAGTACACAATGAAGACTGTTGCAATTGTAGCTGGGGGTCCTATTGAATTTGTTCCAGATTTAATGTCTTACAAAAACCAAGTAGATTATTGGATAGGTGCCGATCGAGGTGCTCTTGTACTTGTAAATGCAGGTATGAGACTAGATCTTGCAATTGGAGATTTTGACTCCATAACAGAGAACGAGTTTGAACAAGTATCTACTAACGCAACTTCTATAGAAACTTATCCTGTTGATAAAGATGAAACAGATTTGGATTTAGCTATTGTTAAGGCTATCCTACTCGCACCAGAGAAGTTAATCTTGTTTGGTGCAACAGGTGGTAGGATAGATCATACATTAGCAAATATCCAGCTTTTATATCGTTTACAACAGGAACAGTTGCAGACAACCATTATAGATAATCAAAATGAACTAACATTATTTAATCCGGGAAGTTATGAAGTAGAACAAAATTTATTATATCCAATTATTTCATTTGTTCCTTTCTCCTCTTGTATAGAAGGATTGACGTTAGAGGGGTTTTACTATCCTTTAGAAGATGGTTCTGTAGAATGGGGATCAACGCTTTGTCTTTCGAATAAGCTTCTTTCGAAAAAAGGTACTTTTTCTTTTCGTAAAGGCATATTAATAGTGATAAAGAGTCGTGATGTACTTATCGAGCATCATAATCATACAATAATATGAAGTGTTCTTTGTCATATCGAAAAGAGGAGGGGTTCTTTTGAAATTTTATACTATTAAACTCCCAAGGTTCATTGGTGGCTTCGTACGTGTGATCATTGGTTCTTTTAAAAAGGATTAAATCGCTCAGCCAATCGTAACAAAAAAGCACCTACATGTAGGTGCTTTTTTGTTACGCAAATATAAGTTTTTCTAAGCTATTATACGCGTTCTACTTTTCCAGATTTCAAAGCACGTGCAGATACATAAACACGTTTCGGTTTACCATCTACCATGATACGTACCTTTTGTACGTTTGCTTTCCATGTACGTTTATTAGCGTTCATCGCGTGTGAGCGGTTATTCCCACTAGTTGTTTTACGTCCAGTTACTACACATTTACGTCCCATATTAATCCCTCCTACTTACATCTATCTCATTACATACTAATATAATTTATCATAATTACAAGGTAAATGCAATCTATACTCGAACAAATGATAGATTATGTGCAGAAAATATTCTTCTAATATAATATTATTTGCTTTCATTTTTGGGGCAAAAATGGCATAATGAGTAGGGTATAAAGCATAAACACTTGACATAAATTAATTTTTCGTCCATTGTATAAAGGGGTTTAGCTAGAAAGCTAAAAAAAAGTTTTTATAATTTTTTAACACTAAATAGTAAAGTTGCTTAGGTGAAAAAACACATCTGAAACTGCTTTCAAAATCTAACGGTTTGTTGTAAAATGTTTGGTATCATAGTTGTTTTATTTTCTTAATGTTTAGGTATTTAAGCATAGAGTGTTAAGAGGGTTATAAATTATAAATGGCAGTTAATTAAGATCTAACCAAGGAGGATAATGTTATGTCTATTGAATTAACAACAAAAGACGGACATGTCACAATTACTAATGAAGTAATTTCGACAGTTGCTGGAGGTGCAGCAATTGAGTGTTATGGTATAGTAGGGATGGCATCAAAAAATCAATTGAAGGATGGCATTGCAGAAATATTAAGAAAAGAAAACTTCTCAAAAGGTGTTATTGTTCGCCAAGATGGAGAGAAAATTAGCATAGACATGTATATTATAGTTAGCTATGGCACAAAGATTTCTGAGGTTGCTCATAACGTACAGTCTCAAGTTAAATATACATTGGATAAAACATTAGGTTTATCAATCCATGCTGTTAACATATTTATTCAAGGCGTGAGAGTTCAAGCTGAATAAGAAATATATATCCGATATGTAAAAAATTTAATCATGATATTTGTTAGGGCTTAGTTATAAAGGAGGAAGTTGTAGTGGTGGTTCGAACGTTAGAAGGATCAGCGTTTGCACAAATGGTATTACTAGGTGCAAACAATTTGACGAATAATGCTAAAATGATTGATGCATTAAATGTATTTCCTGTTCCAGATGGAGACACAGGTACTAATATGAATTTATCGATGACTTCAGGAGCAGCTGAAGTTAAAAAACTAGAAGCAAACAAGAAAACAACTGCAGAGGTTTCTGAAGCATTTGCTAAAGGGCTATTAATGGGTGCTAGAGGAAACTCTGGTGTTATACTATCCCAATTATTTCGCGGCTTCTCTAAAGGTGTAGATGGAGCTGAAACACTAGATCCTAAAAGCTTTGCAAAAGCTTTACAAGCTGGCGTTAACACAGCTTACAAGGCGGTTATTAAGCCTGTTGAGGGTACAATACTTACAGTTGCAAAAGATACAGCAAAAAAAGCTGAAGAAATTGCAAAAACAACAGATGATATGATCGTGTTTTTGGAAGGTGTTGTTGAAGCTAGTAAAAAATCATTGGCAACTACACCAGATCTACTACCAGTTTTAAAGGAAGTTGGTGTAGTAGATAGTGGTGGACAAGGCCTAGTGGTTATTTATGAAGGCTTTTTAGCATCTTTAAAAGGTGAGGAATTACCAGATCATGTTGATTCAGATGTTGAAATGGATGATATGGTTAATGCTGAGCACCATAAATTGGCTCAAGGATTTATGCAAACAGAAGATATCGAATTTGGATATTGTACTGAGATTATGGTTAAATTTGAAGATGAAAAATTGAAGGAAAATCCTTATGATGAAGAAGCGTTTCGTCAAGAGCTAAGTGAAATTGGGGACTCATTACTAGTAGTTTCTGATGATGAGATTGTTAAGGTACATGTTCATGTTGAGTACCCAGGAGAAGTTATAAACTTAGGTCAACGTTTTGGTAGTTTTCTAAACATAAAAGTGGAGAATATGCGAGAGCAACACACATCTATTGTTGGTGATCAAAAAGAAAAGCCTAAACAGAAACCGAAGCAAAAGCAAGAATATGCAATTGTCTCAGTAGCTATGGGTGAAGGATTAAAAGAATTATTGGAAAGTCTTGGTGCTTCTGTTGTCATACAAGGTGGCCAGACAATGAATCCAAGTACACAAGACATCACCGAAGCGATAGAAGAAGCACATGCTAAACGTGTGATTATTCTTCCTAATAATAAAAATATTATAATGGCAGCTGAACAAGCTGCAACACTAAGTGATGATGAAGTTGTTGTTGTTCCAACCAAAACAATTCCTCAAGGTATGAGTGCGTTGTTAGCATTTCACCCTGAAGCTGACTTGGAAACAAACAAAAACAATATGATTGAGGCAAGTGACTTAGTTAAAACTGGGCAAATAACTTATGCGGTAAGAGATACACAAATTGACGGTATGACCATTGCTAATGGAAATTTTATGGGGTTAGCAGATGGGGAAATTAAGGTAAATGCAAAAGATAAATTAGATGTAGTGAAACAATTATTGGCTGAACTGATCACAGAAGATGACGAGATCGTCACGATCTTACAAGGTGAAGATGCAACTGATGAAGAAACTGCTTTAATTGAATCTTTCATTGAAACAGAATATGAAGATGTTGAAATTGAGATTCATCAAGGTAAGCAACCAATTTATTCTTATATTTTTGCAATTGAATAATGCATTAAGCTCAGGTTCTAAGTGAATCCTGAGCTTTTCTTATGTTAAAATAATACGTATACTACAATGATTAGGTATTTTTTCTAGGAGGTATTTCCCGTGAAATATAAATCAGTCTTCGATATTATTGGGCCAGTTATGATTGGTCCATCCAGTTCACATACAGCGGGAGCTGCAAGAATTGGAAGAGCAGCACGGAATCTGTTTGGCAAAGAGCCCGTTTGGGCAGATATATTTTTTTATGGTTCATTTGCAAAAACGTATCAAGGTCATGGAACAGATGTAGCTATTGTGGCAGGATTATTAAATTTTGATACAGATGACAATCGTATTTCTAGTTCACTGGATATTGCGAAAGATAAAAATATAGCTATACGCTTTTTTGAAGATGAATCGGCTGTTGAACACCCTAATACAGTAAGGATTAAAATTGGAAACGGTGCAGAAACATTAGAACTTGTTGGTATCTCAATTGGTGGTGGTAAAGTAGAGATCACCGAATTAAATGGTTTTGAATTACATTTATCCGGAAATCATCCAGCCATATTGATCATGCATAATGACCGTTTTGGTGCCATTGCATCAATTACACAAATATTAGCGAAACATGAGATAAATATTGGTAGGATGGAAGTATCTCGAAAAGATGTAGGTAAAGATGCCCTGATGGTAATTGAGCTAGATCAGAACGTAGATATGGAAATTGAAACTGAATTAAAAAAGGCAGATCACATTCTACATATTGCTAAAATTGTAGATTAATCTTCAATATAGATAAAAATATCACATCACGATAGACATGGAGGGATTTATTTGTTTCGTACAGTTGCAGAATTAATAGAACGCACAGAAAATGAGAATATATCAATTGCAGAAGCAATGATAACACAAGAGATGGATGTCCATGAGAAATCAAGAGAAGAGATCATAGGGCAAATGGAACGAAATTTAACTGTTATGGAAAAGGCAATTGAAGATGGTTTAAGAGGTGTGCGATCACGCTCTGGTCTTACAGGCGGTGATGCAGTTCTTTTACAAAAATATATGCATACACACCAACCGCTTTCTGGTATCTTATTACTAGATGCAGTTAGCAAAGCTGTGGCAACGAATGAAGTGAATGCCGCTATGGGCGTGATTTGTGCTACACCAACTGCGGGGAGTGCAGGTTGTGTGCCAGGTGCTTTATTTGCAGTAAAGGAGCGACTTAATCCGACACGAGAAGAAATGATTAACTTTTTATTTACATCAGGAGCTTTTGGGTTTGTTGTCGCTAATAACGCATTTATATCTGGTGCAGCTGGTGGTTGCCAAGCAGAAGTAGGATCAGCTGCGGCGATGGCATCGGCTGCAGTTGTCGAAATGGCTGGTGGGACGCCAAAACAAAGTGCTGAAGCTTTCGCGATAACACTAAAAAATATGCTAGGTCTTGTTTGTGACCCGGTTGCAGGTTTAGTAGAGGTTCCATGTGTCAAACGAAATGCAGCTGGTGCTTCAAATGCTATTGTTTCAGCAGACATGGCTTTAGCTGGAATCACAAGTAAAATCCCATGTGATGAAGTAATAGGTGCGATGTACCGAATTGGAAGACAGATGCCTAGTGCTTTAAGAGAAACTGCTGAAGGTGGGTTAGCTGCAACGCCGACAGGAAGAGAACTTGCTGCAAAAATATACGGAAATAAAGGAGAGAAAGAGTGAGGTAATTGAATCAACCAATCGAAAAGGTAAAAGGTGTAGGACAAGCATTACAAGAACACTTGGGAGAATTGGGGATTTTAACACTAGAGGATCTTCTGTTTTATTTTCCTAATCGCTATGATAACTATGAGATTAAACCATTAAGTGAACTTATTCATGATGAAAAAGTAACGATAGAAGGGGAGATAATAGGAGAACCTAATCTATCTTATTACGGAAGAAAGAAATCACGTTTAACCCTTCATCTACAAGTAGAAGACACTGTGGTTAAAGGTGTTATGTTTAATCGAGCTTTTGCTAAAAAACAATTGCAGCAGGGAGATACCGTTACTTTCACTGGAAAATGGGATCAGCACAGGCTGCAAATTACTATTGATAATTACAAAAAGGGAAAAGCAAAGCTAGATGACCCGATTCAACCTGTATATCCAATGAAGAGCACGATCAAACCATTACAGTTTAAAAAAATTATTAAAAATGCAATTGAACAATACGGTGATAATATTGTTGAAGTTCTACCACCTGCATATTTGGAGAATTATAAACTATTACCGCGAAATAAAGCTCTAAAGGAAATGCATTTTCCTTCTAATTTTCAATTATTGAAACACGCTAAAAGACGTTTTGTTTATGAAGAATTATTACTGTTTCAATTAAAGATGCAAGTATTCCGAAAAAAGAATCGTGAGCGGACAAAAGGGAATAGTCAATTGTTTGATCAGTTTGCTATTGATCAGTTTATTACAAGACTACCTTTTGCGTTAACACGTGCTCAACAAAGGTCATTAGATGAAATTTTAACAGACTTGCGTTCTCCGTATCGTATGAATCGTTTGCTCCAAGGTGATGTGGGCTCAGGTAAAACAGCGGTTGCAGCGATTTGCTTATATGCTTCTATAACAGCAGGAAAACAAGGTGCAATAATGGTGCCAACAGAAATATTGGCTGAACAGCATTATGCTTCTTTAACAGAGTTATTTGAGGGATATGCAAATGTTGTTTTATTAACTGGTTCTATAAAAGGAAAAAAACGTAAAGAGAGATTGGAGCTAGTTAAGGAACATCAAGTTGATATTATTATTGGGACACATGCATTGATTCAAGATGAAGTTATCTTTTCAAATTTAGGAACTGTAATTGTTGATGAACAGCACCGTTTTGGTGTGAATCAAAGAAAAGCATTACGTGATAAAGGGATTGATCCAGACGTCTTGTTTATGACAGCAACACCGATTCCAAGGACGCTTGCAATAACAAGCTATGGCGATATGGATGTCTCACAAATAGATGAAATGCCAGTTGGTAGAAAGCCAGTGGAGACCTATTGGGTGAAAGAGAGCATGCTTCCAAGACTATTACAATTTATTCAAAAGGAAGTAAATAATGGCCATCAAGCTTATGTTATTTGTCCGTTAATTGAGGAGTCGGATAAACTAGATATTCAAAATGCGGTTGATCTCTATCAGCAATTGCAACAAGTATATGGATCTGCCATGAAAGTTGGTCTATTACATGGTAGGCTACATAACGATGAAAAAGAAGCTGTTATGCAAGAATTTGCAACGAATGACGTTCAAGTTCTGGTTTCAACAACTGTTGTAGAAGTTGGTGTAAACGTACCAAATGCTACAGTTATGCTTATTTATGATGCTGAACGTTTTGGTTTATCACAATTACATCAGTTAAGAGGGAGAGTTGGCAGAGGTAAAGCACAAAGTTATTGTATCTTAGTTGCTGATCCCAAAGGTGAAGTAGGTAAAGAGAGAATGAAAATTATGACGGAAACAATTAATGGATTTGAATTAGCTGAACAAGATTTACAATTAAGAGGCCCTGGAGATTTTTTTGGTAAAAAGCAAAGTGGTTTACCAGAATTCAAAGTTGCTGATATTGTACAGGATTACCGAGCGTTAGAAACAGCACGTAATGATGCGCAAACTATCATCTATCAAGACCTATTGTCAAAAGACCCTAGTTATCATGCATTAAAAGAACATTTAGAAAAAGAATTAAATTTAAAAAGCAACACTTTTGATTAATAAGGTACTTGCATCTTTTTCTTTGGTATTATATATTACTATTAGTACCTAGTCATAAAATTGATTATTACGAAGCATTTAAGAAAGTTTATCTATAGTGAAAATTATATCGATTACGAAGTTTTAAAACAATAAATATTTCTGAAATAAGTTTTGTGTTTTGATAAGTGAAACAGGGTGGTGAAGATATGAAATTATCAAAAGTGAATAGACAACAAAAGCTAAAAGAAAAAATAGAAGAAATGCCCTTCATTACAGATGAAGCACTTTCAAAGGAATTTAATGTTAGTATTCAAACCATTCGTTTAGACAGGATGGAGTTGTCCATACCTGAATTACGTGAACGAATAAAAACAGTGGCCACTAATCAATGGAATGAAACCGTTAAAGCTTTGCCAATTGACGAAGTCATCGGAGAAGTGGTTGATTTAGAGTTAGATAAACGAGCAATATCGATTTTAGATATAAGTAATGAACATGTTTTCTCACGGAATAACATTGCGCGTGGACATCACTTATTTGCCCAAGCAAACTCACTAGCAGTTGCCGTTATTGATGATGAATTAGCATTAACTAGAAATGCTGACATTAAATTTACACGACAAGTAAAACAAGGTGAACGTGTAGTGGCTAAAGCAAAAGTTTCCAATACAACTGAGAATAAAAGGACAAAAGTAGAAGTAGACAGTTATGTTGATAACGAAATTGTTTTTTCTGGTATGTTCGATATGTATCGTTCAACAGAACGACAAAAAGGAGAGGTTGAACATGAAGTTAGCAATTGATGCAATGGGTGGAGACCATGCCCCTAAGGCAATTGTAGAAGGTTCGATGGAAGCTATTAAAGAAATGAACGATCTAGAAATTGTTTTAGTTGGAGATCAGAACAAAATTTCTGAATACCTTACAGATGATACGCGCATCTCGATTATACATACAACAACTGTTATTTCAGGGGATGATGAACCTGTTCGAGCAGTACGACGAAAAAAAGATGCTTCATTGGTATTAATGGCTAATGAAGTGAAGGAAAATCGAGCTGATGCTTGTGTATCAGCTGGAAATACAGGAGCATTAATGAGTGCTGGTTTATTCCAGGTTGGTCGAATAAAAGGTGTTGAGCGACCGGCATTAAGCCCAACTTTACCAACTATAGACAAAAAAGGATTTTTATTGTTAGACGTAGGAGCAAATGTTGATGCGAAAGCAAAACATCTTGTTCAATATGCTATCATGGGTTCTGTATACGTTGAAAAAGTTCGAGGAATTGATTCACCACGTGTTGGTTTGTTAAATATAGGTACAGAAGATGGAAAAGGTAATGAATTAACAAAAAGTGCATTTACATTATTAAAACAAGCACCAATTAATTTTGTTGGAAATATTGAAGCTAGAGACTTATTAGATGGAGCAGCAGATGTTGTAGTGACAGATGGGTTTAGTGGCAACATTGCATTAAAAACAATTGAAGGTACTGCATTAACAATGTTCTCTATGCTAAAAAAATCCTTTATGTCTAATTTAAAAACTAAATTTGCAGCAGGACTTATGAAACAAGATTTAAAAGAATTAAAAAGCCAATTGGATTATGCGGAATATGGTGGAGCTGGCTTGTTCGGATTAGCGGCGCCAGTTATTAAAGCGCATGGATCATCAAATGCTAGAGCTATTTATAGTGCGATTAAACAAGCTTGTTATATGGTTGAGCATGATGTAACAAAAACAATCGAAACTACTGTAGCACAACTTGATATTGGTGAGGAGGAATAACATATGAAGAAAGTTGCCTTTATATATCCTGGACAAGGCTCACAACATGTAGGGATGGGTGAAGATTTATATCAAACGCATTCTTTGGTAAAAGAGCTTTTTGATCAAGCAAATATAACGTTAGATAAAAATATAACCAAATTAATGTTTGAAGGACCTGAAGAAGTTTTAACACAAACAGAAAATGCACAGCCAGCCTTATTACTTACAAGTGCTGCAATTACACGTGTTCTACTTGAAGAAGGTATAAAACCCTCTTATTTGGCAGGACATAGCCTTGGTGAATATAGCGCGTTAGTAGCTGCTGAAGCAGTGAGAATTGAAGATGCTTTACCCCTGGTGCAAGCAAGAGGGAGATTAATGGAAGATGCCTTTCCAAGTGGAAAAGGGACAATGGCGGCTGTTTTAGGAATGGAGCAAAGTGTACTTCAAGCTGAACTTGATAAACTTCAGGTCGAAACGAATGAAGTAATTGAAATTGCCAATCTAAATTGCCCTGGACAAATAGTTATTTCAGGAGAAAAAACAGCAATTGAACGTGCAGTAGTTAGTTTAAAAGAAGCTGGTGCAAAGCGTGTGTTACCGTTAAATGTTAGTGGGCCATTCCACTCTTCATTAATGAAACCAGCTGCTAATAAACTGGCGGAAAAATTAAGTGAAGTTACATTTTCTGATGCAAAAACACCAGTTTATGCGAATGTGACAGCAAAGCAAGTAGTGGATAAAGAAGAGATAAAGCAATTGTTAGTCAAACAAATGTATTCTACTGTTCGATTTGAAGAAATAATAGAACAAATGGTAGACTCATCATTAGATGCAATTGTTGAAATTGGAAGTGGAAAAGTGTTAACAGGGTTAGTGAAAAAAGTGAATCGTCGTATGCAAACCTTCTCGATTCAAGATTCTGATTCACTACAAGCGTTTATTGAATGGTACAAGGAGGAATCTTAATGCTGACAGGTAAAGTAGCACTTGTGACTGGTGCTTCTCGTGGTATTGGGCGAGCAATAGCAATTGAGTTAGCACATCAAGGGGCAAAAGTAGCCGTTAATTTTGCAGGTAATGAAGTAAAGGCACAACAAGTGGTAGATGAAATAAAAGCGCTAGGTGCGGAAGCAATTAAAATAAAAGCAAATGTAGCAAGTGAAGCAGAAGTCAAAGACATGGTGAAGCAAGTAACAACGACTTTTGGTAGTTTGGATATTTTAGTGAATAATGCTGGCATTACACGTGACAACCTACTGATGCGCATGAAAGAAGAAGAATTTGATGAAGTAATTCAAACCAATTTAAAAGGGGTATTCCTCAGCACCAAAGCTGTTACAAGGCAAATGATGAAACAGCGAAGCGGTCGTATTATTAATATTGCTTCAGTTGTTGGTATTAGTGGAAATCCTGGGCAAGCAAACTATGTAGCTGCTAAAGCTGGTGTGATAGGGATGACTAAAAGTGCTGCAAAAGAGTTAGCTGCGCGTGGTATTTTAGTAAATGCGGTAGCACCAGGATTTATCGAAACTGATATGACAGATGAATTAACCGAAGAACAAAGAAAAGCTATGTTGGAATTAATTCCACTAGCTCGTTTAGGTAGTGGGAAAGATGTAGCAAAAGTAGTTCGCTTTTTAGCTTCTGATGATGCTACATATATTACAGGACAAACTATACAAGTAGATGGTGGTATGGTAATGTAATATAGCGTAATTGCAGCTACTTTGAAAGGGGGTGAACGTGAGATGGCAGATACATTTGATCGCGTAAAGAAAATTGTTGTAGATCGTCTAGATGTTGAAGAAGAAAAAGTAACTATGGAAGCATCATTTAAAGATGATTTAGAAGCTGATTCATTAGATGTTGTTGAACTAGTTATGGAATTAGAAGATGAATTTGATATGGAAATTGCGGATGAGGATGCAGAGAAAATCCAAACAGTTGGTGACGCTGTAAACTACATAAGCAGTCAGTCATAATGCAATACTCATTCTAAAAAATAAAAAGTCTCGCTTATTTGGCGAGGCTTTTACAATATGTCATGCTGTTACAAAAATTAAAAATAGGTGGATAAGTATATGGATTTCAAACCATTATTAAAGCAATTAGGTATTAATTTCAATGACGAAACTATATTGTATCAGGCATTCACCCATTCTTCATACGTTAATGAACATCGTAATCAAGCATATCAAGATAATGAACGGCTTGAATTTTTAGGTGATGCAGTTTTAGAGCTTGGAGTTTCCCAATATCTATATCGGATATATCCAAAAATGGCAGAAGGAGAACTTACTAAATTAAGAGCTTCTATTGTGTGTGAACCAGCATTAGTTGGTTTTGCAAATAAACTTTCATTTGATCGTTACGTTTTGCTTGGAAAAGGAGAAGAGCGGACTGGCGGTAGAAAGAGACCAGCGCTACTAGCAGATGTATTTGAGGCATTTATTGGAGCACTGTACTTGGATCAAGGGTTCTTTGTTGTGTTAGAGTTTTTAGAAAGATACGTTTTTCCAGAAGTTGAAAAAGGTGCTTTCTCACATGCGATGGATTATAAAAGTCAATTACAAGAAGTAATTCAACAAAATCGACATACAGAAATTGAATATGAAATTGTCGAAGAAAAAGGTCCTGCACATGATCGAGAGTTTATTGCAAATGTAAGTTTAAATGCAGAGGTTGCCGGGGTTGGTCACGGGCGCACCAAAAAAGAAGCAGAACAACGCGCCGCAAAAAAAGCGCTAGATCAACTATAAGAAGATATGGTCAATAATGACCACAAACAAGTCACAAACTAGTGATTGTTGGCTCGTTTTTATGAAAAAATAAACTCGTGAAAGCAAGCCAACAATCATAAAAGTTATTTACGGATTTCTGCAAGTTCTTGAACAAAGGCTTGAGTTTCTGACACACTCAACTGACCTTTATCCTTCACTATATCATAAAGCATTTTTAAGTCATCATATTTGTCTAAGTCATAATCTTCAGGATCCATAATAGAACTATTCACAACTTGCAAATGAGCTGCAATTTCTTTCAAAATATACTTAAGATTTGTATCTGTAGCCTCAGTTAAATTCACACAAACACTCCTTTATTAATCTAACCTTCTATCTCTCTTCCTATTATGATAAAATAAATAAGTTGAAATGCAAGCATTAAATAAAAATTCTACTTAATAGACTTTGTCAAAAAAGCAATCTTATCAAGAAATATCATGTGTTATTTTCACTGGCCTTTATGAACAACACCCAAAAGGCTCTTTTCTCAAATATTGTTTATTAATATGCATGCTTGAAATAAAGTGCGTATTAATTAATAACGTAACTTACCCGCTACGTCAGAAAATGGATTCCCTTTTCGTGGGCTTAGCTGAAGTCGTGCCCGGAAAGGGAACCAATTTCATTTGAGGAGCGGTACCTTCCGTTACTAATTACTGACTAAACAGTTTAGGTTCTTAATGCGTAGTTTATTTAAAATACTCGTAAGTAACAATTTTTGAGAAAAGGGTTATTAAAAATTATTAAAATAGCAAGTATTAATAAGGAGAATGCTTATGTTCCTTAAAAAAATTGAATCAGTAGGTTTTAAGTCATTTGCTGAACGTATTTCAGTAGATTTTGTGCCTGGTGTTACAGCAGTTGTTGGACCAAATGGTAGCGGTAAAAGTAATATAACAGATGCAATCCGATGGGTTTTAGGCGAGCAGTCTGCGAAATCATTACGTGGTACAAAAATGGAAGATATTATTTTCCAAGGAAGTGATACTAGAAGGCCGTTAAATGTAGCAGAAGTTACACTTGTATTAGACAACCATGATCAAACACTCCCGGTTGATTACGATGAAGTAAGCGTAACAAGAAGAGTTTATCGTTCCGGAGATAGTGAATTCTTATTAAATAAACAATCCTGTCGCTTAAAGGATATTGTTGATTTATTTTTGGACTCAGGGTTAGGAAGAGAAGCATTTTCTATTATTAGCCAAGGAAAAGTAGAAGAGATTCTTAGTTCAAAAGCAGAAGAACGTCGAACGATCTTTGAAGAAGCTGCTGGAGTTTTAAAATATAAAAACCGTAAGAAGAAAGCAGAATATAAACTAGCAGAAACACAGGAAAATTTAAATCGTATAGAAGATATAACGCATGAAATAGAAACACAATTAGAACCGTTAAAAGAACAGGCATCTATTGCTAAAGAATACTTAGAAAAAAAGGAAACGTTACAGGAAAAGGAAATTGCCTTATTAAATGCTGAAATTGAAACGCTTCACGAACAATGGTCGAGTCATTTAGCTACGATTGAAGAAAAGAAAAATGAAGAGTTAACGATTACGACGTCCATTAATCAAAAAGAAGCCGTTTTAGAAAAAGAAAGACAAGAAATGCAGCATTTAGATCAATCGATAGAAACGTTGCAAGAGAAACTATTAACGTTAACGCAAGAACTTGAACAATTAGAAGGAAACAAAAAATTAATTGAAGAACGTTCAAGGCATTTTGAAGAAAATAAGACAAAGTTAGAAGATGAAATAGATAATTTGCAAACGAAAAGTGCTACATTATCTAATGAATTAGAGATTGAAAACCAAAAGTTGTCTGAATTACAAGAATCAAGAAATGATACGAAAAAAGAACTCAAGCAACTGCAAGAAACATTAGACAAATCCGAGGAGAAAATCGAGGAAAAGATCGAAGAACTAAAAAGCGATTACATTGAATTACTTAATAATCAGGCTGCTAAACGCAATGCAAAACAATCGATTGAACAACAGCTATCACAAATGAACTACAGGCAAGAAAATCAAAAAACAAGATTTGAAGATCAAATAGCTGAAAGAGAAGCATTAACAAGTACTTTAACTAGTCTCAAAGAAAAATTAGCTTCTCAACAAGTGGAACGTAATAACAAGGAACAAGCTTTATCAACAGCTAAACAGGATTTAACAGAAGCTAAACAACAATTTCAAACACTTGAAAACAAGCTACACCAAGGGTATCAGTATCTTGAAAAGCTAAAATCAAAAAAAGAAATGCTTGAAGATATGAAAGAGGATTTTCAAGGTTTTTTCCAAGGTGTAAAAGCTGTTTTAAAAGCACGTGAAGAGGACCGTTTATCTGGAATTCATGGTGCTGTAATTGAATTGTTAGATGTACCTAAGCTTTATATTACCGCAATGGAAACTGCATTAGGTGGTCAATCACAACATATCATTGTTGACGATGATAACACTGCAAGACAAGCGATTCAGTGGCTAAAACAATCAAAAAATGGACGAGCGACCTTTCTGCCATTGCAAACAATGCGAGCGAAATCACTACCAACCCATGCAGAACAAAAGATAAGCAGTCATCCTGGTTTTAGTGGTATTGCAAGTAATTTAGTTCATTTTGATGAGAAGTATACCAACGTTATGCGTTATTTATTAGGAAATACTATTTTTGCTAAGACGCTTAAAGATGCGAATGAGATTGCAGGTTTAGTTGAACGTCGTTATCGTGTGGTTACGTTAGATGGTGATGTTGTTAACCCAGGTGGTGCAATGTCTGGTGGTGCTAGAAAGAATACCAATCAATCCTTATTTACAAGAGATAAGGATTTACAAGAGGTAACAGATCAGTTAGAGCAATTTCAGCAGCGTGCGGTTGAATTTGAACAAAAGGTTCGTGATCAAAAACAATTAGTTTCAGATAAAGAGAGTGTTATTGAGCAGTTACGTGCTACAATACAAACGCTTCAACAAACTGAAAATCAATTGCAAGCACAGGTTACGGAAAATGAAGTTCATGTCAGGCATATCCATGATAATCTAAGTATATATGACCAAGAAAAGGAACAATTCGAGCAAGATAAATCAAATCTAATCAAACAAAGTAAAGAAATTGAAGAGAAACTAAGCACAATCGCAGATGAATTAGTTCGACTTCAAGCTGAAATTGATCGATTAACAAATGAAAAGAATTCACATCAAGAAAATCTAGCGCAGGTCCAAGCAAACTATCATCGTCTTCAAATAACGTTGGCAGAACAAGAATCACAAGTTCAACATCAAGCAGAGAAAACTACTAATGCGACTAATAGATTAGAAGAATTACAGACTTCCAAACAAGAATCACAACAGCAATTGCAAGAATTAATCGCTTTTCATGAAAATAGTGAGAAACAAGAAAATATTGAAGAGAAAGTAAAACAGCAACAAATAGAAAAGCAAGAAACTACCGAGCTAATTCAGTCTTATCGTCAGAAACGTTTAAAACAAATGCAGTTTATTGAAGATGAGGAAAGAGAAATCAAAACGACCCAAAATCAAAAACAGGCACTGTTGGAAATGATTCAGACAAATGAGGTTAAAGCAAACCGCCTTGATGTAGAATTAGAAAACAGACTACACCATCTTCAGACGGAATACACCATTAGTTATGAATTGGCAAAAGAAACATATCCTACAGCAGATGATATCAATCAATCGAGCCAAGAAGTGAAGTTGATTAAACGCTCTATAGAAGATTTAGGAACTGTTAATTTAGGATCAATCGATGAATATGAACGCATAAGAGAACGTTACGAATTTTTAACAGAACAACAGACAGATTTGCTTGATGCAAAAGAAACATTGTATAGTGTAATAGCCGAGATGGATGAAGAAATGCAACGACGCTTTGAAACAACGTTTTATCAAATAAAAGAAGAATTTTCTTTTGTGTTTGAACAGTTGTTTGGAGGAGGGCACGCTGCGTTAACCTTAACAGACCCAACAAACATGCTGGAAACTGGAGTTGATATAAAAGCTCAACCACCAGGGAAAAAAGCACAACAACTTGCACTTTTATCAGGTGGAGAGAGAGCGCTGACAGCAATTGCGTTATTGTTTGCTATCTTACGTGTACGTCCAGTACCTTTTTGTGTATTAGATGAAGTAGAAGCAGCATTAGATGATGCGAACGTAGATCGATTTGCACGCTATTTAAAGGATTATAGCGAGAATACGCAGTTTATCGTTATTACGCATCGAAAAGGAACGATGGAAGGTGCAGATGTCCTCTATGGTGTGACAATGCAAGAGTCAGGAGTGTCACGACTGGTATCGGTTAAGTTAGAAGAAACAAAGGATTTAATGAACGTAACAACATAACGAAGTAGCTAGAGAGGAAGAGAAATAAATGAGCTTTTTCAAAAAACTAAAAGATAAATTTACAACAACTGAAAAGGAACATGAAGTATCTGATAAATATAAGGCAGGTTTGTCAAAGACAAGAGATTCTTTTTCAAGTAAGATCAATAATTTAGTTGCTCGCTATCGTTCAGTTGATGAGGATTTCTTTGAAGATTTAGAAGAAATTTTGATTCAAGCTGATGTTGGTGTAATGACAGTAATGGACTTAGTTGAAGAATTAAAGACTGAAGTGAAACGACAAAATATTAAAGATTCAGCTGATCTAAAAGAAGTTATTTCTGAAAAACTAGTTGAAATATATGCTGGTGATGATGATACATCTGAAAATGTGAATATCCAGGATGATGATCTTTCAGTAATCCTCTTTGTTGGTGTAAATGGTGTTGGGAAGACAACAACAATTGGTAAAATGGCATATCAACTGAAACAACAAGGAAAAAAAGTAGTCTTAGTAGCAGGTGACACTTTCCGTGCTGGTGCCATTGAGCAGTTAGAAGTATGGGGTGAACGTGTTGGTGTAGATGTCATTAAACAAGCAGCAGGAAGTGATCCGGCAGCTGTTATTTATGATGGTGTTAAAGCAGCAAAATCACGAGGAGCTGATGTTCTGCTTTGCGATACAGCTGGAAGATTACAAAATAAAGTGAATTTGATGAATGAGCTATCTAAAGTAAAACGTGTAATAGAGCGTGAAATACCAGGTGCGCCACATGAAGTATTACTTGTATTAGATGCAACTACAGGTCAGAATGCTTTAAGTCAAGCAAAAACGTTCTCTGCCTCAACGAATGTAACTGGAATTGTTTTAACGAAATTAGATGGAACTGCAAAAGGTGGTATCGTGTTAGCAATTCGTAAAGAGCTAAAGATCCCTGTGAAATATGTAGGATTAGGTGAACAAATGAATGACCTTGAAAAATTTGATGCAAATGCATTTGTTTATGGCTTGTTTGCTGATATGATTGAACAGGAATAACTTGAAACCTTGACAGATAAGTAAGATATCGTCTACTATTTTAATGTAAAGGTGTTTCACTTAACAAGGAGTGCTTATATTGTTAGAAAAAACAACGCGAATTAATTATTTATTCGATTTTTATCAAGCATTATTAACACCTAAGCAAAGAAACTATATGGATTTGTACTATTTAGAGGACTATTCATTAGGTGAAATATCAGAAACATTTACGGTCTCAAGACAAGCTGTGTATGACAATATTCGCCGTACAGAAGCAATGCTCGAGAATTACGAGGAAAAATTACGATTATATGATAAGTTTCTTGGAAGGCAAAAACTGCTTCATGATTTAGCGGAAGTAGTAGAAGTTGATAATCATCCCCAAGTATTACAAATTATTAAGGATTTAAAAGAATTAGATTAGGAGGACACCCTCTATGGCATTTGAAGGTTTAGCTGATCGCCTGCAAGAAACGATGAAAAAGCTGACAGGCAAAGGGAAAGTTAGTGAACAAGATGTAAAAGAAATGACGCGTGAAGTCCGTCTTGCTTTATTAGAAGCTGACGTAAACTTTAAAGTAGTAAAAGACTTCGTCAAACGTGTGAAAGAACGAGCTATTGGGCAAGAGGTTATGGAAAGTTTAACTCCAGGTCAACAAGTTATTAAAGTAGTAAAAGAAGAATTAACAGACTTGATGGGTGGAGAACAAAGTAAAATCGCGGTAAGTGATCGTTCACCAACTGTAATTATGATGGTTGGGTTGCAAGGTGCAGGTAAAACAACAACAACAGGTAAATTAGCAAATTTATTGCGCAAAAAACATAATAGAAAACCGTTATTAGTAGCTGCTGACATTTATCGTCCAGCTGCCATTAACCAATTGGAAACAATAGGTCGTCAGTTAGATATCCCTGTTTTTGCAATGGGTACTGATGCAAATCCGGTTGATATTGCAAACCAAGCTATAGCAAAAGCAAAAGAAGACCATCATGATTATGTCATTATCGATACAGCAGGTCGTTTACATGTTGATGAAAACCTAATGGATGAATTACAGCAGATTAAAACTAATGTTAAACCTGATGAAGTATTTTTAGTTGTTGACGCAATGACAGGGCAGGATGCTGTTAATGTCGCTGAGAGTTTTGATGAACAACTAGACATCTCAGGTGTAGTCCTAACGAAACTAGATGGTGACACACGTGGTGGTGCGGCACTTTCAATTAAAGCTGTTACCAATAAACCAATAAAATTCGCTGGTATGGGTGAAAAACTTGATGAATTAGAGCAATTCCATCCAGAAAGAATGGCTTCACGAATTCTTGGGATGGGTGATGTGTTATCTTTAATTGAAAAAGCACAGGAAAATGTTGATGAAAAGAAAATGAAAGACTTAGAAAGTAAAATGCGTTCAGCATCGTTTACATTTGATGATTTTCTTGATCAAATGGCCCAGGTGAAAAATATGGGTCCTTTAGAAGACTTGCTTGGCATGATTCCAGGTGCAAATAAGATGAAAGGCCTGAAAAATGTGCAATTAGATGAGAAGCAGCTTGTGCACGTTGAGGCTATTATTCAGTCAATGACAAAAAAAGAGCGACAAGATCCAAATCTTATGAATGCTAGTCGTAAAAAGCGGATTGCTAAGGGGTCAGGGCGTCCTGTTTCTGAAGTGAATCGACTGTTAAAACAGTTCGACGAAATGAAGAAAATGATGAAACAAATGACGAATTCTCAATCAGGAAAAAAAGGTAAAAAAGGAAAAGGATTAAATTTTCCGTTCATGTAATGGAAAAACACTTTACAGACAATCAAAGTTCTGATAGAATTTAAAATTGTGAAAAACATTAATTAATGGAGGTGCGAAACATGGCAGTAAAAATTCGTTTAAAACGCATGGGGTCAAAACGTAACCCTTTTTATCGTGTAGTAGTAGCTGATTCTCGTGCTCCTCGCGATGGACGTATAATTGAACAAATTGGCACATACAATCCGGTAGCAAACCCGGTTGAAGTGAAATTAGATGAAGAAAAAGCATTAAACTGGATGACTAAAGGTGCAAAACCTAGTGACACAGTTCGTAATTTATTCTCTAATGAAGGCATCATGAAGAAATTCCACGACTCTAAAAACCAATAGTAAAGTAGTGTGATAACATGAAAGCCTTAATTCAAACAATCGTTGAACCATTAGTCGATCATCCCGAAGAAATTCAGGTTAACGTTAAGGAAGAATCAGGTAAGATGATTTATCATCTTACAGTTCATCCTGAAGATGTTGGAAAAGTGATTGGTAAAAATGGTCGAATTGCTAAAGTAATTCGGACAGTTGTTTATGCCGCAGGATCGGATACTAAAAAACGTATTTATCTTGATATTATGTAAAACAGGGGAAGGGACCAAACCTTTCCCTGTTTTTCTATATATTAGGGGGATATAAATATAATAATATAACGTTACATAGATAGTACTTATAAGAAGAGTTTTTCAAAAGATCCTAGAAAAATGAGACATACTATTTTTTTGTTTTTGAACACATACTTATAATAAGATATACTAGTAAAAGATCACGTAGCAAATAACTTTGTACCAACCAATCGTCGTCGATAGAATGAGAAAGGTTGAGATTCTTTGCAGATTATTCGTAAAATACTAGTGAAACAAGTTGTGACAGAATTAAGTAAACAAGATATCAAAGAAAGATTTCAAAAAAAAATAGAACAACTTGATAAAGAGTGTCAACAACTAGCTTTTGAGCGTAAAAAAATGGAATATAAAGCTGGAATAAATAAATATAAAGTTAACGAACGATTTCAACAAGAAATTACTAAGCGTGAGGAAAAGCATAAACAAATAAGCTATCAATTAGATCAATTAGAACTAATACCAGTTGGCGAAGAGATTATTGAAGGTGAAGTTGAGCGTTTAGTGAATGTTGAAGTAGGAACCAACTGGAATAATATGATACAGGAACAAGCGATTGTAGTACAAGATGGCGTTATTATCAGAATAGAATAAGTAGGTGAACAGTGTGGAAAATAAATTGTATAATGTCGGTAAAATTGTAAATACACATGGAATTAAAGGTGAAGTTAAGGTTGTACGAATCACAGACTTTGAAGAAAGATTTGAAAAAGGTAATAAACTATATTTTATTGGAAAAGATGAGAAGACACCAATTCCACTAACAATTGCAAGTCATCGTCAACACAAGCAATTTGATTTGCTTCAATTTGAGTCATATAATTCAATAGAATCAGTTGAAAAGTTTAAAGAAGGAATGTTAACAATAAGACAAGATCAACTTGGTGATTTAGATGAAGGTGACTACTATTATCATGAAATAATTGGTTGTGTTGTTTATACCACAACAGATTCAGAGCTTGGTACTGTAAAAGAAATTCTGGCACCTGGTGCAAATGATGTTTGGGTTGTAGACCGTCCAAATGAAAAAGATTTGTTGATTCCCTACATACCTGAAGTTGTAAAAGAAGTAGATATCATAGAGAAGAAAATTACTATTGAACCAATGGAAGGATTGCTTGATTAATGCAAATTGACATATTAACATTGTTCCCAGAAATGTTTAATGGTGTTATGCAATCATCAATTTTAAAAAAAGCACAGGAAATGAATGCTTTTCAATATAGCACTGTTGACTTTCGTAATTACACAGAAAATAAGCACAATAAAGTTGATGATTCTCCATATGGTGGTGGTGCTGGAATGGTTTTAATGCCACAGCCCATTTTTGATGCTGTAGATGCTGTTAAGAGTAGCACAAAAAACAAACCGCGTATTGTATTAATGTGTCCACAGGGAGAACCCTATACCCAACAAAAAGCAGAGGAATTTGCGGAGGAAGAACATCTAATATTTATTTGTGGCCATTATGAGGGTTATGATGAAAGAATTAGACAGGAATTAGTTACTGATGAAATTAGTATTGGAGATTATGTTTTAACTGGCGGAGAATTAGGTGCAATGGTAGTTATTGATAGTGTAGTCCGTTTACTTCCTGGTGTATTAGGTAACGCCGAATCTGCAACTGCCGATTCCTTTTCTACAGGTTTGTTAGAGCACCCACACTATACACGTCCAGCTAATTTTCGGGGTTTGAAAGTACCAGATATTTTATTATCTGGCCATCATAAAAAAATTGAAAATTGGAGAAGACAACAATCTATTCTACGAACACTTGAAAGAAGAAAAGATTTACTAGAAAAATATGATTTGTCAGAGCAAGAAAAACAATGGCTAATAGAGGTTGATAAAACTTTTTGAACACGTATTAATAGATTTTTTGGAAACATAAACAAGTAATTGTTGAACTATAAAACAAACTATGGTATATTATTTGTTGTGCTTAAGTGAAGACTTAGGTCGTATAAACGATGTTCCGCTGTTAGCTTGTTTTTATTAAGAGCATTGGTTTGGAAGGAGTGTGACATAATGCAACAGTTAATTAATGAAGTAACTAAAGAACAGCTTCGTACCGATCATCCTGATTTTCGTCCTGGTGATACTGTAAAAGTTCACGTTAAGGTTGTCGAAGGTACTCGTGAGCGTATTCAGGTATTTGAAGGTGTTGTTATTAAACGCCAAAACGGTGGAATTAGTGCAACATTTACTGTTCGTAAAATTTCTTATGGTGTAGGTGTTGAGCGTACTTTCCCAGTACATTCTCCACGTATTGATAAGATTGAAGTTGCCCGTCGTGGTAAAGTACGTCGTGCGAAACTTTATTATCTACGTGAATTACGTGGTAAAGCAGCACGTATTAAAGAAATTCGCTAATACGTAATAATGTAGAAGGAGCTTGCATAGTCAAGCTCCTTTTTCTCATCTTAAAAGAATGTTTAAAAGAACTTCCATGTATTTATAAGGCTTATTTTTTATATAATGGTTTATACATAGCAACAACGGTAATCAGAATAATATTGGGGGTAAAAGCGTAATGGCTAAGAAGAAAAGCGAATGGTTTGATTGGTTAAAAGCACTATTAATTGCAATTTTGTTAGCTTTTATCGTACGAACTTTTTTATTTTCGCCCATAATAGTTGAAGGGCCATCTATGCAACCCAACCTTCAAAATGGGGATCATATGATAGTGAATAAAATAAATTACAAACTAAATGAACCAGAGCGTTTTGATATTGTTGTCTTTCATGCAACAGAAAAAAGGGATTATATTAAACGCGTAATAGGATTACCAGGTGAAACAGTCGAAATGAGAGCAGATACACTTTATATAGACGGGGAACCTGTAGAAGAATCTTTCCTAGCCACTGAAAAATCACAACAAGCAAGTGGACAAGTGTATACAATGAATTTCTCTATGGAAGATAGCCAATACTTGCCTGAAGTAATTCCTGAGGGTCATGTGTTTGTCTTAGGGGATAATCGTAGTAACTCAACAGACAGTCGTAGCAGTTCATTAGGGTTAATTTCATATGATCAAATAGTAGGAAATGCAGTACTTATCTATTGGCCAATTAATCGATTTGGCTTCGCAAATGAATAGGAGGTTTTTTAATGAACATTCAATGGTTCCCAGGCCACATGGCAAAAGCTAAACGAGAAGTACAAGAAAAATTAAAGCTTGTAGATTTTGTGATTGAATTGGTTGATGCTAGAGCGCCATTCTCATCCCAAAACCCAATGCTTCATAATGTTTTACAACAGAAGCCTAAAATGCGTGTTTTAATGAAAAAAGATTTGGCAGATCCAAGTGTTACAAATAAATGGATTAATCATAATGAAACAAATCAAATACCGTCTATAGCGGTAGATGTTCAAAATAAACAAGATATTCAACAAGTAATTGATATGGCTAAAAAAATGGGTGAAGAAAAGATGGCTCGTTTAAAGCGTAAAGGTGTCAGGCCAAGAGCAGCACGTGCTATGATCATTGGAATACCGAATGTTGGGAAATCAACATTAATTAATCGCTTAGCTAATCGTAAAATCGCAAAAACAGGAGATCGCCCAGGGATCACAACTAGCCAACAATGGATTAAAGTGAAGAAAGACTTTGAATTATTGGATACTCCTGGTATACTTTGGCCGAAATTTGAAGATCAACTGGTAGGCTATCGCCTAGCTGCAATTGGTACGATTAAAGATCAACTATTACCTATAGAGGATGTAGCAGCTTTTGTTTTAAAATATTTAAACGAAAACTACGAGTCTCTAATTGAAAAACGCTACCAATTATCAGGTCAGATCGATGTTACTGATATGGATCAATTATTTGAACATATAGGCAAACTTAGAGGTTGTTTGGAAAGTGGCGGTCATATTAATATGGAAAAGACAGCAGATCTTATCCTGCATGATTTACGTAATGGAAAGATAGGAAGGGTTACACTAGAGAGTCCTGAATAATTTTAAATCCGTTAAGTTGACATCATATAATAAGAAAATTAAAGACATTCCATATTTAAGAATGTCTTTAATTTTGGTTATTTTCAAATAGAGTCGACTTTTAATATTCGGACTTGATATAAAATAATCAATAGTATGTAATTTACGTTACCGCTCCTCAAATGAAATTGACTCCCTTTCCGCAGGCACGGCTTCAGCTAACTCGGAGGCAAAAAGCGCCTCCGAGTGGATCTTCAGCTCGCGCTGTTCCTGCAGGAGTGTCGCCAATTTCATTTGATCCGCTAAATAGTTTAAAAAGTTGTTGATAATGCATTACAGACCATTTGAGGTGGCAGGAAAGCCTATTAATTATGATTAGACCCTCTTAACTAGCGCAGGAAGCAAAGGCTTGACACTCCTACGGGAACAGCGCGGGCCGAAAATCCATTTTTAGAAGTGTGCTTTCTTCTAAAAATTAGTTGAGGCCGTGGGACTGCGATTACTCGTCCCATCAAAAAGCCCTGCCCGTGGAAAGGGAAAGCCTTTGGGGCTGCGATTACTCGCCCCACCAAACCACCTGCTTCTGGAGCGGGTAAGTTAATGCATAGTCTATACAAATTCAGTCATAAGCAACATTTTTTTAGATATAACCTTAATTTTTGATTTAAATGCCGATATTAGATATATAAGTGAGAGGAAGATTGTGATGGGGAATAAACAATCAGTAGCGGAGATAAAAGCAATGTTAGCAGAAGGTGCTGCTTCAGCAGAACAAATTGACACCTTAAAAAAAGATGATAGAAAAGGTGTTCAAAACGCGATTGAACAGTATTTTCGAAACATTGCTAAACAAGAAGAATTAATCAAACAATTTGACCAGATGATGGTCTTTGAGCGGACAAACTATCAAAAAGGTAAGAAGCGAATTGCCGGGGTAGACGAAGTAGGCAGAGGGCCTTTGGCTGGTCCCGTTGTGGCTGCAGCTGTAATTTTACCAGAAGATATATATCTACCAGGTATTAACGATTCTAAAAAAATGTCTAAATCAAGTAGAGAAGCTTTCTATCATCAAATAAAAGAGCAAGCAATCGCCTATGCAATTGGAGTTATTGATAACGTAGAAATCGATCGAATTAATATTTATCAAGCTTCAATCAAAGCAATGCAAGTAGCAATTAATGGACTCGCGTCTGAACCAGATCATTTATTAGTTGATGCCGTTCCACTTGATCATTCATTTTGTACAAGTGATGCTATTATTAAAGGGGATCAAAAAAGTGTCTCTATTGCCGCAGCTAGTATTTTAGCCAAAGTTACAAGAGATGGAATGATGCAGCATTTTCATCAAGAATATCCACATTATCAATTTGATAAAAATCAAGGGTATGGAACAAAGGCACATCTACATGCGATTCAAACGCATGGGATCACACCGATTCATCGCCAATCTTTTGCACCTATTAAAGCTGAGTGAGGAGGCTTCATCATGTCTACTCCATCAATGGGCATGTCATCATTACTGAATACGACATCGTCATCTAAACTAGCAGGAAATCAAGTCATTCTGAAACCTGGACAAATTTTAACTGGGAAAGTATTAGAAATTTTTCCGAATCAAAAAGCATCTGTACAGTTAGGGAATCAACAATTTACAGCACAGTTACAAGCCTCATTAAATGTACATAGTAACTATTGGTTTCAAGTGCAATCGGTGAACCAGTTATTGCATCTAAAAGTGCTAGCAGACAAACCATCAAAACAAACACCAGAAAGTCAAGCAACGGCTTTGTTAGAGGAATTAAAGCTGCCATTAACAAAAGAAAATATTGCATTTATAAAATCATTAATTGAATCAGAAACACCATTTCGATCGAATGAATTAAGAAAAGCTCTGCAAATGCAACAAGGAAAAGGTAATAATGCCTCTCAAGCCGTTTTAAAAGCTATGATTAGACATCAATTGCCTATTACACCATCAATATACAATGCTTTAGTTCAAGTGGATGGAGAGCCATTAGAAGCTCAATTACAACAATTGCAGACTGTGTTAACACAATTGGGGAATAGTAGGGAAACATCAACCCCCTTATTGGCAAGAATTCACTCATTACTTTCAGATTCTACTCCACAAGGTAATATACATCATTTTATATCTAATGAAGTTAAAAATGGTGATCAAGTATTGATAGATTTGTTAAAAACGAGTGGAATTGTTTCAAAAGATACCAGTTCCACTGCTACAAATAATATTTTAGATCAATTAGGAAATTCTAGTGAAGCAACTACTTTAGCAAAATTACAAACACTCTTTCAACGTCAATTACCATTTACAAATCAACAAACATATCAATTTAGTAAAATAATGCAATCTCTTTCTTCAGTATCTGATACTACGAAGATTGATCAACAATTAAAAGCATTGCAAGCATTTCTTGAAGAGCCTCATGTTGCTCCCAAAATAGCGGAAGCCTTACCGAATCAAGCTAAAGCCCAATTTCAAGCTTGGCAACAGCAGCCTGCATCTAATAAATTAGAGTCAATGCTTGTCCATTTTAAGGAACTAGTTGATCAACAAATTCCTAAAAATACAGAAAATAAATTAATTGATATTCTTGCAACATTTACTAAAGGTAGCAGTGTGTTGTCACCTAAGGAGCAGTTCCTCTTACATGTAAAACAGTTCCTATCGTTTTCAGGAATTGATTATGAAAATCGAATTTTACATGCTGATAAGAATATAAGCCAGCAGTTTTCTTTAAAACAATTAGTTTTACAAGCAATTCAATCAGGACAAACGGGACAAAAGGAAATGGAATCTCTCTTAAGCACATTAAATGGATTACAACTATCGAGTGTACAAGAGACGGAAGCTTTTATTCAGGCTAGTATTCAAGTCCCGGGGTTATTTGGTGCTAAAGAGAATATACAGATAGACTTCGAAAGTAAAAAAGAAAAAAGCGGTCAAGTTAATCCTGATTATTGCCGTGTTGTATTCTATTTAGAATTAAAAAATATGGGCGATACAATGATTGATATGTCGATACAAAAACGGGTGATTAATATAACTATTTATAACGAGCATCAGGAAATAATACCTTTGCTAGAGCAAATAAGACCTGTATTGGAACAAGGCTTAGAAAAAGGTGATTATAACCTATCTGGTGTACAATATAAGCAATTAAGTACAAGTGTTGATGAATATATGCCTAAAAAGAAACAAGCGCATGATAATTTGCAACAAGGAGTAGATATTCGGATATGAGTGAATCTTTTAAACCAAAGAAAGCAGTCGCACTTCGTTACGATGTAAACCAAGATTTTGCGCCTAAAGTTTCAGCTACTGGAAAAGGCCATGTTGCTGAGAAAATCTTAGAAAAGGCAAAACAATCGAATGTGCCAATTCAAGAAGATCCAAATATGATTGAATTATTATCTGAATTAAATATTAATGAAAAAATTCCAGAAGATCTTTATCAAGCAGTAGCGGAAGTATTTGCTTATATTTATCAAGTTGATAAAACGTTTGATTCTTAAAGGGCCAACCCAGTACTAGTTGATGGCAAATAAGATTGCTGGTACTGGTTTTTTATGTCCATAACTAAAAAAACAGAACACTATAGACAAGGGATTGGCATTTTAATACAATGAGTCTATTAAGTGTTTTTTAGAACAAAATATATCTATAGGAGTGATAGTTATTGAATACGCAGAAGTTGCGTTTAATCCACTTGCACAGTTCCACAGCCACAACTCGACCACTTATTCACAAGTTACTGAAACAAGATCCTACTTTAACCCATTTGTATGAACTAACACCTAATGAAATTTCTCTCTGGTATCATGTCCCATCCGATCGAGCGACAAAACTCCATCAAGACCTACATAATAACCGTAAAATAGAACAAATCTATCAGTATCTAAAAACGTATCATATCTGGACAATTTTTGATAAAGACTATCCGTTATCATTAAGGTTGATTCCTGATCCACCAATTGTCTTATACGGCTTAGGAAATAGAGAATTTCTTAATCATAATCCAATTTTAAGTGTAGTAGGAACTAGAAATCCATCATCAGAAGCGAAAAGAAAAATGCATTATATATTATCTCCTTTGGCACAACAAAATTGGTTATTTGCCAGTGGGATGGCTGTCGGCATAGATGGTTATGCTCATAAAATAGCATGTCATTACAAAGGGAAAACAATTGCTGTTTTAGGTGGTGGTCTTAAGCACATTTATCCAAAAAAACATCAAGACTTATTTAAGCAATTGGTTCAAGAACATTTAGTAGTATCAGAGTATCCCCCAGATTTTTTACCTCAAAGATATTATTTTCCAGAAAGAAATCGAATTATTAGTGGACTAGGATTTGGAACAATTGTAATAGAAGCAAAAATAAAAAGTGGATCGTTAATTACTGTTGATCAAGCACTAGAACAAGGTAGGGAAGTTTATGCTGTACCTGGTACACCTTGGTTTGAACAGGTAGATGGTTGTCACAAAATGATTCAAGATGGCGCTAAATTAGTTCGAAATACCTATGATTTAGTAGATGAATGGGAACAAATTGAAGGGAAATGGTGTCGAACTTTGTCTGAAATCAAACAGAAAATACATCAATTTAACCTTTAATTTTATTTTAGTGTTTGACAAATCAATGAAAAGTATTTAATAATGGTGAAGATTTCACAATAAGAAGAATTAAATTACTATACAGATTCAAAAATAACTAAAACAAATAGAAAAAGAGATGAAAACCTCGTGGGAGGAAAAGAAATGGCAGATTATCTTGTAATTGTAGAGTCACCGGCAAAAGCAAAAACAATAGAAAGATATTTAGGGAAAAAATATAAAGTGAAAGCATCAATGGGACATGTGCGTGATTTGCCAAAAAGTCAAATGGCTGTAGATGTAAAAGATAACTATAACCCTAGGTACATTACAATCCGTGGTAAAGGACCAGTTTTAAAAGAATTAAAATCAGCCGCCAAAAAAGCCAAAAAGGTCTTTTTAGCAGCCGACCCCGATAGAGAAGGGGAAGCAATTGCTTGGCACTTGGCGCATAGTTTAAATATAGATGAAAATTCAGAGTGTCGTGTTGTTTTTAATGAAATAACCAAAGATGCGATAAAAGAGTCATTTAAACATCCTAGAAGTATTAATATGGATTTAGTTGATGCGCAACAAGCACGTCGTATTCTTGATCGATTAGTTGGATACAATATTAGTCCGTTATTATGGAAAAAAGTTAAAAAAGGACTTAGTGCTGGTCGTGTTCAATCCGTTGCTTTAAAAATGATTATTGATCGTGAGCGTGAAATTGAAAAGTTTCAACCAGAAGAATATTGGTCAATTGATGGACTGTTTGAAAAAGATGCAGCAAATTTTGAAGGTGCATTCTATGGAGTTGATGGTAAGAAAACAAAATTACCAAGTAAAGACGATGTAGATAAGATTTTAACGAAATTAAAAGACAAGACTTTCATAATAGACAAAGTTAAGAAAAAAGAGAGGAAGCGAAACCCCTCTGCACCATTTATCACATCATCTTTACAACAAGAAGCTGCACGTAAGTTAAATTTCCGGGCTCGTAAAACGATGATGGTTGCACAGCAATTATATGAAGGAATTGATTTAGGTAAAAAAGAAGGTGGCATTACAGGTTTGATTACGTACATGCGTACAGACTCAACCCGCCTCTCTGATACAGCTAAAAAAGATGCAAGTAAATACATTACGGATAAATATGGTGAAGAATTTTTAGGCGAGCAGAAACAAAAGAAGAATGCAGAAGGTGCGCAAGATGCCCATGAAGCCATTCGACCAACTTCAGCTTTCCGAGATCCAAGTGGATTAAAAAGTGTACTTTCTCGTGATCAATATCGCTTATATAAATTAATTTGGGATCGTTTTATTGCCAGTTTAATGGCACCAGCTATTATGGATACCATGACAGTGCATCTTCTTCAAAATGGGGTAGAATTTAGAGCGTCTGGATCCAAGGTGAAGTTTAAGGGTTTTATGAAGGTATACATTGAAAGTAATGATGATAACAAAAAAGAAAAAGACAAACTTCTACCAGATTTAGAGGAAGGTATGGAGGTAAAGGCAAGTGAAATTAATCCAAATCAACATTTCACACAACCACCTCCACGATATACAGAAGCTCGTTTAGTTAGAACGATGGAAGAGCAGGGAATTGGAAGACCCTCTACTTATGCACCAACATTGGATACAATCCAAAGACGAGGGTATGTTTCATTAGATAATAAACGATTTGTGCCAACAGAACTTGGCGGTATTGTCATGGATCTAATCATAGAATTTTTCCCAGAGATTATTGATGTTGACTTCACTGTAAAAATGGAAGGTGACTTAGACTCAGTAGAAGAAGGGAAAACAAATTGGGTAAAGATAATAGATGAGTTTTACCAAGATTTTGAAAAGCGCTTAGAAAAAGCAGAACAAGAAATGGAAAAAGTTGAAATACGAGATGAACCAGCAGGTATTACGTGTGAAGAGTGTGGCCATGAGATGGTTTATAAAATGGGGCGTTACGGTAAGTTTCTAGCCTGTTCCAATTTTCCGGATTGTCGTAACACAAAACCAATCTTGAAAGAAATTGGTGTTACATGTCCAAAATGTAAAACAGGTAATGTGGTGGAAAGAAAATCTAAAAAGAAACGTACATTTTATGGTTGTGACAATTATCCAGAATGTGACTTTTTATCATGGGATAAGCCAATTTCAAGACCATGTCCAAAGTGTGAGAGCTTGTTAGTTGAGAAAAAATCTAAAAAAGGCACACAAATACAATGTTCATCATGTGACTATAAAGAAGAAGTACAAGAGTAATTTAAAAAGCAATCTGATCCGTATTATCGTGATCAGATTGCTTTTTTTGTATAAAAAAAGGATATTTCTTGTAAAAAAGGGATATGAATGATAAAGAGGCTAAATTATGAGAAAAGTATAAACAGTTAAAAATTTTATTGACAACACAGTAATAAACGTCTATAATTTCCCAACGGTAAGACAATTTACTTGACAGTAAAAACAAAAGTTGTCCGGTATTTAGAACAATTCAGAATTTTTTTGCAATTTTGTGAAATTGATTGCAACCGCTTGATTAATATGTTACTATTTAATCGCCTATGATGAGGTGAAAAAATGAACAAAAATGGGTTATTGTTACAAAAATTTCAAGAATACTTACAAATCGAAAAAAACGCATCATCATACACGTTCACTTATTACACAAAAGACATTGAGAATTTTTATCAATTCTTAACGTCTGAGTCAATTGATTCGTTAAACGAAGTTAACCACCAAGTGGTACGTGTATATTTAACGACATTATATGATCAAAAACTATCGAGAAGAAGTGTGTCTAGAAAAATATCAAGTTTACGAAGTTTCTATCGGTTTTTGGAGCGTGAGGAAGAGGTAACAACAAACCCTTTTTTACGCCTTGCCTTGCCAAAAGCAGAAAAAACAATTCCAGATTTTTTGTATGAGCAGGAGTTAGAAAAGCTGTTTACAATTAATGATTTAACTACCCCTTTAGGTCAACGGAATCAAGCTATTTTAGAACTGATGTATGCAACAGGAATTCGAGTCAGTGAATGTACCAATCTAACCGAAGATTCTATTGATTTTAACTTGCAAACAATTTTGGTAATTGGTAAAGGAAGAAAAGAGCGATATTTGCCGTTTGGTTCATTTGCTGAGCGTGCGCTGAGAAATTATATGGAAGATGGACGTCAACAACTAGTTAACAAATCGAAAGCCTCTACAGATGTGATTTTTTTAAATGCAAAAGGTAACCCAATCACACCAAGAGGGGTCAGGTTAATCTTAAATAACTTAGTTAAAGATGCAGCACTGACGGTTAACCTTCATCCACATACCCTTAGACATACCTTTGCAACACACATGTTAAATGCAGGTGCAGATCTTAGGAGTGTGCAGGAGTTATTAGGACATGAGCATCTTTCATCAACACAAATCTACACGCATGTAACGAAGGATCGACTACGCCATGTATATATGGATAGTCATCCACGTGCGAATAACCGAAATAACTAAAAATGAGGTGAAAGAATGAACCCAGAATTTCACGCAACAACCATTTTTGCTATTCAGCATAATGGAGAGTGTGCGATGAGCGGTGATGGTCAAGTCACGATGGGAAATGCTGTTGTTATGAAACAAAAGGCACGAAAAGTTCGTAAGTTATTTAAAGGTCAAGTGTTAGCAGGTTTTGCTGGGTCTGTTGCGGATGCGTTTACCCTTTTTGAAAAATTCGAAGCTAAGCTTGAAGCTTTTAATGGTAATCTTCAACGATCGTCTGTTGAGTTAGCAAAAGAATGGCGTAGTGATAAAGTTTTGCGCAAGTTAGAGGCAATGTTAATTGTTATGAATAAAGATACATTGCTTTTAGTATCTGGCACAGGTGAAGTTATCGAGCCAGATGACGGCGTTTTAGCAATCGGTTCAGGTGGGAATTACGCACTAGCAGCTGGAAGAGCGTTAAAATACCATAGTGCTGATAAGTCTGCTAAAGAAATTGCACAAGCAGCTTTGGAAATAGCTGGTGATATTTGTGTTTACACAAATGATCAAATAACGCTAGAAGTAATTGAGTAAGATAGGGAGGCAAAATAATGGGAATGGATATGTCCCCGAAACAAATTGTGTCAGAACTAGATAAATATATTATTGGGCAACATAAAGCAAAAAAATCTGTTGCAATTGCGTTACGTAATCGCTATCGAAGAATGCAGTTAGATGAAAAAATGCGTGATGAAATTGTTCCCAAAAACATTTTAATGATTGGTCCTACAGGTGTAGGTAAAACAGAAATCGCAAGACGACTAGCCAAATTAGTAGGAGCACCATTTGTAAAAGTAGAAGCAACTAAATTTACAGAAGTTGGCTATGTTGGTCGTGATGTTGAATCGATGGTCCGTGATCTTGTTGAAATGGCAATTCGTATGGTTAAAGAAGAAAAAATGAAAGATGTGCAAGATAAAGCAAAGGAATTAGCAAATCAACGTTTAGTTAAATTAATAGTTCCTGTAGCTAAAAAGAAACAACATACTAAAAATCCATTTGAAATGTTATTCGCAGGACAACAATCAAGTGATGAAGAAACAGATGAAACTGCAGAAAAAGAACAAGAAATTGAAACAAAACGTAATAGAATTGCACATCAACTTGCCCTAGGTGAACTAGAAGATACAATTGTTACAATTGAGGTAGAAGAAAATAGTTCTTCGATGTTTGACATGTTACAAGGTTCGGGAATGGAACAACAAATGGGTATGAATATGCAAGATGCATTCAGTCAACTAATGCCTAAGAAAAAGAAAAAAAGAAAATTACCTGTTAGTGAAGCGCGTAAAGTTCTAACACAGCAAGAAGCAGACAAATTAGTTGATATGGATGAGGTAATACAAATTGCATTAAATAAAGTAGAACAATCCGGAATGATCTTTATTGATGAAATTGACAAAGTTGCTGGAAAGAGTGACCAGCAAGCAAATGTATCCCGTGAAGGTGTTCAAAGAGATATTCTACCAATTATAGAAGGATCAACAATTGTGACAAAGTATGGCGCTGTAAAGACAGATCATATCTTGTTTATTGCAGCAGGAGCATTTCATATGGCAAAACCATCTGATTTGATCCCTGAGTTACAAGGTCGTTTCCCGATACGGGTTGAATTGGAGAAACTGTCTGTAGATGACTTCAAGAAAATTTTAGTCGAACCTTCAAACGCTCTTTTGAAACAATATCAGGCATTATTAAAGACAGAAGGTATTGAGGTTGTGTTTACAGATGAAGCGATAACACGCCTAGCTGAAGTGGCTTATGAAGTAAATCAAGAAACCGATAACATTGGTGCAAGAAGATTGCATACAATTTTAGAAAAGTTATTAGAAGACTTGTCCTATGAAGCATCTGATGTAATGATGCCAACAATTGAAATTACAGCTGGGTATGTCAATGAAAAGCTAAGTTCAATTGCAGGGAATAAAGATTTAAGTCAATATATTTTATAATCGAAAGTTTGGTTTTGATACCATCACTTTTTGATAATCAACACTAGAGAGACTATTACTATTACACATAATGGAACGGAGGAGCATAATGGAACTATTAGATAGAGCAAGAAAAATAAATTCTATTTTGCAAAAAACAACAGGTAAATCAGTGAATTTTAATGAAATGGCTGCAACATTACGGGATATCATTACAGCAAATATATTTGTTGTGAGTAGGAGAGGTAAGTTATTAGGATTTGCTATTAATCAACAAATAGAAAATCCAAGAATGAAATCTATGTTAGAACAACGACAGTTTCCAGAAGAGTATACAGATAGTTTATTTCATATTAATGAAACCACTTCAAATATTGATATTAACAGTAAATATACTGCTTTCCCGGTCGAAAACCATGAGTTGTTTAAAAATGGTTTAACAACGATCGTACCTATCATCGGTGGTGGTGAAAGGTTAGGGACGTTAATATTAAGTCGTCTTACTGACAATTTTAGGGATGATGATTTGTTATTAGCTGAGTATGGTGCAACAGTTGTTGGTATGGAGATTCTGCATGAGAAAACAGAAGAAATTGAAACAGAAGCACGTAGTAAAGCCGTAGTACAAATGGCGATTAGCTCCTTGTCTTATAGTGAGTTAGAAGCTATTGAACATATTTTTGAGGAACTTGATGGTAATGAAGGGCTATTAGTAGCAAGTAAAATAGCTGATCGAGTTGGAATTACGAGATCTGTAATTGTTAATGCATTACGTAAATTAGAAAGTGCAGGGGTAATTGAATCTAGATCGTTAGGAATGAAGGGAACATATATCAAAGTTCTCAATAACAAGTTCCTAGTTGAGTTACAAAAAATTAAATCAAAATAAGTAAAAAAAGTGTTCTGCTTATAGCAGAACACTTTTTTTGTAGAAAATAAGAATAAAACCAAGGAATTAAATAACTTAATAGGCAAGCATGATAATTTTCAAAAAAACACGTAAAATTACCTAGTTTTATTTCAATTAAACTAAAAAATTTATATTTAAAATTTAATTTTCGTGTTTTTAAGAAAAATTACACATATTTATCACATACTTTCTTTAAAAAAAGAATTGCTAGTTTCTATTGTGCCTGATTTGTGTGATAATAAATGTGAATATATTTTATAATTCGACAAAATACAATTGCGTTTAAAAATTATCCATTAACCTAGTCCATTAGCCTCAAAATTACACTATTATGAGGGTTTAAACAAAGAATGTACAGAATTAGCATAGACACTTTAGTTGTTTTAAATTACAATATTCGTTATAAAGGGACTTTTTCTGACGCTTAAAATTATTCAGGAGGTGTACAATAGATGTCGCTTTTTGGAGGTTCGATTACAAGTTTACAAAATGGACTTAAGTATTCGACATTAAAAAACCAAACAATTGCAAATAACATTGCAAATGTAGATACTGCAAATTACAAAGCAAAAGACGTTGTTTTTAAAGATGTACTTAATAACAAAATGCAAAATGATTTTCAAGCAAAAATAACGCATAAAGATCATCTTAATTTTAGTGGCAACAATAGTTCATTCAAGATTGTGTCAAATAACAGTACACAATATAATCATAACGGGAATAATGTCGACATTGATAAAGAAATGACTGAACTGGCAAACAATCAAATATACTATCAAGCATTAGTTGATCGAATTAGTGGTAAGTTTAATAGTTTACAATCAGTCATTAGAGGAGGTTCATAATGAGTATTTTTAACGCATTAAATACAAGTGCAAGCGCCTTAACTGCACAGCGTTTACGAATGGATACAGTCTCTTCTAATATTGCGAATGCTGAAACGACAAGAGCAACCATTAACGAAGATGGCGAATATGAGCCATATAGAAGAAAAATGGTTACGTTTGAGTCAAAAGGCGAAAGAAGTTTTGCCTCCCATTTACAACGAGCAACTACAACAAATCAAAATGTTGGATCTGGTGTACGTGTAGCTGAGATTACAGAAGACGATGAACCATTTACGCTTGTATATAACCCGAATCATCCTGATGCAAGAGATGATGGTTACGTACGAATGCCAAATGTTGATCCATTACAGGAAATGGTTGATTTAATGAGTGCAACACGCTCATATGAAGCAAATGTTACAGCGATAAATGCTACCAAGAGTATGTTAATGAAAGCATTAGAAATAGGAAAGTAAACCCCTAAAGGGAGGGATATGAAGTGGCGATAAATATACAAGCTTTACAAACACCTACCTTGCAAAATCAAGGATCAGTAGGTTCAAAGTTATCTGTAGGAGAAGCGCAAGGCCAATTTGCTGGTCAACTTAAAAATGCAATTGAGCAATTGAATGCCTCTCAAATACAATCTGATCTAAAGACTGAAGCGTTAGTTAACGGAGAAATAGACGATTTACATGATGTGATGATTACCGCTCAAAAAGCGAGCGTTACGTTAAATACAGCTGTAGAAGTGCAGCGTAAAGCAATTGATGCCTATAATGAAATTATGCGTATGCAAATATAGGCTACACTAATAATTAAATCGATTGACTTGTTGCATGGAGGCAAAAAATGAAACAGAGTTTAGTTACATATAAAGACAAAATAATAGAGTATTGGCAAAGTAAATCTGCTAAACAAAAGGGAACATCACTTTTTTTAGTGCTTTTGTTTCTAGTTATCGTTATTGGTGGTAGTGTACTAGCAACAAGATCATCAATGGTTCCTTTGTACAATAGCTTATCTATCCAAGAGGTTGGGCAGATAAAAGCAGAACTAGATGCTAGAGGCGTAAACTATGAGGTCCAAGGTGGAGGGACAGCAATTCACGTACCTAGTGAGCAAGTAAATACGTTACTTGTCGATCTAGCTGCACAGGGCATACCCAATAATGGAAGTATTGACTATTCCTTTTTTAGTGAAAATAGTTCGTGGGGTATGACAGATAACGAATTTGATGTAATGAAATTAGATGCAATGCAAACTGAACTAGCTAATCTAATCACAGGAATTTCAGGAATCGAATTTGCTAACGTGATGATTAACTTACCTAAGGAACAAGTTTTCGTTAGTGATCAGCAACAAGAAGCATCTGCATCAATTGTATTAGAAACAACACCAGGGTATCAATTTGAACCAAGTCAAATTGATGCACTTTATCATTTAGTATCAAAAACAGTTCCAAATCTCTCTAATGATAATATCGTCATTATGGATGGAAACTTTAACTATTATGATCAAAATAATCAAAAAAATGTTGCGAGCGGAGATATTTATACAACACAACAGAATGTTAAAGAAGATATAGAGCGAGATATTCAGCGCCGAGTTCAACAAATGTTAGGTACAATGATTGGAGCAAATAAAGTAGTTGCATCTGTAACAGCTGATATAGATTTTACCCAAGAGAACCGAATTGAGGAACTTGTTGAACCAGTAGATGAAGAAGAATCAGAAGGGTTACCTGTTAGTGTAGAGAAGATAACAGAAACATATACAGGTGATGGTGCACCGTCTGCTGTTCCTGGTGGGGGAGAAGAAGATATAGCTAATTACCCTGCAGGTGAAGACGCTAGCGGTGATTACGAAATGGTTCAGGAGTCAATCAATTACGAATTTAGTCGAATTCAGCGTGAAATAGTAGAAAGTCCTTATAAAGTCAGGGATCTTGGTATACAAATTGCTATAGATAATACGAAAGAAACTGTCGATGCAAATGGGGAGCCTGAACTGTTAACAGCGCAAGAACAAGCTGATGTAGAGGCAAGTATTGCGTCAATTTTAAATTCAATTATTACAACTACAATTGATGGAACCTATGGAGAGATAAATCCAGGTGACAAAACGTCGATTGTATTTCAAGAATTCAATCATAAACCAACAGCTGGAGTACCAACGACGGTACCTGGAATTCCAACTTGGGTCTACATCACTGGTAGCGTTTTACTACTACTTGTTATTGGATTGATCATTACACTGGCAAGAAAGAAAAATGTATCTGAAGAAGTTGCTTATAGTGAAAGTGCACCAGTAGAACAGGAAAGTTTTGAAGTTCCTGATATTGAAGGTGTTGTAGATAGTGAATCATCAATTAGAAGAAAACAGCTAGAGAAAATGGCAAATGATAAACCTGAAGAGTTCGCAAAATTATTACGAAGTTGGATTGCAGATGATTAGGGGGAAACCTTTATGGCTAGAAGAGAAAAATTAACTGGTAAACAAAAAGCTGCGATTCTATTAATCTCGCTTGGACCTGATGTTTCAGCACAGTTATATAAACATTTAACCGAAGAAGAAATTGAAAAACTAACGTTAGAGATATCATCGGTGAAAAAAGTGGAATCAAACCAAAAAGAAGATATTCTCGACCAATTTCATCAAATAGCGTTAGCGCAAGATTATATCTCACAGGGTGGGATAAATTACGCAAAAACAGTTTTAGAAAAAGCGTTAGGAGCAGAGGAAGCTACTAGTATTATTTCGCGTTTAACATCTTCCTTACAAGTTAAACCATTTGATTTTGCGCGTAAAGCTGACCCAGCCCAAATATTAAACTTTATTCAAAACGAGCACCCACAAACAATAGCATTAGTATTATCTTATTTAGAAAAAGAGCAAGCAGGACAGATTTTATCCGAATTACCACAAGAATTGCAGGCAGACATTGCAAAACGGATTGCGTTAATGGATTCGACATCTCCTGAAATAATTTATGAAGTGGAGCAAGTATTGGAGCGAAAACTTTCTGCAACTGTTACACAAGATTATACACAAACCGGTGGAATACAGGCTGTTGTTGAAGTGTTAAATGGTGTAGATCGAAGCACAGAACGGACAATTTTAGATGCGCTTGAGATTCAAGATCCAGAATTGGCTGAAGAGATTAAAAAACGCATGTTTGTATTTGAAGATATTGTTACACTTGATAACCGTGCGATTCAGCGTGTTATCCGAGAAGTGGAAAACGATGATCTTCGTCTAGCGTTAAAAGTTGCAAGTGATGAGGTTAAAGAAATTGTGTTCAGCAATATGTCAGAACGGATGTCAGAAACATTTAAAGAAGAAATGGAATTTATGGGACCAGTTCGATTGCGTGATGTAGAAGAAGCACAAACAAGAATTGTTTCAGCGATTCGTCGGTTAGAAGAGGTTGGCGAAATTGTCATAGCTCGTGGTGGAGGAGATGATATTATTGTCTAACCAGTCAAAAGTTATTGGCATAAAACAACTGAAATTTGCGAATGAAAACACGGGAGTAGATCAGGAAGATCAAGAAACATTAGAAAACATACAAAAGCAACAAGTACAAGCTGAGGAAGAACTAAAGCTAACTAGAGATAAAGTAGATCAACTCTTAGCTGATACAAAAAAAAGAATAGAGACCGAACAAGAGCAATGGAAAGAAGAAAAAGCAAGATGGGTAGAAGAAGCAAAACAACAAGGTTATCAAGACGGCTTTCAACTTGGTAAACAGGAAAGTATAACAGAATACAAAAAACTATTAGAACAAGCACGAAAAATAGTTGAACTAGCAGAACAAGAAGGCGAAGCAATCCTAGCGCAAAGTGAACCCAAAATTTTACGTTTAGGGTTAGTGGCCGCTTCAAAAATCATACATCAAGAACTTGAAAAAAGTGATGCATATATAGATATTGTTCGCAATGTGCTACGAGAAGTACAAGAGCAACCATTAGTTCGTATTAAATCAAATCCAGCAGATTACGAAAAAATGCAAAAGTATAAAGACGAACTACGCTTAATTATTGATACAAAAGCAGAACTAACATTTTATCCCGATGAAGCGCTGACTGAAGGAGCTTGTGTTATTGAAACACCTTTCGGAAAAATTGATGCAAGTGTAGATAGTCAATTAGAAACCTTACGTCATTCTTTGTTTGATTTAGCGGGGGAGATTAATCGTGAAACTTGATATCTATGCTGCATCGATAGAAAAAATGGACTTATATAAGCGGTATGGAAAAATACAGCGTGTCGTAGGTCTTATGATTGAATCAAAGGGACCTGCTGTAGGGATTGGCAATGTTTGCTATATCCATACAACTTCCAAAGCTAAAATTTATGCAGAAGTTGTTGGCTTTCATGATGAAAATGTACTTCTAATGCCCTATGCACCAATTAATGAGATTAGTCCAGGCAGTCTTGTTGAAGCGACAGACAAGCCGCTTACGATAAAAGTTGGTCGTGGATTAATTGGAAAAGTAATTGATTCAATGGGACACCCTCTAGATGGTTCTATATTACCAAAAGGGTTAATGTCCTATTTAACAGAGCGGACACCACCTAATCCTTTATCTAGACCTAGGATATTAGAGCCGATTCAATTGGGCGTCAAAGCGATTGATTCCTTATTAACCGTTGGAAAAGGGCAACGTGTTGGGATTTTTGCAGGAAGTGGTGTTGGAAAAAGTACACTTCTAGGTATGATTGCTCGAAATAGTGATGCTGACATTAATGTGATTGCAATGATTGGTGAACGTGGTAGAGAGGTTCGTGAGTTCATTGAAAAAGACCTTGGAGAAGAAGGTCTGAAAAAATCAATTGTGGTTGTTGCTACTTCTGATCAACCAGCTTTAATGCGAATAAAGGGTGCTTATACAGCAACAGCCATTAGTGAATATTTCCGTGATCAAGGATTGAATGTCAACCTTATGATGGACTCTGTTACACGGGTAGCAATGGCACAAAGAGAGGTTGGACTGGCGATAGGAGAACCGCCAACAACGAAAGGATATCCTCCTTCTGTATTTGCAACATTACCTAAGTTATTGGAGCGAACAGGAACAAGTGATAAAGGTACAATCACAGCTTTTTATACCGTTTTAGTAGATGGTGATGATTTAAACGATCCAATTGCTGATACTACAAGAGGTATACTTGATGGTCATTTTGTTTTGGATAGGAAACTTGCAGAAAAGGGACAATTTCCAGCTGTAAATGTTTTAAAATCAATTAGTCGCGTTATGCCACAGATAACATCAGCAAGAGACCAGCAAATTGCGCAACATGCTCGCTCTATTTTATCAACATATGAAGAAAATTATGAGTTGATTCAAATAGGAGCATATAAACGAGGTACGAGTAGGGAAGTAGATCAAGCAATTCAATTGCATCCGAAAATAATTTCTTTTTTGAAACAAGGAATGGAAGAAATGTGCTCAAGAGATGAAGCGATGAACATACTTGAAACCAGCTTGTATGGAGGGAATAAATGATGACAAATATCAAAGCATTCCAAAAAATCCTATCTCATCAGGAACGAATAAAGAATGAAGCACAAATTAATTACCAGGAAGCAATGAACGATTTTGAAGTGGTAGCAACGAAACTATATCAGTTATTGAGAAAAAAAGAAGAAGTTGAAAAACAATATGATTATTACTTGCAGTCTAGTGGCACTGTGACTACGTTAGCAACACATTATGCCTATATTGACGAAATAAAGAAAAAAATACAGCAAGTAGAATTAGAAGTGAACCAAAAAAGAGCTGTAATGGAAAAAAGACAAGCTATATTAACCGAATCGCATATAGAGGTAAAAAAATTTGAGAAGATCATTGAAAAGAAAAATAACCAAGCAAAGATAATGGAAGTATATAACGAAAAAATGCAAATGGATGAAACATCTTTACGACAATTTTTAATGAATGAAGATAGGTGAGTATATGGCAAAAGCAACTGAAAAAACAAAAAAACCTGGATTTTTGCAATGGTTAATGGTTATTGGAATCCCATTATTATTTGCCCTTATTATCGCTATTATAATCATATCTGTAATGGGAATTGATGTTATTGCAAAATCCAAAGAAGTGGCTAACCAGATCCCCTTTTTATCATCAGTTGTTGTAACAGAAGAAGAAGCGAATGTAGAACGTGAAATAACTAATTACGAGAGTCAAATTTCTAAAAAAGATCAACAGATTAGGACACTTGAGGCAGAGCTTTCAAATCATGAACAGACAATTGAAGAATTAAATCAAGAGGTTGTTAAACTTACAAATCAAGTTGAAGAAGTGTTTGAAGAAGAAACAACTAATCAAGAAGTGAATAGTGAAAAACTAGATAAATTAACTAAATCATATGAAGAAATGGATGCAGAAAAAGCAGCAGCAATCCTAACTAATATTACCTCAGAATTGGCTGCTAGCTTATTACAACAAATGAACAACGAAGCACGAGGATCCATTTTAAGTGAGATGGATGCAGAGATTGCCGCGGATCTTACGCAATTGTTACTTGAATAATAAATGATTATTACGTACTTGAGAGGAGGTGAAAGAGAGATGAATGTAGCTGCACTGATGAACCAGCAAACAGCTAAGGTGGAAAAAAGGAATTTAAATAATAACACAACAGGGCAATCACCATTTGGTAATCTATTAAAAGGCCTTGAGAATAAGATAACTGATAGTTTAAGAGAGAGTCCACCTCAATTAGGTATTAGAGAAAAATTAACGTCAGTTAAAGAAAACAATGAAACTAATAGCCTCCTTAAGGCACTGGTAACAAGTGATCAACTAAGTTTAAAGCAAGTGTTACAACAACTTGAAGTGAACCAAGATTCTAATTCTTTTACTGCTCAGACAAATCAAGATGTTCTTACGAAAATAGCTGCATTTAGTTCTTTATTGACGGAAGTTGCTACAGATAACCAAAAACTAGATGAAATAAACAACTTGTCTAACAAGGAGCTATTACATGGTCGTTTACTTCTAAGTGAAAATCATACTTTATCAGATGTCGATTTAGAAACCTTAACGAATCAATTGAGACAAGTGATCAGACAAATTTCAACAGATCAAACAGGGTATGACTCTGAAGGAGAAACGATTCAATTACTACAACAATTGGAATCACTAGCAGAAAAAAGTAATATGCCTGAAGAAGCAAAACAGCTTAAGAAGCTTGTGTCACTTCTGCCTGTGGATTCAGATGAAAAAGAGCAAAACAATTTAATTAGCAAATCGAGCAATGATATTGCATTGGATCACATACCTCTTGCTGATTTACCAACTTTAGAGCATCAAAAGCTTGATACAAAAGAAATGACAAGTTTGAAAGAAGAGATAGGGCAACTAATAAGACAAGTTTCAGTTAACAAACCAGCAAATGATGCAGTGGCAAAAGTGATGGAATTATTGGAACAATGGGCAACTTTGACTGAAATACCACCACAAGAAACGTTAGCTTCAACAGATACAAAAGGCATAACTAGCGTAGAAAATGATTCGGTAAAACAGATTCTCTCACAGATTTCTCGAGAAATAGAAACGCAACAAGAAATTCCAAGTGATAAGCTTATAAATCAACTTGAATCGTTAGAGCGGTTGTTGCAAGTCGAACTGAAAGCGGTCAATAATAATCAGTTGACTCGATTACCAGAAATAGAAAATTTATGGAAGCAAATTAGTCAAGTTCTAGAGGTTGCAGGTCAATTAGAAAACGATTCAAATGTAAAAGTCTTGAAGTTGTTAGAGCAGTGGTCTTCTTTAGAAAAAGCAGCACCCAAAGAAGTAGCTAACTTGTTAACGCAAAAGCAAACCACACCAGAGGGTCAGTTGTGGTCTCGCCTATTACAAACGTATCAAAAAAGAGCAGATGGGCAAATGCAATCCAAGTATCAATCTAGTGCAATGGTAACAACAACTGATGTATCAAAATGGATTAAAAATGCGGTTTCTAGAATAACTTCTGAATCCGACCAACCAAAGACAGCTAGTTTCGTAGAAAATTTTCAGCCAGGGCAATCCATTTCCAAGCTAGAACAATTTGTTGTTCATATGAAACAAGCGGAAATGCCTGATCAAAAAGCAATGGAAAACCAGTTAATGGAACAATTTCAGAAAGTTATCAAGTCAAGTAAATTTATGACTGGGCCGAACGGATCTAATCAATTGTTGATAAAATTAAACCCAAATCAGTTGGGAGATATATCAGTCAAACTAACCCAATTAAATGGAGAAATGATTGTGAAAATTGCTGCGACAACACAAGCCGCCAAAGAAGCGTTAGAATCAAATTTACAACAATTGCGGCATATGTTTTCACCAAGTCAAGTAGTTGTTGAAAAGCAAGATGCACAGAGCTTTGCACAAGCCCAGGATGAATGGAATGATTCTTTTGATGATCAAATGTCACAATCCAGAGAGCAAGAGGATTCAGAGAGGCAAGAACATGAAGATCCAGATAAAGAGCAGGATCTTAGTTTTGAACAAGTATTAATGAATGAGAGAGTGTAGGTGAGTCATAGTGACAACAATAGATAGTTCTTATTATTTAAGTAATAAGCCTAGAGGTACAACAAACTCTAACTTGGGTAAAGATGAATTCATGCGGATATTGATGACACAATTGCAGAATCAAGATCCTTTAAATCCTATGGAAGATAAGGAATTTGTTTCACAAATGGCAACTTTTTCTTCGCTAGAGCAAACGATGGAAATGAACAAGGCAATTAATCAATTAGTTCAGAATCAAGCTGTTTCACCTGTCATTCAGTACAGTCATTTGATTGGTAAAGAAGTTTCTTATTATAATCTAAACGAAGAGACTGGGGAGATTATTGAACCAAGAGAAACAGTGAAAAGTCCTGTTATCGCAATTAGTCAAAAAGAGGGACATGCCGTTTTAGAAATGGAAAATGGAAGTAAGATTTATACCGATGAAATCATTAAAATAAATCAACCTTCTATCGAATAAGGAAGGGGAAGACATATGGATCATCGTATCCAACAATTACACCAAGGAGCATTGCTACCAAAACGTAAGGTAGCACAACCGGTAAAGACGAACACATCGTTTCAAGATATTCTAACCAATGTCCAATCTTTAAAAGTAAGCAAACATGCACAAGCACGTTTAACAGAACGAAATATTAAGATTGATGATGCAAAATGGCAACAAATTTCAGAAAAAGTAGTTGAGGCAAAACAAAAAGGTATTACAGATTCATTGGTTGTTACAGATGAAGCAACGCTATTAGTTAGCACGAAGAATAATACTGTAGTTACTGCGATGGATCGCAAAGAAGCGCAAAGTCGTATTTTTACTAATATTAATGGCACAATTGTAGTTGATTAGGCTGGACCCGTTTAGGGAAGCCGTTCAAGCTGTTGACTGATTGATACAGCTAAAACATTTAAAAAGGAATGGTGAAAAATATGTTACGTTCAATGTATGCAGGTATCTCAGGTATGAAAAATTTTCAAACAAAATTAGATGTGATTGGTAATAATATTGCCAATGTTAATACATCTGGATTTAAAAAAGGCCGGGTTACATTTCAAGATATGATGAGTCAAATGGTTTCAGGTGCGGAAGGTCCAGTTCCAGGTAACAGAGGTGGGGTTAACGCAGCGCAAGTAGGTCTTGGTTCGCAGGTTGGATCAATTGATAATATTCAAACTCAAGGTAATAGACAGACAACAAACCGAACATTAGATTTATCACTTGAAGGTGATGGATTGTTTGTAGTTGGTCGTAACTTGATAGATGGCGCTACATTAGGAATAGATTTACAACAGTCTGATGTTAGTTTTACAAGATCTGGTAATTTTTACTTAGATAATGATGGGAATATTGTGAATTCAGATGGTCTATATCTACTAGGGGAAGGTTCAGAGGATGCTGCTGGTACTGGAGATTTCATACTAAATGGTGAATTAAACAAAATAGCAATACCTGCAGATGCTGCAAGCTTCAGTATTGCTGATAATGGCACAGTAAATTATGTTGATCCTCAAGGAAACACTCAAATTGCTGGTCAAATAAGATTAGCTTCTTTCTCTAATCCTGGTGGACTTGAAAGAACTGGATCTAATAGTTTTAGATTAACAGATAATGCAGGTGCATTTAATGATGGTGACGATCTTTTAAATAACATAAATGATTTAGTGACACCAGGTGAGCAAGGTTCTGCATCTATTGTATCTGGCTCATTAGAAATGTCCAATGTTGATTTAGCAGAAGAGTTTACTGAAATGATTACGGCGCAACGTGCTTTTCAGTCAAATACAAAAATAATCACAACATCAGATGAAATATTACAAGAGTTAGTAAACTTGAAGCGATAATAAGGAGGTGTGGAGCAGGTTTATATAACTTGCTCCAACCATAATATGATTGAGATCACAAAGTTTAATGGAGATAGCTTTACGCTAAATGCTCTATTAATAGAACAAATTCAATCATTTCCTGATACAACGATCACACTTACGAACGGCAAGATTATTGTTGTAAAGGAATCCGAACAGGAAGTGGTAACGTTGGTAAATAGTTATTATGAGATGATTGGTATAAAAGGATGGCAAAAAAAAGTAGGTGAGTGTAATGAATCCTAGGTTGTTTAAAATAATGATAGGTTCTTTGGTGGTCATTTTAATTGTAGGGATAGGCGCACTAATTTATATTTTAAATAGTTCAGATGAAACAGATGGCGAGTTAAGTATCGAAGAAATGGTAGAATATTCGTTTACAACAGAAGAGATGAATACAGATTTAAAAAACGGTGGTTTTGTCCAAATTCAGTTTAATATAATAACAGATAGTAAAAAAGCACGTGCTGAAGTACAGAATCGCTCATTTCAGTTAAAAAACATTTTTATAAAAGAATCAGTGGATTTGACAAAAACGGATTTCCAACAAGGACTATCTGATTTAGAGACAAATCTAAAAAATCAAATGAATGAGCTTATGAATGAAGGAAAAATTATCGATGTGTATATCATTAGTAAAATCCTACAGTGATAAAAGCTCCAACATAGGAGGTGAAGGTTGTGGCCAATGAGGTTCTATCGCAAAATGAAATTGATGCATTATTATCCGCACTTTCATCTGGTGAGATGGATGCTAATCAATTAAAACAAGAAGAACAAGATAAAAAAGTACGTGTCTATGATTTTAAACGTGCATTAAGATTTTCGAAGGATCAAATTCGTAGTATCTCACGAATTCATGAGAATTTTGCCCGATTATTAACCACACACTTTTCGGCACAGTTACGTACATATGTACATATTTCCGTTGCATCTGTCGATCAGATTCCGTACGAAGAATTTATTCGTTCGATTCCTACGATGACGATATTAAATATATACAGTATGTCGCCTCTAGATGGTCGAATTATTTTTGAGTTTAACCCTAATATTGCTTATGCAATGTTAGATCGAATGCTAGGTGGAAAAGGAAATAGTGTAAACAAAATTGATAGTTTAACAGAAATCGAGTCAACGCTAATGAGTCAATTGTTTGAAAAGGCACTAGACAATCTGCAAGAAGCTTGGTCATCAGTAATTGATATAGATCCAAATCTAGAGGAATTTGAAGTAAATCCTCAATTCTTACAGTTGGTTTCACCAAACGAAACGGTAGTAGTAGTATCATTAAATACAACTATTGGTGAGAGTAGCGGCATGATCAATATATGTATACCGCACGTCGTTTTAGAACCTATAATACCAAAACTATCTGTTCATTATTGGATGCAAACAGAAAAACCAAAAAACAGAAAACCGGAAGAATATGAGACATTAACCCAAAATCTAGAAACAGCAGAATTAGACATGAAAGTGATGTTAGGTGAAACGTCAATTACGGTTGACGACCTATTGCATTTACAAAAAGATGATGTGCTACATCTTAATCAAGCTATAGAGGATTCCTTAGTAATGCAAGTTGATCAGGAACCACTGTACTACGTACAAGCTGGTAAGAAGAAGAATAAACTTGCAGTGCAAATCATCGATGAAATAAAAAGGGAGGGATATAATTGATGAATGATGGTATGTTGTCACAAGACGAAATAGATGCATTATTGAAAAATACCGATGATGATCAACCTGCAGAAGAAAGTGTAGCATCAGAACAACATGTAGAAATAGGTGATATTTTATCTGATATTGAAATAGATGCCTTAGGTGAGATAGGAAATATTTCATTTGGGAGTTCTGCAACAACACTTTCTACTCTTTTAAATCAAAAAGTAGAAATCACAACACCTACTATCTCAGCAATAAATCGAAATCAATTAGAAGATGAGTTTCCACATCCTCATGTAGGAGTTGAAGTTCAATATACAGAAGGGTTTGAAGGAGTTAATTTATTTGTTCTAAACTCGAATGATGCTGCTATTATTGCGGATTTAATGCTTGGTGGCGATGGGAAGACAGATTCTGAAGAGTTAAACGACATCCATATGAGTGCTGTACAAGAAGCAATGAATCAAATGATGGGTACGGCGGCAACAAGTATGTCTACTGTATTTAGTAAAAGAGTTGATATTTCACCACCTTCAATTATGATGTTAGATGTAAAAGAAGAAAAAAATAATCAATATATACCAGTTGATGATGTTTTAGTTAAAGTTTCTTTTCAATTAAAAATTGGTGACCTAATTGATTCAAATATTATGCAGATTTTACCAATAACATTTGCCAAAGAAATGGTTGACGGATTATTAAATTTCTCACAAGAACAAGAAGTGGCGCCTTCACCTACTGTTGAAACACAAAAACAGAACACACAACAAGAAAAAGAACCTGTTCAAGCGCCAGTTAATAATCAAGAATCGCAGAAAAGAAATGAACCTAAGAATTTAGGGGAGTCAGCCCAACAAAATGCTGCTGTTCAAACGGCGTCATTTTCAACCTTTGATCCCGTAGATCTCCCACAAAGTGAAAAACGCAACTTAGATATGCTGATGGATATTCCGCTACAAGTTACAGTGGAATTAGGTAGAACAAAACGAACAGTTAAAGATATCTTAGAACTATCCTCAGGATCAATTATTGAACTAGACAAACTAGCTGGAGAACCAGTAGATATTCATGTCAATAATAAATTGATCGCGCAAGGGGAAGTTGTGGTTATTGATGAGAACTTTGGTGTTCGTGTTACAGATATTGTTAGTCAATCAGATCGATTGAAGAAATTAAGATAATCACTTAGGAGGTTTTTAGAAATGGCACAGAAAATTTTAATAGTAGATGATGCAGCTTTTATGCGTATGATGATCAAAGATATTTTAACTAAGAACGGTTTTGAGGTTGTTGGAGAAGCGCAAGATGGGGTACAGGCAGTAGAAAAATATAAGGAATTAACTCCAGATCTAGTAACAATGGATATTACAATGCCAGAGAAAGATGGTATAGCTGCTTTAAAAGAAATTAAAGCAATAAATTCTGATGCTGTTGTTATTATGTGTTCAGCAATGGGTCAACAAGGTATGGTAATAGATGCAATTCAAGCTGGAGCAAAAGACTTCATTGTAAAACCATTCCAGGCGGACCGCGTTATTGAGGCTATCCAAAAAGCACTGGATTGATCAAAATGAAAAGATTAAAATTAATTATTTTATGTTTGGGATTGGTTGGACTATTTCATCCTGCATCAGTAGAAGCAGCTTCAGATAATGGGTTTGTTGATGAGCTATATAAAGAGGATGTGGAAGAAAATGAACCTATAGAAGAAAATGGTGAAGAAGAAGGTAATAATGGTGAGGCTGAACCCGGGTTGGGAAAGCAAAGCTCTACCAATCCAATCATACTATTTATTCAGATTATTATAACCTTAGCCTTCATTATTGGATTGATCTATATACTATTAAAATTTATGAATAAAAAAAATAAACTATTTAAACATGCTGGCACATTAGAGAATGTTGGAGGTATATCCTTAGGTACCAATAAATCAATTCAAATGATTCGGATTGGTGAACGTTTCTATGTTGTCGGTGTCGGTGAGAATATTGAGTTACTATCAGAGATTACGGATGAAAAGACAATAGAAACATTAACAAACGATCAGGCTTCTGAACAAACAAATTCAAATCAAATTAATGATGTGTTCACACAAGTTATTCCTAATTTATTAAATCGAAAAAAACAACCAGATCAAATGAAAAGTCCTAGTGAATTCTCATCATTATTTAAAAAAGAGTTAGAAACTTTATCAGAAAAAAGAAAAAAGGTAACAGCTCAATACAAACGTAAGGACGAAGATAAAAATGAATGAATTTGTTGATTTGTTTTCAAGTACAGATCCGACTAATGTTGCCACTTCAGTTCGACTATTATTACTTTTAACTGTCTTTTCATTAGCACCAAGTATCGTTATCTTAATGACTTCTTTTGCTCGAATTGTCATTGTTTTATCCTTCACAAGGACCGCACTCGCAACACAGCAGATGCCACCTAATCAGGTGTTAATAGGTATTGCATTATTCTTAACTTTTTTCATTATGGCACCTACTTTCCAAGAAGTGAACCAGGAGGCTTTAACGCCACTGTTCAATGAGGAAATTACATTGGATGAAGCATACACAAATGCGAGTTTACCTATGAAGGAGTTCATGGCACAACACACACGGCAAAAAGATTTAGCATTATTTATCAATTACAGCGGGCTAGAAAGACCAGAAACTATTGAAGACATTCCAATGACAACATTGGTACCTGCTTTTGCTATCAGTGAATTAAAGACAGCGTTTCAAATGGGATTTATGATCTTTGTTCCCTTTCTAGTTATTGATATGGCTGTAGCAAGTGTTCTGATGTCAATGGGAATGATGATGTTACCTCCAGTAATGATATCTTTGCCGTTTAAAATTTTATTATTTATTTTGGTTGATGGATGGTATCTAATAACACAATCTTTATTACAAGGGTTTAGCTAGTTAAAGCAAGGGGTGAGAGAATACTATGAGTGCAGAATTTGTCATTAATTTAGCGGAACAAGGGATCGTTACGGTACTAATGGTATCCGGCCCCCTTCTATTACTAGCACTTGGAGTTGGGTTGTTAGTAAGTATTTTTCAAGCAACAACTCAAATTCAAGAACAAACACTTGCTTTCATACCAAAAATTGCAGCCGTGTTAATTGGGTTGATCTTTTTTGGACCGTGGATGCTTGTAAGAATGGTTGAGTTTGCAACAAATGTATTTCAAAATTTAAACAAGTTTGTAGGGTAAGTAGATGTTAGAAATTATTAATATAAATAGTTTGCCAGCTTTTTTACTCATTCTTGTAAGATTTACTGCTTTTTTTGCTACTGTACCTATTTTTTCTTACCGTAATATTCCAACACAATTTAAAATCGGGATTGCAGTTTTCTTAGCTTGGATAATACTTTATAGCGTGGAAATACCAACTATTTCACTTGATTTGAATTTCTTGCTTTTGTTAGGTAAGGAAGCAATTGTAGGCTTGTTACTTGGATTGATTGCATACATGATACTTTCAGCTGTCCAAATTGCTGGTGGTTTTATTGATTTTCAAATGGGTTTTGCTATTGCAAATGTAATTGATCCTCAAACTGGTGTACAGAGTCCTTTAATTGGACAGTATTTTTATACCATTGCAATGCTCTTTATATTGAGTGTTGATGGGCATCACCTATTGATAAACGGAGCTTTTTACAGTTTTGATATGGTTCCGTTGGATCAGATGATTGATTTTAGTAATGAAAATATCGCACTATTTGTTATCAACACATTTAATCATTTCTTCTTAATTGCATTTCAACTTGCAATACCAATTGTCGGTTGTCTGTTTTTAGTAGATGTAGCTTTAGGTATAATTGCTCGAACTGTACCACAATTAAATGTCTTTGTGGTCGGACTTCCTTTGAAGATATTTGTATCACTATTCGTTTTAAGTATATTCATGGGATTGTATATATCTATTGTGAAAAAGTTGTTTAGCTATCTGTTAGAAATGATGCAGGTATTAATGCAATTGTTTGGAGGGGCGTAAGATTATGATGCAATTAAAACTTGATTTGCAATTTTTTGCTGGAGAAAAGACAGAAAAAGCCACGCCCAAAAAACGACAAGATACCCGTAAAAAGGGACAAGTTGCGAAGAGTCAAGACATAAACACAGCAATCTTATTATTTTTGGTTTTTATTCTTTTTACTGTTATAGGCGCTTTTTGGAAAGAAATGTTTACGGGTTTATACATGAAATCCTTCACTAAATTTATCGAGTGGGAAGTAACAAATGAAAGTGTCCATAACATGTTTGTTGAAGTTAGTATTTATATGGCCCAAGCGTTAGCGCCAGTAATGGCAATTGCTATCGTTGCAGGACTTGCGTCTAATTTTATGCAAATCGGTTTTTTATTTACTACTGAACCGCTGCAGATGAAATTAAATAAAATTGATCCAATTCAAGGTGCGAAACGCGTTTTTTCTGCTAGAGCTTTAGTTGAATTAGTTAAATCTTTATTAAAAATATCTATGATTGGTACCATTACATTTACTATTTTATGGATCAATAAAGATGAGATGATGATGTTGGCAGGTAAAGATGTAGAAGTTGCTTTGGCATTTTTTGCAAATGTAACGATATTAATGGGAATCTTTTCAGCTATTGGTTTACTAGTTGTCTCGGTTATCGATTTTACGTATCAACGGTATGATTATGAAAAAAACATTAAAATGTCTAAGAACGATATTAAAGATGAACATAAAAATATTGAAGGTGATCCTTTAATTAAATCTAAATTTAAAGAAAGACAACGTCAAATGGCGATGCAGCGTATGATGAGTGAGGTGCCGGATGCTGATGTAGTTATTACCAACCCTACACATTATGCTGTTGCAATTAAATATGATGAAAGCAAATCGAGTTCTCCTTATGTTGTTGCTAAAGGTGTTGATTTTGTTGCATCTAAGATTAGAGAAATTGCCAAAGCAAATGAAGTGATTTTGGTAGAAAATCGACGTTTAGCAAGAGCATTATATGCAGAAATTGAGATTGGTGAAGCAATCCATGAAGAGTTTTTCCAAGCCGTAGCTGAAGTATTAGCATATGTATATCAAATTGAACGAAAAGCATGAGTTGTAGCGTAAGGAGAGGGAACAATGAAGTTAAGAGATTTATCGGTTTTACTTGCTGTTATTTTAATTATTGTAATGTTAGTTATCCCATTACCAGGTTGGTTGTTAAGTATATTTATTCTGATGAATATATCTGTGGCACTAATCGTTATATTAGTCTCGATGAATACCTCTGAACCTTTACAATTTTCGGTATTTCCTTCGTTATTATTACTCTTAACGTTATTTCGTTTAGGACTCAACGTATCAACGACACGTTCTATTCTTTCTGAACAGGATGCCGGCGGAGTAGTAGAAACATTTGGTACATTTGTTATCGGGGATAACCCGTTAGTCGGTTTTGTTGTCTTTAGTATTCTTGTTATTATACAATTTTTAGTTATTACAAAAGGTAGTGAACGTGTGTCGGAAGTTGCTGCACGTTTTACATTAGACGCAATGCCGGGGAAACAAATGAGTATTGACGCTGACTTAAATGCAGGTATGATTAATGAGATACAGGCCAAAAATCGTCGTGAAAAAGTAGAAAGTGAAGCGGATTTCTATGGTGCCATGGATGGTGCGAGTAAATTTGTTAAAGGTGATGCAATTGCTGGTATTATAATTGTGTTAATAAACATTATTTTTGGTCTTATCATTGGTATGATGCAAATGGATATGAGCTTTGGGGAAGCAATCACTACCTATATGCAGTTAACTGTAGGTGATGGCTTAGTAAGTCAAATTCCTGCGTTGTTAATTTCAACAGCTACAGGGATTGTTGTAACACGTGTTGCTTCTGAAGGTAACCTAGGGAGCGATGTAACAGAGCAATTATTTAGATATCCCAAGATGCTCTATATCGCTGCAGGAACAATCTTTTTATTTGGGTTTACACCGATTAATTTCTTTCTAACAACTGTTATCGCTGCATTGCTTGCACTTGGAGGATATATGCTTTCTCGACCATTAGAAGAACCAGATATCGATCGAGAAGTAGTAGAAGAGGAAGCAGATTCTGAACAAATGAAATCACCAGACAATGTAGTTGATTTGTTAAGCATGGATCCAATCGAATTTGAATTTGGTTATGCATTGATTCCACTAGTTGATACAAATCAAGGTGGAGATTTAATGGATCGGATTGTAATGATTCGTAGACAACTAGCAATCGAACTTGGTATTGTCATTCCTGTTGTTCGAATTCGAGATAATATACAATTAAATCCAAATGAATATCAATTAAAAATTAAAGGAAATGAAGTAGCACAAGGTGAGTTATTACTTGATCATTACTTAGCGATGACACCAGGAATAGATGAAGAGGAAATGGATGGAATTGATACAACAGAGCCTGCTTTTGGTTTACCTGCAAAATGGATAACAGAAGAGGTAAAAGATGAAGCAGAACTTTCAGGTTATACTGTGGTAGATCCACCATCAGTCGTTTCTACTCACATAACAGAAATTATTAAAAAGCATGCACACCTCTTGTTAGGTAGACAAGAAACGAAACAATTAATTGACCATTTGAAAGAATCATACCCAATATTAGTCGAAGAAGTAACTCCTGAACCGCTTTCAATTGGTGAGGTTCAAAAAGTACTTGCAAAACTTTTACGGGAGCATGTTTCTATCCGAAATTTGCCTATTATCTTTGAAACGCTAGCTGACTTTGGAAAAATGACAAATGATACAGAGTTATTGGGTGAATATGCAAGACAAGCATTAGCTGCACAAATAACAAAACAGTATGTACAAGATGAACGTGCATTAAAAGTGATAACTGTAGCAGGTGAAGTAGAACAAATGATAGCTGATCATGTCCAGCAAACAGAGCATGGTAGCTATTTATCGTTAGATCCAGAATCACAACAGCGTATTATTCGTTCTGTTACGGAGAAAGTAGAAAATGTCTCTTTACAAGAAGAAACACCAATTATATTGTGTTCTCCAACTGTTAGAATGTATATGAAGCAATTATTGGACCGTTTCTTCCCGCATGTTATCGTATTATCTTATAATGAATTGGAACCTAATCTAGATGTCCAAAGTGTCGGGGTGGTGAATGTAGCATGAAGGTAAAAAAGTTTATGGCACCTACAATGCCAGAAGTGATGAAAAAAGTTAGAAAAGACTTAGGAAATGACGCGGTTATTCTCAATTCTAAAGTTGTATATACGGGTGGTTTTTTAGGCTTATTTAAAAAAAGAAATACGGAAGTTATCGCTGCTTTAGATCCACAGCCATCTAAGCCTAAAGTCGAGGAACCTAAAAAAACTATAAATACTGCTAAGCCAGCAAACACTACTTTTTCAGTTGAGGATAACAAACAACAAGTGTTGTTAGATGAAGTAAGAGCCTTACGCAAATGGATGGAGAAAACAAATAATAATGATAACTTTAGTTTTCCGGCAACGTATCAAGCTATTTTTGATCTATTGTTAGAACAAGAGGTTGATACTGAAATAGCCAAGGAACTTGTAACAAACGTAATACAAGATGGAACTACAGAAGATATTACCTATCAACATGCACAGCAGCAGATAAAAAATGAGATTATCAATAAATTAAATGATTTTGATTTTGGTGGAATTACATACCAGAAAAAGTTTGTTCATTTAGTTGGCCCAACTGGTGTTGGTAAAACAACAACAATAGCAAAAATAGCAGCGAACTGTATGTTAAATGATGGTAAGAAGGTTGCATTAATTACAACTGACACATATCGCATTGCTGCAATAGAACAATTAAAAACGTATTCAAAAATTCTTGATATTCCATTAGAAATTGCATATACGATGGATGATTATCGTCAAGCTAGAGAAAAGTTTCAATCCTATGATATTGTGCTTGTTGATACTGCTGGTAGAAACTTCCGTGATCCTAAATATATTCAAGCATTAGGCAAAGTTGTAGATCTTCAACATGATATTGATACGTATTTAGTTTTATCATTAACTACGAAGTCAACTGACTTGGAAGTTATTTATCAACAATTTGAAAACATTCCAATTAAAAAGCTGATTTTTACTAAGAAGGATGAGACCGCAACGTATGGACCTATTGTAAATCTTGCTCTAAAAAATAAAATAGGTGTAGCTTATTTAACCAATGGACAAGATGTACCAGATAATATAGAAGAGGCGACAACACAAGAAATAAGTCGTTTACTAATCGGAGAGCTTTCTAATGTCTGATCAAGCAGCTAACTTAAGAAAAAGACTTGAACAACTTCATTCAAAAACACAAGCAAAAACAATTGCAGTTGTTAGTGGAAAAGGTGGCGTTGGTAAATCTAATTTTTCTCTCAACTTTGCTCTAAACTTATCAAAACAAAGGAAGAAAGTCTTGCTATTTGATTTAGATATTGGAATGGGGAATATCGATATTCTGTTAGGTGTTCAAGCAAAACAAACAATTGTGCAAATGTTCGACAAACAATTGTCAATTCATGATATTATAGAAACAGGACCACATTCTTTGTCATATATTGCTGCAGGATCAGGATTAACTGATGTATTTAAAATGGATGAGTCTAAATTCACTTATTTCTTAAGCGAATTAGAGGAACTAATTACACAGTTCGACTACATTATATTTGATATGGGGGCGGGAGCTTCAGTAGATAGTTTACATTATATTTTGGCTGTTGACGAATGTATTGTGGTTACAACGCCTGAGCCAACTTCAATGATGGACGCCTATGCCATGATGAAGCATATTTGTAATCAAAATCAACATATGCCGTTTTATCTATTAGTCAATTTTGCTGAGAATAATAGAGATGGTAAACAGATTATTAAACGCTTACAACAGGTGACGCATAAATTTTTAGACAAAGAAGTCTTGCCATTAGGTATATTGCCTAATGATAAGATCGTTTCAAAAGCAGTTACAAGTCAAATTCCGTTCATATTATTTGATCCTAAGGCGAGAATTACGTTGGCGCTGGAACAAATTGTCTCGCAGTATATGAATGATACCATTAATCTTGAAAAACAAGTCCATTCAGGTTTTATAAGAAAATTAAAAAGATTTGTAAAAGAAAGGTAGGCTTACCATGGGCATTATTAACGTATTAGTTGTTGATGATTCAGCTTTCATGAGAAAAATGATAGCTGAAATACTTCAATCTCACCCTAGAATAAATGTAATTGGTACAGCTAGAAATGGACAAGATGCATTAGAGAAAATTGCACAATTAAAGCCAGATGTAGTCACTTTAGATGTAGAAATGCCGATTATGGATGGTATATCAACGTTGAGAGAGATCATGATGCATAATCCAATACCAGTTATTATGTTATCTAGCTTAACAAAAGAAGGTGCAAATAAAACATTAGAATCTATGGAATTGGGAGCAATCGATTTCATCACGAAACCTTCCGGGTCAATTTCACTAAACATTCAAGAGAAAGAAGCCGAAATTAAAACAAAGGTATTACATGCAGTAAATGCAAAAGCAGAGAAGTTAACTAAAACTAAGCCGAAAAAGACAATCATAGCACCATTTGCAGCAAGTCATATACATAAAAATGAGAATAAAGACGTGATTGTCGGTATTGGAACTTCAACAGGTGGACCAAGAGCTTTACAACAAGTTATTACTCGCTTACCTAAAGATATACCTGCACCAATTGTTATTGTGCAACACATGCCAGCTGGTTTTACTAAGTCATTAGCAAAACGTTTAAATAGTATGTCACAACTTACAGTGAAAGAGGCAGAGGATCAAGAAATTTTGCAAAAAGGAACAGCTTATATTGCGCCTGGCGGTTACCAGTTTCGAGTTGTTCGAACAATAAAAGGGTTGCAAGCAAAGGTAGCAAAAGAAGAACCTAGAAATGGTCACCAACCCTCAGTTGATGTATTGTTTGAATCACTAGCAAAATTGAAAGAAGAGCAAGTCTACGCTGTAATGATGACAGGTATGGGTGCAGATGGAGCAAACAGTCTAATTACTTTAAAACGAGAAAAGTCCAACACAATTATTTTTTCGGAATCAAAGGAGACATGTATTGTCTACGGCATGCCACAAGCTGCTGAAAAAACAAATTTAGTAGATTATGTTGTTAGATTACCAGAAATAAGTGAATTACTAGTTAGCCAAATTAAAGCTAGGGGTGAATAGGATGGAAATGAACGAATACCTAGATGTTTTTATTGAAGAAAGTAAAGAACACATTCAAGCGCTAAATGATCATTTGTTAAAATTGGAGAATGACCCAACAAATTTAGATATGGTCAATGAGATCTTTCGTTCTGCTCATACATTAAAAGGTATGTCAGCAACAATGGGCTTTCAAGATTTAGCTGATTTAACACATAAAATGGAAAATGTTTTAGATGCTGTTCGTAACGGTAACATCATGATGAATTCAGCTATTTTAGATGTTGTATTTGATTCTGTAGATCAACTAGAAGCAATGGTGTTAGATATTGTTGATGGTGGTGAAGGCAAGAAAGATGTTTCTAAAGTAGTAAAGCAATTAGAAGCAATCGAACAGGGTGAAGCTTTGCCAGAGGTGGCTGCTACTACAGAAGCTGAAGCCGTTCAATCCCAATCAAATCAATTTTCACCAAATGAGTTGGATCAATTTGAAGTAGCTGTCCTAGAGCAATCACAGGAAAAGGGTTATTCAAATTATCAAATTAATGTAAGACTTCAAGAATCGTGCTTACTAAAAGCTGCACGTGTCTATATGGTATTTCAAATCTTGGAACAAGTTGGAGAAGTAATCAAATCTGAACCTACAGTATCCGAATTAGAAGATGAGAATTTCGAGTACGACTTTACTGTCATTCTTGTTACAAATGAACCAGCGGAAGATGTGAAACAAAAGATACTAAAGGTTTCAGAGATTGCAGAAGTGAATGTGAGCTTATTTGAATTTGATAATAACACACATCATCAAGAAGAAATAAGTGAAACAGGTAATGAAGTTGAATTGGCTTCAAGTGATACAAGAGCAGATAATAAAGAGGAAAAAGTATCTTCAAAAAGTCAAGTAACAAGCAAAACGATACGTGTTAATATTGAGCGTTTAGACGCGTTGATGAATTTGTTTGAAGAATTAGTCATTGATCGTGGTAGATTAGAACAAATATCAGCTACAATGAAAGATCCAGAATTGCAAGAAACAGTTGAGCGTATGACGCGTATTTCAGGAGATCTTCAGAATATTATTTTAAACATGCGTATGGTTCCGATTGATCAAGTGTTTAATCGATTTCCGCGTATGGTTCGCCAATTGGCAAAAGATCTTAATAAACAAATTAATTTCGAGGTTACAGGTGCCGAGACAGAACTAGATAGAACTGTTATTGATGAAATAGGTGACCCCCTTGTACACCTTATTCGTAATGCAATTGATCATGGTATTGAAACAGCTACTGAAAGAAAAGAAAAAGGAAAGCCTGAAGAAGGAACCTTAAAGTTAAATGCATACCATAGCGGAAATCACGTTATTATTGAAATTTCTGATGATGGTGCTGGCATTAATAAAGATAAAGTTGTGAATAAAGCAATCACTAATGGTGTTATTACGCGTGAGCAAGCTGATAGTTTATCAGATACACAGATACACCAATTAATTTTAGCTAGTGGTTTTTCTACCGCAGATGAGATTTCAGATATATCAGGACGTGGTGTAGGATTAGATGTTGTGAAAAATACGATTGAGTCACTTGGTGGAAATATATCAATTGATTCAGAACTCGGAAAAGGATCACTGTTTTCTATTCAACTTCCATTAACATTATCAATTATTTCAGTCTTGTTAGTAGAAGTTCACAAGGAAAAGTATGCAATTCCGCTATCATCAATTATTGAAACTGCCGTGATTAATAAAACTGATATCATGCATGCTCACAATAAAAAAGTTATCGATTTCCGTGGCAAGGTGGTGCCTTTAATTTCATTAGAACAAGTATTTGAAGTTCCTGGTGAGAATGAGGATGACCAATTTTATTCTATTGTCATTATTAGGCAAGGTGACAAAATGGCTGGGTTAATTGTTGATACGTTTATTGGACAACAGGAAATTGTTTTAAAATCCCTTGGTAATTATCTAACAGATGTTTTTGCAATTTCTGGTGCAACTATTTTAGGTGATGGACAAGTTGCGTTAATTGTTGATACAAACGCATTAATAAAATAGTGAGGAGGAATATAGATGACTGAAGAAACAAGTGAACAGATGAAATCAATTGTATTTGAATTAAATGATGAAGAGTATGCTTTACCAGTAAAAAGTGTAGGTTCTATAGAACGAATCATGCACATTACAAGGATTCCCGGTACGCCAACATTCGTAAAAGGGGTACTTAACCTTCGTGGAGTTGTAACACCCATCATTGATTTACGTGCTAGATTTGGTTTTGAAGATATCGGTTATACAGAAAGTACGCGGATCATTATTATAAGTCTTAATAAGCTTGAAGTGGGTATTATAGTGGATGCTGCGTATGATGTCATAGATATACCTCAAAATGCAATTGAACCACCACCTGAAGTGATTGGAACAGTTCAAGTTGATTACATTGACGGTGTTGCCAAAATAGAAGAACGTTTATTAATTCTATTAAATATGGAGAAGGTATTAGACAAAGAAGCGATAAAAGAATTATATCAAATGGAAGGTTAGTAGGTGAATATATGTCATTTATCGAATCCTTGACAGCATATCAATTAGATACATTAAAAGAAGTTGGCAATATCGGCTCAGGAAATGCAGCCACCTCTTTGTCCGCTCTACTAAACCAAAAAGTAGATATGACGGTTCCAGCTGTTCGTATTGTCGACTTTGATCAAATGATGGATTTAGTTGGTGGCCCTGACACGTTAATTGTGTCTGTTTATTTACGCATACAAGGAGATGCACCAGGCAATATGTTTTTTGTGCTTTCTCCTTCTGAGGCGGAAACTTTCGTTAGAGAAATGACCGGAATTGATAGTTTTACTGTTGATACCCCACCACTTGATGAAATGGGTTTATCAGCATTACAGGAATTAGGCAATATATTAGCTGGATCTTATTTATCAGCATTATCAGATTTTATTAATGTTTTATTACAGCCCTCTGTCCCGCTCCTGCACATTGATATGGCTGGTGCCATTTTAACTCAGGGATTGATGGAATTGTCACAAGAAAGTGATTACGCAATTATAATTGATACGATTATAAATGAACAAGACAATGAGAATGATCCTATTAAAGGCCATTTCTTTTTATTACCTGATCCGGAATCTTTCCCGAAAATTTTCGATAGATTAGGTGTCGAAGATTAGTGGTTGTTGAGACAAAAGAAATTATTAAAGTAGGAATCGCAGATTTGAAATTCGCAAAGTCACCGGAAATTTTGCGTACATCAGGTTTAGGTTCGTGTGTAGGTGTAGTTGTCTATGATCTTTCGATGAAGATTGCTGGTATGTCACATGTAATGCTTCCAAGCTCATCTTTATCTAAACGAAGTGATTTAAATCAATTAAAATATGCAGATACTGCTGTGCCATTACTAATTGATACGTTAATAAAAGAAGGTGCAAGAAAATATGCATTGAAGGCAAAAATAGCTGGGGGTGCACAAATGTTTTCATTCAGTTCTTCTAACGATATGCTACGTGTTGGTAAACGAAATGAAGAAGCAGTTAAAGTAATACTTGATCAGTATCGCGTTCCTATTATTTCAGAAGATGTTGGTGGTAATAGTGGGAGAACAATAGAATTCTCCCTTGAAACAGGTATGTTACAAGTAAGAACGGTAAACTTGGGTGAAAAACAAATATAATTTATAAGCTAACATAGGAGCATGACAATTGCGAGGTGATTTTGTGTCTAATTCTAGCCCGACAATAGAAGAAATATGGGGAAATTGGGTGAGATATAAAGATAGTGCGTCTGCAAATCAACTAGTTGAACATTATCTTTATCTTGTTCATTATCATGTTCAACGAATTTTAGTTCATTTGCCCAAAAATGTAAGCAAAGATGATGTAAATAGTTTAGGGCTTTTTGGTTTGTATGATGCACTGCATAAATTTGATCCGAAAAGAGATTTAAAGTTTGATACATATGCTTCTTTTCGGATTCGTGGTGCAGTTATCGATGGATTACGAAAGGAAGATTGGTTACCACGCTCAATCCGTGAAAAAGCAAAAAAAATGGAACATGCAACACAAGAATTGGAACAACAATTCCAACGAAAACCTACTCCAACAGAAATAGCAGATTATCTCGGCTTACGCAGACAAGAAGTAGAAGAGATTACAAAAGACGCTATTTTTGCTAATCTCTTATCAATTGAAGAGAAAACAACTGATTATCAAGATGAATTTAATGAGGGTATTGGTTATAATTTACCAGATAACAAGCAGTTAACACCTGAAGAAAATATAGTAACTTTAGAAAACTATCAAGAGCTAGCTCAAAGTATTCACCAATTAAACGAAAATGAAAAACTGGTTATCAGTTTATTTTATAAAGAGGAACTTACTTTTACAGAAATTGGTCATGTTTTAACGTTAACAACATCAAGAATCTCTCAAATCCATAAACAGGCAATTTACAAATTGAAAAAATTTTTAGCGTAATATAAAACACAGTTATAGCGCGTGTTCAATAAGTCGATAAATTTGAAAACAAGTAAGCCGAGGCGACGAAATTTCTTTGGACCAGTGTAAAGGTTTTTCCTGAGAATCGGAAGAACAAGCCAACAAAGAGATGCTCCGCTTGTCATTTAGTAACTTTTGAACATCCTCATATATATTATATCAATGCGTAAAGGAGATTAAGGCATGGAGCCAATTCAAGAGATATTTAAACTAGATGTTTCCAATGATAAAATGTCAGCTTCTCTTCATGTAAAACAATCCTATAATGCTGAAGAACTTACATTTGGAACATTAAAAAAATGGCTTAATGATAAAGGTATCGTATTTGGGATTGACACTTCAGCGGTAAGTAAATTGGCTACACAATATAATGAGAATCTTAATTCAATTGAAATAGCCACTGGAACTCCACCTATACATGGAGTAAATGGCAAGATAGATTTCTTGTCAGAACAAGATGATGTGATTGGAATGGAAGAAAAGCGAAACTTTCGTGATGTAAAAAAAATTCCGACGCTTACAACAGGAGAAAAAATAGCGAAAATCACTGATCCAACATTTGGTACACCAGGACGTAATATATTTAACAAAGTTTTACCTGCAAAACCTGGAAAACCAGTACGTATGAGAGCAGGGAAAAATGTTGAATATAAAGAAGAAGAGCGTACTTTTTATGCTACTGCTGACGGTAAAATGAGTGTAGGATCTAATAAGATTCATGTCTATAACACGTACGAGGTGCAAGGAGACCTTTCCTTAAAAACTGGTAACCTCAAATTTATTGGTTCCATTATAATTCGTGGAAACGTTCCTGCAGGTTATCGTGTTGAGGCTGAAGGCGATATACATATATACGGATTAGTTGAATCTGCCTACATAGAAGCTGGAGGGAGTGTTTTCATTTCTGAAGGGATCGCAGGCTTACGTAAAGGAACAGTCATTGCTGGAGTGGATGTTACAATCGGTTATGTTAATCAAGCGATTATTGAAAGTGGTAGAAACATTATTGTACAAAACTCGATTATGCATAGTCATTGTGTAGCTAAACAACATATATATTGTAAATCTGGTAATATCATTGGTGGTGTATGCTCTGCAGGTATGACAATAGAAGCAAAAGACGTCGGTAATAAAATGAATACAAAAACAGAAATTGCAATTGGAATTAACCAAGAAAACCATCAACAAGAAGCGCAATTGACCAAAGAAAAAGAGGAAATTTTATCAAATATCGAAAAATTACGAGTCCTAGGTGACAATTTAAAGGCAAAAGAAAAAATGAGTGAAGGGTTAAATTCAAAAGAACGAATACTTTTGCTAAAACAACGTAATACAATGCAGCAGGCTGAGAATAAATTAAGTGATATTGAAGCTGAAATTGGATCTTTACAGGTAGAATTAGGTGATATAGATCAAGTGAAACTAATTGTGAAGGGATCACTATACCCTAATGTAGATTTAAACTTTGGGAAATATAAAAAGACAATCAAGACTGTTCAAAAGTTTACCCAAGTGTATTTAGATAATGGTGAAATAACAGCACAACCACTCTAACACTTAAAAGGATGCGGTCTATATGAGTTGGAAAGCAGTTGAAATGCAAGTCGTACTTCCACGAATTCAAGATGCGAGTAGGATTCAAGAGCAACTCCAACAAAGAGGTCAATTCATGCAAAATGTTCTTGCTAACCAACAATTAGCACAGGACGAGGTGAAACGAAAAACAGTCAATGATTTGAATCAAAAAGCAAATCTATCAAATAGTGAAGAGAGAAAGCATAAAAGTACTTCAGAAAATTCCCAAGACAATGCCAATAAAATGGAATTTGTTCAACAAGCAATAACACATCCGTTTCTTGGTAAACGAATTGATATCAATGGTTAAGAGGGGTAATATGTTATATTTTTTACTGTTAATTAGTTTTTTACTACATGCCGTTACGTTTATCATTATTAAAGTTTTGAAAGATCGTATTGCACAACCAGATGATATACAAACACAAATGAGTCAACAACAAAAAGAAATGGAAGAATTATTAGCTGTTTATTTGTTAGAAATTAGAGAAGAGAATGAAAAATTTTTGGATACACTAAAACGCAACCCAAATGTTACAGAAAAAAAAGAGGATCTTATAACAGATGCTGTTGCAACAACATCTAGAGAAAAAACAAAAAATGTTTCACCTATTGATTCTTCGCCATCTTTGAAAACAAATGAAAGTAAAAGTTATCAGCCACCAATTGAGAATGATCAACAGGACATTGTTGAGAGGTCTTTATCTGCACAAGTACTTTCATTACATAATCAGGGAGAGTCAATTGAATCAATTGCTCGAAAATTAGATTGTGGAAAAACAGAAATCGAGCTAATGATAAAATTTCATCAAAAAAACAGTTAAAATTGCTTGATTGCACATTTTTCTTGTGGTATAGTTACTTTTGGTGTTAATCACACACGCTTATGGATTATGGGAATGGTGCTGATCACTTGATTAGTTTTTCTGTAAAAATGAAATAAGCGGAGGAAAAAAACCAAATTATTAGGAGGAAACAAATCATGGCAGTTATTTCAATGAAACAACTACTAGAAGCTGGTGTACATTTCGGTCACCAGACACGTCGTTGGAATCCAAAGATGAAAAAGTATATCTTTACGGAAAGAAACGGCATCTACATCATCGACTTGCAAAAAACAGTGAAAAAAGTTGATGAAGCGTACAACTTTGTAAAAGAAATTGGTGAAAATGGCGGAACTATTTTGTTTGTTGGTACAAAAAAACAAGCACAAGAGTCTGTTAAAGAAGAAGCAATTCGTTCTGGAATGTACTACATCAACCAACGTTGGTTAGGTGGAACATTAACAAACTTCGAAACAATTCGTAAACGTATTAATCGTATGAAATCAATTGAACGTATGGAAGAAGACGGAACATTTGAAGTTCTTCCTAAAAAAGAAGTTGTAGATTTATTAAAAGAAAAAGAGCGTCTTGACAAGTTCCTAGGCGGAATTAAAGAAATGAAAAAAATTCCTGATGCTTTATTTATTATTGATCCTCGTAAAGAGCGAATCGCTGTTGCAGAAGCACATAAATTGAATATTCCGATCGTAGGTATTGTAGATACAAACTGTGATCCTGATGAAATTGATTATGTAATCCCTGCAAATGATGATGCTATCCGTGCTGTAAAACTTCTTACGGGTAAAATGGCAGATGCTATCTTAGAAACAAAACAAGGCGAAGTTATGGAAGAAGTAGAAACTTCTGAAGAAGCGGAAGCTGTAAGCGAATAATTCAAAGATTTTAAGGGGTGATAAGGGGGTAACCCTTTATCACCTTTTTTCAGAAAAAGGCATTTAATAAAAAATGCATTAATTTGGACAACCTAAAGGAGGAAATATAATGGCAGTAACAGCACAAATGGTAAAAGAATTACGTGAGACAACTGGTGCAGGTATGATGGATTGTAAAAAAGCTCTAACTGAAACAAATGGAAATATGGAGGAAGCAATTGATCTTCTTCGTGAAAAAGGTATTTCTAAAGCTGCGAAAAAAGCTGATCGTATTGCAGCAGAAGGTTCTGCTCATGTCGTAGTTGATGGTAATACAGCTGTATTAATAGAAGTTAACTGTGAGACTGATTTTGTTACAAAAAATGATCAATTTAAAACGTTATTACAAGAATTAGGTAACCACCTATTAGTTCAAAAACCAGCGGATGTAGCTGAAGCGCTTCAACAGCCTTTACATGGTGAGGGTGAAGTGTTAGAACAATTTATCAATTCTAATATTGCAAAAATTGGCGAGAAATTATCATTACGTCGTTTTACAATTTTTGAAAAGACAGATAATGATGCTTTTGGTGCTTATATTCATATGGGTGGAAATATTGGTGTATTAACAGTATTAGAAGGTACTACTGATGCTGATTTCGCTAAAGATGTTGCAATGCATATTGCTGCTGTAAACCCACGTTATGTATCTCGTGACGTTGTTTCTGCTGAAGAAGTTGAAAAAGAGCGTGAAGTATTGAAAACGCAAGCGCTTAACGAAGGAAAACCAGAGAACATTGTTGAAAAGATGGTTGAAGGTCGCTTAGGCAAATTCTTTGAAGAAATTTGTTTGTTAGAGCAAAACTTTGTTAAAGATCCTGACCAAAAAGTTAAAAAACTAGTTGCTGATAAAGGTGCAACTATAAATGGCTTTGTTCGTTATGAAGTTGGAGAAGGTATGGAAAAACGCGAAGACAACTTTGCTGAAGAAGTAATGAGCCAAGTTAAAAAATAAGATGATTTCACGTAAGCATGTTGTGAAACATGTAACTTAAACAATGGGGAACACATGGTGTTCTCTTTTGTTTAGGCTTAGATAAATTCACATGATAAATTGCTGATAAAATACATATTATGGAGGTTATTATGACGAATGCCCGCTACCGAAGAATTGTATTAAAGTTAAGTGGAGAAGCACTAAGTGGAGAAAAGGGTTATGGAATTGAACCAAGTGTAATTCAATCAATAGCTGTTCAGATTAAAGAAATTGCAGAATTGGGCACAGAAATTGCCGTTGTAGTAGGTGGCGGTAATATATGGCGTGGCAAAGTTGGAAGTGAAATGGGCATGGATCGTGCAAATGCGGATTACATGGGAATGCTTGCAACAGTAATGAATTCCTTGGCATTGCAAGATAGCTTGGAAAACCAAGGTATTCCAACGCGTGTTCAATCCTCGATTGAAATGAGACAAGTTGCTGAACCTTACATTAGACGTAAAGCAATTCGCCATTTAGAAAAGAAACGTGTTGTAATTTTCGCAGCTGGTACGGGTAACCCTTATTTCTCTACAGATACGACAGCAGCATTAAGAGCAGCTGAAGTTGAAGCTGATGTCATTCTAATGGCAAAAAATAATGTGGACGGTGTTTATACATCTGATCCAACACTTAATGAAGATGCTGAAAAATTCGAAGAGCTTTCTTATTTACAAATGTTAAATGACGGTCTTGGTGTCATGGATTCCACTGCATCATCGTTATGTATGGATAATGATATCCCGTTACTAGTCTTTTCAGTTATGGAAGAAGGAAATATTAAACGCGCTGTACTTGGCGAACAAATTGGAACAATAATAAAGGGGAGATAAAAATGTCACAAGCAGTTATTAAAGATACGAATTCTAAAATGTCACAAGCGGTTCAGTCTTTTTCAAAGCAGTTAGCAACAGTTAGAGCAGGGCGAGCAAATCCTGCATTATTAAATAATGTGTATGTTGATTATTATGGTGCTACAACACCATTAAATCAACTGGCTACTATAACAGTACCAGAAGCACGTTTATTATTGATTTCACCTTTTGATAAATCATCAATTGGGGAAATTGAAAAGGCGATTCAAAAAGCTGATCTAGGCTTATCACCATCTAGTGATGGTAATGTCGTACGCATTAACATTCCAACACTTACAGAAGAACGCCGTAAAGATTTAGTTAAAGTGGTAGGAAAATATGCTGAGGAAGCTAAGGTTCAGATTCGTAATATTCGTCGTGATGCAAATGATCAACTAAAGAAAGATGAAAAGAATGGTGATATTACGGAAGATGAATTAAGAGGATTTCAAGAGGATATCCAAAAAGAAACAGATAAACATATAGCTGAAATTGATCAATTAGTTAAAGCAAAAGAAAAAGAAATCATGGAAGTCTGACAAAAACAATCAAATAAATGTAAGTTAAAAACCCTCTGCATATAGGGGGTTTTTATATGTTAACATTTCACATTTTAATAAATATACATAAGAGCTTTTTATTTGCTAGTGCGTCCTAAAGCATTACGTGGTAAACTGGTAAAAGATATGCTTTACTTGTACTCAATCTAATGGTGATGTTCAAAAAATCACCAAATCATAAGCGCCGCATCTCGGTTCTTTGCTTCTGATTGGGCACCTTTCTGAACACGTACTAATTTTAAACAAACATCTATCTGGAATGATTGTGTTAAGTTTTACACACAACGGAGGACAAATTATGTCGATTTTTAAATTTCCATTCTTTAAAAAAAAACAAACAAATAAAATAGAACATGAAATAAATCATACGATTAATTTACCAGAACATATTGCAATTATTATGGATGGGAATGGACGCTGGGCTAAAAAAAGAGGGCTTCCCAGGTTCGCAGGTCACAAAGAAGGAATGGATAATGTTAAAAAAATTGTTCAGGTTGCAAATAAGCACCATATAAAGATTTTGACTTTGTATGCTTTTTCAACTGAAAATTGGAAAAGACCAAAAAAAGAAGTCGATTATTTAATGCAATTACCAAAAGAGTTTATACATATTTACCTACCAGATTTGATTAAAGAAAACGTACAAATTAAGACAATCGGTGCGTTTGACCTATTACCGGACCACACAAAGCGTGCCATAGAGCATGCTATAGATAAGACAAAAGATAATGATGGGCTGATATTAAATATAGCATTGAATTACGGAAGTAGACATGAAATAGTACAAGCAATACAGCATATTGCTGAAGATGTACAAAATAAGAAGTATGAGATAGATGCTATTGATGAATCAGTATTATCAAAGTATTTATTTACTAGCGAATTAAAAGATCCTGATTTATTGATTCGTACTAGTGGCGAAAAACGTTTAAGTAACTTTTTATTATGGCAATCCGCATATACTGAATTTTGGTTCACAGATGTTTATTGGCCCGATTTTAACGAAGATGTTTTTGAACAAGCGCTAATTGATTATCAAAATCGTAAACGTAGATTTGGTGGCTTGTAAAAAAACTTTAATTATTTAAAGTTGAAAAAAGTAATTATCTTGATCTCATAAATACAATACAGTCTAAACGTTAAGGTGTTGACAAAAAGATGAAAATTAGAATTATTACAGCAATTATAGCAATTTTGTTATTTTTTCCACTTGTTATTATAGGCGGACTTCCATTTAAATTAATTATGTTTGTAATTGGGTCAATTGGTTTGTTGGAACTGTTACAGATGAGAAAGATGACACGTTTTCCAATTCCAACAATTTTTTCTTTTATTTTGTTATGGGTTTTATTGTTACAAGTTAATCAAGAATCGTTTTTTTTACAATTTAAAATTGATAATTCCGAAATCATGTTGCTAATAGTTTTGGTTTTGTTAGGCTATACGGTACTTGTTAAAAATAAGTTGACATTTGAAGATGCTGGTTTTATAGTCATATCAGCAATTTACGTAGGATTAGGTTTTTATTATTTTATGGAAACACGAGAAATTGGTTTAGAATATATCTTTTATGGTATCGTAATTATTCTTGCTACTGATACAGGTGCGTACTTTTGCGGTAAAGCATTTGGTAAGCGAAAACTTTGGCCAGAAATTAGCCCGAATAAAACGATAGAAGGTGCAATTGGCGGGATAGTGTTAGCTTGTATTGTAGCTGTTATTTTTCAATTGATTTTCCCAGTTCATTCTTCTATGTTTGTTGTCTTGATTGTGACAGTATTTGCTAGTATGTTTGGACAAGTTGGGGACTTAGTGGAGTCGGCTTTTAAAAGGTATTATGATGTCAAGGACTCTGGCAAGTTACTACCTGGTCATGGTGGGATATTAGATCGATTTGATAGTTGGCTTTTCGTCTTTCCATTTTTGCATTTTATTCAGTTTGTTTCATAGAATCAAATAGGGAGCGTGCAAGATGAAATATATAACATTACTTGGAGCTACCGGTTCGATTGGATTGCAAACTCTAGATGTGATCAGGCAACATCAGGACCTGTTCACTGTACATGCTCTTGCATTTGGGAAAAATATTGCTAAAGCAATACCGTTGATCAAAGAATTTAAACCAAAAAAGATAGTAGTACAAGATTGGGAAACATTACAACGTTTAGAAATGGAATATGCTACTAGTGAGATTTTAGTTGGGAACGAAGGTATGATAGAAGTTAGTATGGATTGTGAGACAGATATACTAGTCAACGCTGTCCTAGGAAGTGTTGGACTTGATGCAACATTACGAGCGATTGAGGCGAACAAAACGATCGCAATAGCAAATAAAGAAACACTTGTAACTGCTGGTCATTTAGTAATGGAAAAAGCAAGAAAGCACCAAGTACACCTGTTACCAATTGATAGTGAGCATTCAGCCATATTTCAATGTTTACAAGGGGAAAATAACAAAGAAATTAATCGATTAATTTTAACCGCTTCAGGTGGAAGTTTTCGAGATAAAACAAGAGCCGAATTGGAATATGTTACACTAGAAGATGCATTACAGCATCCAAATTGGAGTATGGGTGCTAAGGTTACGATTGACTCTGCAACAATGATGAATAAAGGATTAGAAGTAATCGAAGCACATTGGTTATTTGGTGTTAGTTATCAAGCGATTGATGTAATCTTACATAAAGAGAGTATTGTTCACTCTATGGTAGAATTTGATGATAAAAGCATAATGGCACAATTAGGTACAACCGATATGCGTACACCAATTCAATATGCATTAACTTACCCATCGCGATTACCTTTACCTCAGACAAATTCACTTGATTTAATTGAAATAGGAAAACTTCACTTTGAAGAGATGAAATTTGAACGTTTCCCATGTTTGAAGATGGCCTATGAAGCTGGTAAGACTGGTGGAACAATGCCAACAGTATTGAATGCTGCGAATGAAGCAGCAGTTTCGTTATTTTTACAAAAAAAAATATCATTTTTACAAATTGAAAAATTAGTAGAAAATGAATTGACTCAACACTATGTAATAGATCATCCAGAGTTAGAAGCCATTCAAGTTATTGACAAGGAGACGAGAAAACGAGTTGTTTCCAGTGTCAAATAGACTGAATTACGTTATACTATTACAAAAGTAGGTAAGAATGAGATAAGAGTTAAAGTGAAGCAGAAGGAGAGTGCTGTTGTTGAACACTATTATTGCATTTATATTAATGTTCGGACTGCTTGTGTTCGTACATGAATTTGGACATTTTATCTTTGCTAAAAGAGCAGGGATGCTAGTACGAGAACTTGCGATTGGATTTGGACCAAAAGTTTTTTCTATTAAAAAACAAGAAACCTTATACACAATTCGATTGTTGCCTATGGGTGGTTACGTTCGTGTGGCTGGAGAAGATCCAGAGATTATTGAATTAAAGCCCGGTCAACATATTGGCCTTGAATTTAATCAAGCGCAAGCTGTTAGCAAAATTATTATCAATAATAAATCAAAACATCCATCTGCTCAGGTTATTGAAGTAGAAAAAGCTGATTTAGAACATGATCTGATAATAGAGGGTTACGATATTGGAGAAGACAAAAAATTACGCTTTCCAGTTGATCCAAATGCTGATTATGTAATGGATGAAGTGGAAACACAAATTGCTCCTTTTAATCGTCAATTTGCTTCGAAAACAAAAAGACAACGAGCGATGCAATTATTTGCAGGTCCGATGATGAACTTCATTCTTACGGTTGTAATCTTTGCTATATTAGGATTTTCACAAGGTGTTCCGACAGAAGAGGCAAAGTTAGGTAGTATTCAGGCGGATAGCCCAGCAGAACAAGCAGGATTTGAGGCTGGCGATGAGGTAATTGGTATAGAAGGTCAACCAGTTACCACCTGGACTGAGTTTCAGGAAACTGTTAGGCAGAATCCTGATACTGAGCTTTCTATGACTGTTCTAAGAGATGGAACAGAACTGGATCTTGCTGTAACACCACGTACGATAGAAGCACAAGAGCAAGTTGTTGGTCAATTGGGTGTCATGCAATATATGGAAAAGTCTATTGTGAAGGCTATACCCTATAGTATTGAAGAGACATATAAATGGTCAAAACTAATCCTTGTCAATCTAGGGAAGTTAGTTACTGGTGAATTTTCAATTGACATGCTTTCTGGACCAGTTGGGATTTATGATGCAACAGATCAAGTTGTTCAAAGTGGATTTATGACATTTTTAATGTGGACAGCAATATTAAGTGTAAACTTAGGTATTATTAATTTAATGCCATTACCAGCACTTGATGGTGGTAGACTACTTTTTGTTGGGATTGAAGCTGTTCGTGGTAAGCCAATTTCGCAAGAAAAAGAAGGAATAGTTCACTTTGTTGGATTTGCTTTACTAATGCTATTAATGATTGTTGTAACATGGAATGATATTCAACGTTTATTCTTATAAGAAATGAACTAATTAAGAGGTGTAAATTTAAATGAAACAAAGTCAAACGCTAGTACCAACACTAAAAGAAATACCAGCAGGCGCGGATATCGCTAGCCATCAACTGCTATTACGTGCAGGTTTTATACGTCAAACAGCATCTGGAATATATAGCTTTTTACCATTAGGAAAACGTGTATTAAGAAAGATTGAAGAAATAGTTCGTGATGAAATGGATAATATTGGGGCGAATGAAATGTTAATGCCTGCATTACAACCAGCCGAATTATGGAAAGAAACAGGAAGATGGAATGCGTTTGGTTTGGAATTAATGCGCATGAATGATCGTCATGAAAGAGAGTTTGCATTAGGCGCAACACATGAAGAAGTCATTACGAGCTTGATCAAAGATGAAGTGAAAAGCTATAAGAAGTTACCGCTCACTGTGTATCAAATTCAATCTAAGTTTAGAGACGAGCAAAGACCAAGGTTTGGTTTATTACGTGGCCGTGAGTTTCTTATGAAAGATGCCTATTCCTTTCATGAATCTTACGCTAGCTTAGATGAGATGTATGATAAGATGTATGAGGCGTATTCAAATATCTTTACAAGACTTGGATTAAATTTCCGAGCAGTAATTGCTGATTCAGGTGCAATGGGAGGAAAAGATACGCATGAATTCATGGCGTTAAGTGAAGTTGGCGAAGACACTATCGCGTTTTCAGATACTTCCTCTTATGCTGCTAATATTGAAATGGCACAGGTTTTAGACCAGGCTGACGATGACCAATCCGGTGAAGAACTACTGCCGCTAGATAAAGTAGCTACACCTAACCAAAAGACGATGGAGCAAGTAGCGGATTATTTAAAGCATCCATTAGCTAAAGGATTAAAGTCTCTACTTTATAAAGTAGATGAAACATTCTTATTGGTTGTCACGCGAGGAGATCATCAAGTCAATGATATTAAATTAAAGAACTTCTACCAAGCAACTACAGTCGAATTAGCAACGGAAGCGGATGTTGAAGAGATTTTAGGTGCTGGTTTTGGTTCAATAGGACCAATAGACGTTAAGAATAAAGAGGTAGATGTCATTTTTGATTTTGCAGTCCGATATGTAGTAAATGCTACATGTGGTGCTAATCAAGATGGTTATCATTATGTTAATGTAAATCCAGAACGCGATTTTGATCCAGAAGCAAAATATGCAGATGTTCGCTTTGTTCAAGAAGGTGATCCTTCACCTGATGGAAAAGGTCAGATTCAATTTGCCAGAGGGATTGAAATTGGACAAGTTTTCAAATTAGGTGAATTTTATGCGGATAAATTAGGAGCTAGCTTCTTAAATGATCAAGGAAGAGCATCCACTATGATTATGGGTTGTTATGGTGTCGGTGTATCCCGAACATTAGCAGCTATTGTTGAACAATACCATGACGAAAAAGGGATTACATGGCCAAGTCAAATTGCACCATTCCAGGTACATTTACTTGTGTTAAATAGTAAAAAAGATGAGCAAAAGCAACTTGCTGATCAACTTTATGCTAATCTTAAAGCGCAAGGAATAGAAGTACTTTATGATGATCGAACTGATCGTGCTGGTGTTAAATTTGCAGATAGTGACCTCATTGGAATTCCTTACCGTGTTACAGTAGGTAAGCGTGCAGACGAGGGCATTGTTGAGTGTAAAATTCGTGTAAGTGGTGAACAGTCAGAGTGTCATAAAGATGATGTTATTTCATATGTGAAAAGCTTATTATCATAATTATTTCCAAAAACCCTTGTCCCTAAATGGGTGACAAGGGTTTTTTAAAATAGTAAAATATTAAGTTGGAAGCTTTTTTTTTTATGGTTTCAGGGTAATGGGTAGGAGGACAAAAATGAGTATATCTAATAATGATAAAATGAAAGTACTATTAGATCAAATAAATATGGCACAAGAAGAGATAGATAGTTATTTTACAAATAGTCAATTAACAAAGTTAGAAGTGTTCAAGAAAGAAAAGTTATGGCACTTTCATGTTCAGGTAAAGCAAGTATTACCTGCAAAAATATACCGACTTTTTTATATAAAATTACAGGAAACATTCTCACACATTGCTACAGTAAAGTGGACAATCTATGCAGAAAATAAAAGCTTAGTTGATGATGAAGTTAGTGCGTATTGGCAAGATTTTATTGGATCCTTTAAAGATCTCTCACCCGCATATAAAGATCTAGTACAAGAACAAAGACCTCAAGTTAAGGGGAATCAGCTGATATTAACTGCTAGGAATGATGCAGAGGCAACTGCCCTAAAAAAGAGATTAGAACCAGCTTTTCGTAGTTATTGTGAACAGATTGGTGCCGGGAATTATACCTTATTAATTGATGCTAAAACAGAGATTGAAGATATAGTGAAATTTAGAGAGCAAAAAGCACTAGAAGATAAAGAATTGGTTCAAAGAGCAGTTAAAGATAAAGAAGTTCGTGCTAAAGAGAAGAAGGAAGGCGACTCGAACGAACCGTTATTGATTGGCTATAGAATCAATGATCAACCTACACCAATGAAGGAAGTAGTAGAAGAAGAACGTCGAATAGTGATGCAAGGATATATTTTTGATGTAGATATTAGAGAATTGCGCTCTGGACGACATTTATTAATTGTTAAAGTGACAGATTATACGGATTCTTTTTCACTAAAGATGTTCTCAAAAGGGGATCAAGATGCGGAGAAATTTAAATCTGTAAAAAAAGGTATGTGGGTTAAAGTACGAGGTAGTGTGCAAACTGATACCTTCACTAATGAGTTAACAATGATGTTAAACGATATCAATGAAATAAAAGTTGAGAAGCGAAAAGATCAAGCGCCAGAAAGTGAAAAGCGTGTCGAGTTGCATGCTCATACAACTATGAGTCAAATGGATGCTGTTGTTACTGCATCTAAACTAATTGAACAAGCAGCTTCTTGGGGACATTCTGCATTTGCTATTACGGATCATGCTGTAGCACAATCTTACCCAGAAGCATACGCTGCTGGTGAAAAGCATGGGGTTAAAGTTATTTATGGATTAGAAGCAAATATTGTTGATGACGGTGTGCCGATTGCTTACAATGAACAAGATCTAGACTTAGCAAGTGCTACTTATGTAGTATTTGATGTTGAAACAACTGGTCTGTCAGCCGTTTATGACACAATAATTGAATTAGCGGCAGTTAAGATAAAAGACGGAGATATTGTTGATCGATTCGAATCATTTGCAAATCCACATCATCCATTGTCACAGACAACCACTGACCTAACAGGTATTACAGATGATATGGTTAAGGATGCACCTGAGATTGATACCGTGTTAGCTGATTTTAATGAATGGTGTGGACAAGATATTTTAGTCGCTCATAATGCAAGCTTTGATATGGGATTTTTAAATCAAGGTTACGAGAAGGCTGGAATTGAAGAATCAGTAAACCCTGTAATTGATACATTAGAGCTTGCAAGGTTTTTGTTACCATCATTAAAAAATCACCGATTAAATACTTTGTGTAAGAAGTTTGATATAGAATTAACACAACATCACCGCGCGATTTATGATGCCGAAGCAACAGGGTATTTATTATGGAAGCTAATTAAAGCAGCAAGTGAGAAGGAAATAACAAATCATCTCCATTTTAATCTTCATATGGGAGAGGGAAATGCGTATCAACGTGCAAGGCCGTTTCATGTCACATTACTTGCACATAATGAAATTGGTTTAAAGAATATATATAAACTTGTATCTTTGGCTCATATCGATTATTTTTATCGTGTCCCACGTATTCCACGTTCAAAATTGCAAGCTTATCGTGAAGGGATCTTAGTTGGTTCAGGTTGTGACAAAGGTGAAGTATTTGAAACGATGATGCAAAAATCACAAACTGAAGCTGAGAAGGTTGCAGCTTTCTATGATTATATTGAAATTCAACCACCAGCTAACTACTATCCGTTGATTGAACGGGAGCTTGTACAAAACGAAGCGCAGATTTTTGATATATTACGTAACTTAGTCCAGCTCGCAGAACGCTTGAATAAGCCATGTGTAGCAACGGGAAATGTTCACTATTTAGAAGAACAAGATAAGTTGTACCGAAAGATATTAGTTTCTTCTCAAAGTGGAAACCCATTAAGTCGACAGACGTTGCCAGATGTACATTTTCGCACAACAGATGAAATGATTGCTTGTTTTGACTTTTTAGGTCAGGAGAAAGCTAAAGAAATTGTTGTAAATAATACACAGGCTATAGCAGATCGAATAGATTCAATTAAGCCTATTAAAGAAGATCTATATACACCAAATATTGATGGTGCTGAAGAAGAAATTCGTGAGATGAGTTATAATTTTGCTAAAAATATATATGGAGACGATTTACCAGACTTAGTCAAAAACCGAATAGAAAAAGAATTGAAAAGTATTATAGGTCATGGCTTTGCTGTTATTTATTTGATCTCACATAAGCTAGTAAAAAAATCATTAGATGATGGGTATCTAGTAGGTTCACGTGGTTCGGTAGGTTCTTCTCTAATTGCGACTTTAACTGAAATCACAGAAGTTAATCCATTACCACCACACTATGTTTGTCCTGAGTGTCGCTATCATGAGTTTTTTACTGATGGTTCTGTAGGTAGTGGTTTTGACCTACCTGACAAAGCATGTCCATCTTGTGAAACCGACATGCGTAAAGACGGACAAGATATACCATTTGAAACATTTCTTGGTTTTAAAGGGGATAAAGTACCTGATATTGATTTGAACTTCTCAGGTGAATATCAACCTGTAGCACACAATTACACAAAAGTCTTATTTGGAGAAGATAAGGTATATCGTGCCGGAACGATTGGAACAGTTGCTGAAAAGACAGCTTATGGTTATGTGAAGGGGTATGCCAGTGATCATCAAATGCAAGTTAAAAATGTTGAAACAGATCGACTTGTGCAAGGGTGTACTGGAGTAAAACGTACATCTGGTCAACACCCGGGTGGAATTATTGTTGTACCTGATGACATGGAAATATATGACTTCACACCAATTCAGTTTCCGGCTGATGACAGGAATTCCGAATGGAAAACAACGCATTTCGATTTCCACTCTATTCATGATAACTTGTTGAAACTGGATATACTTGGACACGATGATCCTACTGTGATTCGAATGTTACAAGATTTGAGTGGAATTGATCCAAAAACAATTCCAACAGACGATGAAGAAGTGATGAAGATCTTCTCAGGTCCTGAAGTATTAGGGGTGAACGCTGATCAAATCATGTGTAAAACAGGAACCTTAGGAGTTCCGGAATTTGGAACGAAATTTGTTCGACAAATGTTAGAGGATACAAAACCAAAAACATTCGCAGAGTTAGTAATTATATCAGGATTATCTCATGGAACTGATGTATGGCTTGGTAATGCACAAGAATTGATTAACCAAGGGATTTGTGGTTTACCCGACGTAATTGGTTGCCGTGACGATATTATGGTTTATCTGATGCATAAAGGACTTGATGCATCATTAGCCTTTAAAATCATGGAATTTGTGCGTAAGGGTAAAGGGCTCCAAGACGAATGGATTGTCGAAATGAAGAAGAATAATGTTCCTGACTGGTACATTGACTCATGTAAAAAAATTAAATACATGTTTCCAAAAGCACATGCTGCAGCATATGTTTTAATGGCTGTTAGAATTGCATATTTCAAGGTGCATCACCCAATCCTGTTTTACGCTGCATACTTCTCTGTACGTGCAAGTGATTTTGAATTGGATACAATGATAAAAGGTTCGACAGCACTTCGAAAGCGTATAGAAGAGATTCAAGCAAAAGGTAATGATGCATCACCGAAAGAAAAAAGTGTATTAACAGTATTAGAAATAGCTTTAGAAATGAATGAACGTGGCTTTTCTTTCAAAAAAGTGGATTTGTATCGTTCAAGTGCTACAGACTTTATTGTAGAAGGAGATACATTAACACCACCATTTAATGCTGTAGATGGACTTGGTACAAATGCGGCATTAAATATCGTCAAAGCACGTGAGCAAGGAGAGTTTCTGTCAAAAGAAGATTTACGAGAAAGAAGCAGAATCTCTAAAACTGTTCTAGAGTATTTAGAAAGCCACGGAACTTTAGATGGAATGGAAGACAAAAATCAACTTTCATTGTTCTAATTTGGTTTGATCATAACATCTTTTTCCACTATTTCTTGCACGACGTCAAGTAATATGTTATATTTATTGAGGTACGAGTTGATACGTTAGAAGAAAGAGTGGGGGAACCCACTCTTTCTTTACACCATTATCCTTTTACAAGCAAGTAGTCTGTACTAGGATATTTATTTTAAAGTGTTTTCTTGAAGTGTTTTAGTATGAACGTAACGTTGTTCCCTTGCTGATTTTATGGCAAGGGTTTTATATTTCCGTTATCCAATTCTATATCTAAGTTAAAATCGATTGGTTACATAATTCATTTATTGTATTTATTAAAAAAGAGAGAAATGTGTAAACTAGAATGTATAAAGTATATAACGGAACAATTAGAAAAAACGCTTGAATGCACTTGAAATAGAAGGAGGCGATTTAATTGGGCATGAAAGTAACAGAAAAAACTGAACAACTTGTTCAACCTATTCTAGAAGAGTTGAATCTACAACTTGTTGATATTGAATTTGAGAAAGAGGGAAAAAACTGGTTTCTTCGTGTATTCATTGATAAACCAGGTGGTGTTGATATCGAGGAATGTGGGCAAGTATCTGAGCAATTAAGCGAACAATTGGATGCTGATGATCCTGTAACAGTTCCGTATTACTTAGAAGTTTCATCTCCGGGCGCTGAGCGTCCACTCAAAAATAAACAGGATTTCATTAACCATATCGGGCATTCCATATATGTTAAATTATATGAACCGATAAATGGTGCTAAATCTTTTGAAGGTGTATTAAAAGCTTTTGAGGATGAACTTGTTACAATTGAGGTAAGAGATAAAGCTAGAAAGAAAGACACAACTATTCCTTATCAAAAAATTGCAAATGCTCGATTGGCAGTAACATTTAATTAAAGGGGGAGAAATAGTGAGTAGTGAGCTTTTTGATGCCATTCAATATTTGGAGAAAGAAAAAGGTATTGATAAAGATGTTTTAATGGAAGCGTTAGAGGCAGCGCTAATTTCCGCTTATAAAAAGAACTTTCATTCTGCAACGAATGTACGTGTTGATTTGAATGAAGAAACAGGGAGTATGCGTGTTCTTTCACGTAAAGAAATTGTTGAAGAAGTCGATGATAATAATCAACAAATTAGTCTTGAGCAGGCTAAAGAATTGAACCCTAATTATGTATTAGGCGATGTGATTGAAATGGAAGTAACACCAAGAGATTTTGGGCGTATCGCAGCTCAAGCAGCTAAACAAGTTGTAACGCAACGTGTTCGTGAAGCAGAACGCGGTGTAATTTTTAATGAGTATGTTGATCGCGAAGAAGATATTATGAATGGGATTATCCAACGTGTTGATCCACGCTTTGTATATGTTAACCTTGGTAAAGTAGAAGCTAAACTACCAGAAGCAGAACAAATGCCAACTGAAGAATACCATGTTCATGATCGTCTTAAAGTATTTGTAACGAAGGTAGAGAACACGAATAAAGGTCCACAAATCTTTGTTTCTCGTTCTCATCCAGGTTTATTGAAGCGTTTATTTGAAATGGAAGTACCAGAAATTTACGATGGTACAGTAGAAATTCGTTCTGTTGCAAGAGAAGCTGGTGATCGATCTAAAGTTTCAGTTTATGCACCGAATACTGACATTGATCCAGTTGGTTCATGTGTGGGTCAACGAGGACAACGTGTTCAAACGATTGTTGATGAATTAAAAGGTGAAAAACTTGATATTGTTGAGTGGTCAGAAGATCCAGTTGTTTATGTTTCCAATGCGTTAAGTCCATCTAAAGTAGTGGAAGTTCTCGTTTCTGAGGATGATAAAGCTACAACAGTAATTGTGCCTGATAATCAGTTGTCATTAGCAATCGGCAAAAGAGGTCAAAATGCTCGTTTGGCTGCAAAGTTAACCGGGTGGAAAATTGACATTAAGAGTGAAAGTGATGCTCGTGCTGCTGGTTTAATTTCAGAACGCAAGAATGATGAAGTTGACGGCGAGTTATTGTTTAATGAAGATGAAGATTTATTTGATTAAGGAGAAATGAATTCATGCCTAAAAAAAATAAAAAAATTCCTCTTCGTAAATGTATTGTTACACAAGAGATGCAACCAAAAGATGCACTAATACGCATTGTTCATAATAAAGATGGTGAAGTTTTCGTAGATCCAACAGGTAAAAAGAATGGCCGTGGAGCTTATATTTCAAAAGATTTAGAAGTTGTACAAAAGGCTGAAAAATCAAATGTTTTAGATCGTCACTTACAAACAAAAGTGAATGACACAGTCTATCAACAATTGAAGCAAGTGATTGAAGGGAAGGATATTGAGTAAGGGGAATGGTTATCTCAACTTAATTGGCTTAGCGTATCGTGCACGTAAATTGACGTTAGGTGAAGAATTAATTGTTCGAGATATCCAAAAAAAACAAGCGAAATTGGTTTTGCTAGCAAACGATATTGGTCCTCAAACGAAGAAGAAGATTACAGATAAATGTAACTTTTATAATGTACCATTTCGAATCGTTGACGACAGAGATACGTTATCACAAGCAATCGGTAAGTCTGGTAGAGTGGCAGTTGCTGTTCTAGATGAAGGTTTCGCTTCTAAAATAACCTCATTGCTCGATAAATCTATTCGGGGGTGAATGTATGAGTAAAATACGCGTATATGAATATGCAAAAGAAAAGAATGTATCAAGTAAAGCAATTATAACAAAACTAAAGGAAATGGGTGTGGAGGTTTCTAATCACATGTCCACAATTTCTGAGGATACAAAGGCAAAGTTAGATCAGGCCTTTACTAAGCAAACTTCAGAGAAAAAAGCACCACAAACTAAAAAAGAGCAGACGAACCAGAAAAACCAAAAAAATAACAGTAATAAATCTTTAGAGAAGAATGACCAAAGTGAAACACAATCAAAACCTGCTAATAAAAAAGAAGAAGAGACTTCAGCGAAAATAACATATGCTAATACATTAACAGTTGGAGAACTAGCTGAAAAACTGAAAAAAGATGCAAGTGAAATTATTAAAAAGTTAATGTCTCTAGGCGTTATGGCTACAAAAAATCAGGATCTAAATGAAGAATCAATTGAGTTGATTTGTGAAGAATATGGTGTAACGGCTGAGAAAGAAATAGAAGTCGATGCAACTGATTTGGATAATTTTATTGAAGATGAAGATGAAGCGGCGTTGATCGAACGACCTGCTGTAGTAACAATAATGGGACACGTTGATCACGGTAAAACAACGTTACTTGACTCTATTCGCCATACAAAAGTAACAGCTGGTGAAGCGGGTGGTATTACACAGCATATAGGTGCATACCAAATTGAAAATGACGGTAAATATATAACATTTTTAGATACACCAGGACACGCAGCATTTACTAGCATGCGTTCACGTGGTGCACAAGTAACAGATATAGCAATCCTTGTAGTAGCTGCAGATGATGGTGTAATGCCACAGACTGTTGAAGCTATTAATCATGCTAAAGCTGCAGAGGTACCTATTATTGTAGCAGTTAACAAAATGGATACAGAGGGTGCCAACCCAGATCGTGTTATGCAAGAATTAACAGAGCATGAATTAATTCCTGAAGCTTGGGGTGGAAGCACAATATTCGTTCAATTATCTGCAATTAAAGGTGAAGGAATTGACGAACTTGTTGAGATGATTCAACTTGTTGCGGAAGTAGAAGAATTAAAAGCTAATCCAAATAACCGCGCAACTGGTACAGTAATTGAAGCTGAATTGGATAAAGGACGCGGTTCAGTTGCTACACTTCTTGTTCAAAATGGTACATTAAATGTAGGAGACCCTCTTGTAGTAGGAAATACATTTGGTCGTGTACGTGCAATGGTAAATGATCTAGGACGACGAGTAAAAACTGCAGGTCCTTCAGCGCCAGTTGAGATAACAGGTTTAAATGAAGTGCCAAAAGCAGGTGATCGTTTTGTTGTATTTGCTGATGAGAAGAAAGCACGTCAAATTGGTGAACAAAGACAACAAAAACAGATCGAATTTAACCGTGGTAATCAATCTAGAGTAAGTTTAGATGATTTATTTGAACAAATTAAGCAAGGTGACATAAAAGACATTAACTTAATTTTAAAAGCAGATGTGCAAGGTTCAGTAGAAGCCTTAGCCTCATCTTTAGAAAAAATTGATGTTGAAGGTGTTAAAGTAAATATCATTCACACAGGTGTGGGTGCAATTACTGAATCAGACATCATATTAGCTTCTGCTTCTAATGCGATTGTTATTGGCTTTAATGTCCGTCCAGACGTTAATGCGAAGAAAGCAGCTGAATCAGAAAAAGTGGATGTTCGCTTGTATCGTATTATTTATAAGGTAATTGAAGAAATTGAAGCAGCAATGAAAGGTATGTTAGATCCTGAATTTGAAGAAAAAGTAATCGGCCAAGCAGAAGTCCGTGAAATTTTCAAAGTATCGAAAATTGGAACGATAGCGGGTAGCTATGTAACAGATGGTAAAATATCTCGTAATGCAAGTGTTCGTGTTATTCGTGACGGTATCGTTATTTATGAAGGTGAAATTGATACCTTAAAACGTTTCAAGGATGATGTAAAAGAAGTTGCGCAAAATTACGAATGTGGTATCACTGTAGAGAAATTCAATGATATCAAAGAAGGCGATATCTTTGAAGCATATGTCATGGAAGAAATTAAACGCACATGATTTTGTTTGCTGAAGTCGAGTGTATGATCCATCACGCGCATTCTTTAAAAGAAAAGCGATCAGTTGTTAAGAGAATTAGCAAACGGATTGAAAATGATTTTAACGTTGCAATTAGTGAAATGGATTATCAAGATCTATGGCAACGTACGATGTTTGGTTTAGTAACAATTGCAAATGAAAAAGTTCAAGCGGAAAGAGTGATTGATCAATGTTTAAAATTGATTGATTCCTTTCCTGAAATTGAACGTACAAATACGCATGTAGAATGGTTGTAACCAAGCGTTTCTAGAATTTTAAGAGGTGATTGTCGATGAATCAAATGAGAGCAAATCGCGTCGCAGAACAGATGAAAAAAGAATTAGGTGATATAATAGGTCGTAAAATTAAAGACCCTCGTGTGGGTTTTGTAACCATAACAGATGTTGAAGTTACTGGAGACCTACAGCAAGCTAAAGTCTTTATTTCTGTTCTTGGGGAAGATAAACAAAAACAAGAAACTTTAATTGGTTTAGCAAAAGCTAAAGGATTTATACGCACAGAAATAGGTAAAAGAATTCGATTGCGTAAAACACCTGAATTGTTTTTTGAATTTGATGAAGCCGTTGAAAAGGGAAATCGAATTGAACACATCTTACGCGATTTAAATGATTAGAGTAAGTAATATTTACTTCCTAAAACCCTTGTTCTATAATAGTACAAGGGTTTTATATTTGTCTATTTTTAATTAATAATGATCAAATGGAGGAAAAGGTATGCATGGTATTATCCCATTGTGGAAACCAATTGGACCTACATCACATGATTGTGTCATCAAGATGAGAAAGTTATTTAAAACAAAAAAGGTCGGTCATACCGGGACGCTAGATCCAGCAGTTGAAGGTGTTCTACCAATCTGTATCGGACAAGCAACTAAAATTGTGCCATATTTAACTGATACGAAGAAAACATATATAGCTGAGGTAACTCTTGGTTACTCAACAGACACAGAAGATCAAACTGGTACAACACTTGAAAAAAAAGAAGTAAGCGATACGATTGAAATAGAAACACTGAAACACACGCTAGAAAGATTTGTTGGTCAAATAGAACAAGTAGTACCGCTTTATTCAGCAGTAAGAGTAAATGGCAAGAAACTTTATGAATACGCTAGAGCAAATGAACCAGTAACAAGGCCATCGCGTGAGGTTACGATTGAATCAATAAGTTTATTGGAAGATACGATTAAAGCTGAAGGGAAACTCATACGTTTCTCAATTCAAGCAACCTGTTCTAAAGGTACCTACATCCGAACACTTTGTGTGGATATAGGTAATGCATTAGGATATCCAGCACACATGTCTAAATTAGTACGGACCCAGACCGGAAGTTTTACTGCTGAACAAACTTATAGTTTTGATGAGTTAAACGAGTTGGCTCAATTAAACAAAATAGAATCAACTTTAGTTCCAATTCATCGAGGAGTTGAGCATTTAGATGTGTATAAGGTTGATGAGAAACTAGCTGAGAAAGTGAGATATGGACAAAAACTGCCTTTTCCAGATCAACAACTAGGTGATCGTCCATTTAGAGTTGAATATGATGATGAACTTCTAGCAATATATCAAGTACATCCAACAAAGCCTGACGAGATTAAACCAATGCGTGTTTTTCCATATAATGATTAAAGAGAGGAGTTGAAAAAATGGATATTATTTCACTGAGCTACCCAACTCAAGCAAGTATATTAAATGCAGATGAAACTGTCGCAGCAATAGGTTTTTTTGATGGGGTACACAAAGGTCATCAAAAAGTTATTCAAACAGCTAAAGAAATTGCTGCAAAACAGCAAAGAAAAAGTGCGGTTATCACCTTTTCACCACATCCATCTGTTGTACTGAAAAAACAACAAAAGACTGTACATTATTTAACTCCACTTACTGAAAAAAAAGCAATACTTGAAGATATGGGTATCGATATTTTATACGTCATTACATTCAATGAGGATCTATCACGCTTATCACCTAAAGAATTTATACAAACATTTATTAATGGACTTCATATTAAACATTTGGTAGCAGGATTTGATTTTACATATGGTTACATGGGTAAAGGTACTATGGAAACAATTCGGGATGATGCTGAAGGAAGTTTCGATGTTACTATCATTGATAAACTAGACAATGCTAATAAAAAAATCAGCTCCACTCTTATCCGAGAATTATTGTCTGATGGAAAAGTTTATCAAATAAAAGAATTGTTAGGAAGACCTTTTCAAACAAGTGGAATAGTTGTTGAAGGGGAAAAAAGAGGCAGAACAATTGGCTTTCCTACTGCTAATATAGAGATAGGAACTGATTATGCTTTACCTAAGGTTGGCGTTTATGCAGTCACGGTATCTTTAGCTAACAAACAGATACCTGGGATGGCTAATATTGGGTATAAACCTACTTTTCATGATAATACAGGTGATCAACCAACAGTAGAAATTCATTTGTTTGATTTTAATGAACATATCTACGGGGAAAAAGTACAGATAGACTGGCATCATTTTATTCGAGATGAAATAAAATTTGCTGGAGTAGATGAATTAATTGGTCAATTAAAACAAGATGAACAGCAAATTCGTCAATTTTTACCTAGAATTTTTGATTAATACTTGCATTTTTAGCTAAAAAGATGTAATCTAAATAACGGAAACCATCCACTTGGCAAAGCGATTCTCCGACGCATGCTAGGGGATTGGGGTTTACTATTATTTATTAGGAGGTGAACAGGATGGCAATTACACAAGAGCGCAAGAACGAACTTATCAATGAGTTCAAAACACACGATACCGATACTGGATCTCCAGAGGTTCAAATCGCTGTCCTAACTGAAGAAATTACGAACTTGAATGAGCATCTACGTATGCACAAAAAGGATCACCATTCACGTCGTGGTTTGTTGAAAATGGTTGGGAAACGTCGTAACTTATTAAATTACTTACGTAAAAATGATGTTGCACGTTACCGTGATTTAATTCAAAAACTTGGCTTACGCCGATAATTTACGAGAAAGCGGGAATTTTCCCGCTTTTTCTGTATGTTAAAAACACATTGTTAAATTTCTGGTTGTAGGGATTTGTAGTTAAATTATATATTGGCTAATAAGCTATGTCATGATCCTTTCGCTCGATTCTGATCAAGCAGTTGAATAAAAGATGGATTCAACTGCTTGATCAGGATGGAGCAAGGTACTGTAAAAGATGCAAAAGGACAAATGAAACAATAGATGATTTATAGCCCTTATTAATTGGATATACTACTACAAAGAACTCAATCTTGCTGAAAAAGAGAGGGGTATAAAGTCAATATGGTAGCAGAAAAAAAAGTTTTCTCAACAGAAATTTCCGGTAAAACATTCTCTGTAGAAGTTGGAGAATTAGCAAAACAAGCAAATGGAGCTTGTATGATTCAATATGGTGATACATCTGTATTATCGACAGCTACTGGTTCAAAAGAGCCAAAAGATCTACCTTTTTTTCCACTAACTGTTAACTATGAAGAACGTCTATATGCTGTAGGTAAAATACCTGGAGGATTTATTAAGAGAGAAGGTCGTCCAAGTGAAACTGCAGTTCTTACATCACGTTTAATTGATCGTCCAATTCGTCCATTGTTTCCGGATGGTTTTCGTAATGATGTTCAAGTCATTAGTATGGTAATGAGCTTAGATCAGAACTGTCCATCAGATATCGCAGCAATGATCGGTTCTTCTATCGCATTATCAATTTCTGATATCCCATTTGATGGGCCAATTGCGGGTGTTATTGTTGGACGAGTAGATGATGAATTTATTATAAATCCAACTACTGAACAACGTGAGAAAAGTGATATTGACCTTATCGTAGCAGGTACAAAAGATGCGATTAACATGGTAGAAGCAGGTGCGGATGAAGTACCTGAAGATGTCATGCTTGAAGCAATTATGTTTGGGCACGAAGAAATCAAGCGATTAGTTGCTTTCCAAGAGAAAATTGTTGAAGAAGTTGCGAAAGAAAAGATGGAGATCACTTTATTTGAATTAGATAAAGAACTGACTGTCGAAGTTGAAGAAAAAATTAAAGATACATTAGTAAGTGCAATTCAAGTGCAAGAGAAGCATGCACGTGAAGCGGCTATCGAAAAAGTCAAAAAAGACTTACTTGCTACATATGAAGAGCAAGAAGCAGATGAGAAAACAATTAAACATGTTAAGGGTATTCTTGATAAGATAGTTAAAGAAGAAGTTCGACGTTTAATTACAAAAGAGAAAGTCCGACCAGATGGACGTAAAATTGATGAGATCCGTTCTTTAACATCTCGTATTAGCGCACTTCCTAGAACGCATGGTTCAGGATTATTTACTCGCGGTCAAACACAAGCATTGAGTGTTTGTACATTAGGTGCACTTGGAGATGTTCAAATTTTAGATGGTATCGGTTTAGAAGAATCTAAACGTTTTATGCACCACTATAATTTCCCATTATTCAGTGTTGGTGAAACAGGACCAATTCGTGGACCTGGTCGTCGTGAAATCGGACATGGTGCTTTAGGAGAACGTGCTTTAGAAAAAGTAATTCCATCAGAAAAAGACTTCCCATATACAATACGTCTTGTTTCAGAAGTGTTAGAATCAAATGGTTCAACCTCACAAGCAAGTATTTGTGCGAGTACATTAGCAATGATGGATGCAGGTGTTCCGATTAAGGCACCAGTTGCTGGTATTGCAATGGGACTTATCAAGTCAGGTGAAGATTACTCTATTTTAAGTGATATTCAAGGGATGGAGGACCACCTAGGTGATATGGACTTTAAAGTTGCAGGAACATCTAAAGGTGTAACTGCCCTACAAATGGATATCAAAATTGAAGGTCTATCACGTGAAATCTTAGAAGAAGCATTGACACAAGCTCAAAAGGGCCGTATGCATATCTTAGAACATATGCTTGAAACGATTAATGAGCCTAAAGAAGAGTTATCAGCTTATGCACCAAAAATTCTAACGATGTCTATTCACCCTGATAAAATCCGTGATGTAATCGGGCCAAGTGGTAAACAGATTAACAAAATCATTGAAGAGACAGGCGTTAAAATTGATATTGAACAAGATGGTGGAGTATTTATTTCATCTACCGATAACGAGATGAATCAAAAAGCGAAGAAAATTATTGAGGATATTGTTCGTGAAGTAGAAGTAGGCGAGATGTATCTTGCTACTGTAAAACGAATCGAGAAATTTGGCGCTTTTGTTGAACTGTTTAAAGGTAAAGAAGGCCTTGTTCACATTTCAGAAATGGCTGCTGAACGAATCAATAAAGTGGAAGATGTTGTTTCAATTGGTGATCAAATAATGGTAAAAGTAAAAGAAATAGATCGCCAAGGTCGTATCAACCTCTCACGTAAAGCGGTATTAGCTGAAGAAAAAGAAAAAGAAAGTAAATAATTCACTTAAAAGAAACTGGGTTACCAGTTTCTTTTCTTACATATACTATGAAAAGTTATGGAAGAACTGGAGGACAAAAAGATGCTACAAAGACATACTTGTAAAAATGGCCTGCGTATTGTATTAGAAGGTATACCAACTGTTCGTTCAGTAACAATTGGTATTTGGATTCGCGCCGGTTCAAGAAATGAAACCAAAGAAAACAATGGTATCTCGCATTTTTTGGAGCACATGTTTTTTAAGGGAACAGATAAGAAAAATGCTAAAGAAATTGCAGAAGCATTTGATGCTATCGGTGGACAAATTAATGCTTTTACATCAAAAGAATATACATGTTATTACGTAAAGGTATTAGATACACATAAAGAATTTGCTGTTGATCTATTAGCTGATATGTTCTTTCATTCTAAATTTGATCCCGAGGAAATTGAGAAAGAAAAAAATGTTGTGCTAGAAGAAATAAAAATGTCTGAAGACACGCCTGACGATATTGTACATGACTTATTAGCAGAGGCTAGTTATGGAGATCATCCATTGGGGTATCCGATACTAGGTATAGATAACACATTGAAGTCTTTTACAGCCGAAGATCTACATCAATATAAAGAAAAACACTATCGACCTGATAATATTGTAATTTCAGTAGCAGGTAATGTAGATAAAACTTTTATAACCCATGTAGAATCTCTATTTGATCAATTCACTGAGACAAATCAAACTTCGTCAATTGATAAATCAATATTTATTCCAAAACAATTAACCAGAAAAAAAGAAACAGAGCAAGCACACTTGTGTATTGGTTATCCAGGCTTACCTGTTGATGCTTCAAATATATTTAGTCTAGTAGTCATCAATAACGTCTTGGGAGGAAGTATGAGTTCAAGATTGTTTCAGGAAATCAGAGAACAACGTGGCCTAGCTTATTCCGTGTTTTCATATCACAGCTCATTTATTGATGATGGTTTATTAACGATCTATGCTGGAACAGGTAAAGAATATTTATCTGTACTGCAGGAAACGATTCACCAAACAATAACTTCTTTAATACAAGATGGATTAACTGATAAGGAATTAAAAAACAGTAAAGAACAATTAAAAGGCAATTTAGTACTTGGTTTAGAAAGCACAAATAGCCGAATGAGTCGAAATGGAAAAAATGAGTTGCTTTTAGGCAGACACCGAAGTATAGATGAATTAATAGCAGAAATTGATGAGGTTAATATGGAATCAGCAAATCAATTAATTCAACAAATCTTTAACCAAGATTATTCAAGTGCGTTAATATCTCCATAACCTAAACCTTTTTTGCCGTTACTTAGCAAAAGATAAATAAAACGAGTCTATGTGTGCAATGATGCATAGACTCGTTTTTTTATACATATTTTTAAAAAGTACATCAATTAAATGACGTGATTTTGCTATGTCAGATTTTATAGTTTGTTTCTATAATTATAAGTAGCCTAGTTAAGGAGGTTGGTTTAATGCGTTATAAAACACTTAGTGGTAAAGAAATTGTTAATATTAATAATGGTTCACGATTGGGAATATTAGGGCAAACAGATATTGAGTTAGATGAGAAAACAGGACAGATAAAAGCCTTCATCATCCCTAATTATGGTTGGTTAGGAATGAAAAAAGAGGGAGAAAACTTAAAAATTCATTGGAAAGACATTCAAAAAATTGGAGAAGACATGATTATGATTAATCAAACCCCGCCCAATAAACCACAAATTTAAAATATTCTCTTAGCTAAATTGCTCAGAATGTACACTCATTTGAGCAATTTTTCTTATAGGAAATTATGATTTTTAGGCTGATGTACTAAGAGTTAAGAGCATTTATAATATTTGAAAGTAAGTGATAAAAGACTTTGTTGGTAAACATAGTTGCTTGTAAATATTCGGACTTGAGATAAAAAGTGCAATAACTAGTAATGTGAGTTACTAAACCGCTACGTCAGTAAATGGATTCCCTTTCCGTGGGCTCAGTCTCAGCTAACTCGGAGGTAAAAAACACCTCCGAGTGGATCTTCGACTTGTAAGGGAAGGACCACAGGCTAAAACCGTCCTTGTCGGACAACGCCTGCATGACCCTTGTCGGGCCTCAGGAGTGTCATCCATTTGCCTCCTTCGCTAGTTAGAGTATCTAATTATAATTTGAGATATTAACGCTCAATAAGCTCTTCTACAACTATCTAGCGGATCAAATGAAATTGACGACACTCCTGCAGGAACAGCGCGAGCTGAAGATCCACTAGGAAGCGTTCTTTGGGCCTGCGGTTACTCGGCCCACCGAAAACATTTGCTTCCTAGTTAGCTGAAGCCGTGCCTGCGGAAAGGGAGTCAATTTCATTTGAGGAGCGGCAACTTAAGTTACTAATTGCTGACTATACGATTTAAGTTTTTAATACATAGTTTATATAAATTGTTTCATAAACTAAGATCTTTTATAAAAAAGCGTTTAAAAGGACCGGGCTGGGTTATGGCCGGTTTTTCTTAGTATAGATCGATCTTTAATTTAAGGTGTGATTTCATGGATATTATCCCAATTTTAGCTTGTCAGTATGCAATATCTTCACTTTACGTACCTAAATTCATATGATATTTAGAACTAAAGCTAGTGAAAGAGGTGGATATATGGATTCAATGATCCGTATGGCAATTATAGGCGGCGATGCACGCTATTTAGAACTGATCAAAAAACTGTCTGAAAAAGAAAATTACTACATGGAATTGGTTGGATTTGACCAACTAGATCAAGGTTTTACGGGTGTTAAACAAACTAATTTTGATGAACTTGAGGTAGAAGATCTTGATGTTATTATTTTACCTATTCCAGGAATTGATGAAGATGGTTACATCGAAACAGTTTTCTCTAATAAAAAAATTCAAATAACTAAGAATTGGTTTAACAAATTGAAAAAAGGTTGTTTAATTTTTTCAGGAATTACCACGCCATATTTGAGCTCCAACGCTGAAAAGGTGAATGCACGTCTTCTTCCTTTAATGCAACGTGATGATGTTGCAATTTATAATTCGATTCCTACAACTGAAGGTGCAATTATGCTAGCCATTCAACATACAAATTTCACTATTCACAGTTCACGGGTTCTGGTTTTAGGTTTGGGAAGGGTTGGACATAGTGTGGCGAGTAAATTTGCAGGATTAGGAGCCGATGTTGTTGTTGGAACCAAGAAAGACAAAGATATAGCTAGAGCTATAGAGATGGGGCTGGAGGCTTTTCACATGGAAGAGCTAACCGCATATACTGGGCAGTGTGATATTCTAATTAATACGATTCCAGCTAAAGTTGTCACAGAAGGTGCACTCAATCAAATGAAATCAAATGCTCTAATAATTGACTTAGCATCTAAACCAGGTGGAGTTGATTTTAATCATGCAAAACAAAGAGGGATTACAGCACTTCAAGCACTAGGGCTACCAGGAATGGTCGCTCCAAAAACGGCAGGAGAAATACTTGCGAAAACGATTAATCAACTCATTATCACACAATAATAATAAAGTGGGGAGAATGAGTCGTGCTAAAAGGGAAAAAAATAGGTTTTGGAATTACTGGATCACATTGTACGTATGCAGCAGTTTTTCCACAGATAGAACAGTTAATCAAGGAGGGGGCAGAAGTAGTTCCCGTTGTTTCGAATACAGTTCAAGAAACAGATACACGATTTGGTAAAGCAGAAGATCATTTGAAGAGGTTAACAGAGATTACAGGAAGAGAACCGATTGGAACAATTGTTGATGCGGAACCACTCGGACCAAAAGAACCATTAGATTGCATGGTAATTGCTCCATTGACTGGGAATTCCATGAGTCGATTAGCAAATGGAATCTCAGACTCTGCAGTTTTAATGGCTACTAAAGCAACTATGCGTAATGGCAGTCCGGTTGTATTAGCTATTTCTACAAATGATGCACTAGGCCTAAATGGAGTTAACTTAATGCGTTTAATGGCAACTAAATTAATTTATTTTGTACCTTATGGTCAAGATGATTTCATTAAAAAGCCTAACTCACTAGTCGCAGATATGACAAAAATTCCTGAGACAATTAGTCATGCATTGTCCTTTAAACAAATACAACCAGTCCTATTAAGAGAAAAGTAAAACGAATAATCCTGTGTATGAGTACCTTTTCACTACTTGAGTATGTTAAAATAGATTATAATAATAGATTTAACACTTACTAGAGTATTGGAAAGGGGTATTTTTGTGTCAGAATTAAAAGGATATAACGTTGCAGTTGTAGGGGCAACTGGAGCGGTTGGCCAAAAAATGTTAGAAACATTAGAAAAAAAGGATTTTCCAATTGGACAGTTATTACTATTATCTTCTAGTCGTTCAGCTGGAACTAAAATAAATTTTAAAGGAGAAACCTATACAGTTCAGGAAGCTAAACCTGAAAGCTTTGAAGGTGTTCAAATTGCATTATTCTCAGCTGGTGGATCTGTTTCAAAGGCGTTGGCACATGAAGCAGTTTCACGAGGCGCTGTAGTTGTTGATAATACGAGTGCTTTTCGAATGGATCCAGATGTACCGTTAGTGGTGCCAGAAGTTAATGAAATCGATATTGAAAAGCATAACGGAATAATTGCAAATCCAAACTGCTCAACAATTCAAATGGTTGCAGCATTGAAACCAATTCAAGATGCACATGGACTTAATCGTGTGATGGTTTCTACCTATCAAGCAGTTTCTGGAGCTGGCGCGGAGGCTGTTGAAGAGTTAACAGACCTTTCGCAAGCATTTTTAAATGGGGAAGATCTTGATCCTGAATTGTTACCTGTAAAAGGTGAAAAGAAGCATTATCCAATTGCATTTAATGCTATTCCTCAAATTGATGTATTTCAAGAGAATGGTTACACATTTGAAGAAATGAAAATGATTAACGAAACGAAGAAGATACTACATGATACAGAGTTATCTGTTGCAGCTACGTGTGTGCGTCTACCGTTCTTCACTTCACACGCAGAAAGTGTATATATTGAGGTGGATGATACAAACGTAACAGTTCAAGACTTGCAGCGCTTGATAGAAGAAGCGCCTGGCGTTGTTTTAGAAGATGATCCTGCAAATCAAGTATATCCAACCCCATTAAGTGCTGTTGGTAAAAGTGATGTTTTTGTTGGTAGAATTCGAAAAGATCCTGATCACCCGAATGGTTTTCACTTATGGGTAGTATCAGATAATTTATTAAAAGGTGCTGCATGGAATTCAGTGCAGATTGCTGAATCATTAATTAAAAATAACTGGCTCTAAGTTTGAGGTGTCAACATGAAAATTTTAGTGCAAAAATATGGCGGGACATCCGTGCAGGATAAGATGACAAGAAAAAATGCAATCAACCACATCAGTACTTCAATTGCTGAAGGATATAAAGTGGTAGTTGTTGTTTCAGCGATGGGGAGATATCCAACCCCATATGCAACAGACTCTCTTTTGGAGTTAATTAATTATCCTGATACAAAAAGCAGTAAGAGAGAACAAGATTTAATTTTATCTTGTGGCGAAACAATTTCTGCTGTGGTGTTCTCTAATGAGTTAAAAGAAGCAGGCATAACCTCCACAGCGCTAACAGGTGCTCAAGCAGGTTTTTTAACAAATGATGACTTTACTGCTGCCAAAATAAAAGAAATGCAGGTTGATCGTGTTTATCGAGACTTACAGGAACACCAAGTAGTAGTTGTTGCAGGTTTTCAAGGGAAATCAGAAACAGACGAGATTACAACACTTGGACGTGGAGGTAGCGATACATCAGCAGCAGCCCTAGGTGCAGCCCTTGATGCAAGCTTCATAGATATTTTTACGGATGTAGATGGTATTATGACAGCTGACCCCCGTGTAGTTAAAGCCGCGCGAACATTAGATGTTGTCACTTATAATGAGATATGTAATCTCGCTTATCAAGGTGCAAAAGTTATTCACCCAAGAGCAGTAGAGATTGCGATGCAAGCAAAGATTCCTATTCGAGTTCGGTCAACAGCATCTGATGATATTGGTACTTTGGTTACAGCATCAAAAGAGACGCTAAAGGGAAAAGATATCCCTGATCGTCTTGTAACTGGAATTGCTCATATGTCTGGAATTACCCAAGTAAAAGTACAAACAAATGAAAATGTTGATCGATTACATTCAGATGTATTTAAGACAATGGCAGGTGCAGGGATATCGGTTGATTTTATAAATATTTCGCCTAATGGCGTTATTTATACAATTCCAGAAGTTTTTGCCGACCATGCATATCAACTATTAGAAGGGTTATCCTATCAACCAGAAATGATTAATAATTGTGCAAAAGTCTCATTAGTTGGGGCTGGTATGACAGGTGTGCCAGGTGTAACAGCAAAAATTGTTCAAACACTGACAGATGCGGGAATTCCAATTCTTCAGTCTGCTGACAGTCATACAACGATATGGGTTCTCATTCATCATGATGATCTTGTCCCAGCTGTAAATTCATTGCATGATACATTTAAGTTAAATGAAAAATTGTAGTCATAAAGACATTCAAAAAGGGAATCAATTGATAAGAGCACATCGCTTTTTGGGCTCGTTCTTCCGGTCCTTATGTAGGGGAAGCCTACATTCTAGTCCTCGGAATTATCGCTGCCTTATCATGCGTGCTACTGATTTACTGACTTTTTGAACGCGTACTAATACTATTATGGACAGATCAAGATGGAAGAAGGGAGAAGCTGAACATCGTGAATTTTGGAAAACTATTAACTGCTATGGTTACCCCGTTTGACAAAGAAGGTCAAATGGATATGTTAAAAGTCGAACAGTTAATTGAACACTTAATAACACATCAGACTGAAGGATTAATTGTTGCTGGTACTACTGGGGAGTCACCAACGCTTAAGAAAAAAGAAAAGGTCGCTTTATTTGAAAAGGCTGTTAGTGTAGTAAATGGACGCATTCCAATTATTGCAGGGACAGGATCAAATAACACAAACGAAACAATTGAATTAACAAAACAAGCAGAAGCTACGGGTGTTGATGGGATATTACTTGTTACTCCATATTATAATAAACCAAATCAAGCCGGTTTATATGAGCATTTTAAAACAATAGCAGATGCGACTAATCTGCCTGTAATGTTGTATAATATCCCAGGAAGAACAATGGTTCACATGACTGTAGAAACAATTGTTGCTTTATCTGAAATTGACAATATTGTATCTATTAAGGAGTCTAGTGGAAACCTTGATGCTATTTCACAAATTATTGAACAAACAAGTGATGACTTCTCTGTTTACAGTGGAGACGATAGTTTAACATTACCATTAAAATCAATTGGTGCTAACGGGGTTGTCTCCGTATCATCACACATCATTGGTGATGAAATGAAACAAATGCTTGATCATTTTGACAATGGCAATGTAGTAGAAGCTGCAAAAATCCATCGAACATTATTGCCTATAATGAGAGGTTTATTTATGGCTCCTTCACCTGCGCCAGTTAAAGCGGCATTGAGGTTAAAAGGGATTGATACTGGGAATGTTCGCTTACCACTGGTTAATTTGTCAGAGATTGAAGAGCATATACTTCGTGAATTAATTAATTAATAGTAGTAAAACAGCAAAAAAACAGCTTCTATTTGTTATAGAAGCTGTTTTTTTAATGTGTTCTTAATTAGTTATATTTAATCTAAAATCCTTATCTATCCTTAGTATTTTATTGTTTGATTCGTTCATACTAAGACAAGAGTATAGAAAGGAGATCCTGTTATGTCAGAAAATAAGAAAGAACAGCAAGAACAAAAGTCACAATCTTCTTTAGTAGATAAGATTCAACAATTAGGGCAGTCAAACATTCCAACAGCACCTGATTCTAATATTCACGTCTTATCAATTATTGGTCAAGTTGAGGGTCATGTACAACTACCACCACAAAACAAAACAACAAAATACGAACATCTTCTTCCGCAACTAATTGCGATAGAACAAAATCCAAAGATAGAAGGATTGATTGTACTATTAAATACGGTAGGTGGTGATGTGGAAGCTGGTTTAGCACTATCTGAAATGATTTCCTCATTATCAAAGCCGACAGTATCCATTGTTTTAGGTGGTGGTCATTCTATTGGTGTACCGATTGCTGTAGCAACTGATTACTCTTATATTGTACCTTCTGCAACCATGACGATCCATCCAATTAGATTAAATGGGCTTGTAATTGGCGTACCACAAACGTTTGAATATATGGACAAAATGCAAGAACGTGTCATTCAATTTGTTACCAGCCACTCAGACATAACTGAAGAAAAGTTTAAATCACTTATGTTTGAAAAAGGTAATTTAACACGTGATATCGGTACAAACGTTGTTGGTACAGATGCAGTTGAATATGGATTAATTAATGCAGTTGGTGGGGTTAAGGAAGCAATGGAAACATTAACTAAGCTAATTGATGTTCAAAAAGACGGTGGGAGTGTCGTGCAATGATTTTATATACGCCACTTTGTGAACATGATGTTTTTCCAACTGATCAGTCGCTATTTGATAGCCGTAAAGTTGTAAATACAAGTGATCAAACACTGCTTGTTGATAGTATAGGTAACGGTTCTTATCGAATTGTCCAATTATTATCAACAAATCCGCAAGATTATTTATCCCAATCACTTACACCGGGTGAGGTTATCAGTGAATAATAGGATTTTCTCTACGGAAAAGACTACAAATTAAATAGATATGCTATAATAGTGATAGAAGGTATCATCGTGAGATCTTTCTAAGAAGCAGATAAACCCTTGTCGATCGGACAAGGGTTTATCTGCTCATCGTGTAAAATGTACTTAGATTTGATAGTTTACAGGGGTGAAAATTTTGGCTAAAACAAAGAGAAAGAAAAACAAACGAAATACGAAAAAACTGCAACAACAATTAAAATACGAGCTTTTAGGTATCTTGTTCATTTTTCTTGCTGTTTTTGGTAGTGGAGCAAGTGCAATTAGTGAGGGAGTTATACCATCTGTTTTAGAGGACTTATTTCATCTATTATTTGGAGCTTGGTATATGATCGCATCACTAGCGTTATTAAGTATGGGATTCTATATGTTAATTAAAAGACAGGTACCCAATTTAATTAATAGAAGGTTTTTGGGCTTACTCATTGTTTTTTTAGGTGCCCTATTATGGACACACATCGGAACTTATGAACCAATCTTACAAGATCAGGAACAACAATCAGTAATAAAAACGACATATTCTTACTATCGTTCATTCTTAGATGGAGAAGTAAATTCTTCATATTTAGGAGGAGGTATGACAGGAGCTTTATTATTTGCATTTTGTTACATATTATTTTCAGCAACTGGTGCCCAGATTGTTGCGCTTTTTACAATTATTATTGGTATTATATTTGTGACTGACCTTTCTATTGGTGAGTTATTAAATAAAATGTGGCAAAAAATGAAGAAAATATGTCAACGTGCTTATGCTTCTTGGAAATCTAGACGTCAGACTAAATTAGAAAACAAACAATCAGAAGAAGATGGTTATTCAGAGGATGTTATCACGATTGATAATTCTTATTCTAATCTATCAGATGAACCAGTAATAGAAGAATTCCCTGACATTGCCTATGCATCTAGTCAAATAAGTCAAGAAACAGAACAAAAAGAAGAATCGATAGCTTCTGAGAATGATAAATCAAAAGAGAATGAACCTGAAACGGTTGAACCATTACCAATGACAGAGTTAGAAAATGTTGATTATCTATTGCCTCCGATGAAGTTATTAAATGAACCAAAAAATCAGCAACAACATAGAGAAAGAAGTACAATTCAGACTACAGTTCGTAAGTTAGAACGTACATTTCAAAGTTTTGGTGTGAAAGCAAAAGTAACAAAAGTTCATGTGGGGCCAGCGGTAACTAAATATGAGGTATATCCAGAAGCTGGTGTTAAGGTGAGTAAGATCGTTAACTTGCATGATGACTTAGCATTGGCCCTGGCAGCAAAGGATATCCGTATTGAAGCACCAATTCCAGGAAAATCTGCAATTGGTATTGAAGTACCAAATAGTGAAGTAGCTACTGTTTCATTACGTGAAGTACTTGAAACCAAACAAGCGCAGCATGGCTCTATTCTATCATTTGTATTAGGTAGAGATATATCGGGAGACGCAATAGTAGGTGAACTAAATCGATTACCTCACCTTTTAGTAGCCGGAGCAACTGGAAGTGGTAAGAGTGTTTGTATAAATGGAATTATTACAAGTATTTTAATGCGTGCTAAGCCACATGAAGTAAAAATGATGATGATTGATCCTAAGAAAGTAGAGTTAAATATTTATAACGGTATTCCGCACCTATTAGCTCCAGTAGTGACAGATCCGAAAAAAGCTTCACGAGCATTAAAAAAAGTGGTAGCAGAAATGGAACGTCGCTACGATTTATTCTCTGATACTGGAAACCGAAATATTGAAGGTTACAATGAATATATTAAAAGATATAACATGGATGAGGAAAATCAACAGCCATTACTTCCTTATATTGTTGTATTAGTCGACGAATTAGCCGATTTAATGATGGTCGCCTCAAATGAAGTAGAAGATGCAATTACAAGGTTAGCTCAAATGGCACGAGCGGCTGGAATTCATTTGATTATTGCGACACAACGACCGTCAGTAGATGTTATAACAGGTGTTATAAAAGCAAATATTCCCTCTAGAATTGCATTTAGTGTTTCCTCACAGATTGACTCAAGAACAATTTTGGATTCAGGAGGTGCGGAAAAACTACTAGGGCGTGGAGATATGTTATATATCCCGGTTGGCGCATCAAAACCTACGCGAATTCAAGGGGCATTTTTGTCAGATGAAGAAGTAGAAAGAATTGTTGATCATTGTGTTGAACAACAAAAAGCACAATACCAAGATGAAATGATTCCCGAAGAAGAGTCAGAAGTCAAACAAGAAGCGGAAGATGAATTATTTGATGATGCAGTTAAAATGATTGTCGAATTGCAAAGCGCTAGTGTTTCAATGTTGCAAAGACGTTTTCGGATTGGTTATTCAAGAGCAGCAAGGTTAATTGATGCAATGGAAGCTAGAGGAATAGTCGGTGGCTATGAAGGCTCAAAGCCAAGATCTGTGTTAATCTCTGAGTACCCAGAACAAAAATCATCCTAATAGTTAAGTCATTTTCCATCAAGTATGGATGTTGAAGATAATGTTTATGATAAGAGCCTATAGTAAATAAGTTTAATAGAAGAGTCTACCTGTTTAGTTTGACTTACTTTATCATTTAGATAGAGCTTTCATTTTAAAATAGGTAGTCTTTTCTTTTGGACTCTGAGTTCATATTATTATTTAAATTTGTAAAAAACAGTTGACTTATTGGACGTCCAACCTTTACAATGAGAGTAAGTTATTAAAGAAAGCGATTACAACTCGGTGTAGTTGTTGGACGTCTAACCCTGTTACAGTTAGGTCTATAAACATTTTTATAAAAAAAGCTGAATTATCTCTGTTGATGCGATTTTTGTATTAATAAGTATTTATTTATTAAATTAAAAATGTTATATTTATCTTTGATTAAGAAGTAGATATGTGAACTGGGGGTTTTTAAGTGTCATTGGAAGACAACGAGAGACAAGCTTGTAACCTTGCTTTAATACAATTAAGACGTGACATTAAAAATGGCATTTATCAACAGAAAGATAAATTGCCTCCAATGTACGAATTAGCTCAAAATTATCATGTATCAAGGGATATGATGGAGGACATACTAAAACAGCTAGAAGAAGAAAATATTGTCACCCAGCGAGTTGGTATTGGTACTTTTGTTAATTCACAACCTATTTATTCTTCTGGTATTGAACAGTTACGTAGTGTTACAAAAATGATTAAAAATGCTGGTAAAGTACCTGGAACGCAGTACATTGCAGCCGATATTGTTGAGCCAACCGATAATGACCGCCAACATTTTCACCCGAAAGACATACGTTCATTAGCAAAAATAGAGCGTTTACGTACTGCAGATTCAGAGCCAGTAGTCTATTGCATTGATAAAGTAGAGGATCATTTGTTACCATTGGAACAGATACATAACCAAGTCTCAATATTTCAATTGTTGGAGCAGTATAGTGGAAAACATATATCCTATGCCGTTGCATTTATTGAACCAATTGGATTTGACGAAAAAATTTCTTCTATTTTAAATTGCCAGCATGATCAAGCTTTATTACTGCTGAAGCAAATACATTACACGGAAGACGATGAACCGGTCCTATATTCAGCAAATTATTTTCGTACAGACGTTTTTAATTTTTATGTTGTAAGAAAACGAATGTAAAATTTGTGCACTTTAGGGAGGTGGTCCAACACAGCAAAGGTAACAATGTAAGTCTAATAAATTAATCTTATAAAAATTATGGGGGTATTAAGTTGAAAAAAAATCGTTTATTACTTATTTTAGGTTTATTATTAGCAGTAACATTTGTTTTAGGAGCATGTGGAACAGCTGATGAAGAAGAGGATACTACAGGAAATAATGGAGATAACACAAATACCGAAGATGCAACAGATGGTGGAGAAGAAACTGATTTCTCTGTAGCGATGGTAACAGATACTGGTGGTGTTGATGATAAATCATTTAACCAGTCATCTTGGGAAGGTTTACAAGAATTCGGTGAAGAATACGGTTTAGTTGAAATGGAAGGGTATACGTATGCACAATCAGAAAGTGATGCAGATTATTCCACAAACTTAAATCGATTAGTACAACAAGATTATGATCTTATTTATGGAATCGGGTATTTGCTTGCTGATGCAGTTTCGACAGTAGCTGAACAAAATCCTGATACTAATTTTGGAATTGTTGATTCAGTAATCGATGCTGATAATGTTGCAAGTATTACGTTCAAAGAACACCAAGGATCATTCCTTGTTGGGGTTGCTGCAGCACTTAAATCTGAATCTGGTAAAGTAGGTTTTGTTGGTGGTGTTGATAGTGATTTAATCAAAAAATTTGAAAGTGGATATAGAGCTGGTGTGAAATCAGTTGATCCTTCAATAGAAGTATCAGTACAGTACGCAGCATCTTTTGGTGATGCAGCTAAAGGGAAAGCAATTGCAGCTAGTATGTACAACAGTGGTGTAGATGTAATCTACCACGCATCTGGTGCAACTGGTAATGGTGTATTCGCACAAGCAAAAGATATTAAAAACAATGATCCAGATGCTTCTGTTTGGGTAATTGGTGTTGACCGTAACCAATACGAAGAAGGTGCTATTGGTGATACAAATGTAACTCTTACTTCAATGGTTAAGCGTGTAGACGTGGCTGTTAAAAGCGTATCAGAACAAGCTATGAATGGAAACTTCCCTGGTGGAGAAATTCTTGAATTCGGTTTAGCTGATAACGGTATTAGTGTAGCTGATACTAACGAAGAAGCTTATACAGAGGATATTGCAACTGTTGTTGAAGAATGGAAGCAAAAGTTACTTGACGGAGAAGTTGAAGCTCCTTCAACAGAAGAAGAATTAGAAGCATATCTTGAAACTCTTTAAAAACTAAGAAAAAGGCTAGAGATTGGTTTTTCTAGCCTTTTCTTTTTTTAACACTTGAACTTTTTATTGTTCTTATAAATAATACTAGCAATTATGCGAACAATAAAAAAATAAAGTCACCAAATGAAGAGCTTTAACTCACCCCTTTTCATTTGACGACTTTATTATAAATGTAAAGATAAAACCGTATAAGGAGTGGGGATTTTGGATAATTATGTAGTCGAGATGCTTCGAATACGAAAAGAATTTCCTGGTATTGTTGCAAACAATAATATCAACTTACAAGTAAAGCAAGGTGAGATACACGCTCTCTTAGGAGAGAACGGGGCAGGTAAATCAACTTTAATGAATGTTTTATTCGGTCTATATCAGCCGGAAAAAGGTGAGATTCGAATTAAAGGGGAAAAGGTTAATATAACTGACCCAAATGTAGCAAATGACCTTGGTATTGGAATGGTTCACCAACACTTTATGTTAGTAGATACATTTACTGTTACACAAAATATTATTTTAGGTACTGAACCAAAGAAGAATAGTGTTGTTGATGTAAAGAAAGCCGAAGAAGAAATTATTGCATTATCTGAAAAATATGGTTTACATGTAGACCCAAGAGCAAAAATTCGAGATATTTCTGTGGGAATGCAACAACGTGTTGAAATTTTGAAAACACTTTATCGTGGTTCAGATGTTCTTATTTTAGATGAACCAACTGCAGTTCTTACACCACAAGAAATTAACGAATTAATGGATATTATGAAATCATTAATTAGTGAAGGTATATCGATTATTTTAATCACACATAAATTGAAGGAAATCATGGAGGTTTGTGACCGTTGTACGGTTATCCGTAAAGGGGAAGGTATTGGTACTGTTACAGTTAAAGATAGTAATCCAAACGAGCTTGCTTCCTTAATGGTTGGAAGAGAAGTTAGTTTTACAACGGAAAAAACACCTCCAAAACCTAAAGATGTTGTTTTATCAATTAAAGACTTACAAGTAAAAGATATTCGTAATGCAATGATGGTAAAAGGATTAAATTTAGACGTTAAAGCTGGAGAAATTGTCGGTATTGCAGGTATTGATGGAAACGGTCAAACAGAATTAATAGAAGCGATAACTGGTTTGCGTCCTTCAGAGTCTGGTGAAATTTTATTAAATAATAAAGCGATAACAAACATGTCGCCTAGAAAAGTTACCGAATCTGGTATTTCTCACATCCCACAAGACCGTCATAAGTTTGGACTAGTACTAGATTTCCCAATTGGAGAGAATATGGTATTACAAACTTATTATCAAAAACCATATGCTAATAAAGGTGTATTATCATTTAAACGTATATATGACCATGCTAAAAAATTGATTGAAGAGTATGATGTACGAACTCCTAATCTATACACAGCAGCTAGAGCACTTTCAGGTGGTAACCAACAAAAAGCAATCATTGCACGTGAAGTAGATCGCTCACCTGATTTATTAATTGCCGCTCAACCTACTCGTGGTTTAGATGTTGGGGCAATTGAGTTTATTCATAAGAAATTAATTGAAGAACGTGATAAAGGTCGGGCAGTGTTATTACTATCATTTGAATTAGATGAAATTATGAATGTTAGTGACCGTATCGCAGTTATGTTCGACGGTAATATTGTAGAAAATGTTACACCAGAAGAAACAAATGAACAAGAACTCGGTTTGTTAATGGCTGGTAGTAGTAAAGAGAAAGCAGGTGAAAGTTAATGTTTTCTAACCGTTTATTTAATGTATTAGTCCCTATTATTTCGGTATTACTAGGGCTAATAGCTGGAGCAATCATTATGCTTGCTTTTGGTTACAATCCTATTGAAGGCTACATAGCGCTATGGAATGGAGCTTTTGGGAGTAGTTATTTCTTTGGTGAAACAGTAAGGCAAGCAACGCCATATATACTAACAGGTCTTTCTGTTGCATTTGCTTTTAGAAGTGGCTTATTCAATATTGGGGCAGAAGGGCAAGTGTTTGTAGGATGGCTTGCTGCTGTCTGGATTGGCTCTAGCTTGGATGCGCCAATGTTCATTCATTTACCGTTAACACTTATTGGCGCAGCTTTAGCAGGTGCGTTCTGGGGCTTCATTCCAGGGTTGTTAAAAGCAACTAAAGGTGTTCATGAAGTAATTATAACAATTATGATGAATTATATTGCTTTGCATTTTTCTAATTATATGATTCGTTATGTCTTAACTGATGGAAGTGATACAACTGATCGCGTGTTACCTAGTGCATCACTTGCTTCAGAATGGTTGCTTGAAATAACAAGCTTCTCTAGGATGCATTGGGGTATATTGATTGCTCTATTTGCCGCTGTAGTTGTCTGGTTCTTATTAGAAAAAACTACTGCTGGTTATGAGTTGAGGTCTGTAGGTTATAATCCTCATGCTTCAAGATATGCAGGAATGAATGTTAAAAAGAACATCATTCTTTCAATGGTAATAGCTGGAGCTTTAGCTGGATTGGGTGGTGCCATGGCTGGCCTAGGAACATTTGGTTATATGCCAACACACTCTGCATTTACCAATCTTGGTTTTGATGGAATCGCGGTTGCCTTACTAGGTGGTAATGCTGCATTAGGTACAGTTATCGCTGCATTTTTATTTGGTGTCCTAAAAATTGGTGCATTAAATATGCCTACAGCAGCTGGTGTTCCGTCTGAATTAGTTGAGATTGTTACTGCATTAATTATCTTCTTTGTAGCTTCAAGTTACATGATTAGATGGATATTACTTCGATTTAAAAAGGAGGAGAAGTAGATGGCATTTATTGATTCATTACAATCAATTATTCCGATTGCACTATTTTATTCTGCTCCGCTTATCTTTACTGCACTAGGTGGCGTATTTAGTGAACGATCTGGTGTTGTAAATATTGGTTTAGAAGGTTTAATGGTAATGGGTGCGTTTGTTGGAATTGTATTCAACCTGACGTTTGCTGATGTATTTGGAGCTGCTACACCTTGGATATCGATAGTTGTAGCTGCAATTGTTTCATCAATTTTCTCCTTGTTACATGCAGTAGCATCCGTTACATTTCGGGCTGATCAAGTAGTAAGTGGGGTTGCGATTAACTTTTTAGCTTTAGGTATAGGGGTTTTCTTAACAAAACAATTCTATGGTAAAGGTCAAACTGATATGGTGGACCGTCCGTTTTATTCTGATTCTATTCCATTCCATTCCTATCTGACATTCCTATTATTGGTGAGATGTTCTTTGGTGGAATTTACTACACCTCTTATCTAGCAATTTTATTGGCTTTTGTTGCATGGTTTGTTTTATACAAAACACCATTTGGCCTGCGATTAAGATCAGTAGGGGAACACCCTATGGCTGCTGATACGAATGGTATAAATGTTTACAAATATCGTTACATTGCTGTATTACTTTCTGGTGCATTAGGTGGATTGGGTGGTTCTGTCTTTGCACTAACAATTGCACTTAACTTTTCTGGTGCAACTATTGTGGGACAAGGTTTTATGTCATTAGCTGCCGTTATCTTTGGTAAATGGCATCCGTTAGGTGCATTAGGCGCTGCTTTATTCTTTGGTTTTGCACAGAGTCTAAGTATTATTAGTGCTGGTGTTCCATTCTTAGCAGATGTTCCAAAAGTTTACTTAATTATTGCGCCGTATCTGTTAACAATTCTTGCACTTGCAGGATTTATTGGTAGAGCGGAAGCGCCAAAAGCAAATGGTCAACCATATATTAAAGGTAGTCGTTAAGACTTAAACTATTTTAAGAGCCTGGTAATTGTTACCGGGCTCTTTTTTATGTAAAATATAATTTAAGGTGATTATGATGGATAGAATATATATAGTGTGGCAAACCGAATTACATAAGTATGAGGAGGAAAAATAATGACGTCTATTACAGAATCAAATGAAAATAAAAACTATAATTTACATGTTCTTGAAAGTAAAAAGTTTAAAACAATCCATATTATAGTTAAAATGAAAGCACCATTGAATCGTGAAAATATTACACAACGGGCACTACTCCCATTTGTGCTACAACAAGGCACAAACCGTTATCCAACAGCAAGTTTGTTCAGAAGAGCACTTGATGATTTGTATGGTGCAAGATTATCTATAGATGGTGCGAAAAAAGGTAATAACCATATTATTAGTTTTCGGATGGAAATTGCAAATCCAACTTATCTTTCGACTGAACAAAATGTAGTAGAAGAAGCTATAAAATTTATAAGTGAAACAGTCTATGATCCAAAAACCGTTGGTCAAGCATTTGATTCTGGAATTGTTCAAAGAGAAAAACAAACATTGAAACAGAAAATAAATGCTGTAGTGGATAATAAAATGAGTTTCGCAAATATGAGACTTATTGATGAGATGTGTGAAGATGAAGCGTATCGCTTACATGTGCATGGCTATAGTGAAGATCTAGAAGACATAAACGAACAAAATTTATATCAGTATTATCAGCAGTTGGTATCTCAAGATCAAATGGATATTTATGTTTTAGGTGACCTTGAAAATACTAATGTAGAAGCTTTATTATCTACACATTTTAATCAGGATAGAGCATTTAAAGCTATTGAGCTTGAAGAAGAAAAAGTAGTCCAAAGAGAAGCAAAAGAGATTGTGGAAGAACAAGATATTCAGCAAGGAAAATTACACCTAGGTTTTAGAACTAATATTACGTTTGCAAATAAAGATTATGCTGCCTTACAGGTTTTTAATGGAATATTCGGTGGCTTTCCAAGTTCAAAATTATTTATAAATGTGCGTGAAAAAAATAGTTTAGCCTATTATGCAGCTTCACGATTTGAGAGTCATAAAGGTTTATTGTTTGTCTTTAGCGGAATAGATCCAAATGATTATAAAAAGGCAAAAACAATTATTTTAGAGCAAATGGATGCAATGGTCCAAGGTGAATTTACAGATGAACAAATAGAAGAATCAAAGAAGTTGGTCACAAATCAATGGAAAGAAACATTAGACAATCCAAATGGTTTAGTGGAAGTCTTATACCATCAAGTATTAGCTGACACAACCCGATCATCTGATCAATTGCTTGATGAGATTAATCAGGTTAAAAAAGAAGATATTTTGCGTGTCGGTCAACATATAAAATTGGATACGGTATACTTTTTAACAGCACAAGGGGGTAATGAAGATGCATGAAAAAACGTATGATCAACTAAAAGAAACGATATATCATGACACTCTTGACAATGGTTTGCGTGTTTACTTACTACCAAAACGTGAAATGACAAAAACATTTGGTGTTTTCACTACTGACTATGGTTCAATTGATCAGTCGTTTACACCAATTAATCAAGATGAAGCTATAACAGTTCCAGATGGAATTGCACATTTTCTTGAGCATAAATTGTTTGAAAAAGAAGACCGTGACGTCTTTCAGGATTTTACAAAACGAGGTGCTTCAGCTAATGCATTTACATCATTCACTAAAACAGCGTATTTATTTTCGTCAACTACAGATATAGAAGAAAATGTTACGACTTTGCTTAATTTTGTTCAAGATCCATATTTTTCAGATGAATCTGTTGAAAAAGAAAAAGGAATTATTGCGCAAGAAATCCGTATGTATGATGACCAAGCCGATTGGAGATCTTTCTTCGGTACAATTCAAAGTATGTATCATAAACATCCGGTTCAAATTGATATTGCAGGTAGCGTTGATTCTATTCAAGACATCACCAAGGATGATTTGTATACATGTTATAACACCTTTTATCACCCGAAAAATATGGTATTATGTATAGCAGGTAACTTTGATCCAGAACAAATGATGGTTTTAATCAAAGCAAACCAGCAGGCAAAGACATTTCCAGATTTAAAGGAAATTGAACGTTCTTTTCCTGAAGAGCCGGCTACTGTTGCGGAGCAAAAACATGTAATAGAAATGCCTGTGTCAATCTCAAAATGTATGGTTGGTATAAAAGAAAATATGACAACTGTTAATGAATCGTTTATGCGAGATGATTTATTGGCTGATATGCTACTCGATCACTTTTATTCTAATAGTGGAGAATTTTATCGGGATTTATATGAGCAAGATTTAATTGACGATAGTTTTTCATTTGAATCAAGTCGTGAAAAGAATTTCGCGTTTTCGATTATTGGTGGTAACACATCTGAACCTGATCAATTAATGAATGTGTTGAAGCAACAATTGTTGCAGTGGAATGACTATCAATTAACAGCTGAAGATTTTGAACGAATGAAGAAAAAGAAAACTGGAGAATTACTTCGTAGTATGAACAGCTTAGAGAATATTGCAAATCAATTCACCCATTATTTAACATTAGGTTTTGATTATTTTGATTTAATTCCAACTATTGAAAACCTAACATTAGAAGAAGCAAATCAATTCTTACAAAATTGGACAAATGATACAAATATTGCGGTGTGCCAAATTGTTCCATCAAAGGGTTAAGTTGTGATGAACAAACATTGTGTGATATTAGGAGCAAGTGGAGAAATCGGTTCAGCAATTGCAATTGATTTAGCGAAATATGGATATACATTAACACTTCACTATAATAATAATAAAGAAGCAATAGAGAAATTAATAAACCAATTACCAAATGAAACAGTGTTACAAATAATTCAAAGTGATCTTAGTTATCAAACAGGAATTGAAGCTTTTATAAATCAAATGAGCATCATGCCAACACATCTTGTTTTCGCAAGTGGTCAAGCGTATTATGGGCTGCTGCAAGATACGTCAATTGAAATGATGGATCACCTATACCATATACATGCTAAAGCTGTCTGGATGATTACCAAAGCTTGCCTTCCTTCAATGGTCAGGGAAGGTTATGGTAATATCGGCGTTATTTCATCTATATGGGGAGAAACTGGTGCGAGTTGTGAAGTGATTTATTCGTCGGTTAAAGGTGCCCAGAATAGCTTTGTAAAAGCTTTAGCGCAGGAAGTGGCTCGTAGTAATATTAGGATTAATGCTGTGAGTCCGGGATTTATTGATACTAAAATGAATCAACAACTCACTTCTGAAGAGAAAAATGCTGTAATCAATGAAATTCCAGCTAATAGAGCTGGTAAACCAGAAGAAGTAGCAGCGCTTGTCACTTTTTTATTTGATGAAAAATCAGCGTATGTTAATGGAGAAAATATTAAGATTTCAGGTGCATGGTAAAAATAATGTATATTTTTATTCCAACTTCAAAAGCTAAGCATGTAAGCAAAATGAAGGAGGAATAATGAACATGTCAGTTCTAGATAACTTTGAATCATGGAAGGATTTTCTGGGGGATCGTTTACATCAAGCACAATCTCAAGGGATAAGCGAACACGCCATATCAGATCTGGCTTATGATATAGGTGATTATTTAAGTAATCATGTAGACGCCAAAAATCCTGAAGAAGCAGTAGTCAAACAATTGTGGAATGTAGCTGATACAAAAGAACAACACGCAATAGCAAATATGATGGTTAAGCTCGTAGAGAGCGAAGGTACAGACAGATAAATACCTATATTTAAAGAAGTCCTTGCTTTTCAGCAAGGATTTTTATTTTATCAACATGTGTAGTTTTTTAATTATATACAAGAAATTATTGTCGAAACAATACTTTTTTTGGTTAAACGAATAATTTCCTTTTCTAAATGGTGAAAATCATTTATCATTAGGTTAGTAGAGTTTTCACTTAAGGGAAAGTTGGATGTTCGCATCTAATCTTTGATTATGTTGATGGATGGTGTTATAAAATGGAAATCGGAGTAATGTTAAAAGAGGCTAGAGAAACAAAAGAATTATCATTGGAAGATGTTCAAAAAATCACTAAAATTCAGCTTCGTTATTTAAAGGCAATTGAAAAAGGTGATTTTTCACTTATGCCAGGAAGCTTTTACACACGAGCTTTTATTAAAGAATATGCAACTGCAGTTGGGTTAAATCCAGAGGAAGTATTAGCTGAGTATGAACATGAGTTACCCTCTGCTAGTGGACAAGATGCAATAGATTACTCACAAGTATCACGAAGTAGAAAAAGTTCACCATCTACTAAGAGTCCTGCTGTTTTTTCCATATTGCCCACAATTATTACAGTCTTACTAGTTATTGGCGTAGCATTTATTATTTATATAGTTGCTACAAGTCCTGACAATACCAATCAACCTAATGAAAATGAAACAAATGAACAAGATGGTGGAACCGAAGTAGAATTACGCGCAGATGATGAAATCGCGGAAGAAGATACTGATAATACAGCAGATGAAAACACAGACAATGGAACTGATGATGAATTAATAGTTGAAGACGAGCCAGTGGAACCCGTACTGGAATTAGATGAATATAAAAATCAAGAATCAACATATACATTTACAAATCCAGAGGATACGGTCGAGCTTGTATTTGAAACTGATAAAAGAAATTGGTTAGAGGTTGAAACTGCAGAGGGTGAAAGTCTTTATCGTGAAGAATTTCAATCTGGTGAATCACCTTTAACAATAGAAGAAATAGATACAAGTCAGATTTATTTGCGTTTTGGTGAACCAACAGATCTGACCATTTCTATAAATGGTGTCACATTAGAGTTGTCAGAAGAAATTGATCCAAGTGCTGTTCAAAAAGTTTGGATCAATATAAAAGAGGATACAGAATAGAATAAGTATGATCAAACCCTTTTCATCATACGGTGGGAAGGGTTTCTCGCTTGATTTCGATAGCAATTTAGGAGGATATAAAGTTCATGAATATACCAAATAAAATTACTTTATCACGTATTTTTTTAATTCCAGTCTTTATTTTGTTATTAAGTATTTCACTTGACTGGGGAGAATGGTCAATTGGAGAAGAAACGTTACCAGTTGTTGATTTTGTAGCAGCATTATTATTTATTATTGCTGCAGGTACAGACTGGGTGGATGGCTATTATGCAAGAAAGTACAATCTGGTTACAAATTTAGGGAAATTTTTAGATCCGATGGCAGATAAGTTATTAGTAGCATCTGCGTTTATCTTATTAATTGAAATGGGTATGGCTCCAGCTTGGATTGTCATTATCATTATCAGTCGTGAGTTTGCAGTAACTGGGTTACGACTTATTGCAGCTGGTGAAGGTATTGTTTTGGCGGCAGGAAAAATGGGCAAATGGAAAACAACATTTCAATTAGTAGCAATAGCGACACTATTATTGCACAACTTCCCATTTTCGTATCTTGGCTTTCCTTTCGCCTCGCTAATGCTTTACATTGCACTAGTTTTAACTGTTGTTTCAGGTGTTGATTATTTTGTGAAAAATTGGCATGTTATGAAAGGATCAAAATAGTGAAGACATACAATGCAGAGATCATAGGCGTTGGTACAGAGTTGTTGTTAGGTCAAATCGCAAATACGAATGCTCAATTTATTTCTGATCAGTTAGCAAAAACAGGCATTAATATTTATTATCATCAAGCTGTGGGTGATAATTTAAAAAGAGTGAAAGATAGTTTTAAACAAGCCGCAACTCGTTCTGATTTCGTTTTTGTAACAGGTGGGCTTGGTCCCACGGAGGATGATTTAACTCGTGAGGCATTTCAGGCATTAACAGGAAAACATTTAGTAGAAAACAAACAAATTATTGAAAAGATCTCAAATTATTTTGATAAAACAAATCGAAAAATGGCTGCTAATAACCGCAAACAAGCACAAATTTTCAGTGATGCTGTAATTATACAAAATCAGGTTGGAACAGCACCTGGGATGATTGTTACTTATCAACAATCATTATTTATTTTTATGCCAGGTGTTCCAAAAGAAATGAAACCAATGATGCTTAATTTTGTTTTGCCGTATTTAAAAGAAAATTTTCAATTAAAAAACCTAATTAAGTCTAGAATGTTAAAATTCATTGGTATTAGTGAGTCACAGTTAGAAACAGATGTGAAAGTGTTAATAGATAAACAAGAAAATCCTACAATAGCACCATTAGCTTCAGATGGGGAGGTAGCACTGCGGATTACTGCAAAAGCGGAGAATGAAATAATAGCAGATCAATTAATCGAACATGCAGAAAATGAAATAAAAGAATTAGTAGGCCCCTATTTTTATGGTTATGATGGTACAACAATTAATGATACAGTTTTGCATCTTTTAGCAGAGAAGAACTTAACGATTGCTTCAGCAGAAAGTTTAACAGGTGGTCTCTTTGCGGATGCACTTGTGTCTATTCCTGGTGCAGGAAAAACGTTTATGGGTAGCATTGTAAGTTATGAAGAATCGACAAAAAGTAGTGTGCTAGGGGTCTCAGAACAAACTATAAAAACAGAAGGTACAGTTAGTGACGCATGTGCTTATGAGATGGCAAAACAGGCGAGTGTTAAATTTGATGCATCAATAGGTATTAGTTTTACTGGTGTAGCTGGTCCAGATAAGGCAGAAGGAAAAGATGTAGGAACGGTGTTTATAAGCATTTATCAAGGTGAAAATCGTGTACTAACTAAATCCTTTTATTTTCCTGGAGAAAGAGATACTATTAGAAACAGAACAGTTAAAAAGGGATTGGAATTACTATATTATTGGTTAATCGAGTGAAATGGTGTTTTTTAGCGAGTAAACTAAAATTATAAAAATAGGTAAATTTTGTTTACTAATAGAACAACCTATGCAAAAAATAAAAAACACCTTACCAGAATAGTGAAAACAGTGATTAAAAACGACATTATATTGCGGGAACATTTATTCGCTTTTTTGCTTGTTAAATCTCAAAAAACAAGTTATGATAGAAATAGTTAAAATTACGAGGGGGAAATGACGTGAGTGATCGTAAACAAGCCTTAGATATGGCTTTAAAGCAAATAGAAAAGCAATTTGGCAAAGGTTCCGTTATGAAATTAGGAGAACGCGCAGAACAAAAAGTAGCAACTGTTTCAAGTGGTTCTCTAGCATTAGATGTAGCGTTGGGTGTAGGTGGATACCCACGTGGTAGAGTAATTGAAATTTATGGACCAGAGTCTTCAGGTAAAACGACTGTTTCATTACACGCAATTGCTGAAGCACAAAAAAAGGGAGGTCAAGCAGCTTTTATAGATGCAGAGCATGCACTTGACCCAGTTTATGCACGTAATTTAGGTGTTAATGTAGATGAACTTCTTCTGTCACAACCAGATACTGGTGAGCAGGCATTAGAAATTGCAGAAGCATTAGTGCGGAGTGGAGCTGTTGATATAGTTGTTATCGACTCTGTGGCAGCACTTGTTCCGAAGGCAGAGATAGAAGGCGAGATGGGTGATTCACACATAGGTTTGCAGGCACGTTTGATGTCTCAAGCATTGCGTAAATTATCTGGTGCGATTAATAAATCAAAAACAACTGCAATTTTCATTAACCAAATTCGTGAAAAAGTTGGCGTGATGTTTGGTAGCCCTGAAACGACACCTGGTGGTCGTGCTCTGAAGTTCTATTCTTCCATTCGATTAGAAGTACGCCGTGCTGAGACGCTAAAACAAGGTAATGATATGGTTGGGAATAGAACAAGACTTAAGGTAGTTAAAAATAAAGTAGCACCTCCATTTAAACAGGCCGAAGTTGACATTATGTATGGCGAAGGTATTTCTAAAGAAGGTGAACTACTGGATATTGCTTCTGATTTGGATATTATCGAAAAAAGTGGTGCATGGTATTCATATAATCAGGAACGTTTAGGACAAGGTCGTGAAAACGCGAAACAATTCCTTAAAGAAAACCCTGCTATGTTGGAAGAAATCAATAATAAGACGCGAACACATTATGGAATGGGACCAGAGGAAGAAGCTGGCGAAGAAAAATCTACTAAAGAAACCAAAGAGACTAAAGCAAAAAAAGATGAGAAAAAAGTATAATATATCTTTATTAAAAAAAGCTGTTTGCTAGACATGTCTATCATGTTTAGCTGACAGTTTTTTGTAATTTATGACTAAATTAATTAAAAATAAGACAGAATATGACGTTTCCTTGACATTACCTATTCCTGGGCTTAAAATTATTAATGTATAATTTTATTATAGTTAATTATACACCAATGATTAATGATACATTCATAATGATGTAAGAAGACTGTACATGCCGACTAAAAATTGATTTGTACAAATTTATAGCAAGAGGAGGTGAAACCATGGACTTATTATTAATAGTCATCTCCAGTTTGCTTATCCTTATCGTCGGTATTGTTGTTGGTTATCTGATTCGTAAATCTATTGCCGAAAAGAAAATTTCTAGTGCAGAAGAATTGGCAAAACAAATTGTAGAAGAAGGACATCGGAATGCAGAGGTAGCCAAAAAAGAAGCACTCTTAGAAGCGAAGGATGAAAACCACAAAATTCGTCAACAAGTGGATCAAGAACTTCGTGAAAGACGCGTCGAATTGCAAAAGCAGGAAAATCGTCTGATGCAAAAAGAAGAGAATCTAGATCGAAAAGATGAAACACTAGACAAACGTGAACTCATGTTAGAGCGAAAAGAAAGTTCGCTAGCAGAAAAACAACAACAAATTGAAGAAACGGAAAGCAAAGTAGGGGCTATGTTAAGTGAGCAGCAAACGGAGCTAGAGCGTATTTCTGGATATACAACTGACCAAGCAAAACAAATTATTTTGGAACGTGTTGAAAAAGATGTCAGCCATGAAGCAGCGATTATGATTAAAGAATCAGAAAATCGCGCAAAAGAAGAATCGGATAAGAAAGCCAAAGAGATTCTGTCGCTTGCGATGCAGCGTTGTGCTGCAGATCATGTTGCTGAAACTACTGTATCTGTAGTAAATCTGCCAAATGATGAAATGAAAGGGCGAATAATCGGACGCGAAGGACGTAATATTCGCACACTTGAAACATTAACTGGTATAGATTTAATCATAGATGATACACCAGAAGCTGTAATTCTATCTGGGTTCGACCCGATTAGAAGAGAAACAGCACGAATAGCTTTAGAAAAACTAGTTCAAGACGGACGAATACATCCAGCACGAATTGAAGAAATGGTTGATAAATCAAGACGTGAGGTAGATGAATATATTCGTGAAGTTGGGGAAGAAACTACTTTTGAAGTTGGTGTACATGGTCTACATCCAGATCTAGTTAAAGTAATTGGTAGATTGAAATATCGTACAAGTTATGGTCAGAATGTATTAAAACATTCTATGGAAGTTGCGTATCTCTCTGGAATACTTGCCGCTGAACTAGGTGAAGATGTTACGGTTGCAAAACGTGCTGGTTTACTCCATGATATCGGAAAAGCTATTGATCATGAAGTAGAAGGAAGTCATGTTGAAATCGGAAAAGAATTAGCAACGAAGTATAAAGAAAGTGACATTGTTATTAATTCAATCGCATCACACCATGGTGATGAAGAAGCAACATCAGTTATTGCAGTACTCGTAGCTGCAGCGGATGCATTGTCTGCTGCTCGACCTGGTGCTCGTAGTGAGACTTTAGAAAATTATATTAAGCGATTAGAAAAACTAGAAGAGATTTCTGAATCTTACAATGGTGTAGAAAAATCGTTCGCTATACAAGCAGGACGTGAAGTTCGAATCATGGTTAAACCGGATGAAATTGATGATTTAGAGTCAACACGTATTGCGAGAGACATTCGTAAACGAATAGAAAGTGAACTCAATTATCCTGGTCATATTAAAGTAACGGTGATTAGAGAAACGCGTTCAGTTGAATATGCAAAATAAAGCGGCCAATGGCCGCTTTATTTTTTTGAAACCATAAAGTAGTACGGTAAGCTATTATTATAGTAGTAGCTTGTTTTGACTTTTATAATTTAGTATGTAAAACTAGATATAATTTAATAGTGAGGCAGGTTTTAATGACAATGAAAATATTATTTATTGGTGATGTTGTTGGTTCTCCAGGAAGAGATCAATTACAACACTATTTACCGAAACTAAAACAAAAATATCAACCACAATTTACCATTGTTAATGGAGAAAATGCAGCTTCTGGTAAGGGTATAACAGAAAAAATATATAAGCAATTCCTCGAATGGGGAGCTCAAGTTATTACAATGGGCAATCATACTTGGAATAAAAAAGAAATTTTTGAATTTATTGATGATGCTAAATATATGATCCGACCAGCGAATTTCCCAGAGGGGACTCCTGGAAAGGGAATTCAGTATATTAATTGGAATAATATAGTGATTGCAGTAATTAATTTGCAAGGAAGAACTTTTTTAGATCCAATCGACGACCCCTTCAGAAAAGCGGATGAACTTATTGACGAGGCAAGAAAAAAGACCAATATTATCTTTGTTGATTTTCATGCAGAGGCTACAAGTGAAAAGCAGGCGTTAGCTTGGTATTTGGATGGTCGAGTTAGTGCGGTAGTAGGTACCCATACACATACACAAACAGCAGATGAACGTATTTTAGACAATGGTACTGCATATATAACTGATGTCGGTATGACAGGGCCTTATAACGGTATTTTGGGTACGGAAAGGGAAGCAGTTTTAAAAAAGTTCCTTACAAATTTACCAGTCCGGTTTGAAGTTACAAAAGAAGGAAAAGATCAACTTAATGGTGTACTTATTAATATAGATGAAAAAACAGGGAAAGCAAAAGACATTAAACGTATTTTGATTAATGATGACCATCCGTTCTTTTCATAATATTTTAACTTTTTAAGTAATCCTTTCACAATAAAAGTAATATCTATCATCTCAAGGAATATAGTAAAAGTGGAACTACTTTAGTTAATGAAGGAGGTAGCAGGAATGGACGTATTAAAAGTTTCAGCCAAATCGAATCCCAATTCAGTAGCAGGGGCACTTGCGAATGTCTTAAGAGAACGTGGCTCAGCAGAACTTCAGGCAATTGGTGCTGGTGCATTAAACCAGGGAGTTAAAGCAGTAGCGATCGCTCGAGGATTTGTAGCTCCAAGTGGTGTTGACCTAGTTTGTATTCCAGCTTTTACAGATATTATGATTGATGATGAAGAACGGACAGCAATTAAATTAATTGTAGAACCTAGGTGATTTATAGACTTACCTGTTTGCTCATTTTTAGCAAACAGGCTTTTTTCATTTGTGAAAAATTAATTAGAAAAAGGAGAGTGATAAATGTGATTATCGACGCACATTGTGATGTGTTATTAAAACTCTGGTCAGAAAAAGTGTCATTTGCAACAAGCAATAGGTTACAAATAAATGAACTGATGTGGAGAAGAAGCCCAGTCAAAGTACAATGCTTTGCAATTTTTATACCAGAAGAAATTCCGGAAGAGTTTCAATTTCAAGCAGCATTAGAAATGGTTAATATCTTCTTTGATCAAATTATTAAACCGTATGATGATATAAAATTTATTTCAAATAAAAATGATTTACTTTTGTTAAAAGAACATGAGCGGGGAGCGGTACTAACATTAGAAGGGTGTCATGCGATTGGTCGTGATCTTAACAAGTTAAAAACGTTAATTCGTTTAGGTGTTAGAGCAGTTGGTTTAACTTGGAACAATGCAAATGCTGTTTGTGATGGAATTGGTGAGAAAAGAGGTGCAGGTATAAGTAGTTTTGGGGAAGAAGTAATTGAATTGTTAAATAAAGAACAAATCTGGACTGATGTCTCACACATTTCATATAATGGATTTTTTGATGTAATGAAACATGCAGATTATGTAATGGCTTCCCACTCCAACGCATTTTCCATATGTGATCATCGTAGAAACCTTGATGATCAACAAATTCAATTGTTAATTGAAAAAAAGGGATGGATAGGTGTTACTTTTGTTCCGCAATTTACTAGTAAGAAAGCAACAGTTACCCATGAAGATTTAATCGAACATATCATTTATTACTTGAATATAGGCGCAGAGAATTGTTTGGGTTTTGGGTCAGATTTTGATGGGATTGAAGAATACATTAAGGGGTTGGAAGATATTACTGATTATCAGGTAGTGATGAATGAATTAGAATACAGAATATCGAATGAACAATTAAAAAAAATTACATATTTAAATTTCATTAATAAATTTCCTAGAATAAAAGGGTAGTTCAGTAGTTGATATAATGATCTGACTTAATTGTTGATCAGGAAAACTCTTTGTCTTTACCAATAATACTTGGTATAATAATAAAATTGGAGTGGTTAGTATTAAGCCATATATTAACTAGTAAAATATGAAAGGAGTGTTGCTTAAATGAACGAACAGCAACGTAAAGAAGCCAATCAAATTAAACAAGAAAATCCAACGGACGTAAAATCCGACCTGGATTCTAATTTAGATAGACTTAAAAACATGGAATCAGATGAATTGATTGGTAAATACTTTCAATCTACCTATGAACCACCTAATCTAAAAAAAGCGAAAAAAAGAAGGCGTGAAGATGTAGAAATACATTATGACTTTTCTATCCCTGCTGAGATGCAACGTATTGGAGAAGGTAAGAAATTTTTAATCCGTACTTATGGTTGTCAAATGAATGAACATGACACGGAAGTGATGGCTGGATTATTAACTGAAATGGGCTACGAAACAACAGATAATACCGATGAAGCAGACGTTATTTTACTTAATACCTGCGCAATACGTGAAAATGCAGAAAATAAAGTGTTTGGTGAAATTGGTCATTTGAAGCCATTAAAATTAGAAAAACCTGATTTAATCATCGGAGTATGCGGCTGTATGTCACAAGAAGAATCAGTAGTAAATAAAATCCTTAAAAAACATCCGTTTATCGATATGATTTTTGGAACACACAATATTCATCGCTTACCAAGTTTATTAAAAGAAGCGATGTTTAGTAAAGAGATGGTCTTGGAAGTATGGTCTAAAGAAGGCGATATTATTGAGAACTTACCTAAAGTTCGTAAAGGTAAAATCAAAGGCTGGGTAAACATTATGTATGGATGTGATAAATTCTGTACGTATTGTATCGTGCCTTATACACGAGGAAAAGAACGAAGTCGTTTACCAGAAGATATTATTCAAGAAGTACGTCACTTAGCAGCACAGGGCTATCAAGAAGTTACCTTACTCGGACAAAATGTGAATGCCTATGGTAAAGATTTAGAATTTGAGTATGGTTTAGGACAACTGATGGATGAAATTCGCAAGATTGATATTCCGCGTGTTCGTTTTACAACTTCCCACCCACGTGACTTTGATGATCATTTGGTTGAAGTGCTTGCAAAAGGTGGAAACTTATTAGATCATATCCACTTACCAGTACAATCAGGTAGCTCAGAAGTATTACGTGTCATGGCTCGTCGTTACACACGTGAAAGCTATTTAGAATTAGTCGGTAAGATTCGTGCAGGAATGCCAAACGCAACACTAACAACGGATATTATTGTTGGTTTCCCGAATGAAACAGATGAACAATTTGAAGAAACAATGACACTTGTTCGTGAAGTTGGATTTGATGGAGCTTATACCTTTATTTATTCACCACGTGAGGGTACTCCAGCAGCAAAGTGGGAAGACAATATTCCAATGGAAGTGAAAAAGGAACGCCTACAACGTTTAAATGCATTGGTTAATGAGCAAGCCAAACAAGCAATGCAGAAATACGAAGGTGAAATTGTAAAAGTTTTAGTTGAAGGTGAAAGTAAAAAGAATCCAGATGTACTTTCAGGTTATACAGAAAGAAATAAGCTTGTTAATTTTAAGGCTCCAAAATCAACAATCGGAAAAATTGTTAACGTAAGAATTACCGAAGCAAGAACATGGTCTTTAAATGGTGAGCTTGTAGAAGAAGTGGCTGAGGTACTATAATATGACATCTTATACTAAAGAAGAAGTATTAGCTCAGGCTGACAAACTTGCTGATCAAATTTCAGATATGGAAGAAATAAATCGTTTTAAACAAGTGGAAGAACGATTGAATGACAATAAGAAAATAAAAAAATTGATCAATAATATGAAAGCTTTACAAAAGCAAGCTGTTAACTTTCAAGCGTATGGTAAAACAGAGGCTTTGAAAAAAGTAGATGCAGAAATTGATGATTTACAAGCAGAAATTGATGAGATTCCAATTGTACAAGAGTTTAAAGAGTCTCAAGTGGTTGTGAATGATTTACTACAAGTAATTTCAGAAACCATTTCAAAAGAAGTTACAACTGAAATGGAAGATGCGTCCGCTTTTAAAAAATAAGTTTGGCTGTGTAGACTAACAAATTTTAAATTAATTTGTTAGTCTTTTTTTACATTATTAACTTGATAAATTCATAAATTTAAACAGCTACATAGTATTAACACACTACTTTTAATATCCACATTCAAAATAATTTCACTTTTTTGCAAATCATTTGTAAACTTTCATAGGCAAATGCATACGATGAACTAGAAACTGTGCAGGCCTACTTATCAAAAAGGAAGTGAACTTACTTTATGCACTTTAGGTAGTTAGCCTGCATAAACTGAGTATGAATAAAGAGGAGGTTATAGTTTTATGTCTTTCCTTGATCATGAATATCGAGAGATCATTACCAAGGCAGTTATTGGAAAAGGGCGTAAATTCGTTCAAGATACAAATAAAATCACGCCAACACATAAGCCATCTAGCATTTTGGGGTGTTGGATAATCAATCATTTGTATCATGCCAAAAGAAAAGGAAATGGATTAGTAGAAGTTAGCGGCAGTTATGATGTCAATGTATGGTATTCTTACAACGACAACACAAAAACAGAAGTGGTAACAGAACGTGTAACGTATACAGATCAAATTAAACTTTCTGTGAAAGATAAACAAACTTTGGGAGATGAAGCAGAAGTTTTTGCTAAAGTATTACAACAACCGAATTGTTTAGAGTGCACCATTGCAGGACACGATCAAAAAATTCTTGCAGAAGTTGAGCGTGAATTTTTAGTTGAAGTTATTGGGGATACAAAAGTTACTGTAAAAGTTGACCCAAGTGGTGTAGTAGTAGACGATGACGACTGGGATCTTGAGTTAGCAGATGATGAATTTGAAAGTCTTGATCCAGATTTCCTAGATAAGGATAAATAAATTTCCCGAAGAGTGTGAAGTAACTAATCACACTCTTTTTTCTTTGGCATTTTTAAAAAGATTTGCTTATGACGAATTTTAAATAAACTCTGCACTAATTAGCGAGCCGAAAATCCATTTTTAGAAGTGCTTTTCTTCTAAAAATTAGTTGAGGCCGTGCCTGCGGAAAGGGAGCTAATTTCATTTGAGGAGTGGTAACTTACTTTACTAGTTATTGCGCTTTTTATATCAAATCTGAATATTAAAATATTTTCTATGTTAACAAAAGGGGCATTTGATTATCCAAATTGTACAAGTATAAAGTCAAGCTGCAAAAATAATAGGCAGATATGCTATAATATAAGAATGAAATTTCGGACGTGTTGGGGGAATAATGATGGCAGAATTTACGCCGATGATACAACAATATTTAAAAGTAAAATCAGGATACAGAGATAGTTTCCTGTTTTTCCGACTTGGTGACTTTTATGAAATGTTTTTTGATGATGCGATTAAAGCATCCAAGGAACTTGAGATTACTTTGACAAGCAGAAATAGTGGTGGAGAAGATAGAATTCCGATGTGTGGTGTACCTTATCACTCTGCAGCTAATTATATAAAAAATTTAGTTGAAAAAGGTTATAAAGTTGCGATATGTGAACAAGTAGAAGATCCCAAGGATGCAAAAGGTGTGGTAAAGCGTGAGGTTGTTCAATTAATAACACCTGGAACTGTGATGGAAGGAAATATGTTAGATGAAAAAGAAAATAACTATTTGGCTAGTATAAGTCAATATGACGCAGATATATTTGCGATAACATATAACGATTTGTCAACAGGTGAAAACAGCGTTGCGTTAGTGAATAGTGGATGGGATCAAGTTTTAGGTGAACTTTTTAACCGACCAATCAAAGAGATAGTCGTTTCTAAGGAATTGGATAAACGCTATCAATACGATCTAACTGAACGTCTTCAAATAACCTTATCCTATGCTGAATCAACCGAAATTGAAGAATCCTTTCAATCTTTAGTCGAGGAATTAACAGATTCAAGGTTGAAGCAAGCATTTGGTAGAATGCTAACCTACATTCAATCAACGCAGCAACGAAGTTTAGATCATCTTAAACCGGTACAAACCATTGAATTAAAACAATATATGGCATTGGATATGTATTCTAAGCGTAACCTTGAATTAACAGAAACTATTATGCGTAAAGGAAAACATGGTAGTTTATTATGGGTGCTAGATAAAACGGTAACCGCAATGGGAGCTCGTAAACTAAAAAAATGGTTGGAACGACCATTATTACAGCAAACCTTACTTGAACACCGTTATCACATGGTTGAAGGCTTCATGGCGCAATTTTTAGAACGTGAAGCATTGCGAGATACATTAGAATCGATATATGACTTAGAACGCCTTTGCGGCCGTGTTGCATTTGGGAATGTAAATGGGCGTGACTTACAGCAGTTAAAGTTGTCTTTAGCAAAAGTACCTGAATTAAAAAATAATTTAAAACAATTTGAAAATAAAGAGGTACAAGCATTAGGTAATGGTGTAAATTCTTTAAAAGAATTACACGATATGCTTGATCAAAGTATTGTGGAAGATCCTCCATTGACAATTAAAGAGGGTGGTATTATTAAAGATGGTTTTCATAACCAGCTCGATCAATACCGTGATGCCTCAAGGAATGGAAAACAATGGATTGCTCAATTAGAGAAAAAGGAAAAACAAGAGACAAATATTAAATCATTAAAAATTGGTTATAATCGTGTGTTTGGTTACTATATTGAAGTAACCAAAGCAAACCTTCACTTGTTACCTGAAGGGAAATATGAGCGAAAGCAAACATTGACCAATGCTGAACGTTATATAACACCAGAATTAAAGGAAAAAGAGACCCTTATATTAGAAGCAGAAGAGAAAAGTGTGGATTTGGAATATCATTTATTCACTGAACTACGTGAACAAGTAAAAGAATTTATTCCACACCTACAGGCTCTTGCAGAAAAAATTAGTGAAATTGATGTATTGCAAGGATTTGCTACAGTTAGCGAGTTACATGACTATAATCGTCCGACTTTTAATAATGAACGACAAATCAAGATTGAGAACGGGCGCCATCCAGTCATAGAAAAAGTGATGAAAAATGATATGTATGTACCAAATGACGTCAATATGAACGAAGCAACTGATATTTTATTAATAACTGGACCTAATATGTCTGGTAAAAGTACGTATATGAGGCAGCTTGCTTTGATTACCATAATGGCACAAATTGGCTGTTTTGTACCTTGTGATGAAGCTTCACTACCTATTTTTGATAAAATTTTCACGCGAATTGGTGCAGCCGATGACTTAGTCGCAGGACAAAGTACATTTATGGTTGAAATGCTTGAAGCTAAACATGCGATCACAAATGCAACAGAGAATAGTTTAATTTTGTTAGATGAAATTGGTCGTGGAACAAGTACCTATGATGGTATGGCACTTGCGCAAGCGATTATCGAATATGTACATGACAATGTCGGAGCAAAGACATTATTTTCGACACATTATCATGAATTAACTACTTTAGATAAATCATTAGATCAGCTTAAAAATGTACATGTTCGAGCTGAGGAATTTGAAGGGAAAGTAGTCTTCTTACACCAAATCCAAGATGGTGCTGCTGACAAAAGTTATGGTATCCATGTAGCAAAACTAGCTGAATTACCAGGACCTTTAATTGAACGCGCTAGTGTGATTTTAGAAAAATTAGAGGAACCAAAAACAAAGAAAATACAACCAACAGGGATACTGGATGATGATCAGCAATTAAGCTTTTTTGTGGGTGAGAAAAAAGCAAGTGGTAGTGAAGTCGCTACAAAATCAAAAGCAGACAAACAGCTGCAAAAGTCACTGAAAAAAATAAATATAATGGAAATGACTCCGATGCAAGCAATGAATGAATTATATCGCTTGCAACGACTAGCAAATGAGGAGGATTAACGGTGAAAATATTACCGATGCCAGATGGACTTGCTAATAAGATCGCAGCTGGAGAGGTAGTAGAACGTCCAGCATCTGTTGTTAAAGAATTACTTGAAAATAGTATTGATGCAAATAGTACTGCAATAAAAGTTGAAGTTGAAGAAGCGGGCTTACAGCAAATTAAGATTACGGATAATGGAGAAGGAATGAGTCCTGAAGATGCGGAACATTCATTTGCTCGACACGCAACCAGTAAAATTCGTAATGAAAATGACCTGTTTCATGTAAAAACATTAGGTTTTCGTGGAGAGGCACTTGCTTCGATTGCAGCAGTCAGCATGCTAACCTTAAAAACATCAACAGGTGGACAAGCGGGAACAGTATTGAAGTTAGAGGGTGGAAAGATTGTTGAGCGTAATAAAAGTGATGCAAGACAAGGTACTGAAATTACGATTGACGCATTATTTTTTAACACACCAGCCCGATTGAAATATATGAAGACGATCTACACAGAACTGGGGCATATTACGGATGTTGTCAATCGAATGGCACTTTCCTATCCAAATGTTCGCTTTGAACTCTATCATAATGGTAAAAATCTATTTCAAACAACTGGTCGTGGAGACGTAATTCAAATTATAGCCCAAGTTTATGGAATTAGTGTTGCAAAAAAAATGGTGCCAGTTTCCTATGAAACGCTCGATTTTTCAATTAAAGGTTACATTGCAAAACCAGAAGTAACGCGTGCATCTAGAAACTACATTTCTACCATCATTAATGGTCGCTATATTCGTAGTATTGCACTAAATAAGGCAATTGCTAATGGATATCATACGCTGTTACCTATTGGACGTAACCCTATCGTTGTTCTGGAAATAGAGATGGATCCAATATTAGTCGATGTCAATGTCCATCCAGCTAAATTAGAAGTAAGATTTAGTAAAGAAAAGGAACTATTTCAAGCAGTTGAAGAAACAATTAGACAAGCATTCAGAAAAGAAACACTTATTCCTAATAACGCCCAACAAGCAAAGCGTGAAAGGGTTGAAAGTAAGCAGAACTCATTTTTATTTGATTATCAACAGCAATCAAGTCCTGTAGAAGATAAAAATTTTAATAATAGAGAACATTCCGAAGTAGAGTCAGTTACGAAAGTGGACCAAGCTGCCTTTGAATCTGCTCAAGGAGCAGCATTAGAATCTATGGCGGGTTATGACCTAGAAGAGGTGTTTACAGAGCCAGAAGAAGTAACAGTTAACAGTACCCCGGAAAACCATTTGAATCAGGAAGAAAACAAAGCAGAACGTATTCCTGTCATGTATCCTATTGGACAGCACCATGGTACCTATATCGTAGCAGAAAACGAAAATGGCCTATATATGATTGATCAACATGCTGCTCAAGAAAGAATTAAATATGAATATTTTAGAGATAAAATTGGTGATGTACCTAATGAGTTGCAAGAACTATTATTACCGTTGACATTCGACTTTTCGAAACAAGAAGCACTATTAATTGAACAATATCAAGAGGAACTAAAAGAAGTAGGCTTATTTTTTGAACACTTCGGACAGCAAACATATATCATTCGAGCGCATCCGCAATGGTTTCCGAAAGGATTTGAAGAAGAAGTTATTCGAGATATTGTTGAACAAGTAATGGAAGAAGAAAAAATTGATATTGCTAAATTACGAGAAGAAGCTGCAATTTTAATGTCTTGCAAACGATCAATTAAAGCAAATCGTTATTTAAATAAAGATGATATGTTTCAATTACTTGAAGACTTACGAAAGTCGACTGATCCATTCACTTGTCCACACGGGCGACCAATTATTATTCATTTCTCAGGGTATGAGATGGAAAAGATGTTTAAGCGTGTGATGTAGTTGAATCATTCGGTAATTAGGTTCAACCATTTTTTATGTATAAATACAAATGCTTAACCAAAAGCTAAAAATAAAAGGTTAGGTGATTGTATGCAAGAAAATAAAAAGTTGGTTCAGTTATTAAACCATGAACTTTCAAACATTGCAGTACTTTATATTAAGCTTCATCGTTATCATTGGTATGTTAAGGGATCAGAATTTTTTACGTTACATGAAGTCTTTGAAGCGCATTATACGGAGTTAGCTAAAGATTTTGATGAACTAGCAGAACGTATTTTAGCAATTGGCGGAAAACCATTTGCTACAATGGAAAAATATCTTGAAACAACTAGTATAAAAGAGGCAGAAGCTGATGATGAGGAAGCAGAAATTGTAAGACATTTAAGTAAAGATTATCGTCAAGTTATCAAGGAAATTCGTGAAAAAGTAATCCCTGAAGCAGGGAATGCAAATGATCTCCCAACAGAAGATTTATTGATAGGGATGTTAACAAAATTAGAAAAATACGTATGGATGCTAGAAGCTTATCAAAAATCAAAATAAGATGTTCACGCCTATGAAGACCTATTGTTTCATAGGCTCTTTTTTTTTGTTTTAAATCCTGTATAATAAAGTTCCAAAGACTAACGGAAAATGGTAAGGAGAATAACGATGAAACAACCTGTTATTTCAGTAGTAGGACCAACAGCTGTAGGAAAAACTGCGCTTAGTGTAGAAATCGCTAAACGTTTTAATGGTGAAGTGATAAGTGGTGACTCCATGCAAATATATAAAGGAATGGATATAGGCACCGCTAAAGTTACATCAGAAGAAAAAGCAGGCATTCCACATTATCTGCTTGACATTAAAACGCCGGATCAGAATTTTTCCGTTGCTGATTTTCAGAGTGAAGTAAGGCATCATATTAATAAAATAAGTAAAAGAGGTAAACTTCCAATAATCGCGGGCGGTACTGGCTTATACATATTGGCCGCTTTATATGATTACCAATTTGCCGATGATAAAAGAGACGATACATATCACGAAAAGATTGAGAGAGAAATAGAGGAACAAGGAATAGAAGTTGTCTATCGAAGGTTGGAGCAGATTGACCCAGAGCAAGCTAAGAAGATTCATCCAAATAATATAAGAAGAGTTATACGAGCGCTAGAAGTTTACGATCGGACTGGTGTCACAATGACTGAACATCATGCTAGCCAAAGTGAAACTTCACCATATGATCCAATTATAATTGGACTGGAAATGGATCGTGAATTACTGTATAATCGAATCAATCAACGTGTGGATCTTATGATTGAAAGCGGATTAATAGATGAAGTGTTTGATTTTTACAATCAGGGGCTAGAAAATTCGCAAGCAATGAAAGCAATTGGTTATAAGGAGTTTATCCCATACTTTAAAGGGACACAATCTTTAGATGAGACCATTTCATTGTTAAAACGAAACTCGAGAAGATATGCAAAACGCCAGTTTACCTGGTTTAAAAATAAAATGGATGTACATTGGTATGAAGTAAACCCCGAAGAGAAAGATAAAAAATTTCAAAATATTTTAGATGATTTAGCAGGAATGATTGAAAAAAAGTAGAAATAAACTAAGTAGAGAAAAAGAGGAGGAAACAACATGTCGCAATCTGTGAATATTCAAGATCAATATTTAAACCAATTACGTAAAGACCATATTCAGGTAACTGTATTTTTAACAAATGGTTTTCAATTAAGAGGTACTATTAAAGCATTTGATAATTTTACAGTTTTATTGGATACAGATGGAAAACAACAATTAATTTTTAAACATGCGATTTCAACATTTGCACCAGTGAAAAATGTTACGTTAGAAAAAGAATAGTATATAATTTGAGACAATATATTAGTCACCGCATACATTATAGGAAAACTCCATCAAAATTTGATGGAGTTTTTTTACTGTTGTTTATTTTTTGTGTACATATAGGCGTTTGTCACACACTGGGCGCTCTCAACGTATAATGGGGATGGTAAGGGGTGATTAATTTGGAATCTCAAGTTTCTTCTTTTCCTAAACAAAATCAAATTAATATTGTGTTAAACGACCAACGTGAAAAAAAGGAAGCAGATAACGAAAGAGCTTTTAATCCTTTTGAACCTGTAGACCAAGCAATGGCTGACTTCGTGGGGATGGCGGAATTAAAAGAAAATGTGAAAGAGATATATGCAAATGTGCAAATTAATCAACATCGACAAGAATTAGGATTGAAAACAGAAAAACAAGTTTTACACATGATGTTTAAAGGGAATCCTGGTACAGGGAAGACAACAGTAGCTAGAAAATTGGCAACCTTATTTTATGAGTTAAACATGTTGTCAAAAGGTCACTTTATTGAAGCAGAACGAGCAGACATTGTTGGCGAATATATCGGTCATACTGCGAAGAAAACGAGAAGTTTAGTTGAAAAGGCACTTGGTGGTATTCTATTTATTGATGAAGCCTATGCTCTAGCGCGCGGTGGGGAGAAGGATTTCGGGAAAGAAGCAATAGATACATTAGTCAAGCAAATGGAAGATCATCATGATGATTTTATTTTAATTTTAGCAGGGTACCCGATGGAGATGGATTACTTCTTGTCAATGAACCCAGGTTTAGCCTCCCGTTTTCCGATTGTATTAGACTTTGATGATTATTCAATAGATGAATTAATTAAAATTGCACATAAAATGACAAAAGAAAGAGATTATCACTTATCCAAGGAAGCGGAATGGAAACTTAAGTCCTATCTGTCTAAAACAAAACAATCGAATTATCAGGAGAATTTCGCAAATGCGCGGTTAATCCGTAATATAATAGAACAGGCTATACGCAAACACGCTATTCGATTAATTAAAAAGGAACATTATACAGTCAATGAGTTAATGTTGCTGACATCAAATGACATAATAATTGAATAATTAACGTACAGAAGCAATTTTTTTGTTACAATAAAGAAGATGGTTAAATGAAAAGAGGTCAAATAATGCAAGAAAACGTACTAATTATAGCAGTCCAACAACAAACAGATGATGAAAGTCGCTTAGACTATTCCATTGAAGAATTAAAATCACTGATTGAGACAGCAGATGGCAGAGTCGCAGATATTATTATGCAAAAGCGGGATCATCCTCATCCCGCTCTTTATCTTGGTTCGGGAAAATTAGAAGAGATTAAAACATTAATAGAAGAATTAGAAGTCGACATCATTATAGCAAATGATGAATTATCGGCAACACAGATGAGAAATTTACAAAAACATCTTGAAGTACCTATTATTGATCGTAGCCAATTAATTTTAGATATATTTGCTAATCGTGCGCAGACAAAGGAAGGTAAATTACAAGTTGAGTTAGCACAATACAAATATATGTTGCCTCGACTCCACGGACAAGGACAAGCATTATCACGTCTAGGTGGTGGGATTGGTACACGTGGGCCAGGTGAAACAAAATTAGAGACAGATAGACGTCACATAAATCGCCGTATTGATGAAATAAAAGCGAAATTAGAAACAGTAGTTAATCAGCGAGCGCAATATCGTAAACGACGAAAAACGAATAAAGCATTTCAGATTGCAATTGTAGGATATACAAATGCCGGTAAATCAACTTTATTTAACCGGCTAACCAAGAGTGATGCTTTTGAACAAGATCAATTGTTTGCAACATTAGACCCAATGTCAAGACAAATGCAATTCCCATCTGGCTTACGAGCAATTGTCACTGACACGGTAGGTTTTATGCAAGATTTACCTACTGCTTTGATTGCTGCATTTCGTTCAACATTGGAAGAAGTAACTGAAGCAGATTTCATTTACCATGTTGTCGATGCAGCTCATCCAGATCATCAACAACATCAAGCAACTGTAGTGAAATTGTTACAAGATTTGAAAGCAGACCAGATTCCAATGTTAACTATTTATAATAAAAAGGATCTATTAACAGAGCAGTTTATTCCATCAACTCATCCATCTATTATTATTAGTGCTTATGATCAAATTGATCGTAAAAAAATGTTAGAAAAAACAGAGCAAGAGTTGAAAGAACATTGGGATTTTTATAATACTGTGATTCCAGCTAATGAAGGAAAAAAATTACAACTTTATAAACAACATACCATACTGGAAAAAGATGAGTTTGATCCAGAAATAGAAGCGTATCGTTTAGAAGGATACATGCCAACGGATCATCCATTACATTATCGCTAAAAAGGGAAAAGGAATGAGTAAATTAAATGTTAGAGCAACATATTGAAAGTGTAGAAAAAGACATTGAGAGTGAAAGAAAAAAAATCCAAGAAAGAGCAGAGCGTAATCAATTACGTGTCTTAAATGCTTTCCGTACACAAAAAATCAGCGATTCTCATTTTAATCCGACGACCGGTTATGGATATGATGATTTTGGAAGGGAAGGGCTGGAGAAGGTTTATGCTTCGGTTTTCGGTGCAGAAGATGCGCTTGTTCGCCCACAATTAATCTCTGGAACACACGCCATTACAACAGCGTTGTTTGGTATCTTACGTCCTGGAGATGGCTTGTTGTACATAACTGGAGCACCGTATGATACGCTAGAAGAAGTAGTTGGAGTACGCGGGAGTAATAATGGTTCATTAATGGATTTCGGTATTAATTATCAAGCGACACCTTTAACAAAGGTAGGTGAAGTTGATTGGGAAGCTATTAGAAACAGTATCAATGATAAAACAAAAGTAATTGGTATCCAACGATCAAAGGGATATGCGGACCGACCATCATTTACTATTCCTGAAATAGAAGAAATGATAACGTTTGTTAAGTCGATAAAAGATGACCTAATTGTTTTCGTGGATAATTGTTACGGAGAATTTGTTGAAGAAAAGGAGCCGACACATGTAGGTGCGGACCTTATTGCTGGTTCGTTAATTAAAAACCCTGGTGGTGGTATTGCTAGAACGGGTGGCTACATAGTTGGGTCATCATATCTTATTCAGTTAGCCGCAAATCGATTAACAGCTCCTGGTTTAGGGAAAGAAACAGGAGCAAGTTTAGGTATGCTACAAGAGATGTACCAAGGTTTATTCCTTGCACCGCATGTTGTAAGTGAAGCTTTGCAAGGTGCAATTTTTACATCTAGAATGCTGCAATCACTTGGTTTTACTACAACGCCAGCTTTTGATACAGAACGAACCGATTTAATTCAATCTGTTACATTCGATACTGCAGAGCAAATGGTAGCATTCTGCCAAGCAATTCAAAAAGCCTCACCAATTAACGCACACGTAACCCCGCATCCGGCTCCTATGCCTGGATATGAGAGTGATGTAATAATGGCTGCAGGTACTTTTATTCAAGGAGCAAGCTTAGAGTTGACAGCAGATGGGCCAATTCGCGCGCCATATACTGCGTTTGTACAAGGTGGATTAATCTATGCACATGTGAAAATTGCGATAATAGAAGCGGTTAAAAGTTTTGCAGAAAAAGGCTATCTTACTATCAATGATTTAAAATAATAAATATTAAAGTAATTAATCAATGGGAAATATGGAGATTTATATTTTAACCTTTATAAAAAATATAATTTTCTGATTATTTTTATGTAAAGAAAGCTAACACGTGTTGACAATTATATTTCCATATGTATAATAGAAGTATGGAAAAGCAAATTAGGAAGGGGTGACAGTCATGAGCGATATCGATAGACGTTCAATGCCCTTATTTTCCATTGGTATAGTAAAATCTTTAACTGATTTAACAGCTAGACAAATTCGTTATTACGAAGAGCACCATTTAATTCATCCTGCTCGTACAGATGGTAATCAAAGGTTATTTTCTTTTAATGATGTAGATCGTCTTTTAGAAATAAAGGAACTTATTGAAAAAGGAATTAACTTAGCAGGAATAAAACAAGTCCTATCCATAAAAGCTTTACCAAAAACGGTAGAGGTGGAGGATGAACAACAAACACCTGAATTAACAGAAAAGGAACTTCGAAAAATGTTGCATAGGGAACTATTAGAAGCAGGTCGATTAGGCAAAACTTCGTTACGACAGGGAGAACTTTCACGGTTTTTCCATTAAAAGATATATAAAAGGAGAGGAAAGCATGGGAAAAAATTATACTGTAGAAGAGATAAAAAAACAAATCAAGGAGGAAAATGTTCGGTTTATTCGATTACAATTTACTGATTTACTCGGTACAATTAAAAACGTTGAAATTCCACTAAGTCAACTAGATAAAGCACTTGATAATGAAATGGCATTTGATGGTTCATCTATTGAAGGATTTGTTAGAATTGAAGAGTCTGATATGAAGTTATATCCGGACCTAGATACTTTCTTAGTATTCCCTTGGACTTCAGATAAAGGAAAAGTTGCACGTTTTATTTGTGATATTTATAATCCAGATGGTACTCCTTTCCAAGGTTGTCCTCGTTATAATTTAAAACGTAACCTTAAAAAAATGGAAGAGTTAGGATTTACTGCATTTAACATTGGTACTGAGCCAGAGTTCTTTTTATTCAAGCTTGACGAAAACGGTAATCCATCATTAGATTTAAATGATAAAGGGGGCTATTTTGATCTTGCTCCAACAGATCTAGGTGAAAATTGTCGTCGTGATATCGTATTAGAACTAGAAGAAATGGGATTTGAAGTAGAAGCTTCTCACCACGAGGTTGCTCCTGGACAACACGAAATCGACTTTAAATATGCTGATGCAATTAAACATGCTGATGATATTCAAACGTTTAAGTTGGTAGTTAAAACAATTGCTAGAAAGCATAATTTACATGCTACATTTATGCCTAAGCCTTTATTTGGTGTTAATGGTTCTGGTATGCACTGTAATATGTCTTTATTTAAAGGTAAAACTAATACATTTCTTGATGAGAAAGGCCATTTGCAATTAAGTGAAACAGCATATCAATTTATTGCTGGTATTATCGATCATGCACTAAGCTTTACAGCCGTTACAAATCCAACGGTTAACTCATTTAAACGTCTAGTGCCTGGTTATGAAGCGCCATGTTATGTAGCTTGGTCTGGCACTAACAGAAGTCCACTTATTCGCGTACCTGCATCAAGAGGTTTGAGTACTCGCGTTGAAGTACGTAGTGTAGATCCAGCAGCTAACCCATACTTAGCTTTGTCTGTATTGTTAGCTTCTGGTCTTGATGGAATTGAGAGAAAGTTAGCAGCACCTAAAGCTGTTGATCGTAACATTTATGTTATGGATAAAGAAGAAAGAGAAGCTAATGGTGTTAAAGATCTTCCGGCAACACTTTATGATGCAGTACAATTGCTCAAAAAGGATGAAGTAATAGTTTCAGCATTAGGTGAGCACTTATTCGAACATTTCGTTGAATCAAAAGAAATTGAGTGGGATATGTTCCGTACGCAAGTACACCCTTGGGAAAGAGAACAATACATGCAACAATACTAATAAAAAAACTCCTTATCGCTTTAACAGGCGTTAAGGAGTTTTTTTATCTTAAGTTATTGGACTAGTTAATTTTCTTGAGCAAGTTCAATTGTATAGTTTCCCCTGTCTGTGATTAGAAAAAACTGTTCATTATTGTATTGGTATATTGTAGAATCTTCAAGCGGTATCTCATAATAATCCGATGGGAAAGGCTGTAGGTCGTTTTCATCGGTTAAAATTTCTCCAGAACCATTTAACCGCAAAGCATGCTGTGGTTCGTAGTCATCAATTCTTCTAGTGTTGTTCGAATAAGTAATAGAACTCAAATCCATTATTGTTACATCCTGATCTTCCAGTTCAGTTTTTGATATTTTAACTTTTTTTCCATCCCAATTCTTCAGTAACGTATTAAATTCCTCGATAGTTAAATACTGCTGCGTCATCTTGTTCCCTCCTTTTTTTTATGTTTTCCATGCTTTTTGTAATGATACACACAGATTCTTTAATTGATATAAAAGAAATCAAGTTTATAAATTAGAATAACTTAAAAACAAAGAAAGTTCATTAATTCACAAAATATACACACACTAATTATCATTTTATGGTAGAATAGTTTGTGAAGTTAATTACATACTTTTTAGGGGGAAATATTTATGAAGTGGAAAACATTATTAGTATTAGTATTATCTTTAGGACTACTTGCAGCTTGTGGATCTGACGAGGAAACAAGTAGCGATGCAGAAAATAATGAAGATGCGGTATCAGGTGCGACACAAGTAATTGTAGAAGACGAAGCTTCTTTATTAAATGGAATTAGCGAAGACGGTGCATGGATTGTTATTTTTGAAGAAGATATGACAGTTGAAGAAGAACTAGTTTTAGCAGGTGGATTTACAAATAAAGATGAGCCAGCTCGTAAATTAGCATTGTATACACAAGATGAAGACCGTAACATTACAGACTCATATACATTAACAGCACCAAAACTTACGGTTCAAAATGAGAATGCTAGAATTCAAGGTGGTACATTTGCAGGAGATGTTTATGTAGAAGCTAATGGATTCAGCATTCCAAAAGGAACAATTGATGGTAACCTTTACTTTGCAAGTGCAGAGTATCAAGAATCTGCAGATTTGTCTGAAGGTGAAGTCACTGGAACTGTAGAAGTTCAAGGTGGAGAAGAAGCAGATGCAGTATCAGGTGCAACAAAATTAGTAGTAGAAGATGCAGACTCTTTAGTAAGTGGATTAACAGCAGAAGGACCTTGGATTATTATCTTTGAAGAAGATCTAACTGTTGAAGAAGAACTTGTATTAGCAGGTGGAGTTACACACAGAGATGAGCCCGCACGTAAGTTAGCGTTATACACGCAAGATGAAGATCGTAACATCACAGATTCATATACTTTAACAGCACCAAAACTTACCGTTCAAAATGAGAATGCTAGAATTCAAGGTGGTACATTTGCAGGAGATGTTTATGTAGAAGCTAATGGATTCAGTATTCCAAAAGGAACAATTGATGGTAACCTTTACTTTGCAAGTGAAGAGTATCAAGAATCTGCAGATTTATCTGAAGGCGAAGTAACTGGAGATGTAGAAGTTCAATAATTTTTAAGTTAAAAAGTCAAAAAAAGTAGTTGATGCTAAGACATCAGCTACTTTTTTTATGTATTATACTAAAAATAAAAGTATGCCATAATTTAAGAAATTATTAACTATTTTTGTTCACTTTTTCACATATTGTACATATACTTTAGAGTAAGTTATGTTAGAATATTATGTGTAATGAGTCACATAATTATTAAATTAGGAGGCTATCACATTATGAAATGGAAAACATTAGCAGTTATATTGTTATCTATTGGGTTACTTGCAGCTTGTAGTGGGGATGATGAGGAAGCAAACGGAGAAGATGTAGTTACAGGTGCAACTGAGATATTAGCAGAAGATGAAGAAAGCTTATTAAACGGTATTAGCGATGATGGAGCATGGATTATCATTTTTGAAGATGATTTAGCTACTGAAGAAGAACTTGTTTTGACAGGTGGATTTAAACATAGAGATGAACCAGCACGTAAATTGGCATTATACACGCAAGACGAAGATCGTAACATTACAGCTTCATTCACATTAACAGCACCACAAATCACAATAAAAAACGAGAACACTAGAATTCAAGGTGGTACATTTGCGGGAGATGTTTACGTAGAAGCTAATGGATTTAGTATTCCAAAAGCAACAATCGATGGTAATCTTTACTTTGCAAGTGAAGAGTATCAAGAATCAGCTGATTTGTCAGAAGGTGACGTAACTGGAGATATAGAAGTTCAATAAGAATTATTTTATGATTACTTAAAAGCAGTTAGTCAGTATTTATACTGACTAACTGCTTTTTTATTGTTGTGCTTTAATAGCCATTTCAAATAATTCTCTTTAAGTTTAAATGTTCTAGTCAATTTAATATTAGTTAAGTGCTAATATTATAAAAAACTTGGGACATACTAAAGTATTATTTATGATAGGAGGAACTAAATTTGAGCGCAAATACAATATCTGTTTTCGGTCTCGGTGGCTTAAATGAAATAGGGAAAAACATGTATGCCATTGAATATAATGACAATATTTTTGTGATTGATTGTGGGAATAAGTTTCCTGATGAAAATTTTTTGGGTATTGATCTGATTATTCCTGATATTACGTACTTACTAGAAAATAAAGATAAAGTTAAAGCATTAATTATTACACACGGACATGAAGATCACATTGGAGCGACACCCTATTTTTTAAAAAAATTAAATGTACCAGTTTATGCAACACGTTTCACATTAGGTTTGGTTGAGCTTAAATTGAAAGAACATAAAATTCTCCGGGAAACAGAACTTATTGAAGTGAACCCAGATTCAAATCTCGAATTTGATCAGATTTCTGTTAGTTTTTTCAAAGTCAGTCACAGCATTCCTGATTGTTTAGGTATTGTGTTTAAAACACCTGAAGGGAATATTGTTCATACTGGTGACTTCAAGTTTGATTTAACGCCCGCAAATGATCGAAAATCAGATATTCACAAAATGGCGGAAATTGGTAAGGAAGGTGTACTACTACTGTTATCAGAAAGTACAAATGCTGAGCGCCCTGGCTTAACACCATCTGAACAAATGGTAGGCGAACATGTGATAGAAGCTTTCACTAAAGCTAAGGGAAAAGTCATTATATCAACTTTTGCATCAAATATTCACCGTGTACAGCAAATAGTTGATGCTGCAAAAAGAACGAATCGAAAGCTAGTGCTACTTGGAAGAAGCATGCTAAATGTTGTAGATGTTGCTATGCAACATGGGTACTTAGATGTTCCGGATGGAATGCTAATTGAGCAGGATCAAATCAATGAGTTTGCTCCGGAAAATGTAACAATTCTTTGTACAGGTAGTCAGGGAGAGCCCCTTGCAGCTCTTTCACGGTTATCTACTGGAAATTTCCGAGGTGTTGAGGTTTTACCTGGAGACACTGTTATTTTTGCTGCTGGGCCAATCCCGGGTAATGAGAAGAATGTTTCAAAGATAGTCAATAACTTATTTTCACTCGGTGCTAAGGTTGTTTATGGCTCTGAAAGCTCTAAGGGACTACATGTTTCTGGACATGGTTACCAAGAAGATTTGAAATTGATGCTGACATTTATGCAACCAAAATACTTTATTCCGATACACGGGGAATACCGTATGCTTCATCAGCACTGTTTGTTAGCTGAGTCTATCGGTGTGGCGAAAGAAAACACATTTATTATTGATAATGGTGATGTTGTTGATATTGAATCAACAATTGCACGTCAAACTAGAAAAATTCCAGCAGGGAATACTTATGTCGATGGAATTGGGATTGATGATGTTGGGGAAATTGTGTTAAGAGATAGAAAAAAGCTTTCTGAAGATGGTATGTTAGTAATTGTCTTAACGATGAGTAAGACTGAGAAGAAATTAATTTCTGCACCAGACACAATATCACGTGGGTTTGTCTATATGAGAGAATCTGAACAATTAATTGAAGATGTAAATAATCTTATAACAAGAACGGTTATGGGCCAACAAAAATCCAATGAGAATTCATGGGGGGCCATTAAGCAAGATATAAGAAAATCCGTAGGCAAATATATATTTAATCAAACGAAGAAGAAACCAATGATTCTTCCAATCATTATTGAAGTTTAATTAATTAAATCTTTTCAATCAATCATTAAAACTAAATGAGACTTCTATATTAAAAGTTATTTGAATAGTTACCAGAAGTTGATGTTAACCTATTGGACAGGATGAATGTACTGTGAATAAAAGATATTTACAGTACATCATCCCATTCTAGAAATTGGACATTTTATTTTTGAACACTCAACTTAAACAAAACCTTGATGCCAACATAGTTAGCAAATCTTATTAATAATATGGGTATGGAGGATAAGGGTACGGATTATAACCTGGATAACCAAATGCATAAGGGAACAATGATAATGCTGCTAAACCAGCTAATGGGAATCGTCGTGGTCGATAGCGTCTAAATCTTCTTCTAGGAGGACGATTATAATATCCGCCACCATAACTGCCATACCGATAATCCATCTCGTCTTCCACAAGATCCTCACCAACTAATACAGTAATATTAGTAACATCTACATCTACAATAATCCCATCAATAGAACTTCCATCTTTATTATTTAGTAGTACGTGGTGATGCATGTAATGATTACATTGATTATACATATCTTTTGTCTGTAACTCCTCATTATTTAAATGCTCATTTTCAAATTTCAAAATCCCTTCATCTCCTTTCAAAATATAGGATATTCATCTAGACAATGTACGTGCCTGTTTATAAGATGATTTTTTATTTAAAAACTTTATTAATACCGATCAACCTACATTTAAAGCATTAAATAAAAATGAAATTAAAAAGAAACCCTCTTTCATCGAAAAAAGATATGATACAATAGTTATAATAAAATTGTGGTTAAAAATTTAGTGATTGGTTTTATAGATGAATTAAATGAAAATAGTTACTAGAACACAAAGTCTAGAGGAGGAAAAAGAGTTGATTGAGAATAAGAAACTTCATAAAGAGGCGATGCATGTACTTAAACTTACAAGCAGAACCTTTTATATACCGATTAATCTATTAGAACCTACCTTAAAGAACACGGTGGCGTCTGCGTATTTGTGCATGCGCGCAATTGATGAAATTGAAGATCATGAGATGCTTGATCCCAAAACAAAACAAGCGTTGTTATACGCTACTAGCGCACTGTTAAATAATGAAAATGGATTTGATGTGGTTAAATACCGTCAATTGCTTAAAGAATATGAATCTATCTTACCAGAAGTTACTTTGCGACTAGGTGACTGGATTATGATTTGTCCTGAAGGAATAGTTGGTAAAGTAAAAGAGTCAACAAGTATAATGGCGAATGGTATGGCTGACTGGGCAGGTAAGGGTTGGTATATAAGAAGTGAAGAAGAACTGAATGATTATACATATTATGTTGCAGGTTTAGTAGGAGTTATGCTTTCAGATATATGGAAATGGTATGACAATACCGAGACAGATACAGACCTTGCAATTGCTTTTGGGAGAGGCTTGCAATCTGTAAATATATTGCGAAATCAGCAAGAAGATCATGAACGCGGCGTGAATTTTATTCCTGATGAATGGGAATTAGATGATATGTTTCATTATGCAACCCAAAATTTAAGTTTAGGAAAAAAATATATGAAGGATATTAATAACCGCAATATCCTTTTGTTCTGTAAAATCCCTTTAGCACTTGCAGAAAAAACACTCAAAGCCTTAAAAAACGGAAGAGAAAAGATTTCCCGAAAAGAAGTAGAAACAATCGTTGGAGAGATAACAAAGTAATTGGCATATAACAAAGCCTAGAAGCAGTGCAAAGTAATTATTGGCACTGCTTCTTATTTTATAAATGTTGTTTTAGTAATATTGCACGGTACATTAATGATGCATCTCTTCCCAACTTGTCGTGTCGATAAATATAGGGTTGTAATTCCCTAAGGAAAATGTCGTCGCAATATTTTTTATTACCAAAAATACGATAGCACCCATCGTGTTCCATACAAAATCTATCAAGTATATTGGTGGGGGAGCCAGGTCCACTGCAATATGGTCCGCAATAACGATATCCAGGTAAACAAGGCATAGTATATCCTCCTTTCATACCCTTTATTTATTCTATGCCTTAAAGTTAGGGTTGCATGGGTTTTTCAGCTACATTTGGTTCGTTAAGATAAAAAAAAAGTTGGATTTTCAGATGATAAAAATTATAGGTAGTTGACCTTTTCTTTGAAGGAGAATATGATAGAGGTAAGTTATATATTAAACTCAATAGTTAATTAAATGCATATCAAATAAAACACCTAAAAAATGTAAGTTTATTAGAAGTAAGCTTCCTTTTTTTACTCATAGAATCAGGAGGGATTTTTATGACCAAAAATTATGACCTAGTCATATTAGGAGGTGGTACCGGAGGGTATGTTGCAGCTATCCGTGCCTCTCAATTAGGTTTAAAAACAGCTATAGTTGAAAAAAATAAGCTTGGAGGGACATGTCTACATAAAGGATGCATCCCTTCAAAAGCTTTATTAAGAAGTGCAGAAGTATTTAGACAAACAAAAGAAGCATCTAAATATGGTATTGATGCTTCAGCAATTGATCTTAACTTTGTAAAAGTACAGGAACGCAAACAACAGATTGTCAATCAGTTACATCAAGGTGTAATTGATTTAATGAAAAAAGGGCAAATAGATGTATTTAATGGATATGGACGAATTTTAGGACCATCTATTTTTTCCCCATCAGCAGGTACTGTTTCTGTTGAAATGAATGATGGTTCTGATAATGAAATGTTAATTAGTAAAAATGTAATTATAGCAACAGGTTCCAAAGCAAAAATCTTGAAAGGTCTTGAGCCAGATAGTACCCATGTTTTGACTTCAGATGATGCACTAGAGCTCGAATCATTACCAAAATCAATCATTATAGTTGGGGCTGGTGTTATAGGTGTCGAGTGGGCATCTATGCTAGCAGACTTTGGAGTAGAAGTAACACTTGTTGAATATGAAAAGCAAATTTTACCTACTGAAGATAGTGCAATTGCAAAAGAAATGAAACGATTACTAACGAAAAAAGGAATTGAGATTTTAACAGAGGCGTCTGTTATTCCTAATTCAGTAGAAAAAGCAAATATGACAAACATTCAGGTTGAACATAATAATAAGCGTACAACATTAACAGCAGATAAAATGCTTGTGGCAGTTGGCAGAGAAGCAAATACTGCACAAATTGGCTTAGAAAATACAGATATCCAACTTGATCAAGCTGGATTCATAAAAACAAATATGCATTATCAAACAAAAGAATCTCATATATATGCGATTGGTGATTGTGTTGGTGGGTTGCAACTTGCGCATGTAGCATCACATGAAGGGAAATATGCAGTAGAACATATCACTGGCCAAAAACCACTTCAACTAAATGATCAAAGTATTTCTACTTGTATATACGCTAATCCTGAGATTGCGAGTATTGGCCTAACGGAAAAACAAGCAAAAGATCAAGGATATAAAGTTAAATCAGGTAAAGTAAGTTTTAAGGCAATAGGTAAGGCACTTGTATATGGAGAGGTTGATGGTTTTGTTAAGATTGTTTCAGATCAAAACTCTAATGACCTTTTAGGTGTTCACATGATTGGTCCGCATGTGACGGAATTAATTTCGGAAGTAGGGTTAGCCAAAGTGCTAGATGCAACAGCATGGGAAATTGGAGAAACAATTCACCCACACCCATCTTTATCCGAAGCAATGGCTGAAGCGGCACTTGATGTCAATGGAATAAAGATTCATGGATAAAAGGAGGAATTATCATGAGTGAAAATCGACATGTTCAGTTAGGTTTAACAGATCAAGATGTGTTAGATATGTATCGAACGATTTTATTAGCGAGAAGAGTAGATGAGCGTATGTGGCTATTAAACCGTGCAGGAAAAATACCTTTTGTTGTTTCTTGTCAAGGTCAAGAAGCGCAACAAGTAGGAGCTGCATTTGCTTTAGATCGCGATAAAGATTACGCTGCACCATATTATAGAGATGTCGGTGTAGTATTAGCTCTTGGAATGACAGCACGTGAATTAATGCTACAAGCATTTGCAAAAGCAGAAGACCCAAATTCAGGTGGGCGTCAAATGCCAGGACACTTTGGTCAAAAGAAAAATCGAATGTTAACTAATTCATCACCAGTGACTACCCAAGTACCACATGCTGTAGGTGTTGCTTTAGCTGCAAAGATGGAGAACAAAGATATTATTAGTTTAGTAACGCTCGGTGAAGGTTCATCAAATCAAGGTGACTTCCATGAAGGATTAAATTTTGCTGCTGTTCATAAATTACCTGTCATTACTATGGTTGAAAATAACCAATATGCTATTTCAGTACCATTAGATAAGCAAGTCGCTTGTGAAAATATATCTGATCGAGCAATTGGTTATGGGATGCCAGGGATAACAGTAGATGGAAATGATCCTTTGGCTGTTTATCAAGCTGTTAAAAAAGCTGCAGATCGTGCTAGAAATGGGGAAGGGCCTAGCTTAATTGAGACTGTTGCTTATCGATTAACACCTCACTCAAGTGATGATGACGATAGTAAGTACCGTTCTAAAGAAGAAGTGCAGAAAGCCAAAGAAAAGGACGGCGTGTTGACTTTTGCTTCATACCTGCGTGAACAAGATATATTAACTGAATCGATTGAAAACGAACTTGAAAAGGAATTAAAAGAAATAATAAATGAAGCAACAGAGTATGCAGAGTCTGCTCCATACGCAAGCCCACAATCTATTTATGATTTTGTATATGAAAAATAGGGGAGGAGGAAGTTATTATGCCAGTATTATCTTATATCCAATCGGTAACCCAAGCATTACAGGAAGAAATGAAACTTGATAATAAAGTATTTGTACTAGGTGAAGACGTCGGTAAAAATGGTGGTGTATTTCGTGCGACAGCGGGTCTTTATGATGAATTTGGAGAAGCAAGAGTAATAGATACACCGTTAGCTGAATCTGCAATTGCTGGTGTTGGAATTGGAGCAGCAATGTATGGAATGCGTCCTGTTGCAGAAATGCAATTTGCTGATTTTATTCTTCCAGCCGTCAATCAAATCATTTCAGAAGCTGCTAAGATACGATATCGTTCTAATAATGATTGGAATTGTCCTATCACGATTCGCGCACCATATGGTGGTGGCGTGCATGGTGCTTTATATCACTCTCAGTCAATTGAAGCTATATTCGCAAATCAACCAGGTTTAAAGGTTGTCATGCCTTCAACACCATATGATGTAAAAGGCCTTCTAAAAGCAGCTATTCGTGATAATGATCCAGTGCTCTTTTTAGAGCATAAGCGGGCATATCGACTAATCAAAGGTGAGGTGCCAGAAACGGATTATACACTTCCAATTGGAAAAGCCGATGTGAAACGTGAAGGATCAGATATTACCGTTATTACATACGGTTTATGTGTTCATTTTGCACTAGAAGCTGCTGAGAAATTAGCTGAAGAAGGCATTAATGCACATATATTGGATTTGCGAACTGTTTATCCATTGGATCAAGAAGCAATAAAAGAGGCAGCTTCAAAAACAGGAAAAGTTTTATTAATAACAGAAGATAATAAAGAGGGAAGTATAATTGGAGAAGTTGCAGCAATAATTAGTGAACATTGTTTATTTGATTTAGATGCTCCAATTAAACGTTTAGCTGGACCTGATGTACCAGCAATGCCCTATGCACAACCATTAGAAAAAGAATTTATGATAAATCCAGAAAAAGTTGAAGCTGCTATGCGTGATTTAGCTGAATTTTAAGTTATATAATAATAGATGAAGGAGGGATTCGTTTGTCTCTTGAAAAAATTACAATGCCACAACTTGGTGAAAGTGTTACGGAAGGTACAATTAGCAATTGGCTTGTTCAAGTAGGTGATCGGGTTGAAAAGTACGAGGCAATTGCAGAAGTAATGACAGATAAAGTGAATGCAGAAGTTCCTAGTTCATTTACTGGTACGATTAAAGAGTTGGTTGCAGAGGAAGAGCAGACGATTGAAGTAGGTGAATTGATGTGTTATATCGATGTGGAGGGACAAACATCTACCGAAGCTACTATAGAAAAAGCGGAAGTTCCTGAACAAAATCAATCACCTGAGTCTACCAAAGTAATGGCCATGAAAGCTAGGTATTCACCTGCAGTTATGCGTTTAGCACAAGAAAATGCAATTGATTTGAATAAAGTCAATGGAAGTGGACGTGGGGGAAGAATTACTCGTAAAGACTTGGAAAGAATTATAGCAGAACCTCCAACAGAAAAACAAGAGGATGCTCCGACAGTAGAAATAAATGAACAAATTAAAACAAAACCTTCAAAACAGCCCGTACAAGCTGCAAAAGGTGATAGAGAGATACCAGTTACAGGTATTCGAAAAGCAATTGCTACTAATATGGTACGATCAACGACAGAAATCCCGCATGCTTGGATGATGATCGAAGTTGATGTTACCAATCTTGTAAAGTATCGAGATGCTGAAAAAACAAAGTTTAAGCAAAACGAAGGCTACAATTTATCATATTTTGCTTTTTTCTTAAACGCTGTTGCAAAAGCATTGAAGAAGTTTCCTGAATTAAACAGTTCTTGGGCTGGAGATAAAATTATTCAACATAAAGAAATCAATCTTTCCGTAGCAGTTGCGCATGATAAAGAGTTATTTGTTCCTGTTATTAAAAACGTTGATGAAAAAAGTATTAAAGGAATAGCTAAAGAAATTGATTCCTTAGCGATCAAAGCTCGAAATGGCAACTTAACACAACAAGATATGGAAGGCGGCACCTTTACGGTGAATAATACGGGATCATTTGGTTCGGTTCAATCTATGGGTGTAATTAATTATCCTCAGGCTGCAATATTGCAAGTTGAATCGATCGTGAAACGACCTGTTATTATTGACGATATGTTTGCAGCAAGAGACATGGTGAATTTATGCTTATCATTAGATCATCGAATTTTAGATGGTGTTATTTGTGGACAGTTTATGTCACATATTAAAGAGATTTTAGAAAATATTTCAGGTGACACAACTCCAATCTTTTAGTGATAACCATCCATTTTTGGATGGTTTTTCTTATGTTTTGTTCAATTTTCTTTGGTTACGCTAGTTTAAGTTGTCCTTTTTTGGTAAACAGATAAATAAATATGTATAACACTAGTGTTTTTAGACAATTTAAATACAGGTAGGTGATTAAATTGAACATAATGGAATATATCGCTGCATTAACACCAGTTTTAACCGTATTTATTTTTTTAGTTTTATTCAGAATGCCAGCCACTAAAGCAATGCCTATAAGTTTTTTCATTACAGCGTTGTTTGCTTTCTTTGTGTGGAGGATCCCCATTATTCAAATTGTCGCAGCCTCAATCGAGGGGATCATCATTGCAATATCAATTCTTTGGATTGTTTTCGGTGCTATTTTATTATTAAACACACTTGCTAGAAGTGGTGCCTTAGATTCTATTCGTGATGGATTTTCAAACATTTCCACTGACCGCAGAGTTCAATTAATTATTATTGCTTGGTTATTCGGTTCTTTTATTGAAGGAGCGGCAGGGTTCGGTACACCTGCTGCTATTGGAGCTCCACTGTTAGTAGCTCTTGGATTTCCGCCGCTAGCTGCCGTTTCATTAGCTTTAATTGCAGACAGTTCTGCTGTATCCTTTGGTGCTGTTGGTACCCCAATAATTGTAGGAGTCAAACAAGGACTTAATGAGGGAGCATCCCTGGCTGGAATTGTACAGGCAGGATTAGGTAATCAACCTGTTGAAGATTTCTTACAAGAGGTTGCAAGTACAGCAGTTTTTATTGATTTATTTATTGGTTCATTAATACCAGTAATTATTGTGACAATGCTAACTCGATTTTTTGGGGAAAATCGATCTTGGAGAGAAGGCTTAGAAATATTTCCATTTGCAATTTTTGCAGGATTAAGTTTTACTATTCCAGCATTTTTAGTTGCGACTATTTTGGGTCCAGAATTCCCCTCTATTATAGGTGGGCTTGTGGGACTAGCAGTTGTGGTACCTGCTGCTAAACGAGGATTTCTCTTACCGAGTAAATCCTGGGATTTTCCACCAACTGAACAGACCATGAGTAAATCTGTACCAAATGAAAAAGTTATGCCACTATGGCTTGCTTGGATACCTTATATACTTGTTGCTGCTTTTTTAGTATTAACACGTATTGATGTTTTGCCGTTAAAGGGGTTTCTACAGTCAGTGACCGTGGGGTGGAAATCCATTCTTGGAACAGAAATTAGTACATCCTTTGAACCACTGTATTTACCTGGTGCAATATTTGTCACTGTTATATTCATTACGATTTTCATTCACAAAATGAGTGGTGCCAAAATTAAAGAAACAATTCTAACGTCTTCTAAAACAATGGTAGGGACGATCATTGCACTTGGCTCTGCAGTACCTATGGTAAGGATTTTTATTAATTCTGGAATTAATGATGCAGCCTTATTAAGTATGCCAATGGAGCTCGCTACTTCTATAGCAAACGTTGTAGGTGATGGTTGGCCGTTTGTTGCTCCATTTATCGGCTCACTTGGCTCGTTTATATCTGGTAGTGCAACATTTAGTAGTATGATGTTTTCTTTATTTCAATTCAGTGTATCAGAACAAATTGGAGCTGACCCAGAAATTATACTCGCATTACAAGTACTTGGGTCAAATGCTGGAAATATGATTTGTGTATTAAATGTAGTTGCAGCAGCTTCGGTTGTAGATTTAGTTGGTAAAGAGGGCGTTATTATTCGAATGACTTTAGGACCAATGATTTTCTATGCCGCTGTTGCTGGAATTGTTGGGTTTTTATTACTTTGATTAGCTATCTATTTGGCAAGACCATCTATTTTGATGGTCTTTTCTTTTGTTGCAGGTTTTTTCTTCCTTTTTCTTGAATGTGATATATAATACAAATTAGAAGGAGGGGTTTAATATGAGTACTTTAGAAAAAATTGTTATTATGATTGTTATTACTGTTCCACTTGCTTTTGTAGGTTTCTTTGTTCTAATCATAACAGCTCTGATGGGTCATAGCAGCTTTTATGTGCCTTATATTGTTGTAATCTTTTCAATGATTTTATTTTTTGTAGCGAATAAATTATTTAATTTTATTACAAAAGGTATGACGAAGAAACTTCAACTTTTATTTTTGGCTCTTTTATTAGTAGCAGTGGGTATATATGAAGGGATTAACTTTTACGAACGGAGTTTAGCTACCTTAGACGATCAAGAGGTTGATATGTCGTTATATCGACCGTTTGACAATGATGGTAGATTAGTAACATTAGATAACAAGGCTAGTCTACAAATTGAAGCTGATTTGCCAGTACTAGATGGAGCTACCGCACTTTATCCCTTATATGCAGCATTCGCACAAGAGACTTATCCCGAAAAATCTTATTCGATTGAAGAAAGTGAAGTCATCGTTAGCAAAACACCATATGCTTACAAAAATCTGATAAGTGGTAATGTTGACATCATTTTTGCTGCGGGTCCTTCTGATAGGCAAGTTGAAGCAGCAGAAACAAAAGGGTTAAAATTTGATATGACCCCAATTGGCCGTGAGGCTTTTGTGTTTTTTGTTAATGCGAGTAATCCTGTTGATGAATTAACAACAGAACAAATTCAATCTATCTATGCAGGTGAAATAACGAATTGGTCTGAAGTCGGTGGTAAAAATCAGGATATTCAAGCATTTCAACGTCCTGATGATAGCGGAAGTCAGACTACTTTAGAAAAATTCATGGGAAACAAGTCACTTATGAAAGCCCCAACGGATGATATTGTGACTGGAATGGGTGGTATTATATCAGAAACAGCTAATTATACGAATTACCGGAATGCAATTGGCTATTCGTTTCGATATTTTTCAATGGACTTAATACAAAATAATGAAATTAAACATTTAGCGATTGATGGAGTTTATCCTGATAAAAAAACGATACGTACGGGAGAATATCCAATTAGCAAGGAATTCTATGCAATAACAACAGATACGGATAATCCGAATGTTGATCGATTAATTGAATGGATCTTATCCGATCAAGGTCAAAAATTAGTGGAAGAGACAGGTTATGTACCAGTTGGAAATTAGATGCGCTACTACTTATACTGTGTCTTTTATATGGAACATGATAGAATAGAAATATATTTTGAAAAGAGGTGCTTAAGTTGAATAAAATAAAATTGGGTACAAGTGATTTAGAGGTTGGGGAAATCGCATTAGGTTGTATGCGAATGGATGGACTTACTAAGAATGAAGCCGCCCATGTTATTGATAACGCATTAGATCTCGGTGTGAATTTATTTGATCATGCAGATATCTACGGCGGAGGGAAATCAGAAGAAGTATTTGCTAAAGCAATTGAGATGAATCCCTCAATTAGAGAAAAAATGTTTTTACAATCGAAATGCGGTATTCGTAATGGATTTTTTGATTTCTCAAAAGAACATATTTTATCTTCAGTAGAAGGAAGTTTAAAACGATTAAATACAGATTATCTTGATACTTTTCTACTGCATCGTCCCGATACATTAGTTGAACCTGAAGAAGTTGCAGAAGCTTTCTCGATTCTAAAAGAAAGTGGAAAAGTCCGATATTTTGGTGTTAGCAACCAAAATCCAATGCAAGTTGAATTACTACAAAAATATCTAAAAGATGATCTAATCATTAATCAAATGCAATTAAGTATCATGCACACACCAATGATTGATGCAGGTCTAAATGTAAATATGCAACACGATAAGGCAATTGATCGTGAAAACAGCGCACTCGAATATTGCCGTTTAAATGACATAACAGTACAAGCTTGGTCACCATTTCAGTACGGCATGATTAAAGGTGTTTTTGTAGGAAATGATTCTTTTCCTGAAGTAAATGGAAAACTACAAGAATTAGCTGAGAAAAAAGGAGTAACTGATTCCGCAATTGCTATCGCTTGGATATTGCGTCATCCAGCTAAAATTCAACCGGTGGTAGGTACAATGAATCCAAGTCGCTTGGCTGATATTGAGAAAGCATCTCACATTACTTTAACAAGAGAAGAATGGTATGAAGTATACCGTTCGGCAGGCAATACATTACCATAATCAATAGGAATGTAATTCATTTCACAAAACTGTCACTTAATTAAAGGAAATTTATTGTATAATAGGTACAGGTTTCCGAAAGAAACGCTGATAATCGGCGTTTCTTTTTTATATAAAAATAGATAGATAAAAAAGGTAGGGACAATATGATTAGTAGAATAAAAGAAAAATTCACTAAGAGAGGTATTCGTAGCACACTTATTACCTCGTTTAGTTTTATTGCTTTAGTACCCATTATTGCAATTGGTTTACTCTCCTACAATGAAGCTGCAACATCATTAGAAAATGAAGTTGGAAATAAAGTAGAAGATTTTGCTCGTGTTAATATGGAAAAATTAGATCGAACAATGTATGAGAGGGCAAGAGATATTGAAATATTAGTTTCAGAGCCAATTGTAGCAGAAGCATTACATAACAATCCTGGAAACAATATTGACATTTATTTAGACGAAAAATTAGAAGCTTTAACATACTATAAATCGTTAGCACTTATTGATTCAAATGGATCAGTAATTGGTCAAACTGGAGACAATAATGTCACTTCTATTAATACAGAAACAACGGAATGGAAAGAAGTACTGGAAAATGGAATTTCTTTTTCCGATGTTACATATGATTCTGCCTTAGATAGTTATGTACTTATAATTAATGTAGCAATCAATAACAAAACTGCTACTGGTGTAGTGCAAGCTAAGTTCAATGTTGAGCATATCTGGGATGATGTAAACAATATATCAAGTGAAAATGTGATCGTTGAATTAGTTAATCAAGCAGGAGAAAAAGTAGCTGATACGGTTTCAAGTGCAAGTACAGATGCAGGATTAGAGGCAAATCAACTTGATACATCATCACAGATCTTTAGAAAGTTAGATGTTGCAACCCCAGGGGACTCTGGGTTTATTAATGAAAAAGATAGTGCAAATAATGATGCAATTATAGGTTATTCCAAAAGCGAAGGCTATAAAGATTTTCCTGGTTTTAATTGGTCGCTTATTGTTAGTGAACCAACCTCAATTGCATTAGAATCAATTGAAAAGGTACGTGAAATTATCTTGCTAATTGGTTTTATTACACTTATTACGGTAATCATAATTTCCATATTTATAGCACGTAACATTGCGCGTCCACTAATCCGTTTAAAGAATCGAACCTTAACAGTTGCTGAAGGTGACCTGAATGACAAAATTGTTATACATGGGCGGGGTGAAGTTCGCGAACTTGCTCAAGCAATGAATAAAATGATTGATAATTTGCGTGATATGATTACGCAAACAAGTAAAGCTTCTAACCGTATTGACGAACAAAGCAATACACTTCAAAAAATTAGTAATGATATTAAAATAGGGAGTGAGCAAGTATCATCCACAATGCAGGAATTATCTGGAAGCGCTGAAGAGCAGGCAAGTTCATCAGCTGATATTGCAGCTGCAGAACAGGACTTGGATCAACAAATACGCAAAGTTAAAAATGAAGCAGACTCACTCGAAAAATCTTCAGGAAATGTTTGGAATATTTCGCATGAAGGAACAGATCACATGAACGAATCAATTACACAAATTGAAGTGATTAATGATGAAGTGAAAAATGCTGTTGATAAAGTGAGAGATTTAGAGAAACAATCAAAAGCAGTTTCTGAGTTAACACAAGTGATCAATACAATCACTGAACAAACTAATCTCCTTGCATTAAATGCAGCAATAGAAGCTGCGAGGGCAGGAGAGGCTGGTAAAGGTTTCTCTGTTGTAGCAGATGAGATCAGAAAATTAGCTGAGCAAGTTAGTTTATCAGCAGTAGATATTTCAGAAGTCATCAACCATATGCAGAAAGAGTCAGAATCTTTGGCAGTTTCATTAGATGGGGCTTATCAACAAGCAGACAAAGGCGTAACCCAAATAAAAGAATCGGCCATTTATTTTACTACAATTAAAGAGGAAGTAACTCAGATGAATCAACGAATTTCATCGGTTGTAAGTTATTTAGAAGGTATTGAGAAGAATAGTGAGGAAATGAATGTTGGTATTAACCAGATTGCATCAGCTTCTGAAGAAAACTCAGCCAATATTGAAGAAACGTCTAGTTCAATAGAACAACAAAAAGATGCAATGGATTATTTATCAGATCAGGCAGATGTATTACAAACTTTATCAAAAGATTTAAAGAAAATGGTTAGAAAATTTCGTATTGATTAAACAAAAAATCTACGTTCATAATTTGAGCGTAGATTTTTTATTATAAAATTAATTGCGTTTATGTTTCGGTATTGCAATCTCATGAAAGTCTGCTATTAATTTTTTAAATCCATCTTCTAATGCCTTACCTTGCATTGGCAGTCCATGTCCGGCAAGAAGTAATTTTGGATCCAATGAAGCAAGTATGTTAACAGATTGTTCAGCATCTTCCCAGTCATGTGTAAAATATGCAGGTGGTCCATATAATTTGATAATTGGTAATAGCATAGCCAGGCTTGATTCTGGATTTTCTGTTGAAACAGCATCCCCAGCAATTAATGTTTTGTCTTGTTCTCTAAATAACGATATATGTCCAGGTGTGTGACCTGGAGTGTGGATATAATTCCAGTCTGCGAGAAATGGAATATGACCATCTTCAGGTAATGGTTCAACCCAGCGCTTTATATTTACAGCATCTGTAGGGAAGACAGGTGACAATAGCGAAAGTAATCCCCCACCAACAGTAGGATCAGCTGGTGGATATTGACTTGTACCATCAAGAAATGGGATTTCTTTTGTGTGTGCGTAAATTGGAACATTCCAATACTTTGCTAATTTTTTTGCAGAGCCTACGTGATCAAAATGTCCATGCGTAAGTATAATTGCTTTTGGGGGAATATCATAACGCTTTTCCACTGCAGCAATAATACGTTCATGATAATGAGCGATACCGGTATCTATAAGTATCCAGTTTTTATCTGTTGGCTTTCCAAGCATATATACATTGGAAACCAAAGTGCGATATAACGCAACATCTGCAGTAATTTCTTCAACTACTGCATGTTCCATATCTAATTCAATATCTGAAGATAGATCAGTATGCTTATCCATAATGTATGGCTCCCTTTTTTAGTTTAGTTTGTGAGGCATAGTAGTATTTATGCATATGGAAAGGGTTATTAAATAAAAATTATTTAATTTTTTTAAGAAACGATTTGCTCACGTCTTTGAAATGCAGTCAACTTATTTAAGCATTTTTCCAATGTCTCATATGCTCTATATGTCGTCATATCATTGCCAATTGTTTCTATCGTCCAAATTGGCGTTAATGCAATCAATGTTTCTTCAGAATACTGTAGATAAGGTAAATATACTCGGTAAGTCTTACTATGGATGGAAATTTGATACCCAAGATAGAAAGAATCAACTTGACCTGTTGTTTCAAAAGTGGTTATCCTATCAAATTGATACTTTTGTAACATTTGTGGTATTGATTCATTTAATTGATTAATTATTTCTTCACGTATACATATTTTCAAAAAATCGCCTCCCTATTATTAGGATGGCGATTTTTTGGAAATATAAACCTGATAAATGATAATTTGTATATACTTCTATTAATTATTATTTAACAAATAGGTGATAGGATTTTCAGTAACAAAATTTGTAGATGGTATATCCTGATTATTTTTTAAGGTAACAGTAATTTGGTTAATTAACCGTGCAAGGTGATCTTTATCAGTCTCTGGGAAATTATTAAATGCTACACCATAATAAAAAATATCTTGGCGGACTTCATATTTCCAAACAAGAGATCCTTCTATCTCAAACGATTGATCCATTAGGGTGAAGTTATAAATAACCTTCATATTAGATTGAACTGGTAGTTTCAGTCCAGACATTATTTTTAATCCACCTAGACTTATGTTTTCAATCAAGATTTTCGCGGATCCCACATTAATTCTTTTATTATTTATTTCCACAATTGAAAGTTCTGCTTTTAGTGATCCTGGAAGTTCTAGGCGGTAGTATTTCCTTCGCTCAACTTCAGGCTTTTTTGTTTTTTCTGATTTTGGAATAGGGAAGAAGCCTTTGTTTATAAGTTTTTCAAAGGTAGCGTTAGGTACAGGTTTCGAAAAAAGGTACCCTTGGATATTAAAACATTCTTTTTGTATCAAGAGTTGCAGCTGTTCAACTTCTTCAACTCCTTCGGCTATGACTTTCATATTTAAAGCTTTTGCTAAATACAGAATACTAGTAACGATTGCTGCATCATTTTTATTTTGATTCGTGATATTCTGTATAAACATCCGATCAATTTTCAAGGTGTCAGCTGAAATATTAAGTAAATATTGTAATGTAGCATAGCCTGTACCAAAATCATCGATTGCAATTGTAATACCTAATTCACGAATTTCATCAAGCGTCTTTATTATTTTTGGTTCATTTTTTAAGATAGTACTTTCAGTGATCTCAAATTCTAAATAATGTGCTGATATTTTATGTGTTTCTAATAGTTTTTTAACAAACGTTACAAGTCCCGGTTTTAAAAAGCGAGTAGGGGATATGTTAATCGATATTGGACGTAAAATATAGCCTTTATCTTTCCATATAGCTAATTGCTTTATCACATTGCGTATTACCCAATCTCCAATTTCATTCATAAGATGATTTTCTTCAGCAAATGGAATGAACTCTGCTGGAGATACTAATCCCCACTCCTTATGATTCCAACGAATTAATGCTTCTGCTGACTCTATTAATCCATTTAATCCATTTACCTGAGGATGATAATAAACTTCAAATTCATCATTACTTATTGCTTTCCGTAAGTCTTGTTCAAGTGTATATTGTTTATAAGCTGAAATACTTTCTGTAACAGCATAAACTTGATAGGTGTTTTTACCAGATTTTTTTGCTTGGTATAATGCAGTATGTGCACTTTCTAATAGTGTTAATTCACTACCCCCATCTTCAGGGAAAAAACTAATACCAATACTTGTAGTCACATTTAGTTGATAGTCTAATACACGAACCTCTTTATCAATTTCATTTAGTATTCTTGTGGCCAAATTTTGTGACTGATCTTTGGTAGCGGTAGTGTCAATAATAACAAAATCATTACTAACTAACCTAGCAACATATCCAGTAGTAGGTAATAATTCTTTTAATCTCTCAGCAATAATTTTTAAAACTGAATCACCAACTTCATAGCCCAAAGAATTATTTATTAGTGTAAAGCGATCTAAGTCTAAATAGAAGACTGTAAATGGCTGTTTTTCCTCAATTAATCTATTCATATGGTTATATAGACTTCGTTTATTTGGGAGTCTGGTAAGATGATCATGTGATGCATAAAAATTTAACTCTTCCTGCATTTCCATTTCTGAAGTGACATCAACGATAATTCCAAATAGTCGATTTATATCAGTCTCTTTATTGAACCAAGGAATCGTTTGATCAAAAACCCACTTTATTTTACCATTATGCGTAATAATGCGATAACGATGTTTGATTGCATTTCCAGCTAATAGTTCTTGTTGGAGATTAAAGACAGCTTCTCTGTCATCTGGGTGAATCACCGACTCCCAAATGGTTGGATTTTGATAAATTTCTTCTAAAGGTAATTCAAATATTTCTTCTGTGCCTTTTGATAAATAGGTTATATTACTTGAATCAAGTTCCTTCATCCAAATACCTGAGCTTAGATTATTAAAGATATGATCAAAGCTTTCGTTTGTATCTCTAAGTTCATGTTCCAGTTGTTTTTCCTTTGTATTATCTTGAATCATACCAACTAATTTATAAGGCTTTTTATTTTTGAAGATAACTTCTGCTTGTACTTTTATGTAACAAAGTTCACCTGTCTTACCATGATAAATTCTGAACTCTGTAGCATAGTTAACTCCTTTATAAGCATTTTCAAGTATTTTCTTTGAGTGTTCATAATCTTCTGGATGTATTAATTCAAAAGGTTTATCCATTGATATATGTTCCTTTGAATCAAGCCCAAAAATAGAATAAAAATAATCTGAACAATATAAGGCATCTTCTTCAATGATATATTCCCAACTACCGGTTTTTGCGATTTGCTGTGCGTGTGTTAAATGTTTATGATTTAATTTTAATTCATTTATAAGAGTAGTGTAATCATCTTCATTATTTAATTGTTGATCTGTTGCAAGATTATTTGATGTATTTACCGAGAACAATCGATTTATCATTTTACTAAATTTAGGACTATCGTTTTTCATGGATATAACCTCCCTTTTTGCTGTATAGTTCTAATATACAATCTTTTGACTGAATTTGTAATAGTTCGACATTAATTTCATTAAAACTAAAATAATCCAAGTGAATTTGTATCTTTTTGCGCTTGCCCAGGAAATATAAATAATTGCTTGATCACTTATAAGTTGTTATTATGTTTAAAAGATATAAAGATATATAGAGGAGTTGAAATAGATGGATTTTAATTTATTTATGGGAGATGTTATTCAATCATCACGACAGGAAATTAGTGAAGCTGGTTATCAGGAATTAACAACACCTGAAGAAGTAGATCAGGCATTAGAGAAAAAAGGGACAACACTTGTAATGGTTAACTCTACATGTGGCTGTGCTGGTGGAGTTGCGCGTCCAGCAGCAGCGGAAATTGCTAAATCTGCCAATCGTCCTGATCACCTTGTTACAGTTTTTGCAGGGCAGGATAAAGAAGCAACAGAAAAAGCACGCAGCTACTTTACAGGTTTTCAGCCTTCATCTCCTTCATTTGCAATAATGAAAAATGGTGAAATTATCACAATGATTGAACGAAATAGTATTGAAGGTCATTCTAAAGAGCAAGTTGTTCAACATTTAGAACAAGCATTACAAGCGGTTAAATAATATGTATTTTAGATCCCTTAGCAACTGTTTGGAAGCTAGGGGATTTGTTTTCATACTAATCGATATACAGGATAGGGAGTAGATAACGTGAGAATTGGTTATCGAACGATTAAAACGGCTGTTGCAACCCCTTTAGCAATTTGGATAGCAGAGTTAATGCAACTAGATAATTTTGTTTCAGCTGGTATTATCGCAGTTTTATGTATTCAAACAACACGGAAAAGATCATTTTTAAGTGCGTGGCATCGTTTTGGCGCGTGTCTAATAGCAATGCTTTATGGCTTTATTATCTTTGAAATAGTAGGTTATCACCCTATATCAATTGGACTTTTAATGTTAGTATTTATTCCTACAACTATAAAGTTATGTCTTACACCTGGGATTGTAACCAGTTCTGTAATCTTATTGCATCTCTACAGTTCGTCAGATGTAACCTGGGCATTAGTTTGGAATGAATTATTATTAATTAGTATTGGAATCGGGACGGCACTGTTGTTAAATTTATATATGCCAAGTTTGGATTCTAAACTACAAGTTTTACGTAAAAAAGTAGAACGAAACTTTCAGTTAATTCTTGAAGAGATTGCATTTTACCTTCATGAAGGTAAACAAACATGGACAGGTAAAGAAATTACTGAAACAGAAAGATTATTACTACAAGCGGACTTATTAGTTTCTCGAGATGCAGAAAATCACTTATTACGTGAAGAGCATCCGTATCAAGAATATTTTAATATGCGAAAAAAACAGTTTGAATTAATTAAAAGAATGTTGCCCATTATTAGTCAGATGAGTGATTTTAATGAACAGTCTGATCGAGTAGGTAGTTTTTTCGATGATTTAGCTGAGTCTGTTGATCCAAGTAATTCTGCATATCTACATTTAGAAACAGTTGAGAATCTTAAAAAACAATTCCAAGCAGATGATCTTCCTAAAACTAGGCAAGAATTTGAATCTAGAGCAAATTTATTTCAAGTTTTACATGAAATTGAAGAGTTTATTGAAATAAAAAAAGAGCAAACACCAAAAGATATAACTAATACATAAAAAAATCATTCACACTCATACTAGGGGAAAGGGATAAGTAATGAGGTGATTGAAATGACACCATTTATTTTAGCTATTATTATGTTTGTTTCCCCTATATGGCCAGTAGGTGAGAACCCTACGTTAAATGCACCATTTGTCATTGTTAACAAACAGACTAATCAACTGGCTTTTGTTGATGAAGGAGAAGTAAAATCTATTTTTCCAATCGCAACTGGAGCTACAAATGATTTAACACCTACTGGTATGCATTCTATAATAATCAAGGCGGTTAATCCATATTACCGCAAGAAAAACATACAAGGTGGAGCTCCCGATAACCCTCTTGGATCAAGGTGGATTGGCTTTGATGCAAAAAATTCAGATGGGCGAATGTACGGTATTCATGGAACCAATCGACCAGAATCAATTGGACAGAACGTTTCTGCGGGATGTATTCGAATGCTAAATGAACATGTAGAAGAGATCTATGAGAAAATCCCAATTGGAACAAAAGTTTGGATTTTAAATTCAGATGAGGATTTTGTAACACTTGCAAGAAAAGCAGGAGCAATAGAATGAAAAAACCAACCGAATTCGGTTGGTTTTTTCAAACTAAATTAAATAAGAAAGGCCCATTGTTAATGTTGACAATACCATAGCTGCAATCATAATATAGATAATTAATTTATTTCGTCTTTGTCGTTTTGATAACTTTCTAGGTTGTTGCGTTGTTTTATTATTAGCCATTATTTACGCCTCCTTCGACAACGGTGCTAATAGTATTTTATCGTGAAATGACAAATCGTACAACCCTTTTCATTATGTTAAAATTGACAATTTTAAATAGTTTCGCTAACGTACTTAGTAGAGTTTGTTAAATGTTAGAGGAGGATTTTAAATTAATGGTTAATCAAGATCGACTTATAGAAGAATTTATAGAGTTAGTACAAATTGATTCAGAAACAAAAGATGAAACTGAAATTGCTAAAGTTTTACGTGAAAAATTTACTGAGTTAGGACTACATGTTGTGGAAGACAACAGCAAAGTCAAAACAGGCCATGGTGCTGGAAATCTGATTTGTACACTAAAAGGTAACCAAGAAACTGATACGATTTACTTCACATCTCATATGGATACGGTTTTGCCAGGTAAAGGAGTTAAACCATCAATAAAAGACGGGTACATTATTTCTGATGGCACAACAATATTAGGTGCGGATGATAAAGCAGGATTAGCAGCCATTTTTGAAGCAATTCGTTTACTAAAAGACAATAATATCTCACATGGCGATATACAATTTGTGATAACTGCAGGTGAAGAATCTGGCTTAGTTGGAGCAAAAGAGTTAGACACCAGTCTATTAAAAGCAAAATACGGGTATGCAATTGATAGTGATGGAGATGTGGGTGACATTATTGTGGCAGCTCCAACACAAGCTAAGCTATTAGCTATTGTTAAAGGAAAGACAGCTCATGCTGGAGTAGCACCAGAAAAAGGTGTTTCCGCTATAACAATTGCTTCTAAAGCAATTGCAAAAATGCCATTAGGAAGAATAGATGCTGAAACAACAGCAAATATTGGTCGATTTGAAGGTGGCCAAAAAACAAATATTGTGTGTGACTATGTTGAAATATTAGCAGAAGCCCGCTCTTTAGATCCAGTCAAGATGGAAGCTCAAGTAAATAAAATGAAGCAAGCTTTTGAAGAAGCTGCTGCTGAAATGGGTGGTACAGTTGAGATTGAAAGTGCAATTATGTACCCCGGATACAAGCAAGCGGATGGAGATCATGTTGTAGAAGTTGCTAAAAAGGCCGCACAACGTATTGGTCGTAACAGTAAGTTAAGAACAAGCGGTGGTGGCAGTGATGCCAATGTTATTTCTGGTTATGGTATTCCAACCGTCAATTTAGCTGTGGGGTATGAAGATATTCATACAACGAATGAACGTATGCCTATCAAAGATTTAGTTAAAATAACAGAGTATATTGTAGCAATTATTGAAGAAGCAGCAAAATAGTAATAACAAAAATCGTCTCCTAGAAGTGAGGCGATTTTTTTAGTAACTACTAAAAATATGATATAATAGATTTGGAACTAATGTTCTTGAAAAGGAAGAGGTTTATGTCAAAGTGGTATCCCAAAAAAGGTAGAGTCATTTTTCATGTTGATATGAATAGTTTTTATGCGTCAGTAGAGGCTGCTTATGATCCTTCATTAAAGGGAAAACCGCTTGCAATTGCTGGTAACCCTGAGGAACGAAGAGGAATTATTGTTACAAGTAGTTATGAGGCCCGTGCAAAAGGTGTAAAAACAACGATGCCTTTATGGGAAGCGAAAAAACTCTGTCCTAATTTAATCGTAATGCGACCTAATTTTGATCGGTATCGCAAGGCATCCAGTGAGATGTTCAAGATGCTATCAGCAATCACCCCATATGTTCAACCAGTATCGATTGATGAAGGGTATATGGATATTACAGAATGTGAAGCATTAGGTTCACCTTTAGAAATTGCGAAGAACTTACAAATGCAAATTGCTGAAGAGTTGGATATACCTTGTAGTATTGGAATTGCTCCAAATAAATTTTTAGCTAAGATGGCATCGGATATGAAAAAACCAATGGGGATCACTGTTTTGCGTAAACGTGATTTACCAGAAAAACTATGGCCACTTCCAGTTGGTGAAATGTACGGAATTGGCGCAAAGACTGCTGAGAAACTAAACAAAGTAGAGATCTATACAATTAAAGACTTAATCGAAGCAGACGTCTATAGTCTAAAACGATTACTTGGTATTAACGGGGAACGCCTACAAAACAGAGCAAATGGTGTGGATCCGAGTATTGTTGATCCAGAGGCAATTTATGATTTTAAGAGTATTGGTAATTCAGAGACGCTACGAGAAGATACAACAGAAGAAATTGAAATAAAAAAATTAATAAGAAAATTATCTCGAAAAGTTTCTACAAGACTAAAACGAAAAGAAGTAGTTGGGCAAAATGTCCAAATAATGATTAGATTCCATAATAGAAAAACGATTACAAGAAGTATAAAATTACCTAATTTTATTGAAGAAGAAGATACGATTTTTACCATTGGATATGATTTGTTTGAGAAACATTGGAATGGAGATCCTATTCGTCTATTAGGAGTTACAGTTTCAGACCTAGTAGAAAAAAAAGAGATTAGTCAGCAACTTGATATATTTACTTATGAAAAAGAAGCATCAAAAGAAAAGCTATATCAAACAATGGAAAAGCTAACTGAAAAATATGGAGAAAATACCTTTAAAAAGTTAAAACAAGAAGAGGACAACAGTCAACCACGAACAAGCTTTCAAAAAGATTATTTAGACGACTACCGAAATGACAAAAAAGATACGTAGTAGAGATAAAAAGCGCATTAACTAACATAAGTTACTAAGCCGCTACGTCAGTAAATGGATTCCCTTTCCGTGGGCTCAGTCTCAGCTAACTTGGTAAAGAAGAACACTTTACCAAGTGGATCTTCGACTTGAGCTGTTCCCACTGGAGTCTCATCCATTTGCTGACTTCACTGGATAGCGCACCTATACTTTATACTGGTTTAATGTTTACATTTTTTAACTAACATTTTAGCTTTTCTTAATTGTAATATACTAACTAGCGTATCAAGTGAAATTGTCGACACTCCTGCAGGAACAGCGCGAGCTGAAGATCCACTCGGAGGGGGTTTTACCTCCGAGTTAGCTGAAGCCGTGCCTGCGGAAAGGGAGACAATTTCACTTGAGAAACGGGTCCGAAAATTCTTTTTAGATCGTAGTTTATATAAAATCCGTCATAAACAATAATTCTTAAAATACAAATAAAAATAAGCTGTTAAACAAGTTGGTCTTGTATTAACAGCTTATTTTTATTTTTGAGCAATTTCCCATTCAAGAAAATCAGTTACAACTTTTGAATTAGGAAAAACTGCAGTAGCCTCTGCTTCTAAATCCATTATATCTTCACCTTGATAACGTGAAGATATATGGGTTAAGAGTAAAGTATTCACATTTCCTGCCAAAGCAAGGTGAGCAGCTTGTCTAGTTGTAGTATGGTAATATTCGTAAGCCATTTTTTCTTCATCAGCTGCGAATGTTGATTCATGAACCAAAACATCACTTTCTTCTATGAAATCAATAAGATCCCCAATATATCTAGTATCTCCTAATATTGTTACGGTTCTTCCTTGTTTATCAGGACCAATAAAGTCACTACGATTAATAATTCTTCCGTCAGGTAATGTTGTCGTTGAGTTTTGTTTAATTTCTTTATAAAGTGGTCCAGGAGCAAGGCCTATTGCTTGCAATTTTTCTGGTAAAAGCTCTCCTGTTGAATTTTTCTCCTCAATTCGATAACCAAAAGAATCAATCCCATGATCTAACTTTGTACAACGAACAATAAATTGATCGTCTTCGAATAACAAACCTTCATCTACTTTTTGAAAAATAAGTGGATAACGAAGGTGGGTCTGACTTACCTCTAAGCTTTTTATTACATATTCTTCAATACCTTCAGGTCCATAAATAGTAACAGGTGTTGTTCCGTCTTGAAATGAACGACTACTTAAAAGACCTGGTAATCCATAAATATGATCACCATGTAAATGGGTAATGAAAATCTTTTCGATTTTTCGTGGACGAATTGTTGTCTTTAATATTTGATGCTGAGTTGCTTCACCGCAATCAAATAACCAAGTTGTACCTCGTTCTTGTGTCAGGTCTAATACAATAGCAGTAACATTTCTTTCTTTAGAAGGAACACCAGAACCAGTACCTAAAAATCTTAATTTCATGTGTTACCATCCTCGACTATATTGTTTTGGTGCTTCTAGTGTATAATTTAATTGTTCAGCCGCTGATTTTCCCCAATACGGATCACGTAATAAAACACGACCTAAGAAAATTAAATCTGCTCGATTATTTTGTAAAATTTCCTCAGCCTGTATACCAGTTGTAATAAGACCAACAGCTCCTGTAGGGATGTCAGCTTGCTTTTTGATGGCTTCTGCTTTTGGTACTTGGTATCCAGGGTATGGTTTAATGCCAGCATGTATAACGCCACCAGTACTACAATCAATTAACGATACGCCCTGTTTTTTCATTTCTTTACTAAAGAAAACAAAGTCATCAAGTGTATTCCCATCTTCATGGTATTCATCAGCTGAAATTCGAACAAAAATAGGACCAATCCATTCTAATTTTACTGCATCAATAACTTCTGAAAGAATACGATAACGATTTTCACGTGATCCACCATATTGATCCTCACGTTTATTAGTTAAAGGTGATAAGAATTGATTTATTAAATAACCATGAGCACCATGAAGTTCAATAATATCAAACCCTGCTTGTTTAGCACGTTTTGCACCCAATTGAAAGGCTTGTACTGTATTCTTGATATCTTCTACTGTCATCGCATTTGGAGTTTTATAGTTATCATCAAAAGAAATCGAACTTGGTGCGAAGGCTTCGTTTGGAAGATATGCTTTTCTACCTGCATGTGCCAACTGAATACTACTTTTTGCGCCATATGCATGAATTCGATCACTTACCTTTTGCAACCCTTCAACATGTGCATCGTTCCAAATTCCTAAATCTTTTGATGATATTCTACCTTCAGGTTGCACTGCTGTTGCTTCTAACATGACTAAACCAATTTGTCCTGCTGCACGAGATTCATAATGTGTAATATGAAAAGGGTGAACAGTTCCATCTTCTGTTTCACTTGAGTACATGCACATTGGTGCCATAACAATTCTATTTTTTAGCGTGACATCTTTGAGTGTAATTGGACTAAATAATTTTCTTTCCATTTCTATACCCCCAGCTTATTGTAATATGTGTTGTTCATAAAGCTCTCTGGTTTCAATCGCGACATTGGGTAAGTCAGTAAATATGGCATGACAACCCATTTTATAACATCGCATCATTTGAGAAATACGATTAATCGTATAACAACCAATGAAAAGATCATTCGCCATTGCTTTTTCCAAAAAAACCTTAGTTAAAAGACGATATTTAATATGTATACCTGAAGCGCCAAACTTTTTTGTGTAAGTAAATAAATCAACTGTTTTCTGTGATGTCAAAAAAGCAGTTTTTATATTTGAATCAATTTTACGTAGTTGCAATATTGTATGTGGATTAAAACTTGAAACAACAGTCTGATTTAACTTACCATATTTTTTTAGTAAATCATAAACAATCAATTCAATATCCTTATAATGAATAATGTCGGTTTTTAATTCTAAATTAATTTTCAAGTTCTTTTCTTGCGTCCAGCGTAAAAAATGCTCAAGTGATATGATAGGAGTGTTAACAAAGTTCCTAGAAAACCAAAATCCAGCATCTAACTTTTGTAATTCTTTAAAGGTATAGTCTTGAACAAATCCAGTTCCATTTGTTGTTCTTCTGACGTTTTCATCATGGATCAAGACGGGAATATGGTCTTTAGTTAATTGAACATCTGTTTCAATACCATCAGCTCCTTGTTCATATGCGAGTTCAAAAGCAGGCATGGTATTTTCAGGAGCCAACTTACTAGCACCACGATGTGCGTAAATAATTGTTTTCATTTTTTCACCTCATACCTAAGGTATTCAACTTGATTGTGTTATATTTCTATAAAAAAGTCAATCTGAAAGCTTGTTGAAAAATTAATACTGAAAACGTATAGTGAAAGTTATTGAGATCCATATTTTATAAAAGAAAAAAACAAAATATATTAAAATCATTTAAAAATAGTGGAATGAGGGAAACCGATGCGAGATTTTAACGGAAAAACAATCATTATTACTGGAGCTTCTAGTGGAATTGGAGAAGGTTTATCGCACAAATTAGCGGCGTGCGGGGCTAATTTAATTTTGCTTGCTCGTTCTGGTGATAAACTAAAAAAACTTCAAACCATCTTAGAGAAAGAACATACTATCAACTGTAAATATTATACCGTTGATTTATCAGATAGAAAAGCATGGAAAGAAACACTAATAAAAATAGAAGAGGAGCATCCTACTATTGATGCTATTATAAACAATGCTGGTTTCGGAGTTTTTGATACTGTACAAGAAGCCGATTATCAAGACATTGAAAAGATGTTTCAGGTCAATGTATTGGCTTTAATGGAAGGTGTGCAAAGTCTATTGCCGCATTTTGTGTCAAAGAAGCAGGGGCATATTATTAACGTGGCCTCATTTGCTGGGAAAATTGCCACTCCAAAGTCTTCTGCTTATAGCGCGAGTAAACATGCAGTAATAGGCTTTAGTAATGCATTGAGATTAGAGGTTGAGAATAAAGGGATTTTTGTTACAACAGTAAACTTAGGACCAGTGCGAACTAATTTCTTTCAAGTAGCTGACCCCTCAGGAAACTATCAAAAATCAGTTGACCAGTTTATGCTTGAACCAGAAGTGGTTGTTGATCAAATTATAAAAGCACTGTTTAGAAGGAAAAGAGAAATTAATCTTCCTAGATGGATGGAGCTTGGAAGTAGATTTTATCACTTATTTCCATGGTTATCCGAACGTTTATTAAGAAAACAATTTAATAAGAAGTAGTAGAGAATGTTCAAATAGTTATCAAATGATAAGCAGTTTTATTGCAGTATTTCGATTTAATTTTTATAATAATAGATAGTAAATAGATGGAGGGATCTCCAATGAAACTAACAATTACTGACGTTGCATTAGAGAAGTTACAATATTTAAATCATGATGACAAAAAATATATAGTTCTGTTTTACGATACGGATGACTGCGGTTGTGGAGTTAATGGCTTACCAACAATTCGTTTTACAGACACTATGAAAGAGACTGATAAAACAGTTGAGAGTGAAGCGTTTGATGTGATAGTTGATAAGCAGCAAGCAGTCTTTTTTGCTCCAGATATGAAATTAGATTTTACAGCAAATGCATTTCGTTTATCTAGTCCAGAAGGGATTTTAAACCCAATTATTTCTGATCAAGCTGTTCAGTCAGGTGTTCCATTATGAGAAAAGAGAAAAACCAAAAAGATAGTACGGGTTTAAAAGATCGTCTTGACCCTGAATTGTTCCAAGCATTGCAAGGAAAAAAACAGCAGTTAAAGCAAGCTGAAGCGAACAAACTAGAACAACAACGTCAACAGCAAATTAAAGTACGAAAAAGGAAAGAAGCAAATAAAAGTTTTGATGAACTTTTAGAAGAAAGTGAATTAGATTGGAAAAAATTTAAATGAATGGAAGCGTGAGATGACTTTAAGTAGCTCACGCTTCTTTTTAATTATCAGTATTTTTGATAGGTTATTGCTTTTGTTATAGATTGTAACTTCTGATAGTCTGCATCTGTTAATTTAGGGGAATTTGTAATTGTAATATTGTTTTTTAATTGTTCTACTGAACTGACTCCGGTAACAGCACTCGCAACAGCTTTATGATGCAGTGCGTATTGTAAGGATGTAGCACTTAAAGATTGGCCTGAAATATCAATTTGTTCTAGATTTTCAACTACATCTTTAAGTTCCTGATAACTATAATCAAGGTAGCCATCTCTTCCTTTGTTCTCAATAACTTTTTTAGCATGATCACTTAGCATACCTTTAGCTAGTGCACCTCGAGTTACAACACTAATATTATTTTCAGCTAATAAATTTAGCATCTCTTCCTCTGGTCTTCGATCAAGCAGACTATATTGCATCATGACTGAAACTATTGATGAGCGCTTAACATATTCTTTAATTACATTTGGTCTAATAGAGGAAATACCATAATAACGTATAACACCTTCTTGTTTTAAATCTTCAAATGCTTCAATCGTTTCGTCAATCGGATCATCAATTGTACCCCCGTGTAACTGGTAAAGGTCAATATAATCTGTCTCTAAACGTTGTAAACTTCTTTTCACTTGCTCTTTAATGTAAGCTTTAGACGGATGCCAAAACCAAGATCCATCATCATTTAGATGATTACCGACTTTAGTTGCCAAGATAATTTGATCTCTTTTCCCTTTTATAGATTTTCCTACAATTGCTTCATTTTCACCTTGATCATACAAATCGGCAGTATCAAGGTAATTAATTCCTTGATCTATTGCTTCTGTCACAATTTCCTTTGCCTTATTTACATTTGTTCCAAGTGACATACAACCTAGCCCTAGTTCTGACACATACAAATTGGATTGACCTAATCTGTTTTTCTTCATTAATAAATCTTCCTTTCTTATATCCATTTTAAAAAGATTAGCTTACAATTACAACTAATGGAATTGCTATGTTAAAATAAGTGAATAATAAAACGAGAAGGGAGAATAGATTCATGACAAATAAATTTGAAGAAAAAACGATAGCTACAACACAGATTTTTAATGGAAAGATTATTAACCTGCAATTAGATGAGGTAACTTTGCCAAATGGGGAAACATCCAAAAGAGAAATAATCAGACATCCTGGTGGTGTAGGTATTATAGCGGTTACTGATGAGAATAAAATTCTTTTTGTTGAACAATACCGTAAACCTTTGGACAAAAGTTTAGTCGAAATTCCCGCTGGTAAATTAGAACCAGATGAAAAACCAGAAGTAACAGCTAAAAGAGAGTTAGAAGAAGAAACGGGATATACAACAGACAAACTGGAATTAGTTACATCATTCTACACCTCTCCTGGTTTTGCAGATGAACTACTTTATATTTATTACACCGATAAACTAGTACCTATAAAAGAAAAAATGGCTTTAGATGAAGATGAATTTGTTGAGTTAGTTGAACTGACACTTGAAGAAGCAGAAGCATTAATGATTGAGAACAAGATACACGATGCTAAAACTGTATATGCAATTACCTATTTACAACACCTATTGAAAAAGTGAGGTTTATCCATGTCATTAAAATCGATTTATGCTGATTTACACATTCATATTGGGAGAGATCAAAATAATCGACCTGTAAAGATAACTGGAGCAAAATCATTAACACTAACTAATATACTAATTGAAGCCAGTCGGCATAAAGGGATTCAAATGGTGGGGATAATTGATAGTCATGTTCCTGCTGTTCAACAAGAAATTGAAGCATTACTCAAAAATAATCAAGCAATTGAACTAGAAGATGGTGGCATTAAATTTGAGGGTGTTACGTTAATACTAGGCTCTGAAATAGAGATCTATGATGCTAACTGTCAAGGACCGGTTCATGTGTTGTGTTTTTTACCAACCTTGGAGAAAATGCAGGATTTCACTTTATGGTTAACCTCTCGAATGACTAATATTCATTTGAGCTCACAACGTTATTATGGATCTGCGAAGGAACTGCAATATAAAGTTAAAGAATTGGAAGGTTTATTCGTACCAGCACATGTATTCACACCGTTTAAAAGTCTATATGGAAAAGGTGTTAAGAAATCCTTGAAAGAGGTTTTTGATCCAGACTTAATTGATGCTATTGAACTTGGTCTTAGTGCAGACACAAAAATGGCGGATCAAATTGAAGAATTACATCCTTATACATTTTTGACAAATTCAGATGCACATTCTTTAGCAAAGATTGCAAGAGAATATCAAAAAATCGCAGTCAAAGAAGCGAGTTTTAAGGAATTAAATTGGGCGTTACATTGTGTAGAAGATAGAAACGTGATTACAAACTATGGAATGAATCCACAACTAGGGAAGTATCACATGACAGTCTGTAGAGAATGTCTCTCATCAAATATAGAAGATTCTGTTTGTCTGGATTGTGGACACACTAAAATTGTAAAAGGTGTTTCTGATCGGATTACTGAATTATCAGATGTTGATTCAGGTACAAGAAATCGTGCTCCCTATATTCATCAAGTTCCATTAGAATACTTACCTGGTCTTGGACCAAAAACGTTTGCGAAATTATTAGAAATGTTCGGAACGGAAATGGAAATAATTCACCATGCTACAGGTGCTCAGTTAAATCAAGTGATAGCAGAACGTATTACAAATCAAATTTTACAAATGCGTGATGGCTTGCAAACAGTTGAAGCAGGTGGTGGAGGAAAATATGGGCGAGTGAATTCTATTAAGTGATTGGAATAGTTGGTCTATTTTTTAAGATATTCTCATAGATTTTTACTATAAGTGTATGTTTCAAAAGTCAGCAAAAAAGATGCAAGAGAACAAACCAACAAGGAGATGTGAAACTTATCATCTATTGACTTTTTGAACATCCTTTTAAGCAGTAAGAATGAACGGAGGATATCTATGCACCATAACACTAATGTATTTCTTAACCACTTAATAAAATATCGACTTATTTACTTCTTTATGATCGTATTATTTTTAGTAGGTATAATTTTTGGAGCAATCATTGTTAATAGCATGACGTTTATACAGAAAACAGATTTATTTTTCTATTTAGATCAATTTATGAATCGTTTACTAGAAGGACCGATTGTTGATAATCAGGATATGTTTAAAACAACTTTCTTATATCATCTACAATATTTAGGATTATTTTTTATTTTAGGTTTATCTGTAATAGGACTGCCAATTATATGGATATTGATGTTTGTCAAAGGAGTAGTTGTTGGATTTTCAGTAGGTTTTTTTGTCAATCAACTTGGTTGGAAGGGCTTTGTCTTTGCTGCAGCTTCCATAGCACCACAAAATATATTCATTATTCCAGTCTATCTTTTAGCAAGTAGTATTGCCATGATATTTTCTCTAGCTTTATTACAAAAAATCTTTTCAAGAAAGATACAGCAACCTACAGCACAGCCATTCTTACAATATGTAGTTGTATTCTTACTGTTTGTTTGTGTAGCTGCAGTGGCAGCAATAGTAGAAACATTCATATCTAATCAAGCAATGGAATTAGTAATCTCCTGGATGTATAATTAATAATCAGTTTAAAATAATAATGATTATCATTAATAATTTATAATAATTTTAATTGACACGATTTGTATGTCTGCTTATAATTGAGAATGTAAGGGAGGTTTCAGATATGGAACATCGAATTGATCGGATAAAGAAACATTTACATGCTCAAAGTTATAAACTTACACCACAACGTGAAGCTACTGTACGTGTGTTACTAGAGCGGGAAGAAGATCATTTAAGTGCAGAAGATGTATATCTATTAGTTAAAGAAAAAGCTCCTGAGATTGGACTTGCAACAGTATACCGTACGTTAGAATTGCTATCTGAACTTAAAATTGTAGATAAAATAAATTTTGGTGATGGTGTATCTAGATATGATTTACGTAAAGAAGGTGCAGCTCATTTCCATCATCATCTAGTCTGTACTGAATGTGGTGCAGTTGAAGAGATTACTGATGACTTACTAGAGGACGTTGAGAAAATCGTTGAAACTGATTGGAATTTTAAAGTAAAAGACCATAGATTAACATTTCATGGAGTATGTAAAAAGTGTCAGGACCAAGAATTAAAAGTATCTTCTTAATAAACAGCCTTTTAACGTTGAAAGGTTTTTTATTTTATTTACTTTTTCAGCTATAATTTTTATATTTAAACTGAAAAAGTGTATATAATAACTTCTTTTTGGCATATCTTGTAGGGAGCACGTTTTATTGTGTGAAACTGAAATTAGTAAGGAGATATGCCAATGAAACTACTAGTGAATTATATAAAAGATACCATTAAACTCTTAGTACTTTTTGTAGTTTGCACTTCATTATTCTATTTTGGTTTACAAGCGATGCATGATGAATACCAGGACTACCATAGGTATGACCCACCAGAAGGAAAAGCAATTAAAGTAATTCAACAAGATCAACAGCCATTAATTGATAGGTTATCGATCTTTTTTCGACTAGGAGAATAGAAATGCAAGATACAATACAGGATTTTTATCATTATCTTCAGATAGAAAGAGGCCTATCTGAGAATACACTTCAATCTTATCGAAGAGATATCAAGCAATACCACGCTTTTTTAGTATCTACGTACGAGATAAGAGATTGGAGCCAGGTTGAACGAAGCCATATTACAAATTATCTTTATAACTTAAATGACCATGATCGTTCACAAGCAACCATTGCGCGTGGCTTGTCATCTATTCGTCTTTTTCATCAATTTATGATTCAGGAAAACCAGTTATCAAATGATGCAAGTTTACATATTGAAACACCAAAGAAAGACCGTAAATTACCTAAGATTCTATCCGCAGAAGAAGTGGATAAGCTGTTGAACATGCCTACAACCGATCCACTTAAAACCCGAAATAAGGCGATGTTAGAAACACTGTACGCAACTGGTCTAAGGGTATCAGAACTGATTCAACTTAAAGTTAGTGACTTACATTTAATGATGGGGTTTGTTCGTTGTCTAGGAAAAGGCGGCAAAGAACGAATTGTTCCGTTAGGAGATATTGCAAAAGAGGCAATAGAAGTGTATCTATCAAATAGTAGAGATAGTTTAATAAAAAATAAAAATGTTGAACAATTATTTGTAAATCATCATGGCAATAAATTATCAAGACAAGGATTTTGGAAGATTTTAAAAGGAATTGCCCGTGATGCACAAATAAAAAAAGATATAACACCACATACATTACGTCATTCGTTTGCGACTCATTTGCTTGAAAATGGTGCTGACTTAAGGGCTGTTCAGGAAATGCTTGGTCATGTTGATATTTCAACAACACAAATTTACACACATGTAACAAAAGCAAGGTTAAAGGATATTTATACTAGTCATCATCCAAGAGCATAAATGTTTTAAAATAATTCTAAAAGACAGAAAGCACTCAAATTTAAAATTGAGTGTTTTTTTGTTATAAAAATAATGTTTTATGGAAAAAATATGAACATTACGTATTTGGAGGGTTAAACATGATGAGAAAAACAGTTATACTTTTTACGGTTTTACTACTACTATTTCAATTACAACCGGTAGCGGCAGAGGAAGCATCAAATGATTTAGCGTTAGCTGAAGCAGCAAGTTCAGCTATTTTGATTGAACGAGATACTGGAGAAATTTTATATGAAAAAAATGCACATGAACAACTACCACCAGCCAGTATGACCAAAATGATGACCCTCATTTTAATAATGGAGGCCATAGATGATCAAAAAATAACGCTAGATGAAACAGTTAGAGTCAGTGAACATGCAGCATCTATGGGAGGATCCCAAATTTTCCTCGAAGCAGGGGAAGAAATGAGTGTAGAAGATCTACTAAAAGGTGTAGCAATAGCTTCTGGAAATGATGCAAGTGTTGCTTTAGCAGAGCGCATTGCAGGTAGTGAAGCTGCGTTTGTTACAATGATGAATAAAAAAGCAAAAGATTTAGGGCTTGAGAATACGAGGTTTCAAAATCCAACAGGCTTACCAGCGCCAGAACACTTTTCAACGGGGTACGATATGGCGATAATTGCAAAGGATTTATTAAAGCATGAGGAAATTACAAAATATACAAGTTTATATGAAGATTATCTACGAAAAGGGACAGAAGATGAGTTTTGGTTAGTAAACACGAACAAGTTAGTCAAATTTTACGATGGTGTAGATGGATTGAAAACAGGTTATACATCTGAAGCAAAATATTGTCTAGCAGCTACTGCGAAAAAAGATAATATGCGTGTTATTGCTGTTGCAATGGGAGCAGAATCACCAAAGAAAAGAAATCAAGCAGTAACGCAGATGTTAGATTATGCTTTTTCCCAATATGAAACAGACTTGCTTTATGAACGAAATCAACCTGTTACAAAGATTTCTATGATTAAAGCAGATAAAGACCAAGTAGATGTAGTAACTGAAGATACAGTTTCGATATTACTTAAAAAAGGACAAAAAAAATCTGGTATTGAAACAAGTATAAAAATTAATCAAGATCTGCAATTACCATTAGATAAAGGAAGTAAAGTTGGATTATTGGAAGTTAGAAAAGATGGAGAAATACTATCTGAAACAGCGTTACTTATTGATGAACCATTAAAACAAGCCGGAATTTGGAAGCTATTTAAGCATTCGTTGAAAGAATTGGTGAAAAAATAAGAATTTTTAAAAGTTATCGCGAAGAATGACTTGTTTTGTCAGGTTGCAGGAATTTATGATCATTTAAACGAAAAGTGTTAGGGACAAAGGAAAAAGAGGAGGAGAAATAGTGAGCTTGCTAGTAGATTGGAATACAAAAGAAAAAGTTTTATTAGTTAGAATGTCTGGTGAGCTAGATCACCATGAAGCAGAAATGTTTAAGAATGAATGGAAAACTAAAATTAATGAAAAACAAGTTAAGCATGTCATTCTAAATTTAGAACAATTAACATTCATGGATAGTTCTGGTTTAGGTGTTATTTTGGGGAGATATAAAGAAGTAAAACAATTAGGTGGAGAAATGGTAGTGTGTTCTATTTCACCAGCGGTTAAGCGTCTATTTGAGCTATCCGGTTTATTTAAAATAATTCGTTTTGAAGAGAATGAGGCATTTGCATTGCAGAGCTTAGGGGTGGCATCATGAACAATACGATGCGTCTCTCGTTTTCCAGCATTAGTGCCAATGAATCATTTGCACGTGTAACTATAGCTTCGTTTGTATCTCAAATTGATCCGACAATGGATGAATTGACTGAATTAAAAACCGTTGTTTCTGAAGCTGTAACAAACGCAATTATACACGGCTATTCAAATGAATCTAATGAAATGATTTACATGGAATGCTCAATTGATAATAACAAAGTAGAGTTAATAATCGAAGATACAGGTATAGGAATAGAGAATATAGATGAAGCTACTCAGCCATTATTCACTTCTAAACCAGAATTGGAACGTTCTGGTATGGGTTTTACTATCATGGAAAACTTTATGGATAAAGTTGAAGTGGAATCAAGACTTGGTCAAGGAACCAAAATCAAATTGGTCAAGCATTTCAATAAAAGTCGCACCTTATGTAATTAAGGGGATGACATAGAAATGGAATTAAATAAAACTCAAAATGTTAAACAGTTGCGTGATGAAGAGGTAAAAAAATATCTTCGTCAAAGCCAAGCAGGAGACCAATACGCTAAAGATATATTAGTTGAACGAAATGTACGATTGGTATGGTCTGTAGTTCAAAGGTTTATGAACCGTGGATATGATCCCGATGATTTGTTTCAAATAGGTTGTATTGGCCTGTTAAAATCAATTGATAAATTTGATCTATCATATGATGTTAAATTTTCAACTTATGCAGTTCCTATGATTATTGGTGAAATACAACGCTTTATTAGAGATGATGGTAGTGTAAAAGTGAGTCGTTCATTAAAGGAAACCGGAAACAAAATAAGACGAAAAAAAGATGAATTAACCAAATCTTTTGGGAGATCACCAACAATTTCTGAAATTGCAGATGCGCTAGATATATCAACAGAAGATGTTGTGCATGCACAAGAGGCTGCAAGAATACCGCATTCTATTCATGAAACAGTTTATGAAAATGATGGAGACCCTATTACCTTGCTTGATCAGATGTCCGATCAAGATACAAAGTGGTTTGATAAAATTGCATTACAAGAAGTAATTTGTGAACTTGATGAACGAGAGCGTTTAATTGTTTATTTACGCTATTATCAAGATCGAACACAATCAGAAGTGGCTGAAAGGCTAGGTATTTCCCAAGTCCAAGTATCACGTTTAGAAAAAAAGATATTAGAATGGTTAAAAGATCAAATCGGCATTTAAAGCCTATAGATTCAGAGTTGATAAAAAAAGCGCCTTAATAGGGCGCTTTTTTTATGTGCAAACTAAATCAAATGCATGAATTATACGTTTTTGTTCCATACTAAATCCGAAGCTTTTAGGAGGGTGCGTTATGGATACAATTGTATATTTACGTATGAAAAAAAACATTAATATTGAATCAGAAGTAAATATAAAGCTAGAAGATATTTCCTACATATCCGGAGAACCTTCTCTTGTGTCCAATCTGAAGTCAATCACAATACACAAACCGTCTAAACAAGATCAGCAAATTTTTGTGATTGAGGCATTTTCAGTAATTCAAAAATTGCAACAACTTTTACCACACGTTAATTTTCAACTTTTAGGCCCAAACCAAACACTTATACATATCATTAAAAAGAACAAAAAAGCTAAAATTCCATTTGTATTAGTCATTTGGATATTGCTATTTGTTGGTTCTGCTATGACAATTATGAATTTTCATTTTGATGTTAGTATGCAGGCAGTGCAGCAACGTTTACATTATTTATTTACTGGAGAAGAGCAAAAACGACCACTATGGATGCAAATCCCATATTCCATTGGACTCGGTTTAGGGATGATTTTATTTTTTAATCATCTTTTTAAGAAAAAGTTTAATGAAGAACCTAGCCCTTTGGAAATAGAAATGTTTAAATACCAACAAAATATTGATCAATATGTTAATCATTATGAAAATAATTTGAATAACCCAGATGATAAATAATCTTATTGATAGCTTTATCGGGTTTGCGTCGGGTTTATTTGTTGGTACAGGCTTTGTAGCATTTCTTACAGTATTGGGTATTATTCCACGATTAGTACAATTAACTAAAACGGATTCCTACCTTCAAGTTTATGAGATAGCTGTTATTGTTGGTGTGTTATTTGGGACGTATCTATCATTCAGTTCTTATTCTTTTCAATTAATCACGATAATTGTTGTAGTTTGGGGCTTATTCCATGGTGTTTTTATAGGAATGTTGGCAGCGGCTTTAACGGAAGTGCTGAATGTATTTCCCATTTTAGCAAAGAGAATTAGAGTTGATCATCAAATCATCTGGTTAATGATGGCAATTGTGTTCGGAAAAATACTTGGGTCATTATTTCAATGGATAATATTAATTCCAAAATAGGTGAAACATATTAAATACAAGGGATGATTGAGATGAAGTTTCTATGACTACGAAACAAGTAATTGTTATTACAGATGGAGATGAATATGCACGAAATACAATTGATTACTTAGCAAAATTAATTGGTGGAACGGCTCTTGTTCAATTTGCTGACAATCCAACTACTTCATCTGCAAGTGATGTGATAAAAGCTATCCAACAAGCCAATGAAAATCCAGTATATGTCTTAATAGATGATGCTGGTGTCTCTGGTATAGGATTAGGTGAAGAAGTTCTACTAGCTTTAGAAAGCGATCCAGGTATTACAATCATTGGAGCTGTTGCTGTAGCTGCACACACCAAAAATTTAGAATGGTCTCGCGTTTCATTTTCAATTGATCAAGAAGGAAACGTAATCGGTAATGGAGTAGACAAAGAGGGGATTGCAATTCCTGAAATTGGTCGTATTAATGGAGATACTGTCTATTTATTAGATCAGCTTGATCTCCCTGTTGTAATTGCAATTGGAGACATTGGCAAAATGAATGGTCATGACGACATTTCAAAAGGCTCTCCTATTACACGAAAAGCAATTGAATTAATTTTAGAAAGAGAGGGAATTAGAGGTGAAAAATAAACCAGAAAATAAACCAATAATGACTGACATAAATGATGTTCAAACTTATATGGAAAAAAAGGTCGGCGTTGGTACTTCTTTTGATGTTGGTTTTCGAGAGATCATCTTATTAAAGCAAAAAGTACAGTTATATTATTTAACTGGTTTATGTGATACTGCTATTATTGTAGAATTACTAAAAAAGCTTACTGCAATTAACGATGAAGAATCTAATAAAACTGAACTTCCAGCTATCATTAAAAACCGATTAGTCCATCAACAAGTAGAAAAGGTTGACAAGTTTAACGATGCAATTACCCAATTGTTGTCGGGGCTAATTGTGATCTTTATTGATGGACAAGAGCTTGCTTATGTTGTTGATGTTAGAAGTTATCCAGGAAGAAGCCCTAAAGAACCAGATACAGAAAAAGTAGTTAGAGGTGCTCGTGATGGTTATACAGAAAATATTATTGAGAATACAGGTTTAACCAGAAGAAGAGTGCGTGATGAACGTTTACGGAATGAAATTATTCAAGTAGGACAACGATCTAAAACAGATATTTGTATTTCATATATACAAGATATTGCTGATGATGGATTAATTAAAACAATCAAAAAAGAATTGAAAAAAATTGACATTGATGGTTTGGCCATGGCTGATAAAACGATAGAAGAATATCTGGTTAAACAAGGGGTTAATCCTTTTCCTTTAGTACGGTATACGGAACGACCAGATGTTGCCGCTGTCCATTTATTTGAGGGTCACGTGTTAATAATGGTTGATACTTCACCGAGTATGATTATTACGCCTACAACTTTTTTTCATCATGTTCAACATGCTGAAGAATATCGGCAGTCACCAACCGTCGGGACGTTTATACGCTGGATTCGTTTCGTTGGAATCTTAGCCTCTATTTTTTTACTCCCATTCTGGTTTATTCTTGCAGTTGAACCACGTTTGCTTCCGGAAGCACTACAATTTATAGGGCCAAACGAGGTAGGAAATATACCACTTATCGTACAATTGATTCTGGCTGATGTTGGTATTGAATTCTTGCGGATGGCAGCAATTCATACTCCTACTCCTCTCTCAACTGCAATGGGTCTAATTGCGGCGGTTTTAATTGGTCAAATTGCTATAGATGTAGGACTATTTAGTGCAGAAGTTATTCTATATGTAGCAATAAGTGCAATTGGATCATTTGCTACACCAAGTTATGAATTAAGTGTGGCGAATAAAATAAGTCGAGTCTTTTTATTAATTGCAGCAGCTATTTTTGGCGTGAAAGGACTATTGATTAGTTTCTCATTGTATATCATTCTCTTAGCTCGAACAAAATCATTAAACACACCATACCTATGGCCATTCCTACCATTTAATGGTAAAGCCTTATTGCAAATATTATTTCGATTTAGTGTTCCTATGTCGAAACAACGTCCGAGTATTGTTCATCCAAAAAACAATTATAAACAATCTTAGTATAAAAAGTTGAATACTAATTAGACTTATGGTAAATTAACGATATTAAAAAGAAAAAAAGCGTCGGGAATCTGTATAAATCCCTTCCAGTATATGTTTGGGTTGCTTCAGCTCACCTTATACCGTGGCAAGGGATTTTTTCTTGTATTATTAGATAAGTGACATGAAAAGCATACATTTTTTCTCGGTTTTTGTGGAGGTGTGTTGGATGCATGAGCTCATGAATACAAACGATCAAGGTCATTTAACAATTGGAGGACTGGATACAACATATTTAGCAAAAAAGTATGGTACACCTCTTTTTGTGTATGATGTAAATAAAATTAGAGAAAATGCACGTGCTTTTGTTGATACATTTGAGCATTATGGAGTAAAGGCACAGGTAGCATATGCAAGTAAGGCGTTTTCTTCCATTGCGATGCTTCAAGTAGCAAAGCAAGAGAAGCTAAGTTTAGATGTCGTCTCACAAGGAGAATTATATACAGCTTTACAAGCTGATTTTCCGGTTGAAAAAATTCATCTGCATGGAAACAACAAAAATGTGGCAGAATTAGAGATGGCTGTTAAGTATAATATTGGGTGTGTTGTTATTGATAATTTTCATGAGATTGAGTTACTAAAAGATATCCTAGCAAACTATCAGACAGAAATGGATGTGCTCTTGCGGGTCACACCAGGTATTGAAGCACATACACATGATTATATCCTAACAGGGAATGAAGATTCTAAGTTTGGTTTTGATTTAGCTAATGGTCAAGCTGAAGAGGCATTTCAACGATTGCAGGAAATTGACACAATTCATGTTAAAGGGCTACACTGTCATATAGGATCACAAATATTTGAAACAGATGGTTTTATAATGGCTGTTAGAAGACTATTTGATGCTTTAGCAGGTTGGAAAAAAACTTACCATTATGTTCCTCAAGTTTTAAATTTAGGTGGCGGATTTGGCATACGGTACACTGATGAAGATCAACCACTTGCATTAGATGGATATGTAGAAGCGCTTGTGACGGAAATCAAACTGCAGGTGGATCAACTTGAAATGGACTTCCCAGAAATTTGGATAGAGCCAGGTCGAGCGATTGTTGGTAACACAGCTGTAACCCTTTATACAATTGGTTCTAAAAAAGCAATTCCAGGTGTTCGTGACTACATTGCTGTGGATGGTGGGATGACTGATAATATTCGTCCAGCACTTTATCAAGCAAAATATGAGGCTGTAGTAGCTAATAAAGTAAATATGCCTCCATCAACAACAGCTTCAATTGCTGGAAAGTGTTGTGAATCAGGTGATATGTTAATCTGGGATGTCCCATTGCCAAGCGTTGAGCCAGGTGATATATTGGCTGTATTCAGTACAGGAGCATATGGATACTCAATGTCAAGCCATTATAATAGGTTTCCAAAGGCTGCTGTTGTTTTTGTAGAAGACATGCAGGATAAAATCGTTATACAACGCGAGACATATCAAGATGTAGTAAAAAATGATTTATCTTACGAATAAATAGGAGGAATAAAAATGAAATTAGCAACAATTGAGTTTGAAAATGGTGAAATGATTAAGATCGAAATGTTTGAGGATGCTGCACCAAATACAGTAGCAAATTTTGAGAAATTAGCAAATAGTGATTTTTACAATGGTGTAGCCTTCCACCGCGTTATCCCAGGTTTTGTTGCACAAGGTGGCGATCCAACTGGAACAGGTGCTGGTGGACCAGGCTATTCAATTAAATGTGAGACAGAAGGTAATCCGCACAAACATGTAGCTGGATCACTTTCGATGGCACATGCTGGAAAAGATACAGGAGGAAGTCAATTCTTTTTAGTTCATGAGCCTCAACCACATTTAGATGGTGTCCATACAGTATTTGGACAAGTTATTGAGGGCATGGACGTTGTGTTGCGTATTAAACAAGGTGACGTAATGGAGAAAGTTACAGTTACAGAACAAGAGTAAGTCTTTGGACTTGCTTTTTTTCTGTTTAATTTAATAATTTTTTACGAACTAAACATGACATTCTCCTCAAAAAGTAGTATGATTCAATATGTAGAATCATATTTTTTCGTTAATTATTCATTGTAAAAAGTTATTAATTTATAATTTAAAAGTACTAAGAACTTTAGGGAACGATAACGGTAATAATTTCGTTATACTAAATAAGCTGTTCTTATGTAATGAGGTGTAATTATGTTAATTCGTTATAAAAAATCATTAGAAAAGATTGCAATGGGGCTTCTTTCGTTTATGCCTGAAGAAAAAGATGTGAAGAAATTACAGCAAACGATAAAAGACTACGAAAGTAATCAGAATTGGCTTTTATATCTATGGAAAGAAGAAGATATTCTTGGAGCTGTGGGCATATATTTAGATAATGAATCAGAAAAAGTCACTATTCAACATATAACAGTTAATCCATCCTATCGTGATGCAGGGATTGGGAAAAGAATGGTGCAAGGAATCAAAGAATTGTATGGTGATAAATATCAAGTTTGTGCTAATGATCTAACAGAAGACTTTTTAACTAAATGTGAAGATGAATGCTGATAAGAAACCAGATCTTTTAAGATTGGTTTCTTGTTTGCTATTAGGTAACAATGTAGTTTATATGCGTTTGTTCAAGAAGTCACTAATTTACATTGTTACAATTGGTAAATTTTGAATGCGCACTAAAAGGGGAACGTTTTATGTATGAAACCTATCAAGTTAAATTAGACGCTTTTGAAGGACCTTTAGATTTACTTTTACATTTAATTAATCAATATGAAATTGATATATATGATATTCCGGTATCAGAAATAACAGAGCAATACATGCATTACATACATACAATGCAACAATTAGAATTAAATGTTGCTAGTGAATACTTAGTTATGGCCGCAACACTATTGGCGATAAAAAGCTCTCTTCTATTACCAAATCAAGAATTAGATATAGAAGAGGAGTATGAAGAAGACCCACGTGAAGAGTTAATGAGACGTTTAATAGAATACCGGAAATATAAAGAAGCCGCTCAACAGTTGCAAGAGAAAGAATCAGATGCAAGCTATAGCTTCACTAGAGCTGCACAAGCATTTTCGTTTGATAAAACAGATAAACCTGTAACTAAAGGAGAAGTTTCCATCTATGATATGCTTTCTGCAATGCAAAAAGTTTTTGAACGAAAGAAATGGAGCCGACCTTTAGAGACAACTGTTCAACGAACTGAAATACCAGTTAAACAACGAATGGAAGATGTTTTAACACAATTACGGCATAACAAATATGGTATCTCATTTGATGAATTATTTGACTATCCATCACGGTCATATATTGTTGTAACATTTATAGCTATATTAGAATTGATGAAAAATAATCAAGTTTACTGTACACAAGAGCATCATTTGGATACATTGATTATTTATAACATGGAGGACAATACGTGAATACAAATAAGTATAAATCTATTTTAGAAGGACTTTTGTTTGCTGCTGGAGACGAAGGATTAAATAAAAAGCAAATAAGATCAGTATTAGAGATTGATACAGAAATGGTTGAACATCTAATTGACGAATTAAAATATGATTATGAACACATGGACAGAGGGATTATGCTGGTAGAATCAAAAAATGGGTTTCATTTAGCCACTAAACCAGAACATACTGTTTATTATCGGAAATTAATGGAGTCGCCACATATTTCAAAGCTATCTCAAGCAGCTCTCGAAACACTCGCCATTATAGCATACAATCAACCTGTTACAAGAATGGAAATTGAAGAAATTCGTGGAGTGAAAAGTGATAGACCAGTCCAAACGCTTTTATCTCGGGCATTAATTGAAGAGGTCGGCAGAAAAGATGGTGTCGGACGTCCGACTATGTTTGGCACGTCAGTCGATTTTTTAACATATTTTGGCTTGAAATCAATTGATGAGCTCCCACCCTTAACAGAAGATATTAACGAGGTTGATGTTAGTGAGGAAGCTGATTTATTTTTTAGGAATTTTGATACGGAATTAAACCAAGTAAATGATGATCAAAAACAGTAGTACTAGTACATACTAGTTCTGCTGTTTTTTTTGCACAAAATGAAAAAGAATCCATAGTCTATAGCTGAGGTGATTATATGGATGAAAAACTACACGCCTATTTGCGTGAACTATTAGAATGGACAAATGCAGTAGAAACCAGTTTTGAGACAGCAGATAGAACGATCGGGGAAACAGAAGATTGGGAAAATTGGAAGGAAGAAATTAAAGATATGATGTACAAAGAGAATCCTTCTCATGAAGAAGTACAACAATTAGAGCAAAAGGGAGAAATTTTCCACACACGACTAGAGCAAAATACAAGTAATGAAAGTGTAGCAGTTGGACAACATCAGTTGCCACCATTGCCTTATGCTTATAATGCATTGGAACCTTATATTTCAGAACAAATTATGCGTTTACATCATGATAGCCATCATCAATCATATGTAAATGGTTTAAATAAAGCAGAAGTTAATTTATATCAATCCAAACCTAATACACCACTTTGGAAGCATTGGTTTAGAGAACAGGCGTTTCATGGATCTGGTCACTATTTACACACAATCTTTTGGTTTAATATGAAGCCAAATGGAGGTGGAGAACCTCCTAAAAAAACGGATATCGCAAAGCAGATAACTAATGATTTTGGTTCATTTTCAGCTTTTAAAGAGATTTTCAGAAAGGGAGCAGAATCTGTAGAAGGTGTTGGTTGGACCATGTTAGTATGGTCTCCCCGTGCAGGTCGTCTGGCCATACAAACGCTAGAAAAGCATCAAGATTTCTCTCTTGGTGATACAATTCCATTACTTGTACTTGATGTGTGGGAACATGCTTATTATTTACAATATAATAATGACCGAAAAGAATATATAAAACAGTGGTGGAATGTAATAAACTGGGAGGATGTTAATAATAGATTTCAAACCGCTAAACAAGTAAAATGGTCTCTATTTTAAATAATTAAAACAAAATATATCGGTTACTGTTTCAATCATATGCCCGTCCTTTTTGCATAGAATGTTATAGAAGTATGTAGAGAGGATGCAGAACATGAAACCAACGCTAGTATTTTTAATCGTTTCCTTATGTCTAATGGCTATTTTTCCACAAACAATCGAGGCAAAACCTCTAGTAGCAGCTAGAAACGCAGTTTTATTGAATCAATCCAATGGAGAAGTTTTATATGCCAAATCTGCGAATGATCCACAATTAATTGCTAGTATTACTAAAATAATGACAGCAATACTAGCAATTGAATCAGGTAAAATGGAGGAGACAGTGACAATTAGTCACCAAGCCTCATACACAGAAGGATCATCAATTTATTTACAAGAAGGAGAAAAGATTAAATTAAAAGATCTTGTATATGGATTAATGTTGCGATCAGGTAATGATGCAGCCACAGCAATTGCAGAATTTGTTGGAGGAAGTGTAGAAGGTTTTGCTTTTCTAATGAATGAAAAAGCAGCTTGGTTAGGAATGACTGATTCACATTTTGACAACCCACATGGGCTAGATTCAGATACTCACTATTCCACTGCATATGATATGGCGACATTGACTAGACATGCAATGAATAATGATGAATTTGTTGCCATTACTGGTGCAAAGTCTTATCATTCAGAACAACGCACTTATGCATGGGGAAATAAAAACAAGCTTTTAACTAGTTATTATCCTTATACAATTGGAGGGAAAACCGGATACACAAAAGCTGCAGGAAGAACCCTTGTTTCAATTGCGGAAAAAGAAGGTGTTATGCTTATTGCCGTTACATTAAATGATCCAAATGATTGGCAAGATCATATACGTTTATTTGATTGGGGTTTTAAGCAATATGATCATGCCTCAACAGTAGCAAATGAAAAAAAAGTAGTGAAACAAAATCAAAAAGAAAATAGTCTCATTAGCACAGTTATTACTTTTTTCAATAAATTGATAGGTGTTATTTAAATGGTCAATTATATCTGGGCAGGAATGGCGATAACTGGAGTCATTTACGCAATGATAAACGGTACAATGGACCAAGTGAATAAAGCGATATTCTCGAGCGCCTCAGATGCTGTTACATTATCAATTGGATTAATAAGTGTGCTAGTTTTCTGGCTAGGTTTAATGCGTGTTGCAGAGAAAGCAAATATTTTAAGTGGATTATCAAAGGTGTGTAAGCCATTTATCTCAAAGTTATTCCCGGACATACCCAAAGACCACCCTGCAATGGGTTATATCCTTTCTAATTTTATTGCTAATCTATTTGGGCTCGGAAATGCTGCTACCCCAATGGGAATTAAAGCAATGAAAGAAATGAAAAGTTTGTCAAATTCAGATGTTGCAAGCCGTTCCATGATAACATTCTTAGTGATTAATACCTCAAGTTTAACCCTAGTGCCAACAACCGTTATTGCAATTAGAATGCAATATAACTCACAAGCTCCTACAGAAATTGTTGCTACAACAATAATAGCAACCTTTATTACAACCATAACCGCAATTCTTATTGATCGGTTATTTTATTGGAGAAGGGTGCGGAATCACAAAAAATGAATATAATTACGATAATTAGTACATGGATTATACCTTGCATGGTAATGCTAGTTTTAGTCACTGCTACATTAAAACGGCTCCCAACATATGAATTGTTTGTGGAGGGTGGAAAAGAAGGAGTTAAAATGGCAGTTTCCTTACTTCCTTTTTTATTAGGGATGATCGTATCAATCGCAATATTTCGAAGTTCAGGTGCTTTAGATGCACTTATTGGGTTATTACAACCAGTATTAGCTACAGTGGGGATTCCGAGTGACATTGCACCATTAGCTTTTACAAGACCAATATCTGGTACAGCTGCGTTAGCGATAACGGCAGAGTTAATTAAGGTTCATGGACCAGAATCTTTCATTGGCCGTCTCGCTTCTACAATGCAAGGAAGTACAGATACAACTTTTTATATAATAACTGTATACTTCGGTGCAGTAGGAATTCATAAAATGGGAGATGCATTAAAAGTTGGACTATTAGCAGATATTATTGGTATAATAACATCAATTATAGTAGTATCTATTGTATTTTTACAATGAAGCGTTAACTAATGTTAACGCTATTGTTTTGTTTCGAAATTTCTGGCAAAATAAACGTAATACTGTTTATAATAAAAATCGAATGAAATTATGGTGATAAAATGTCTAATAATGAAGAACGTTTACAAAAAGTAATTGCACAAAGTGGTGTAACATCAAGAAGAAAAGCTGAAAAACTTATCGAGGATGGTAAAGTTAAAGTCAATGGCAAGACTGTTAAAACATTAGGTACGAAAGTTACACAAGACGATAAAGTTGAAGTAGATGGCCTGCCACTTGAAAAGGAACAGCCAGTTTATTATGTTTTGTACAAACCAAGAGGAGTTATTTCTAGCCTTAAAGATGATAAAGGGCGAAAAGTAATCACGGATCTTATGCATGGATTAAAAGAACGTGTCTATCCTGTGGGAAGATTAGATTACGATACTTCAGGTATAATGTTATTAACTAATGATGGAGACTTCGCACAAATGCTGATGCATCCTAGTCATGAAGTTGACAAAGTTTATGTCGCGAAAATAGAAGGGATTCCATCTAAAGAAGCTGTTAAGGCTTTAAGAAAAGGTGTTAAATCTGAAGGTGAAGAATTAAAAGCTGTTCATGTTAAAATATTATCAACAGATGAGCAAAAGAAGACAACTATTATGCAAATAGTCTTACATCAAGGAAAAAATCGTCAAGTAAGAAGAATGTTTGAAGCTGTTAATCATCCAGTTATGAAATTAAAAAGAGAGCAATACGGCCTTCTTACACTTCAAGGAATGCAGCCTGGCGACTATCGCGAATTAACTCCACATGAAGTGAAACAGTTACGCAATCAGTCAAAACGAACATAATAGAGTTGAATAAAATATAAAGTTTTTAGGGTGTAGACTTAAATCGTCTTGTCGGGCAATACTTGTATGAACATTGGTGCGCCAATGTTACAATTAATGATAGAATGCTACAATACATCTGTATGATGCAAAAAATGTAGAAGAATGGATTGAGCAGACGAACCTTCGTTGTAATTTACTACTAAGAGAGAAGCGTTATTTTTGGGGATGAGTGTGGATAGAAAGGGGTATTTGGGATGGATGAAAATAATAATATACTCATAGTGGAAGATGAAGATAGAATTAGAAGATTGCTACGTATGTATTTAGAACGAGAAGGATACAGTGTTGAAGAAGCTGAAGACGGTGAAATCGGCTTAGAACTTGCATTGAAGAATGACTTTACTTTAATTATTCTTGATCTAATGCTACCTGGTGAAAATGGAATAGAAGTTTGCAGAAAGATTCGGGAAGAAAAGGCAACACCAATTATCATGCTAACCGCAAAAGGGGAAGAGGCAAATCGTGTGGAAGGATTCGAAGTGGGCACTGATGATTATATAGTAAAGCCATTTAGTCCACGTGAAGTCGTACTTCGAGTGAAGGCGTTATTGAGAAGGTCTTCTACTATTCCTGTACCTACTGCTGAAAGTAAAACAAAAGATGTACTAGAATTCGCACATATCCTAATTGATAACGATGCCCATCGTGTATTAGCAGATGGTGTTGAAGTAGGATTGACACCAAAAGAATACGAACTATTACATTTTTTGGCGAGTGCTCCTGATAAAGTGTTTGATCGTGAACGATTATTAAAGGAAGTCTGGAAGTATGAATTTTTTGGAGATCTACGTACTGTTGACACACATGTAAAACGATTGCGTGAAAAATTAAATAAGGTTTCTAAAGATGCAGCAAAAATGATCGTAACAGTTTGGGGAGTAGGCTACAAGTTTGAAGTAGCAGAAGAATAATGTTTTTTTGGAGAAGTGTAGTTGGGAAACTTTGGTTTACATTTTTACTAGTAATTTTTATTGTTTTGGCTATTATTAGTTTTTTTCTACTAGAGTTCTTTGAGCAATACCATACTGATCAAGCACAACACAAGCTATTAGAAACAGGAAAGCAAGTTTCTACATTGTTGGTCGATTATCAAGATCGTGATCTTGTTGAAGACATAGCAGAAACTATTAAAGATTCTTCAAGTCGCATTTTTATTCTATATCATGAACAAAACAGTAGCTGGATTTCTGATAGTAGCGATGAGTCTCTGCCAACTATTTCTCAAGAATGGCTTTTAGAAAATGACGATTTTTCTTCTTTCTGGGATGAACAAATAGATGAAATAGAGCAAACAAGTATTGTGAATGGCAAGCAGTTACTGATTAGTGGATTAAGAACGAACAATAATGCAGGGACTATTTTTGTTTACCAATCATCAAATATTGTTTCAGCTACTTCGGATCAAACCACACGTATTATTCTGTTAGCAGCAGCAATAGCAATTGTCTTAATGACAATTTTTGCATTTTTTCTATCTACACGAATTACTGCACCATTAATTAAAATGCGTGAAGGTGCACTTGAATTAGCCAAAGGTGAGTTTAGAACGAAAATACCTATCTTAACTCATGATGAAATTGGTGAATTGTCCATGGCGTTTAACCGAATGGGAAGACAGTTACATTACAATATTGATGCATTACGTCAAGAAAAAGAGCAATTATATAGCATTTTACATTCAATGGCAGACGGTGTTATCACAATAAATAGGGAAGGTTCTGTTGTTGTATCTAATCCACCTATTGAAAATTTTTTACAGAATTGGCGTTATCAATTAAACATGGACGATGAAGCTGCCTTACCTGATGAAATGATGTCATTAATGGACGAAGTTATTACAGAAGAGTCGGAATTACTACGTGAAGTAACTATCCAGGGACGTAACTGGGTTATGATTATGTCACCATTGTATGATCAGACCAATGTCCGTGGAGTTGTAGCTGTAATCCGAGACATGACAGAAGAGCGCAAAATGGACAAGTTACGTGAAGAGTTTATAGCTAATGTTTCACACGAGTTACGAACACCTATATCTCTTTTGCAGGGGTATAGTGAAGCAATAGTTGATGATATCGCTGAATCGAATGAAGAAAAGAATGAGTTAGCCCAAATTATTCATGATGAATCGTTACGTATGGGTAGGTTAGTTAATGAATTACTAGACCTTGCTAGAATTAAAGCGGGACACATTCAATTGAAAAAAGAAAATATTCAGGTCGAATTATTTCTTGATCGGATCATTCGTAAGTTTCAAGGCTTAGCAACTAAAAAAGATATTAAATTAAACCAAAATAATGATAATAAAACATTATCATTATTTATTGATCCAGACCGAATGGAACAAGTGTTTACTAATTTAATTGACAATGCTATTCAGCACACACAGGAACATGGTCACATCTTGGTTTCTGCTAAAGACGAAAGGGATTATATACAATTTTCAATTGCCGACAATGGTTCAGGAATTGAAGAAGATGACTTGCCATTTGTGTTTGAAAGATTCTATAAGGCTGACAAGTCTAGAAAACGTCAAGCTGGCAAAAAAGGTACAGGTCTGGGTTTGGCTATTGCCAAAAATATTGTTGAAGCACACAAAGGATTTATTACGGTACAAAGTAAGAAAAATGAGGGTACCAGCTTTACCTTTAGAATTCCGAAAAATATTAAGTGAATAAATAGTTTGATTGGTGTAAGCACTACAACAGGGAATCTGGTGGAAAACCAGAACTGTCCTCGCAACTGTAAATACAAACGAAATGAACATATCCACTATATAATAATTTTTTATATGGGAAGGGTTCAGATTAGGTGAATGTATAAGTCAGTAGACCTACCAATTAATCTAGTTAATCAAACCTTCGAGGATTGAGCGTTTGATTTGACCTTATTTAATTGTGGTTATTAGGATAACGTTTAAACCTCCATAGGTAAATTATTTTAAAATAAAAATTATGGAGGAATAAAGTATGAAAAAACAAATTATTTTACTTTTTACATTATTAATCAGTCTCACAATTCTATTTGGATGTGCTGAACCGGAACCAAATGATTCTACTTCAGAAAGTAATAGCGATGATACTGTAACAATCACTATTTCAAAGGATAACGGAGCAGAAGTGATTTCAACAAAATCTGTTGGAATTGAGCAAGATGACGTACTATTAGATGTTTTAAGAGAGAATTTTGAAGTTGAAGTTACTAGTGCTGGATTTGTAACATCAATTGAGGGCATTTCACAGGATGATGATCAACAACTTTATTGGTTATATGAGGTGAATGGAGAATCTCCAAATGTTGGTGCTGGTGAATACAATTTGTCACCAGATGATGTTGTCGTATTTGATTTACATGGTATGGATTAGTAAATGAGGATTCAAAAAACTTATAAAATTACATTAATAGCCATGTTAGCGGCCTTAAGTGTTGTAGGAAGAGTCTCATTTCAGTTTCTTCCTAATATTCAACCAGTTACAACGATAATAATCATATCCGGTTTTTTCTTAGGAATAATTCCCGCAATTTTGTTAGCCGTGTTATCAACATATCTATCAAATTTATTCTTGGGTATGGGAATTTGGACAGTTTGGCAAATAATTGCTTGGGCATTGATTGGGATGGGAAGTGGCTTACTAGGGAAATTTTCAGTTAAATACCCAACTTTCCTATTAACTGCTTTTGGGCTTTTTGCTGGTTTTTTTTATGGAGCTGTTTTTGCTCTTACAAACTATTTTATATCTGGAAAATTTTTAGGATATTACCTTGCGGGTCTGCCTTTTGATTTTTATCATGCGATTGGAAATTCTTTTTTTGTAGTACTATTATACAAACCTCTAGCTTTGATTTTCAAGAAATACCTACATAAATAAATATTATAAGTATTGTAACTTTCATGTGCTGGTGTGCGACTAATTATGTATGGACGGGAGGTCTTATAGTTGAAGGCCACGTTTGAAATATTTTATGAAAAATATCATCAAGATTTATTTCAATATATTTTTTATATGGTTAAGGATAAAACACTAACAGAAGATATTATTCAAGAAGTTTATATTAAAGTTCTTAGGGCACATGATTCTTTCCGAGGGGAGAGCAGTGAAAAGACATGGCTTTTTTCAATAGCTAGACATACTACAATGGATTATTTTCGTAAACAACAACGTAAACGACAACAAATTGTAGATTTTTTTAACTGGGATAAAAGTGATCCCCAATTAAAAGATGAAGCTTCTTTACCTGAAGAAGTTGTTATCTTAGATGATGAAATGCAAACTATATACAAACAACTAGATCAGTGTAGTACAGATCAAAAAAATGTAATTATCTTAAGATATATACAATCATTTTCTATCCAAGAAACAGCTGAAATTATGAATTGTTCAACAAGTAAAGTAAAAACTACACAACATCGTGCACTTAAAAAGTTACAAGAATTAATGCGTGCTTCCAACATAGAAAGGGGGGAATAGTCATGAAACATAATAGAACCTCTGAAAATAACCTTGAACAGAAGTTGAAAAACATGCCTAAAATAAATGATAGTCAATCTAAAGATGTCTTATTTAACAAAATACAAGAAGAATTAACTTCCGAAAAAAAACAAAAACGTTATTTACCATGGCTCATTCCTTCTTGTGTAGCACTTGTAGCGAGTGCATTAATTTTCATTTTTGTTCAAAGTTCAATTACCAGCCCTTTCGAAACGGCTAATGAAAAAATTAGTGATAGTGATAGAATGACATCTTCTTCTGACGAATATCGGTATTCATTAACTGAAAGTGAAGAATTAACATTAGATTCAAGTGATGATGGTGCAGACATAGATGGTGGCGAAGAGAGTACCATTATGCAAGATGCGGTTGAGAATATAGACAGTATGGTTTTCTATCAACAATATGAACAAGAAGAATTATTCACCATTGCAGTAGCTGGTCAATATAACCAATATGCTATTCCTATTACACTTGTTGATGCATCTTCTACTGGAGATCCTATTGATTATTATAATCGAATTGATACATTTGTAGACGAGGAAGCTTTAGGTGTTGCAACATTTCCCTTTAAAAATATTAAGTTTGAATTCACTAATAATAATCAACAAATTTACATGAAATTCCCTGAAGGTTACCAGTTTCCTGATGGAGAAAGTAACGCATATATGTTTCAGCAGATAGTAAATCTAATGTTCAGCTCATATGGTATTGATGAATTAATTATCCAATCAGATTCTGGTGAACAAGTAGATTTAGGGATATTTGGTACAAAAGAAACATTTCCTTTACAAGAAATTAAAAATCAAGTTTATAAAATTTATCAATTAGAAGATAAACAAAGGTTACTTGTTCCTACTAGTAACAATCAGGTAGATACTATTGATGAAGCATTCAAAAACATGCAAATTAATGAAGAAGATTTTAATGTAAAGGCACCTATCCCTTTAAATACCAGTTTTGAAATTATAGAGAAAGGGACAGAACAATTTACAATTGCTTTCTCTGAATTCGAGCAATTTGGTAATAATCAAACTACAGCAAACATGATTGAAGCTGTTTTAATGACAGCTAAAAGTTTCGGTTATCAAACAGTTGAATTTATTATTCCGATTGATAACAAGATGGTCGGGGACTATGCAATTCAAGAAAGTATACCTGTCCCAGATGGTGTCAACCCAAAAATATTGCATTAATTTAAAGTAGGAGTTCCTTCAAATCTTACGACGTAGTTTAAATAATATACGCACTAGTAAGTCTTGATTTCTTACTCGCTACCAAATATTAAAAAGTACAATGACTGTTAAAAAATAGCTCATAATAAAAGGAAGTGACCAATTGACTGGTCACTTCACTTTTATGTATTGTTTTACTTTTCGAATTTTAATGGGTCTTCATCAAAAGACTCAGAAGCGATTTTGATTGAATCAGTTGGACAACCTTCGCGTGCATCTAACATATCTTCTTCCAATATTTCTGGTATTTTAACAGTACCTGTATTATCATCTAAGAGAACAAAAGCAATCCCCTCATCATCATAATCATATATATCAGGAGCTGCTGCTCCACATGCGCCACATGCAATACACGTTTCTTTATCTACAATTGTATAATGCGCCATGTCTATTCACCTCTTTAATACAGTAAAACTATTTTCCAATGTATCTTATTTTACATGTAATCTATTTATTTTGCAATAATCGACAAATAAGTTAAGTGAAGATAAGATATTAGTAGTGATCAAAGTCGAAAGGAAGTAAAAAATGATACTTGATTATATCATACTGCAATGTATTAAAAAGATAAAAAGTGAGCGCAGTACTGCTTCTATATTTCATTTACTTTCTGGTAAACGATCTGCACAGACATTGCAAGATGCAAATATGTATGAACTAACAGCATATTTCGGTATTTATAAAGGGATGCATAGAAGTCTCTTTCAACAACAAATATATGAATTACAAAAAAAGAAGTACATTACACTAGACTCACAAGATAATGCGCATATTACAGGGGATGGAGATGCATTTTTAAAAAAAGAAGAATACAATCACCTAATAAAAGATTTAAACGGAATGGAATATACCCGTAACAGTGATTTACTTTGGTTACGTCTACAACTGTGGATACAAACCTATACAAATATAGCGCATAACAATTATTTTTTTGTTGCAATTACCGACAACAAAGAAGTGCAATCGTGGGTCAAACAACATTATTCCAAGTATAATGTATATATTAAAGAGTGGTTAACAGGTGTCTATCAAGAGCTGGAATATTTTTTGAAACAAATTGATTCGTTGCTAGCCGACCTATTTGTGGAGCGTTTATCAGGTTATAAAAAAATAGGTCTAACAAAAGATCAACTTGCAAAGAAATACTATGTAAAGGAAACTGATATTCACATCTATCAAACAATTGTTATTCATAAATTGATAGTTCACATTGAAAGCAATTATAATAATTTAAAATACATTCAATGTTTTTATACTGACATTAATTCCGCAGAAAAATTTATGACTGATTCAGCGAAGAAAACAAATAGATGGTTAAATAAAGGTTTTGATTTGAATCATATCGCTAAAATTAGAAATCTGAAAATAAGTACAATACAAGACCACGTTATAGAAATTGCATTCACAGATTCTGACTTTGTTATAACTCAATTTGTTGAACAGAAAACGATAGATACAATTATTACAGCAGTAAAACAGTTGGATACAACCAAATTAAAGCAGATTAAAAACTATTTAGAAGGCAGATACAGTTATTTCGAAATTCGTTTAGTATTAGCTTATTCAAAAACGAAAGCTATTGGAGGTGAATAATACGATGGAAGACTTAGAAACACTTTTATACAGATATTTTGGATTTAACTCTTTTAGAACAGGACAAAAAGAAATTATTGAGGATGTTTTAGCTGGTCATAATGTTTTAGGTGTATTACCCACAGGTTCAGGGAAATCCCTTTGTTATCAAGTTCCAGCTATAACATTAGGTGGCGCAGTTGTTGTTGTATCACCGTTACTATCTCTTATGTCTGATCAAGTTAAACAATTAAAAGCTAGAGGATTTAAAGATGTTGTAGCAATTAATAGCTTTGTTGACTATAAGGAAAGACATATTTTATTTGAACAGTTAGAGACTTATAAATTAATTTATGTTTCTCCTGAGATGTTACAGAATGAACAGTTAATTAAACGGCTAAAACTAATGTCCATTTCATTATTTGTTATAGATGAAGCGCATTGTATTTCTCAATGGGGACATGAATTTAGACCAGATTATCTCAAATTAAACACAATTATTCAAGCGTTAAAGTACCCACCTATATTAGCTTTAAGCGCCACAGCAACACCAGAAGTACAAGCAGATATAATCACGCAATTAGACGAGTTGCCTTTTAACAAACACGTCTATCCCATGGACCGAACTAATATTGCCTTTTCCGTTCAAAACTGTCAATCAAAACAAGATAAAATCAACTATTTAGAAGAAGTACTGACAACTTTCCCAGTACCAGCAATGATTTATTTTTCTAGTAAAAAAGAGGCAGAGCTTGTTGCTCGTATCTTGGATGAAAAACTTAGAAATTTACGTGTTTCTTTTTATCACGGAGGGATGGATCCACTTGATCGTACATTGATTCAACAGCAATTCATGAAAGACCAACTTGATGTCATTTGTTGTACAAGTGCATTTGGAATGGGAATAGATAAACCAAATGTACGGTTAGTTGTACACTACCATATCCCAACTCAGATTGAATCCTTTATACAGGAAGTAGGACGTGCTGGAAGGGATGGATTATCTAGTGTGAGTCTAGTTTTATATGCTCCATTTGATGATCTTTTACCAAAACGTTTAATAGAGTCAGAATTACCAAAGGAAGAGCAGATTACATCAATTGTAAATGCATTGGAGCAAGTTGCTACCTCTGATCAAACACAGGCACTTAATAGTCATACTTTAATAATGGAACGATTTGAAATAAATGAAGTACAGTGGCGATTTTTACAGTTTCAATTTGAAAAACATGATATGATTAAAAAAAATCAATTTATGCCGATATATAATAAAAGGATAGAAGTGATTGAATCAATCAAACAAAAAATAGAAGAGCGAAATCATTATAAAATGAAAAAACTACAAGAGATACTTGCCTGGGTTAGTGGGACATCTTGTCGAAGAGAGCAGTTATTTCATTCTTTCCAAACGACAATTAAAACACCTGATTTTCTTTGTTGTGATCTTTGTGATTTTAGTTTTCAAAAATGGGAACCTTTAATAAAATCATCACAAACCGAAACTACTAGTTGGGAACTTGAGTTGGCAGCACTATTTTTACAACAAGGGGCAGAAAATGAAACATAGTCAAGCAGAATTAATTGCAAAGATGACAGATGAACAATTAAGGGTTCAGGTATATCTTACACAAGGAATACTATTACTTATTAGTTGTGCATTAGGGTGGTTTTTGTATGATACATTTGAGTATTTTATTAATTTATTCAAATGGAACATATCTGAAATATTCTTAATCGGTGTATTACCGGGATTTCTTGTTGTAGCAGTTGATATTAGCATGTATCAATTTGTTCCTAAGAAATACTGGGATGATGGCGGAATAAATGAAAAAATATTTAGAAGCAGTACAGTTTTTCAAATTTTCCTATTAACAGTTGTTGTTGCTATTTCTGAAGAGATATTATTTAGGGGAGTATTACAACCAACTATTGGGTACATCACAACTAGTTTGTTTTTTGCTATAATTCATATTCGATATTTATTTAAACCAGTTTTATTTATTGGAGTAGTTGCTCTAAGTTTCTATATCGGATGGTTATTTGAGTTAACTAACAATTTATTAGTGACTATTACTACACACTTCATTATTGATTTTGGTCTAGCATTATACATCAGGTTTTTAGGGGGAAAATAGATTGAAGTACAACTTTGAAGATCAGGCAACAAGTCTTAGAGATCAAATGGAACAAATACAACAACAATCAACTAAAGCTCAAGATTACCAGGATGAAGCGATTTCTGAAAAATCAATCGACCATATATCAGTGACAGATGTTGATATTTTGAATTTACCACCACGGAGCAATGTGCATGATGATAAAAAGAAGAAAACAAAATGGAAAATTAGTTTTCTATTTATTCGATTTTTACTAGTATTATTCCTGATCATTGTTGCACTTATTCTAACTTATAATAAGTGGGGAGATGAATTATTACATTCTGCCGAAAAAAACAGTGAATATGCACATCCAGCAGGTGAGAAAGTAAGTATTGTTCCAGTTCATATGCGTTTTTCTGATGAGATCACAATACAAGTTCAAATTGATAACGTAACTACAGACCTAACAGGGAAGTATTATACCGTAAGAGAAGGAGATACTTTAGCCTCAATTGCAGAAGTCTATTATGGTTCAACTTATTTGACCACATATTTGCGTGATATTAATAAACTAGAAACAATTAAGTTGTATGAAGATCAACAAATTTTCTTACCAAATCGAAAAAAGCAAAACGACATAGATTAACATTGTCGTTTTGCTTTTTTTAATTTGGTTAACAGTAAGTTAATAAAATTGTTTTTTGCCCCTATCGTCTATTAATATTTGTGCCGCTTCACGAAAACGTTGAGAGTGAACAACTTCACGTTCCCGCAAAAACTTTAGACTATCGTTTATTTCCGGATCATCTGATATATTAATTAACCATTGATACGTAGCTCGAGCTTTTTCTTCAGCTGCGATGTCTTCATATATATCTGCAATCGGATCACCTTTTGCTTGGATATAAGTTGCAGTAAATGGAGCCCCAGCCGCGTTATGATAGAATAGTGCATTATCATGGTTAGCATAGTGGGGTGCTAAGCCTGCTTTTTTCATTTCTTCTGGTGTTGCATCTTTTGTTAATTTATAGATCATTGTTGCAATCATTTCTAAATGAGCAAATTCTTCTGTACCGATATCATTTAATAGACCAACAACTTTATTAGGGATAGTATAGCGTTGATTTAAGTAACGAAGTGCGGCAGCTAACTCACCATCTGCACCACCATATTGCTCAATTAAATATTTTGCTAAACGAGGATTACAATCACGAACACGGACAGGATATTGTAATTTTTTCTCATAATACCACAAATTAGGTTTCCTCCTTTACACTTGCCATGGCCATGGTGGGTTATCCCAGTTCCATGAGTATCCAGAATAACTTTTTCCAAAATGCATAAGTGGACCAAACTTTTTTTCAAATTGTTTCTTTAATTTTCTACTTTCATAAGAACATTGATTAAACTGTTGGATGGCTTCCGTGTCATTTGGATGCGTGTTTAGGTATAAATTTAGTTCAACTAAAACAAAATCAATTGCTTGAATTTCTTCAAGCAGATCATAGTACTCCTGGGGTACTTGTTTTGGTGTACTCAAGCTTCTTCCCTCCCTTTCTTAGGTGGGTATGGATCAAATAATGCAGGCCAAAGTGTGCCACTAAAAAGTGCTTCTCTTGCAGTAGAAAATTGTTCTAAATTAGGTGGTTGAAACCCCATAAATAAATGTGGTGGAGTGGAATAACTTTTACGCACAATTGGTGGACAAGGATCAAGTGGGCTGATATAGGGATAGTAATATCTAGTGTTTGATTGATTCACATAGAAACCTCCTTATTTAAAATTATCAATATACTTGATTCTATGGCATATAAGCTTGTCATATGTGTATAATAATAATTGAAAGTTTGAAATATAAAGGAAAGGGAATAATTAAAGCGTACGATTGACAATATTATTCAAAAGCAAAGTTTAATTTTAAGAATGAGGTGATTGATATGTTCGTAAGAAGTACCATGAAACCAGTTTATCAATGTTTTGTTGCATCAACAGAGCAAACGGTTAAAAAAGCACTTGAATTAATGAATGAGAAGGATATCCAAGCAATGCCAGTTATCAACAAACAAGGCATTTTCTGTGGCATGGTATCTAAACAAGGTATTTATAAAGCTTCCTTTTATGAAGATAAAGAGCAATCTAAATTTTTAGAAGATACAACAGTTAAAGAGATTATGACACATGAAGATTTGTATATTACTGAAGATGATGTCTTTGAAAATACATTGAAGAGTTTCAAAGCATTTCCGATTCTAGCAGTTGTGAATCAAGATAAGAAATTCATTGGGATAGTAAGTCGTTTTGATGTAATTGAACAATTTGAAAGTACCTTTGGTAAGAAAAAAACAGGTCTTAGAATTTCCTTTACATCTGAAGAATCATCTGGGCGTTTCGCTAGATTAGCAGATATCATGAAACATCTGCATGTAAATATCATTTCTATAACAACATTTGATGAAACAGATAAATTAGCACGAAGAATTGTGTTAAAAGTAGATGAAGGTGTTAACGTAGATAAGTTAAAACGTAAACTCGAAAGAGCTGGATTTCGTGTTTTAGATATAAAAAAAGTATGATAATATAAGAACTAATCATTATAATATTAATATATTAAATGGGGTACTTTTATCAAGAAAGTACCTTTTTTTATTAGAGGGCAAATGTGTGTTTTTATTTGGTTTTTGTTACAAAATTGTTTACAATTACATATAATAATTTAGGGTAACTAGTTGGCTGCAAAAACAACTTAAGGGAGGGTAATTAACATGCGTTTAGAAAGACTTTCATCTGATCAATTTAAGATTTTTCTTACTTTTGACGATTTGATTGAACGAGGTTTAACGAAAGAAGATTTATGGCATGATTTGCCACAGATGCAAGCTTTATTTCACGATATGATGTATGAGGCTAGTGATGAGTTAGGCTTTGAATTAGAAGGTGTATTACTAGTGCAAGTCCATGTCATGCAAGCACAAGGTATGTTAATTATCGTTACACAAAGTCATCTGGATGATGATGATGACGAAGATTTTGTAGAAATGAAAGTCACATTAGATGAGAGCAAGGAATTGATATTTCTTTTTGAGTCTTTTGAAGACTTGATTCAATTAGCAATCCATCTAGAACAAATTGGGATAAAAGGTGGGGCGATTTATCATTTTGAAGGAAATTATTATATGCATTTACTGGATGAAGATGTATTAGAAATAAACCGTGAGCACATTATTGCATTGATATCCGAATTTTCTTCACCTAGTATCCTCACTTCTCATCGTTTAATAGAATACGGGAAAACAATTATGCCCAATAATGCTGTACAAAAATTAAACAAACATTTCACAAATTAACTGTAGAAATAAATAGGGGGAACATTATGCAACAAGAACAAGTAATCATCATTGGAGCTGGACCTTGTGGATTGTCTGCAGCACTGGCACTTCAGGCTAAAGGGATTAATCCATTAATAATTGAGAAAGAAAATGTTGTCAACTCCATTTACCATTACCCAACGCACCAAACATTCTTCAGCTCTAGTGATCGATTAGAGATTGGTGAGATACCTTTTATAACGGAGAGAAAAAAACCAGTTCGTAATCAAGCATTAGCATATTACAGAGAAGTTGCTAGTCGAAAGGATTTACGAATCAACAGTTTCGAACGCGTAAGAAAAGTAGAGAAAGAGAACCATGCTTTTCTTATACATACCAAAACAAAAAGTGGAGAGAATCACGCATACAGTGCCAAGTATGTTGTTGTTGCAACAGGTTATTATGACCAACCTAATTATCTTGGAGTTAAAGGGGAAGAGGCTAACCATGTAAATCACTACTTTAAAGAAGCTCATCCTTATTTTAATAAAGATGTTGTAATTATTGGTGGGAAAAACTCGGCTGTAGATGCAGCGTTAGAATTACATAAAGCAGAAGCACGAGTTAGTGTTATATATCGAGGTAGTGATTATTCAACCAGTATCAAACCATGGATATTACCAGAATTTGAGGCGCTAGTACGTAAAGGTACAATAAAAATGGAGTTTAATGCAACTGTCACAGAAATTACTGGAGATTCAGTTTATTATCAAGTTAATAAAATTGAAAAACAAGTAAAAGGGGATTTTGTTTTTGCTATGACTGGTTACCAACCCGATCAACCCTTTTTACGATCATTAGGTATTGAGATTGACACTGAAACAGGTAGGCCATTATATGATGAGAATACAATGGAAACCAATGTTGAAAATATATTTATTGCAGGTGTAATTGCAGCTGGTTACAATAACAATGAAATTTTTATTGAGAATGGACGTTTCCATGGTCCATTAATCGCCAATACAATTGAAAAACAAAAACATTAAAAAAAGCAGTACCGCACGTGTACTGCTTTTTTACGATTTTCTAAATGACTATTTTTGTGACTAAATTTATTTAAGCAATGCATTAACTGTAGTAACGTAAGTTACTAATGCGCTTTTTATATCGAATACGTATATTCAACAGCATCAATATTTTTAAGTACGTTCTTTATTTATGATTCTAACTGTTCTTCCATTGACTCTAATGGGTAATTTGATTCGAGTAGCATTAATAATTTTATGCGTGCTTTTTGTCCTGTTAGCCTTTTAGCAAATAATACACCAAGTTCTTTTAAATTCTTTCCTCCACCAGGATAGTTATAAGTCGGTTGCACAACTCCCTTATAACTACGTGATACTAATACAACTGGTATACCCTTTTTAATCAAATGTTCAATAGGAGCGACAATACCTGGTGGTAAATTACCTTGTCCAAATCCCTCAATAACCATTCCATCGATTGAAGTATCAATTATTGCTTGTATAAAAGATTCATCCATACCTGCATAGGCTTTAATTAAAGGTACATTTTTGTTAATGGAATGAATATTATGTTTTTCATACGAAATCCATTTATGATAATAGTAAACAGTTTGTCTTGTTAGCATACCTATTGGTCCGTATTGCGGACTCTTAAAAGTAGCCACATTACTTGTTGCCGTCTTTGTTGCATAAGCTGCCGTATGAATTTCATCATTCATAACAACCAGTATTCCTTTTTCAGCTGATTCATCTGTAGTTGCAACACGAATGGCACTAATTAGATTATATAGTCCATCTGAACCTATTTCATTACTTGAGCGCATTGCACCGGTTATGACGACTGGTTTTGAGGTTTGTAAAAATAAATCAAGAAAATAGGCTGTTTCTTCAAGCGTATCTGTACCATGTGTGATAACCACACCATCAAAATCTTTCTCTTGCAGTTTGCTTTGAATATGTTTACCTATTTGCAACATGTGATTTGGTGTAATGTGTGGAGATGGAAGATCAAATAAAAAACTCTCTTCAGTATGAGCAAGTTGCTTGATTAAGTCATACTCACCCTTTAATGGGTGTATACTCGTAGTTGATACTGCTCCCGTTTTTTGATTCTCCGTCATAGCTATTGTGCCGCCTGTGTGAACAATTAAAACTTTTTTCATATTTTCACCAACTTTAATTTAAGTATTTTCAAGACCATTCCTTCATGATACGATGAAAGTAATTTTAATGAAAGAGGGTGTCGAATAATGGTGTCACTCTTATCAGCCGGAATTGCACCAGCACTAGCTTTAATGTCTTTTTTTTATTTAAAAGATCGATTTAATACCGAACCGATATTACCAATTATTCAAACCTTTCTTTATGGCGCTTTACTAGTCTTTCCTATAATGTTTATTCAATATGCTTTTACTGCAGAAAATATTGGGCAAGGTCCATTTATTTCGTCATTTATATTAACTAGTCTATTAGAGGAATTTTTTAAATGGTTTGTTTTCATTTATACCGTATACAAATATTCTACTTTTAATTCGGTTTATGATGGTATCATATACGGTGTTGCCCTAAGTCTGGGGTTCGCTACAGTAGAAAATATCTTGTACTTAATTGGCCACGGAATTGAATATGCATTTGGTAGAGCCATATTCCCTGTTTCTTCACATGCTTTATTTGGTGTAATAATGGGTTATTATCTAGGCATAGCAAGATGTAATTCTAAGCATAATAATGTGTTTTTATATATCGCCTTATTTATTCCAGTTCTGTTACATGGCATATACGATTTTATTTTGCAGACTACAAGTGTTTATTGGCTATATATATTAGTACCATTTATGATTCTATTATGGATAAATGGTATGAGAAAAGTCAAAAAAGCGAATCAAGATTATATTGGTAATATTCCGTTAGCAGAAAATGAAGAGACAGCCAGTTTTTAGTAAGTAATTACTGTTATTAAAATAATAGTGATTACTTATTTTTTTTATTTAAAAATATACATGTTTAATTCAATGTATAAAAATAGAATTTCTTTGAACAATACATAACAACAAAGGAAGTAGTTAGGAGGGAGCGCAAGGTGCGTATGAAGAAGAAAGGTATCTTATTATGTTGTTTGGCAAGTCTTTTATTTAGTGTTACAACAGTATATCCCACACATTCAAGTTACGCCTTTAGTAATCAAGTTATTCAACATGGTGCTACAGGTGAAGATGTCATTGAGTTACAAGCTAGGTTACAATATATTGGTTTTTATAATGGGAAGATCGATGGAGTATTTGGATGGGGTACGTATTGGGCATTACGTAATTTCCAGTATGAATTTGGTTTAGATATTGATGGTTTAGCTGGAAGTACAGTTAAAGAGAAATTAGTTAAGGCAAGCCAATACGATAAAGAATTTATAAGAAAAAATATAGAATCAGGTAATCAATTTACTTATTATGGTGGTACCCCTAAAGAACAGCAAGTAAAAAAGGATAAGAACAATCAAAAAAAGCAAGCCCAAAATACACAGACGGAAGAAGACCAAGGTACTTCCTTAGAACCGACTGCAGTAAATGTACCTAATGGATTTTCTCAAAATGATATTCAATTAATGGCAAACGCTGTTTATGGAGAAGCAAGGGGTGAATCGTATGAAGGACAAGTTGCTGTAGCTGCAGTAATTTTAAACCGAATAAATAGTCCAACCTTCCCGAATACAGTATCTGGAGTTATTTTTGAACCAAGAGCATTCACTGCAGTAGCAGATGGACAAATTTGGTTAACACCAAATGATAAAGCAAAGAGAGCTGTAGTTGATGCAATAAATGGTTGGGATCCTACTGGTGAAGCTATTTATTATTTTAATCCAGATACTGCAACATCTAGTTGGATATGGTCCCGGCCCCAAATCAAACGAATTGGTAAACACGTATTTTGCATGTAAGTAAGTAGGAAGAAAGGAGTAAAATTGATGATACGATGGATTTCGATAGTCATATTAGCGATTGCTATATTTGCAACAGGGGCATGGGGATATCAAGAGCACCAAGAAAAAAATGCAATATTGGTTCAAGCCGAGAATAATTATCAACGTGCATTTCATGATCTAACATATCAAGTGGATTTGTTGCATGATAAGATAGGCACTACTTTAGCGATGAATACTAAGGAAAAATTATCACCACAATTGATTGAAATTTGGCGATTAACTTCTGAAGCACAAACGGATGTTGGTCAATTACCACTTGTATTATTACCATTTAACAAAACCGAGGAGTTCCTATCAAACATTGGGGAATTCAGTTACCGAACAGCTGTGCGCGACCTAGAACAAGAACCATTGTCTGATAAAGAAGTAGATACGTTAAATAATTTGTATAAGAAAGCAGGAGACATAAAAAATGAGTTAAGGAAAGTACAGCATGTAGTACTTGAAGATAATTTAAGGTGGATGGATGTACAAATGGCGTTGGTGTCTACTGATGAACCAATGGATAACACGATTATTGATGGTTTTGAAACGGTAGAAGAAACGGTCAAAGCTTATGAAGAAAGTGATCTGTCAAGCGGTTTGACTGGCATCTCAAATGAAACACATGAATTTAGGTTCATTAAAGGGGAAAATATATCTGAGAGTCAGGCAGAAGAACAGATACGTAAATTATTTAAATTGGATGATGAGCTTGAGTTAACAATTGCAGAGAGTGGAGATGGTGCTCAATTACCAATGTATAGTGCTTCATTCCAAAATGAAAAAGAACACGGTTATATTGATATATCAAAACAAGGCGGCCATCCTCTGTCTTTTATGTTAAATAGAGAAATAAATGAAAAGAATTTAAGTTTAAATGATGCATTATTGCGTGCAGAAAAGTTTCTTAAAGCTAACGGTTTTTCTGACATGGTAATGTTTCAAAGTAATCAGTATGAAAATGTTGGTGTCTTTCAATTCTTGTATCAACAAGGTGACGTGAGAGTTTACCCAGATAAAATACAAATGAAAGTTGCATTAGATGACGGAGAAATTCTTGGTTTTGTTGCAACAGATTTTTATCGTAACCATGAAAACACAGAATATGAAGAACCATCTTTAGCTTTAGAAGAAGCCAAAGAAAGAGTCAATCCAACAGTTACAATCCAAGACCAACATTTAGCGATTGTAGAAGATGACTTTAAGGAGAGAATACTGGCTTATGCATTCCTTGGAACAAAAGGACAAGATACATATCGTATCTTCATTGATGCCAATACTGGTCAGGAAATAAAAGTAGAAAAATTAAAAGCTGTAGAAACAAAGTGGAATATTGATTAGGGAATGGATTAACTCCTTTCCCTTTTTTGTTTTTTTTGCGATAATGGGTAAATAGTAATATTTTCAAAAATGTCGAGGGTGAGGGAAGCATTTTGATTAAAATTGGTACCACACTTACTTTAGTATCCGAAAACGAAAAGAGCGAGTTAATACATTATCGTTGTAAAGTAGTCGAGTTAGATCATTCAGTTTTATACATAGATTATCCTATCAATGAACAAAGCGGAAGAACTGATATTTTTCCGGAAGGAACGATTTTTCAAGCTAATTTTGTTGGGGAAGATCAATCGGTATATCAATTTCAAACAGAAATTAAAGGGAAAAAGATGGGTCAAATTCCAATGTTATTACTAGATTATTCTAAAAATGATATGACACGTATTCAAAGAAGGGAATATGTTCGTGTGACGACTGCATTAGATATTGCCATGCATGATCCAAATCATATGTATCAGGCTATTACTACATTAACATATGACATTAGCGGTGGTGGATTATCAATTGTGTTTCCCCATGATTACAATGTGAAACCAGGTGATGAAGTTGAAGTATGGCTTGTTCTACCGATGGATTCAGGAAAAACTGAATATGTAACTGCTTATGCTGAAGCCATACGAATCTTTCAAAAAAAAGATGCAAATAAAGCTCTTTTATCAATGAAATTTACCAAAATTGCCGAAAAAGACCGACAGCAGATAATACGATACTGCTTTGAAGTTCAATTAAAAATACGAAGACAAAATCTATAATGAATAAACCTATGTTTCTCATCTGAAAAACACCGCAATTATTTAAAATATGTTATCATTTAGAAGCAAATGTAAGAAAAATTGTCAATTAACAAAAGCAAAATGTGTCAGTTTAGAGAGGAAGAATGAAGATGATTGAAAAAAAAATAGCTATTGCAATTGATGGTCCTGCTGCTGCTGGAAAAAGTACAGTCGCAAAAAAAGTTGCGAAAGAACTAGATTATACTTATATAGATACAGGAGCTATGTATCGTGCTATTACATATAAAGCACTAAAATTAAAGGTGGACCTAGAAAATCCAGAACAACTACATCAATTAATTAAGAAAACTACACTTAACTTAGAGCAAGAACAAAATGGACAAAAAGTAATATTAGATAACGCTGATGTTACTGAAATTATAAGAAATCAACAGGTTACGAATTCAGTTTCAGATGTAGCAAAACATGCATTAGTTCGTGAAGAAATGGTAAAAAGACAACAAGAAATGGCGCAGGAGCGCGGAGTAGTAATGGATGGACGAGATATTGGTACGCATGTCATTCCAGATGCTGAAGTGAAAATTTTCCTGATTGCTTCGGTTGAAGAAAGGGCAATACGACGAAATAAAGAAAACATACAAAAAGGATATCCATCTAGATTAGAACAATTAAAAGAAGAAATTTCAAAAAGAGATAAATTAGATTCCGAACGAGAAGTATCACCTCTTATTAAGGCTCATGATGCAATAGAAATTGATACTACCGCCATGTCAATAGAAGGTGTTAAAAATGAGATATTAGTGATTGTAGAGAAAATAAGGGAGAGAAAGTAAATGAGTTTCTACAAATTTGCTAGAACTATTGTAGGTTTCTATATGAAACCCGTTTTTCGTATGAATGTTATTGGAAAAGAAAATATACCACAAGAAGGGCCTATTATTGTATGTTCAAATCATATTTCAAACTGGGATCCACTTGTTGTTGGAATCACTTGTCCACGTAATATCTATTTTATGGCAAAGGAGGAGTTGTTTAAAAATAAACTTCTTAGTACTCTTTTAAGAAAAGTACATGCTTTCCCGATTAAGCGTGGAATGAAAGATCGTACTGCACTTAGAAATGCTTTAGATATTCTAAAAGAAGGTAATGCGTTAGGTTTATTTCCAGAAGGGACACGCAGTAAAACAGGTGAGGTTGGGGATGGACTTGCTGGGGCTGGTTTTTTCGCCTTACGTTCAGAAGCACAAGTAGTTCCATGTGCAATTGTTGGTCCTTATAAAAAAGGTAAAAAACTTAAAGTTGTTTATGGAACACCAATTGAAATGGATCCGTTGCGAGAAAGAAAGGCATCAGCTAAAGAAGTTACTGATATTATTATGCAAGAAATTAGACTATTAAAGCAAAAAAATTCCTAAAATCACTTGCTAAACACTTGACAAATGAATAGAAATGTTAGAAGTTAGAAAAAAGGACATTGCAATTTTTGAGTTTTGTCGTAAATTGAAGGAGGCCTCTTTATGGATGAGATGAACAAAGAAGTATCAGATTTCAAGGAATTGACAGAAGGAGAAATAGTTACTGGGAAAGTTGTTAAAGTTGAGGAGAAGCAGGTATTTGTTGATATTGGTTACAAAATAGAAGGCATTATACCTATTAGTGAATTGTCTAGCCTTCATGTTGAACAAGCTAGTGATGTGGTTAAAGAAGGTGATGAGTTAACATTAAAGATTAAAAAATTAGAAGATGAAGAGATTATCTTATCTAAGCAAGCTATTGTAGCTGATGAAGCATGGGAAGACCTAGAAGAAAAGTTTAAAAACAATGTGATTTTTGATGCAACTGTAAAAGAAATTGTTAAAGGCGGTTTAGTTGTAGATGTTGGCTTACGTGGGTTTATTCCTGCTTCATTAATAGAATCATATTATGTTGAAGACTTCTCTGAATATCAAGATAAGACGTTGAATCTCAAAGTTGTTGAACTTGATCGTAGCCAAAATCGTGTTATTTTATCACACCGTGCTGTGGTTGAAGAAGAAGAAAACCAGAAGAAACAAGATTTCTTATCAACTATTGCAGATGGAGATGTATTAGAAGGTAAAGTTGCTCGAATAACCAACTTTGGTGTATTCGTGGAATTAGGTGGAATTGATGGGCTTGTTCATATTTCCCAATTGTCTCATGAGCATGTAGAAAAGGTATCTGATGTTGTTTCTGAAGGTGAAACGGTTAAAGTAAAAGTGTTATCAGTCGATAAGGAAAATGAGAGGGTTTCACTTTCTATAAAAGAAACTTTACCTGGACCTTGGGAGAACATTGAACAACAAATACAAGCGGGAAGTATCGTGGAAGGAACTGTAAAACGTCTGGTTAACTTTGGTGCATTTGTTGAAGTATTGCCAGGTGTAGAAGGCTTAGTTCATATTTCTCAAATTTCTACGGAACATATTGGTACACCACAAGAAGTTTTGTCTGTTGGGCAAAAAGTAAATGTGAAAGTATTGGACATTAATGAAAAAGAAAAGCGTATCTCTTTGAGTATTAAAGAGATTGAAGCTGATCAAAACCAAGAAAACCTGAAAGCATATGAAAAAGAAGAAGATCAGTCAAGCTTTCAATTAGGTGATATGATAGGTAACAAATTAGATAAGTACAAATAAATAGAACTTTCAAAAACTGTTTATGCACATTAAAGTGTATGAACAGTTTTTTTTTAGAAGGGGTTTTAAAAATGTTTATAACACCTTTATTTTAGCTATACTTCATAATGGTGGTGAAGTGAATGGAATACATAATATTTTATTGGGTAAGTTGGTTTTTCTGGATAATAGTAACTTTTTTTATGAACAAAGGGATAACTAGAACGATGTTAGCCTTTTTTCTGTTACATCTAATCTTACTAGCTTCGATTAACCTAACACTATTTCAAATCGATATTAATCTTGCATTTCTACTTATTGTCATAACTTCATGTATAGTTTTGACAACTCAGAATCATAAGTTTTATCGTACTTTGATTATACTTTTTATCGCGTATAGCTATACCGGTTCACGTTTATGGGAAATAGTGAACCCAATCTGGTTTTTTATACCACGAACATTACTTTATGGACTTGTTTTTTCGTTTATATCTATTTTATTTGGAAGGAATATTATTGAACGTTTTCTTGTAAGTTGCTTAACTGTTTCTCTAGGAGAAATTATTTATGTTGTAATTGTCCAGCAAATTGGTTGGAAAGAAAGTCTAGGTAATAGTGAATTGATGAATCTACTACTTCTTCAAGCTGGGGTTATCTTCACCTTTTATGTTATTAGAGAAATAAAAATTAAATTGGAGGTAATACTACAACAGATTGAACAGCAAAAGAAGAGGTGGACAAATGAATGAATATATACTACCAATTGCATTTGGTGTAACAATTGGAACAATAGCACGCTTTATTATGTTACGTACAGATTACCGGCAATACCCTACATATTTACACGGTAAAGTAATACATCTCGCCTTAGGTTTTATTGCCGCAGCATTAGGGGCTGTAGCTATACCTGCAATCATGGAAAAAGAGTTTACAGCTGTTACTTTTTTAACAATTGCTGCATCTCAATTTAGAGAAGTGAGAAATATGGAGCGAAATACATTGGTGGAATTAGATAGCTATGAGCTTGTGCCTAGGGGAAATACATATATTGAGGGTATTGCAATAGCATTTGAGAGTCGAAATTATCTGGTTATTTTTGTTGCATTTGTAACGACTTTAACATACATCGCATTAAACTGGTGGGGTGCTATAATCGTTGCTATTTTAAGTTTTTTATTTATTCGCCGATTTATGAGTGGCTCAACCATGAAAGAAATAGTAGATATTGAACAGAAAGATGTTCATTTCGATGGCGCAGGATTATATGTCGATAATATTTATATTATGAACATAGGGTTACCAGATAGGCAAAAAGAAATAGCTCAATATGGTATGGGCTTTGTTTTAACCCCTAAGAACTTTGATGTTCGTTCTACAATTGCGAATTTAGGTCAACGACAGGCAATTTTACACGATGTTTCTGTTTCATTAGGTGTATTTCGTGATTCTGGTACACCAGCTCTTGTGCCATTAATTAAACGCGATCTAGATGATGGCAGAATAGGAGTTTTTATTTTACCGCAAAATCAAGATGTCGAAAAAGCAAAAAAAATAATTGGAGCTGTTCCTGTATTAGAAAATGCGATTCGTATGCCTTCAGAATCAAAGGTAAGCAAAAAGAATTGAGGTTAGAAGATGAATATTGAAAAGGCAATACTAGCTGTGATTACGGTAAATAAAACTAAAGTAACTGGTGGTGCACCCATTTTTTTATGTGAAAATAAAGACGAAATGGAAAAAGTAGCTGCCAATCTAGAGGCTATTATAGATGGGATTAGTCATGCTTTAAGTGATGAATTATATATTATCGTAAAACATTGATGGAACTACTGTTAAAATCTTTGTTGTTTAAATTTACTGCTTTTGCTAAAATGTATTGAGTTAAGGTTATAGAAAATTGGAGAGTTTTGGCTTATCCAGTCTATTTACTATACTAAATGAATAATATGTGAAAGCATAAAGAAAGGATGTACCTTTCATGAGAAAATCAATAGTCGCAATCGTTGGTAGACCAAATGTAGGTAAATCAACAATTTTTAATCGACTCGTAGGTGAAAGGATTTCAATTGTAGAAGACACGCCAGGTGTGACAAGAGATCGCATATATGCACAAGCAGAATGGCTAACAACTACATTTAATCTTATTGATACTGGTGGTATCGAATTAGGTGATGAACCATTACTTGTTCAAATGCGTGAGCAAGCGGCAGTGGCAATTCAAGAAGCCGATGTTATTATCTTTATGGTAAATGGTAGAGAGGGGATTACCGCTGCAGATGAAGAAGTAGCTAAAATCCTATTTAAATCAAATAAACCAGTTGTACTTGGTGTTAATAAAGTAGATAATCCAGAAATGCGCGAAGAAATTTATGAATTTTATACACTGGGCTTTGGTGAGCCTTACCCAATCTCCGGTACACACGGACTAGGTTTAGGGGACTTGTTAGACAAAGTAGTTAGTCATTTCCCTTTAGAAGAAGAACAGGAACATGACGAAGATACAATCTATTTTAGTTTAATCGGCAGACCAAATGTTGGAAAATCTTCACTTGTAAATGCATTACTACAACAAGAGAGAGTTATTGTTAGCAATATTGCCGGAACAACTCGGGATGCAATAGATACCCCGTTTACAAAAGATGATCAAGATTTTGTTATAATTGACACTGCAGGTATGCGAAAACGCGGAAAAATTTATGAATCAACAGAAAAATACAGCATTCTTCGTGCATTGAAAGCAATTGAACGTTCAGATGTTGTGCTTACATTAATTGACGCAGAAACAGGCATTATTGAACAAGATAAAAAAATCGCTGGTTATGCACATCAAGCAGGTAAAGCTGTTGTAATTGTTGTGAATAAATGGGATACAGTGGATTCAGATGAAAAAGCGATGAAAGAGTTCGAGGAAAAAATCAGAGCCCATTTTCAATTCTTGGATTACGCACCTATTGTTTTCTTGTCTGCAACGACGAAAAAAAGAACGCACACATTGATTCCACAGGTACTAAAAGCTAGTGAGAATCATTCGAAGCGCGTGGAAACAAACGTATTAAATGACGTTATTATGGATGCTATTGCAACAAATCCAACAACTACTCTAAAAGGAAAAAAACTAAAAATATTATATGCAACTCAAGTATCTGTAAAACCTCCTAGTTTTGCTGTATTTGTCAATGATCCAGAGTTATTACACTTCTCCTATCAACGATTTCTAGAAAATCGTATTCGAGAAGCTTTTGGATTTGAAGGTACGCCAATAAAAATATTTGCTAGACGAAGAAACTAACCTATGAGGAGAGGATAGTTATGGATAAAGTAGCAGTTCTAGGGGCTGGAAGTTGGGGAACGGCACTTGCAATGGTTCTAAATGAAAATGGACATGACGTACGTCTATGGACACATTTAAAAGAACACGCTGAAGAAATTAATACAACGAATAAAAATCAAAGTTATTTACCGGAAGTAACATTACCAAGTAATTTAGTTGCTTTTAATGATTTAAAAGAAGCATTACAAAATGTAACTAGTGTTATCTTTGTCTTGCCAACTTCTGCAATCCGCGACGTTTGTAGACAAGTAGCAAAAGTACTTGATCATAAAGTTACAATCATCCATGGAACGAAAGGAATTGAACCTGAAACATTAAAACGAATATCTGAGATGATGGAAGAGGAATTACCTAAACATCTCTTTGATGAGATAGTTGTATTGTCAGGTCCAAGTCATGCCGAAGAAGTCAGTGTCAAACACCCAACAACAGTAACGGCATCATCAAAAAATATCAAGGAAGCAGAGAAAGCACAGGATCTATTTATTAATCAGTATTTCCGTGTTTATACAAGCCCTGATATGGTTGGGGTGGAGTTAGGTGGCTCTTTGAAGAATATAATTGCATTAGGTGCTGGTATCTCTGATGGTTTAGGTTATGGAGATAATGCTAAAGCAGCGTTAATGACAAGAGGTCTAGCTGAAATTGCTCGCCTAGGAACTACTATGGGGGCTGATCCATTAACTTTTGTTGGCCTTAGTGGTATTGGTGATTTAATTGTCACCTGTACAAGCGTTCATAGCCGTAACTGGAAGGCCGGAAACCTACTAGCTGGTGGTAAAGGTCTTAATGATGTATTAGAACAAATGGGAATGGTTGTAGAAGGTGTGCGAACAACAGAAGCAGCATATCATCTAGCTACAACACAAGATATAGAAATGCCTATAACTAAAGGAATATATAAAATCTTATTTGAAGATGCTGATCCAAAAGAAATAGTTGACCAATTAATGACACGCATGCGCCGCCATGAAATGGAAGACCTTTCTGCTATTTTAAGCGATCGTTATAGAACATAAAGCGATTCATCCTACCTAGAAGTGGGATGAATCGTTTTTTTAATAACTTTTTTAAGATCATTTTTATGGCTGATTTTATATAAAATGCGCCGTAAAATTTGTCTTCCTTGCTACGTCACCAAAACCACTGCTGACGTAGCGGGTTAGTAACTTACGTTACTAGTTAGCTAATGCGCTTTTTATATCCACTACGTATATTGAGAAGCATAATTTTAACAAGAAGAAACTATATTAAAAAGCAAGCGTCTATCCAGTCATCGATGTTGCAATATAAGATAAGAACCAAGGTAATGTAGAGGTTGGCAGACTTATTATCAAAAGGGTTAACACCATTTAGCTTCCTTGCATATATTATTTTGAAGATAATAGTCAAGGAGGAGTGTATGTGAGCGATTTTCAAAAAAATATGTTTGACCAAATTCAAAAGAAGTCTAATATTAACCCCGATGACATTTTAAAAGTTGCTAATTCAGTACAAAATGCTGACTTTTCAAATGAAAAAACTGTACGAAACCTTGTCAGACAGTTAGCGAAAATGGCAAATAAACCAATTTCGCAAGAGAAGGAAGACAAATTGGTTGAGTCGATTACAAAAAATAATGTTCCAACGGACATAAATTCTTTAAGTCAACTTTTCAAAAAATAGTTCTAACTGGGCAAATGAGTATACCAACTCCAGATCATTCGCATAAAATAAACCGCACAAGCATTAATTTTAGGGTTGCTTTGGGTATTATTTAGTCGCACTGAGATAGAACTGCCCCTTCTATCTCGGTTTTTTTTATATTCAAGTCATATTATAGTAGGACAATGTCATAGACTTTAAGTGTCAAAGATTCGTAATTGTAAATGCAGAAGTAGATCGGGAGGGGATCGTTTGGAAAGAGTTGATATTTTTAAAGATATTTCAAAACGGACGAATGGTGATATCTATCTAGGTGTTGTAGGTGCTGTGCGGACTGGTAAATCAACCTTTATCAAAAAATTTATGGAACAAGTTGTTTTACCTAACATTTCAAATGAGGGTGATCGTGCACGTGCGCAAGATGAATTACCTCAAAGTGCGGCAGGAAAAACCATTATGACAACAGAACCAAAATTTGTTCCAAATCAGGCTGTATCTGTTCAAGTTGATGAAGGGTTAGAAGTTAATGTGCGTTTAGTTGACTGTGTTGGATACACCGTTAATGGTGCACAAGGTTTTGAAGATGAAAATGGACCTAGAATGATTCATACGCCATGGTATGAAGAGCCTATTCCTTTTCATGAAGCAGCAGAAATTGGAACAAGAAAAGTAATACAAGAGCATTCAACCATGGGTGTGGTTGTAACTACTGATGGTACAATTGGGGATATTCCTCGAGAAGATTACCTTGAAGCAGAAGCACGAGTAGTTGAAGAACTAAAAGAGGTTGGAAAGCCGTTTATCATGGTTATTAACTCTGTACAACCGTATCATCAAGATACAGAGTTGCTTCGTCAAAGTTTAACAGAGGAATATGATATTCCAGTGTTAGCTATGAGCGTTGAAAGTATGCGAGAACATGATGTTTATAATGTGTTACGAGAAGCATTATATGAGTTCCCTGTTTTAGAAGTAAATGTTAATCTACCTAGCTGGGTAATGGTGTTAGATGATAATCATTGGTTGCGTGAAAGTTATCAGGTGGCAGTTCAAGAAACTGTTAGAGATATTAAACGCTTACGTGACGTTGATCGTGTTGTAGGACAGTTTGATGATTATGATTATATTGACCGTGCTCAAATTGCCGGTATTCAAATGGGTGAAGGAATAGCCGAAATTGATTTACAAGCACCAGACTATTTGTATGATCAAGTTCTAAAAGAAATCGTTGGGGAAGAAATAAGAGGTAAAGAGCATTTACTTGAATTGATGCAAGACTTCTCTAAAGCTAAACGTGAATATGATCAAGTGGCAGAAGCTCTGCAGATGGTAAAACAAACTGGATATGGCGTAGCTGCTCCATCAATAGCAGATATGTCCCTAGAAGAACCAGAAATCATCCGTCAAGGTGCACGGTTCGGTGTTAGACTAAAAGCTGTAGCTCCTTCGATTCACATGATTAAAGTTGATGTTGAGTCAGAATTTGCTCCAATCATTGGTACGGAGAAACAAAGCGAAGAATTAGTTCGTTACCTAATGCAAGATTTTGAAGACGATCCATTGTCAATTTGGAAATCAGATATTTTTGGCCGTTCACTTAGTTCTATAGTTCGTGAAGGGATCCAAGCTAAATTATCTTTGATGCCTGAAAATGCTCGATATAAATTAAAAGAAACACTAGAACGAATCATAAATGAAGGTTCTGGAGGTTTAATTGCAATAATTCTTTAACGACTTGAATTTCAAGTCGTTTTTTATTTTGCCATTTTCTAACGATTTAGGCTATAACTATCTACAAAGAGCACAAAATTTTTGATAAAAAGAAAATTTATGGTTTAAAGATTTTTTTACCAACAAAACTGTTTAATAAAACTATTTAAATTTGACTTAAATACCGCCATATTAGTGTTTGTAAACACTTGCATATTATGATTGTCTATGATAAGATTCAAGTGAAATTGGCGAGGGGCAAACTAGGTAAAAAGAACAAATTATAATAAATATTGCTATTTTTTGTTGAATTTACGCGAAAAGTCGTTTATTATAAGCCTTGTCATTAATTTATTTATGACTAGGAAGTATAAGTTCAACTACTTTTGTAAACAAATGGGATTATACTCATTTTATGTTGAATGCTTCAAATTTATTTGAATTTGAGAGGAGGTGAATATCATGAACAAGACAGATCTAATTAATGCAGTCGCTGAAAAAAGCGAACTATCCAAAAAGGATGCAACAAAAGCTGTAGATGCAGTTTTTGAATCTATCATGGATTCACTTAAAGACGGTGAAAAAGTACAATTAATTGGTTTCGGAAACTTCGAAGTACGTGAGCGTGCTGCTCGTAAGGGACGTAACCCACAAACAGGTGCTGAGATTGAGATCCCAGCAAGTAAAGTTCCTGCTTTTAAACCAGGTAAAGCCCTTAAAGACAATGTGAAATAATTCTTTACATAAGGGCAAGAGAAAAAGGGTGCAAATGCACCCTTTTTCTATTACTATATTTTTTCCAAAAATAAATAATATATTTTATTTTAGGAGGTTCCATACATAATGCAAGAATTAAGCCAAAGTGATTATTTTATTGTAAAAGCATTAGAAAACGGGGTTCAAGTTATCGGGCTCACTAGAGGGACAGATACACGTTTTCATCATGCTGAAAAATTAGATGAAAATGAGATTATGGTTGTTCAATTTACTGAACATACGTCAGCAATTAAAATAAAAGGAAAAGCTATTATTCAATCTAATTTTGGCGAGACTAGAAATGATTAATAATTCAATAAGTCATAAAAACAGCGTAATTATATTTCATATGTTATAATTACGTTTATAATTAAGGGATTTTAAGAGAGGAGTTTGTATCACATGTCGGGTTTAACTATCAAAGGTATACAAGAAGAGCTAGAAAACATTTTACAGCATTCATACTTAAAGAAGTCGATTCCAAAACCCGTAATTGATAAAGATAAACTCCTAATCCTGTATACACTTGTTAAAAACACTAGTTACAGCAATTTGAAAAAAAAGAATTATATAATCACAACAATGTTAGTACAAATTGCTTTAGATACGCACGATTTAGTAACAGAAAATACAAAGGATGAATCAGAATCAATCAAAGAAAATAGACAACTGACTGTGTTAGCCGGGGATTATTATAGTGGGTTGTATTATTACATGTTAGCTAAACTTGATGATATTTCCATGATACATACATTAGCATCTGCAATTAAGGAAATAAATGAATTAAAGATGGAAATTTATTATGATACATATGAGTCTGTAACTGCGTTTATAGAAGCTTTAAAGAAACTGGAATCTAAACTCATTACCCGTGTTGCTGAGCACTTTAATCGATCATCTATAGATGAATTTGCCCAGAATTGGCTATTAACAAAAAGGTTAATTCATGAAAAAGGTTTGTTTATATCAAATCAGCAAGCACCATTATTCGATCTATTGACAGATGGACCAGCACATAATATTAAGTACAATCAAGTTATTCCTACAGTAGAATCAATTATTGGTAACCACTTACTCATTTTAGATGAACTTGCACAGGTTCTCCCAACACACTACCAGTTACTAAAAAATTATGTACAGAATTTCTATGCCGATAGTGTTAACCAGACTAGAATAGTAATGGAAGAAGGGTAATATGTGAGAGATAAATCAAAGGAAGAACGTGTACATAACGTTTTTGAAAATATATATAAACGTTATGATTTTATGAATTCTGTTATATCGTTTAAAAGACATAAAGCATGGCGTAAAGATGTTATGAAAAGAATGAATGTTAGACCTGGAGATCAAGCTTTGGATGTTTGCTGTGGAACAGGTGATTGGTCTTTTTCACTCGCTAATCAGATTGGGGAAAATGGAAAAGTCATAGGTTTAGATTTTAGTAAGAATATGTTATCAGTTGCTAATGAGAAGCTTGAGCAATCCAAACACCCCCAGTTAAAATTTATATACGGGAATGCAATGGAATTACCATTTGAATCTGATACATTTGATTTCGTTACAATAGGGTTTGGTTTAAGAAATGTACCAGATTATAAAAAGGTATTGGAAGAAATGACAAGAGTCGTTAAACCTGGTGGAATGGTTGTATGTCTCGAAACATCTCAACCGACTATGTTAGGGTTTAGGCAATTATATTATCTTTATTTTCGATACATAATGCCCTTGGTCGGACGTTTAATAGCTAAGAGCTATAAGGAATACGCTTGGCTGCACGAATCTGCCAAAACTTTTCCAGCAAAAAATGAATTGAAAGATTTATTTCAAGAAGTGGGACTTGAGTCTGTACAAGTAAAAGGATATACCGGTGGCGTTGCAGCAATGCATTTAGGGAAAAAACCATCAGTAAATTAAATCATAAAGGTGAACAGAATGAAATTAGCAATGACCTATTCGTACTTAAAACCAGATCTTCAATTAATTGAAAAGGCATTGGAAGAAACCGTTCAAGCAGATAATCCTGTTTTAGAACAAGCTTCAACCCAATTATTGCATGCTGGTGGAAAACGCCTTCGTCCTGTGTTTGTCTTATTGGCTGGACAATTTGGTGACTACGATGTAGAAAAAATAAAGGCAGTAGCAGTTTCTCTTGAGTTAATTCACATGGCTTCCTTAGTTCATGATGATGTGATCGATGAGTCTGAATTAAGAAGAGGAAAACCTACTGTAAAAGCTAAGTGGGATAACCGGATTGCAATGTATACTGGTGATTATATTTTTGCCCGATCATTGGAATACTTATCTACACTAAATAATCCAAAAGCACATCAAATTCTTTCTAAGACAATGGTAGAACTTACATTTGGAGAAATGCAACAAATCGGAGATAAGTACAACTTAAATCAACATTTACGTAATTATTTAAGAAGAATAAAAAGAAAAACAGCGCTCTTGATCGCTTCTAGTTGTCAACTAGGTGCAATTGCTGCTAATGTTCCCTCAGAAGAAGAAAAGCAACTCTACAGATATGGTTATTACATTGGGATGTCGTATCAAATTATTGATGACATATTAGATTTCACTGCATCTGAACAACAATTAGGAAAACCAGCTGGTAGCGATCTTATGCAAGGCAACATTACCTTACCTGTATTATACGCTATGCAAAATCAGGATTTTTATCGTGATCTGCAAACAACTTTTTCTAATCCAGCAAACATAACAGGTGAAAATATAGCACCGCTCATTCAGTATATTAAAAAATCAAGTGCGATTGAGGAATCTTTTGCGCTTAGTGATCGTTTTTTACAAAAAGCCTTTCATGCTTTAGATGCTTTACCGGACATAAAAGCCAAACAAACCTTTAAAGAGATCGCTTCATACATAGGGAAACGAAAATCATAAAACTATAGAACTAAATTTACTTATAGTTAATTGATTGGTATAAGTCAATTTTATCCTCGTCATAGACGAGGATTTACTATATTCATTTAAGGAGACCAATACGATGTCGGACTACCAAATATTTAGTCAATCCATTAAGAAAAAAACTGGAATTGATTTAACTTTATATAAAGAAGTTCAAATGAAAAGAAGACTAACGTCATTACGAGATAAAAAAGGATTTTCTGATTTTAATTCATACTATCAAGCACTTGTATCTAATAAAGAATTAATGGAAGAATTCTTGGATAAAATGACCATCAATGTATCTGAATTTTATCGAAATTCAAGCAGGTGGAACATACTTGAAAATAAGATATTACCTGATTTATTAAAGAAAAATCGCAAATTAAAAATTTGGAGTGCGGCATGTTCAACTGGAGATGAACCTTATACAATTGCCATGATGTTAAGTCAATACGTTGATTTAGACGATGTTAGTATTCTTGCAACAGATATTGATGATAAAATACTAGAACGTGCTAAAAAGGGGATTTATACAGAACGTGCACTTAAAGAAGTTCCTCCAAAATTAAAGGAAAAGTTCTTTAAGAAGGATGGCTCACTATATACTATTGATGATAAAATTAAATCTGCCATAACGTTTAAAAAACACAATCTTCTTTCAGATCCTTACCCATCAAATTTTGATCTAATTGTATGTCGTAATGTTCTTATCTACTTCACGGAAGAAGCAAAAACAACAATCTACGAAAAATTTAGTCGAGCTTTAGTGGAACAAGGTGTCTTTTTTGTCGGTAGTACAGAGCAAATATTTAATCCTAATAAATACGATTTTAAAGTTGTTGACACATTTTTCTATCAAAAAAACATATAAATATATACCTAAAAATATGAAGTTAGTTTTGTTGATTATTCTACTCCAATATTTAAAGATTTTCGAAAAAAATGAATAATCTATTAATTCATGCACACATAAGCAAGAAGGTATGGTATAGTAATACAAAATTATATACAAAAGGGGGATTTCATGATGCGTTATTTAACAGCTGGTGAATCACACGGAAAACAATTAACAACAATTGTAGAAGGCATTCCAGCTCTAATGCCATTAACAACAGAAAATATTAATCATTCATTATTACGTCGTCAAAAAGGGCACGGTCGAGGCAAGCGAATGCAAATTGAAAAAGACTTAGTAGATATTGCTGGTGGTGTGCGCCATGGTTATACACTAGGTTCACCAATCGCGATGGTTGTTCATAATGACGACTTTAAGCACTGGATCGATATTATGGGGGAAGACCCCGTTGAATCTGATGTCGATATAAGAAGGAAAGTAACACGTCCTAGACCTGGACATGCGGATTTAAATGGTGCATTAAAATATGGACACCGTGATATGCGTAATATTTTAGAACGTTCATCTGCTAGAGAAACAGCAGCTCGCGTCGCAGCTGGTGCTGTTGCAAAAACAATGCTTTCACATTTAGGAATTGAAATAATTGGCTATGTAAATGAAATAGCAGGGATAAAAGCTGATGAAAAACCGGACTTATCAGTTACAGAAAAGACTGAAATTTCAGAAGCATCTCCCGTTCGATGTCTTGATGAAGAAGCAGGTCAAAAAATGATGGATGCCATTGATCAAGCAAAAAAAGACGGAGACTCAATTGGTGGAGTTTGTGAAGTATTCGTAGAAGGTATTCCTGCAGGCATTGGATCCTATGTTCACTACGATCGAAAGTTAGATGGAAGAATTGCTGGAGCTGTTCAGAGTATTAATGCATTTAAGGGTGTTGAATTCGGTATAGGGTTTGAAGCAGCTAGAAAAAATGGTAGTGAAGTGCATGATGAGATTACTTGGAGCGAAGAAAATGGTTATTATCGTAAGTCTAATCGCCTAGGTGGATTCGAAGGTGGCATGACTACAGGAATGCCTATTGTTGTGAAAGGCGTTATGAAGCCGATTCCGACTTTATATAAACCACTACAAAGTATAGATATTGACTCAAAAGAAGTATTTAACGCAAGCATTGAACGTTCAGATTCATGTGCAGTACCAGCAGCAGCAGTAGTAATGGAACACGTGGTAGCCTTTGAAGTTGCAAAAGCTATACTTGAGCAATTTCCACATGATCAGTTTCCAAAATTACAAGCCGCTTTAGATCAGTATCGTGAAGAAGTAAGGTGCTTTTAATGGAGACTATCACTGTACAAACAAGTACAAACCAATATGATGTATCAATTGGTAAGAAATTGAGATTTGAAACAGCAAATTTTATTAAAAAAGATTATAGCAGTATTTTTATTATTACGGACAGTAATGTTGAATCATTATACCTACAAGATGTTCTATCATCTTTAAAGCCTAATTATACAGTAAACTATACAATTGTACCCGCTGGCGAGAGCTCGAAAAGTATTCGTGTATACTTTGACATCATGACACAAGCAATCCAATATGGTCTAGATCGACATGGGTTAATTATTGCGTTAGGTGGGGGAATGGTAGGTGATTTATCAGGCTTTGTTTCATCTACATTTATGCGCGGTATAGATTACATCCAAATTCCAACTACTATACTGGCGCATGATAGTAGTGTCGGTGGAAAGGTAGCTATTAATCATCCTGAGGGAAAAAATTTGATTGGAAGTTTCCATCCCCCTCAGGCTGTTATTTACGATGTAGAAACGTTGCATACGATTCCACTTACCGAAATCCGATCTGGTTATGCCGAGATTGCTAAACATAGCCTCATACACACTGAACCTTTCTGGGATCAAATTAAAGTAGTTAACCTTAAAACACTACTTTCTGATGAGGACTTAATGGTTCATTTGTTAAAAGGAATAGAAGTAAAAGCAGCCATTGTTGAAAAAGATGAGCGAGAAAGTAATATTCGACAACATTTAAACTTTGGCCATACATTAGGGCATGCTTTAGAAGCAGAATTAGGTTATGGTGAAATCACACATGGTGAGGGTGTTGGGATCGGTATGTTGTTCGCAATGCGTGTAAGTGAATTCTATTACGATATCAAGTTGCCTTATACCGAATTATTTACTTGGCTTAAAAAAAATGACTTCCCATTAGATTTACCGCAGTTACAAATTGGAAAATTAATTAATAGAATGAAAAAAGATAAAAAAGCTAGAAATAAAACTGTTCAAATGGTGCTATTAAAAAGTGTGGGACAGCCCGCAATCGAGTTAGTAGATGATAATAACTTAGCAATGCTACTAGAAAAATTTTTGCGAGAGTTGGTGGAAAAGTGATCCGAGGTGTTCGCGGTGCAACAACAGTCAATTCTAATGATGCGAAAGAAATACTTACTAATACAAAACTATTAGTTGAAGATATCATTAAAACAAACGAAATTAATCCTGATGATGTTGCCTCGGTTTTAATATCAGTTACACCTGATATTAATGCGACATTTCCAGCCAAGCCTATTCGTGAATTAGAAGGTTGGACTTATGTACCAGTTATGTGCATGCAGGAAATAGCTGTTCCGGGCAGCTTAGAAAAGTGTATTCGTGTGATGATGACCATTAACACTTCAAAAAGCCAGCCAGAGATAAATCATGTTTATCATTATAATGCCAAAAAACTTAGACCAGACCTAGTGAAATAATGTTAGGAGCGAAATTAATGGACGCAAAAAAAATATTTGATCAAATGACACCATATAAACCAGGTAAACAAACAGATGATGTAAAAAAAGAATATGGTTTAGAAACAATTGTTAAACTTGCTTCAAATGAAAATCCTTTTGGTTATTCGGATAAAGTTGCAAATGCAATACCCACATTAGCAACACATGTTGAGATTTATCCAGACGGTTATGCAACTGAATTACGAGAAGCTTTAGCTGGTAAATTAAACGTAAAAAAAGATCAGCTTGTATTTGGTTGCGGGTCGGACGAAGTTGTTGATATTATTTGTCGAACATACCTAGACACAGGGATGAACACAATTGTTGCAAAGCCTACTTTTCCACAATATAAGCATAACGCTTTAATCCAAGGGGCAGAAGTAAAAGAAATTCCATTACATGATGGATATCATGATCTTGAAGGAATGCTTCAAGCAATTGATGATAACACGAAAATTGTTTGGTTGTGTACACCTAATAACCCAACTGGTTGTCTGATAGATGAAGCGGCTCTAACAGCATTTATGAAAAAATGCCCTAGTGATGTTTTAGTCGTAGTTGATGAGGCTTACTACGAGTATGTAACTTCTGAAAACATGCCTGATGCAATTCAGGCACTGAAACAATACTCAAACTTAATCGTTTTACGCACTTTTTCAAAAGCATATGGACTTGCAGGACTACGCATTGGTTATGGTATTACCAGTGAAAAAATTGCTAACTTACTTAATATCACTAGAGGACCCTTTAATACAACAAGAGTAGCACAAGGAGCAGCAAAAATTGCTTTAGAAGATGAAGATTTTCTAAATTCATCACTTGAAAAAAACACTAAAAATAAACAGCAATTTCTACAGTTCCTTGATGAACTTGGTCTTGATTATTATGACTCAGAAACAAACTTTGTCTTTGTGAAATTGCCAGTTAGTGGCGATGCATTGTTTGAACATTTACTAAGTAAAGGCTATATCATTCGTTCTGGCGAAGCTCTTGGGCATCCCAATGGTGTTCGAATAACTATCGGTAAAAAAGCTGACATGGATGCGATACAAGATCATATCCGGTCTTTTTTAGCACCTGTAATTGAGGAGAGTCGATTGTGACAAAAACAGTTCTTGTTGCAGGTTTAGGATTAATTGGTGGTTCTTTAGCTATAAACATTAAAGAAAATACAGATTACCATTTAATTGGCTTTGATGTTAATTCTCAAACACTTGATTATAGTTTGAAAAACAGAATAGTAGATGAAGTTGTAACGGATTTTAAGAAAGCAGTTAAACAAGCAGACATCTGTATATTAGCTGCACCAGTATCTAAAACGATTGAATTAATCGATCAATTAAAGCATATCGTTGTTGATAAACCTCTATTAATTACAGATGTCTCATCCGTTAAAAAGCCTATCATTGAAGCTGCTAGTGGTATTACATCGGATATGATTACATTTATTGGCGGACACCCTATGGCAGGTTCACATAAAAAAGGGATTGAAGCCGCAAAAGGACATTTGTTTGAAAATGCAATTTACATTTTAAGTCCTGATGACTCTTGTTCTTCTAAAAATTTAAGAGAATTAGAAAACCTATTAAAAGGAACAAGAAGTACCATATTAAAATTAGACCCGACAGAGCATGACGAAATGACGAGTGTGATATCACATTTCCCACACCTAATAGCTTCATCGCTTGTACATCAAGCAAAAAAATGGCAAAAAAAACATGTAAATATTCCAACGTTAGCTGCTGGAGGCTTTCGTGATATAACAAGAATTGCTTCAAGTAATCCAGCAATGTGGCAAGATATATTCTTTCAGAACAAATCAATTATTCAAGATTTATTAGAAGATTGGGTTAATGAAATGACTGATTTGAAGAAATTATTGGAAACAGATGATAAAATTTCTATGTACCAATACTTAGAACAAGCAAGGGAATATAGAGATGGGTTAGACACCAAGAAAAAGGGAGCTATTCCTTCTTTCTATGATGTATATGTTGATATATTTGACCAAACTGGTGCATTATTAAAAGTTGTTTCCTTGTTAGCACAGAAAGATATTAGCATCAAAAATATTGAAATATTAGAGATGAGAGAAGGAATTACGGGGGTACTTCGTTTAAGCCTATTATCCCAAAAAGATCAAATAGAGAGTAATCGCCTATTGATTGAAAATGGTTATGAAACGATGCTTCAGGAATAAGGAGGCCACGATACATATGGATCAAAAAGTATTACACCCAATCAGTTCGATTTTGGAGGGAGAAATAATAGTACCTGGAGATAAGTCAATTTCACATCGGGCTATTATTTTTGGCGCACTTGCTCATGGAGTAACGAAGATTACGCACTTTTTGGACGGGGAAGATTGTATGCGTACCATTCATGCTTTTCAAGCGATGGGTGTACCAATTGAGAAAAATAAAAACAATGTAATTATAAAAGGTGCTGGAATGGATGCACTACAAGAACCACTGGTACCAATTGATCTGGGGAATTCAGGGACAACTGCCCGTCTGTTACTTGGTGTACTAGCTGGACTTCCTTTTCACGTCACACTGTTTGGTGATGAATCTTTAACAAAGCGTCCAATGGACAGAGTTGCTATCCCTTTAAAGCGTATGGGCGCAAAGCTTGATGGTAGAGAAGCAGGAAAATATCTGCCGTTGGCTGTACGGGGGGGAGCTCTTCAGTCTATTACATTTGAGCCTGTAGTAAAAAGCGCACAAGTGAAATCTGCTATTTTGTTAGCAGGATTACTAGCAACTGGTACTACTAAAGTTATCGAAAAAACAACCACAAGAAACCACACCGAAAATATGTTACAGGCTTTTGGTGGTAAGATTTCCGTTGATGGTACAAAAATAACAGTTGAGGGAAATCAAAAATTAACAGGCACAGACATTCAAGTACCTGGTGATATTTCTTCTGCCGCATTCTTTTTAGTAGCTGCTGCAATCGTTCCAGGTAGTCATGTAACAATTCGTGATGTTGGCTTGAACGATACACGAACTGGTATAATTACCGTATTAGAACAGATGGGTGTTGAAATCGAAGTAATTGAAGAGAGGCATATTGGCGGAGAGACAATTGGTTCAATCACGGTTCGTGCATCATCGATAAAGGGAATTGAAATTGGTGGAGACATTATACCAAGAATGATTGATGAAATTCCTATCGTAGCATTATTAGCAACTCAAGCAAATGGTAAAACTATAATTCGTGACGCCGAAGAATTACGCTTTAAAGAAACAGATCGAATTGCTACTGTTGTTAATACACTAAAAGCTTTAGGAGCTTCGATTTGCGCTACTGATGATGGAATGATTATTGAAGGTAATACACAATTAACTGGTGCTACCGTTGATTCACATGGCGACCATAGAATTGGCATGATGATCGCCATTGCATCATTAATTACGAAGGAAAAAGTTACGCTAACTAATCCGTCGTGTATTAATATTTCTTATCCAACCTTTTTTGAAGATATATCTAAAATATTAAATTGAAATTCTAGAAGAAACTGCTATGTATCGTGATTCATAGCAGTTTTTTGCTTTCTAAAATGAAATAATTGCTCAAATGATTAATTTCAGATATGATGAATCTATTCAATTAATCATTGGTATAAAGTATGAAAGGATGAGCGTGAATCATGGAAGAGATACATCGTGCCATCAAATTGATGGAACAATATAAAACAGATGAAGCAATTTCTACGTTAGAAAATTATTTACCGCAAGCAAATGAAGATGAAAAATATACAATTGCAGAGTTATATCAACAATGGGGAATGTTGGAAGATGCAAAAATGATTTTATTGGGTCTAACACAACAATATCCAAATGAAACAGATTTAAAGTTGATGCTTGCTGACATACATATTGATTTACAAGAAGATCAAGAGGCAATTGAATTACTAAATCGATTTGGTCCACAAGATGAGGAATATCTAGAAGTATTATTGCAATTAGCTGATCTTTATCAAACACAAGGTTTGTTTGAAGTAGCCGAACAAAAGTTGTTAGAAGCAAAGCAGATCGATCCATCTGAAGTTTTAATCGATTTTGCATTGGGTGAGTTATCGTTCTCAAACGGTGAATATCAAAAAGCAATTCCATATTATGAAAAAGTGCATATGAATCAACAGATATTTGCCGAAGTAGACATTTCAATCCGATTAGCTGAAAGCTATGCTGCAACTGGAGAGTTTGAAAAATCTTTAGAATATTTTCATGTGGTAGAAACAGATGATGTTGATGTTTTGTTCCGATACGGGTTCATTGGCTATCGAGCTAATCGATTAGATATTGCAAAACAAGCTTGGGAGCAAGTTATAGATTTAGATCCTGAATTTCAATCTGTATACTTATATTTGGCTGAAGTATACGAAACAGAGGGAATGTTAAAGGAAGCCTATCAAATAGCCCAAAAAGGCATAGAAATTGACCGTTTCAATAAAGATTTATATCTTGTTGCAGGTTCATTAGCACGAAAAGTTGGGGAGGCACAAGCCAGCTATCAGTATGCTCGTGAAGCTGTTAGTATAGACCCCGGATTTAAAGAGGCTGTATTATTTTTGGTGGAAAATTATAAACAAGATGAAGATTTTGAAGCAATAATTGATTTACTTCATCATATTATAGAACAAGGTGAAGAAGATGGCTATTATAAGTGGGAGCTTGCAAAGGCGTTAAAAGAAGAAGAATCCTATTCTGATGCATTAAAATTTTACCAAGATGCATATAATACTTTCAGGGAGGATACAGATTTCCTCAAAGAATACGGTTACTTTTTAGTTGAAGAAGGGAGAAGAAAGGAGGCAATTGCGCTTTTCGAACATTACTTAACTATTGAACCTAGTGATACGGAGTTAGAAGAATATACTCTAAGGCTTAAAGATCAAGCAAACGATTTTTAAACCGCACAATAATATACTTAATCCCACATTTTATGCATTGCTTTCCTATTGAATTTTTAGGAGGGATCAATTTTGAATACTTCTGTTTCTGTTCAAGATAAAAAGGCGTTTATCCAATGGTTTTTGCAGAATTACCAATTAAAACGAAGAGAAAGTGTTTGGATCTTAAACTATTTAACAAACCATGATGCGTTATTAAACCATGTTCATTTCATTCGTGAGGCAAGGTATTGCCCAAGAGGAATTGTGATTTCCACTCATTGTTCGAATGATGTTCCATTTCGTTTTTACAAAAATCACATTGTAACAACAGATGCTGAAAAGTCATTTCATGACATACGACTTAATCGTGACGATCCAATTTATATTCAATTAAGCTTTGAAAATGTACATCAAAATTCAAATTACGTTGCGGTATTGGAAGATAATCCATATTTACCTGAAGATTTTTTTATAACAAAAAAAGAAAAAGAGTTAGCTAAAGAAGTTCTGGAATATGCTATTTACCAATCACAAAAAAAGTCTATTGAAAGTAAAATAAATCAAGCACTCGACAATCGAGATAAAGAAGCTTTTTATGATTACGTTAAACAATTAAAAGAACTAACATACCCAGCACCATAGGTAAGTATAGTCAAGGTGTTAAGGATAAGCTTGTACATGTAGAATTTGTCTTGTTTTTTTGCTTGCTACATGCTAATGTTATAAAAACCGTACGCTTTAGAAACCCCTTCCTTTAACGGTTGGGGTTTCTTATTCGAGTAGAAAGGAATTTATTATGAACTATGTTAAACATTTATTACAAGACAGAACTTTTTTGATTTTACTTTGGATTATTAATTTTTTCGGTACAATTTATGGTTACATGTGGTATGACGATCAATTAGCAATTACGCCAGCAAAATTTCTAATTTTTGTACCAGATAGTCCTACAGCCAGTTTGTTTTTTACAATATTTTTAACTTTTTATATTTTTGGTAAACATCTACCATACATAGAAGCATTAGCACTTATAACGTTATTTAAATATGGTATTTGGGCTGTTGTGATGAATCTCCTTATGCTTATTCTTAATGGCAGTTTATCTTGGCAAGGTTATATGTTGATGGCCTCTCATGGCGCTATGGCAATACAAGGACTATTATACGCACCATTTTATAAAATAAAAATAAAGCATATAGTTGTAGCAGGCATTTGGACTGTTCATAATGATATTATTGACTATGTTTACAAAATGATGCCTCGTTATAGTAGTCTAGATCAATACATGAATGAAATTGGTTATTTTACATTTTGGCTTAGCATCCTATCACTAGCAATTGCTTATATTTTAACAATAAGAAATAAAACAACCATTACTTATCATAATCACCAGGTCTAAGCTTGTCTTATCTCTCATACATTAGATATAGAATAAATGATTGAGAGAAGGGGATCTCGATGAGGCACTCGAAAAACAACAAATTTTATTACATTATATGTTTCCTACTGCTTTTTACTTTTTTAACCAAAACAAGTCAAGTGACATATGCCAATGAAAAAGAGGCTTCGTCAGTTACTTTCCAATATGAACGTTACATATCGGAAGGTCGATATGATTTAGCTCGACAATGGTTAGTGCGGCATCATCAAACACTAATGAATTCAGCTAAAAATGAGCAAGTGAAAAATCAAAATGTGATTAGGGATCTAATTTTTGAGAATATTGATCATGTTACTAAGACTGAAGTACCTAAGAATCAAAAGCTTCAAAAAGCTATGTCATTAGTTATTGCAGTAAATACACTTGAAAACCAAAACAATTCAATTTGGTTAAATAGTAAAGAATCATTGGAAAATTCAGTTCTAGCTGTATTAAGCAAAAATAATGTATCGGAAAATGAGCTTATTAAAATTGAAACCCATTGGCAAATGCTTCAACCAACTTACCAAATAATTTTAGATGATGATCAATATGAAGAGTTGAAAGCTACATACAACCGAATACTTCATATTGAAGAAGAAACTGATAAAGAGAATTTACAGGCTGTGTTTAGAGAGACACAGTTAATTGATGTGATTAATCCTGCAGTTGAAGGAAATTATGTTTCATTTTATTGGATGATTTTTATTGTGGGTGGCATTATAATTGTGACATTAGCTTATGTAGCTTTTAAAAAATACAAAGGTGAAAAAAAGAAAAAACAAAAGCAACATATTAGTTGACTAAGTAACTTTTTTTGACTAAAATTGACCTTAAGCGGAACAAGTAAAATATGATGGAGGAATGAAGAAGATGGGCTTAGGTAGTTACCTAATCTATATTGCGTTATTAATGATTATTCCTTTATGGGCGCAATCAAAAGTAAAAAGCACTTATAAAAAGTATGCGAAGGTTGCTACATCTTCTTATATGACAGGTGCACAAGTAGCACGACAAATTTTAGATGACAATGGTTTATACAATGTGTCAATAGAAGAAACAAGAGGTACGCTATCTGATCACTACGATCCTCGTAAAAAGGTTGTTCGTTTATCAAGCGACAATTATCATGGACATTCTATGGCTGCTTCAGCTATCGCAGCACATGAGGTTGGACATGCAATTCAAGATGCAGAAGCTTACGCGTTTTTACAATTTAGAACTAAGTTATTTCCGATTGCTAGTTTTGGCGATAGAACCGCATTTTTCCTGATCTTTGCGGGAATACTATTGGGTATGAATTCAAGCTTAATTTTAGCCGGAATTGTGTTGATGGCATTTGCAGTGCTTTTCCAATTGGTTACATTACCAGTAGAATTTGATGCTTCTAATCGTGCAATGGCACAACTCGTATCTTCAGGGGTAATTCGAAATAATGAAGAAAAACAAACGAAGAAAGTATTAAATGCAGCTGCACTCACATATGTAGCAGCAGCAATGGTTGCTGTAGCAGAATTAATTCGATTCATTCTAATGTTTGTTGTTGCGGATGATTAATGTAGTATAAAGTTTTAAGTAGTTCATTTTTGGGGGGGGGATGTTCCCAAATGAACTACTTTTTTTAATAAGACATGAACAATTACACTTATCAAAATTCACTTTTTCTTACCGGATTAATCAGGGTAAGGATTTTTATTTTCATCTAAAGTAAAACCTTCTCCAGAGACATCATGAACAGCTGCAACCGCAACAAATGCATGTGGATCTATTTGTTGAATGATATGTTTTAATCTAACAATTTCATTTCGCCCAACTACACAATATAACACTTCTTTGTTCTCACCTGAGAAGCGACCTTTTCCTTGTAAGACTGTAACCCCTCGATCCATCTCTTTTAATATCTTCTCTGATATTTCGTGGCTATAATTGGATATAATCGTAGTCCCTCTTGCAGAATATGCACCTTCTTGCATAAAGTCAATGACGCGTGCGGCAAGATAAACTGCAACTAGCGTATACATCCCTTCAACTAATTCTAAATAAGTAACAATTGAAGTGACAATAACGACTCCATCAAAGAGAAACATTGTCTTCCCCATACTCCATCCAACATACTTATGTACAATTCGCGCAATAATATCTACGCCACCAGTTGTTCCGCCGTAACGAAAAATAATTCCAAGGCCCACTCCAATTGATGCACCTGCAAACAATGCAACAAGAGTCATATCTGATTCCAAATGGAGCTGATATGGACTAATTTGAAAAATATATAAGAAAACAGATACTGCAACAGTCCCAATAATGGTGTATAGAAATGTGTTACGCCCCAAGAATCGCCAGCCCAAAATAAAAGTCGGGATATTTAATACAATGTTAGAAATAGCAGGGTCCCATTCCCATAAAAAATAAAAAAGTAATGTGATCCCAGTAAATCCACCTTCACCTAAATTATTTTGCATATTAAAATGTACAATACCAAATGCAAAGATTGCTGCACCAATTAAAATAAAAAAGATATTTTTAAATTTCAAACCAAATAACGCCAAATATATTACCTCCTATTAATTCACCCTATTTATTATAGTCAAACTAAGTAGGATAAACAAGATAACAAGGCTATTTGTTTTTTTTATAAAAGTAAACTAAAAAATTTGTCAAATGGGTCTGTTTTCGCTAACATTAGGGAAGGAGAATCGACATAAAACTGTTATACTTAAAAGAAGGAGTTTAGTTGATGTCAAACGAAACCAAACACAACACAAAAGCAATGCAGCAACGAGTCGATACATATATATCACAATTTAAAGAAGGTTATTTTAGCCCATTAAGTATGTTAGCGCGTTTTACAGAAGAAGTTGGCGAATTAGCAAGAGAAGTTAATCATGAATACGGTGAAAAACCAAAGAAATCTACAGAAGATGCAAATACGATTGAAGATGAACTTGGTGATTTACTGTTCGTAACACTGTCATTTGCTAATTCATTAGACATCGATGTTGGAAACGCATTTGATAAAGCAATGACAAAAATTGAAGTTAGAGACAAAGATAGATGGACAAAAAAAGATTTGGAGAGTGAAGATAATGAATAAAGTAAAAGTAGTAGTTGCAGGTTTTCGTGGAAGAATGGGAAGTGAAGCACTTCGAATGATTGAGAAACATGATGATCTTGAATTAGTCGCTGGATTAGATATGGACAATGCAGGTCAAAAAGTAAAAGACATTTCTGGATTACCAGACTTTGATGCTACGATATATACAGATATTAATCAGTGCTTACAAGATGTACAAGCTGATGTATTAATTGATCTAACAACACCAGAGGTTGGTTACTTACATACCAAAACTGCTATCGAATACGGTGTACGTCCCGTTGTAGGCACAACTGGTTTTACTAGTGAACAACTGGAAGAGTTAACAGATCTTGCGGAAGAAAGAGGCGTTGGAGCAGTCATTGCACCTAACTTTGCAATTGGAGCAGTACTAATGATGGAGTTTTCCAAATGGGCTGCAAAATACTTTCCAGACGTTGAAATTATAGAAAAACATCATGATCAAAAATTAGATGCTCCTTCTGGAACAGCTGTCAAAACAGCAGAGTTAATTAAAGAAGAACGCCAATCAAAACAGCAAGGTCATCCAGATGAAAAAGAGACGATCCCTGGAGCTAGAGGTGCTGATGTTGATGGTATGCATATCCATAGCGTTAGATTACCAGGCTTAGTCGCACATCAAGAAGTTATTTTTGGTGGACCTGGTGAAAATCTAACTATTAAACATGATTCCTTCCATCGTGAATCGTTTATGTCTGGCATTAAATTATCAATTGACCATGTTATGAAATTAGACATACTCGTTTACGGATTAGAAAACTTATTAGAATAGAGTATTATTCCATGCTCAAAACGAGAGTAAAATAAACCTAGAATTTCTAAGTTAATTTATTCATCTTCATAAGTGAATACTTTTTTGAAAATAGTTGCTATGACTAATTTAACATAGAATGCGACGTAAGCTTACTAATTCGCTACGTCACCAAAGGCTTTCCCTTTCCACGGGCAGGGCTTTATGATGGGGCGAGTAATCGCAGCCCCACGGCCTCAACTAATTTTTAGAAGAAAGTGCACTTCTAAAAATGGATTTTCGGCTCGCGCTGTTCCCGTAGGAGTGTCAAGCCTTTGCTTCCTCCGCTAGTTTGCGTATTACATTGTATAAAGATTTAAGACATAAAAACGTAGTGACGTGTCTTGCCTTGTAATAAACTATTATTTATTTTCACACTATCTAGCGGATTAAATGAAATTGGTGACACTCCAGCAGGAACAGCACAGTCTGAAGATCTACTCGGAAGTGTTTTTTACTTCCGAGTTAGCTGAAGACGTGCCTGCGGAAAGGGAGCCAATTTCATTTGAGGAGCGGGTTAGTTAATAGTAACTAACGTTACTATCTATTGCGCTTTTTATATCAAGTCCGTATGCATGGCAAGGAAGTTGTATTGTTTTTGAAAGAAGGAAAATAAAAAAATGGAATAGGGAGTTGTTAGTAGATGAAAATTGCATTAGTAGCACATGATAAAAAGAAGGAAGCAATTATTCAATTCAGTATATCTTACGCACCCATACTTAAGAAACATGAGCTATTTGCTACTGGTACAACTGGTAAAAAAATTAATGAAGCCACAGGTTTGCCTATTACAAGATTTCTATCTGGACCACTAGGTGGTGACCAGCAAATTGGAGCAAAAATTGCGACAAATGAAATGGATATGGTCATATTTTTTAGGGATCCACTAACATCTCAACCACATGAACCAGATATTAGTGCATTAATGCGCTTATGTGACGTACACCAAATTCCGTTAGTGACAAATTTAGCTGGTGCAGAGGTTATGATTCGCGCTCTAGAGGCCGGATTTTTTGATTGGCGAAATCTACTAAAAAATGAAGATAATTAAGGATGTGTAGTATGAAGAAAATCGGAATTACTTGCTATCCATCAGTAGGTGGTTCTGGGGTGGTAGCAACTGAATTAGGCAAATTTTTAGCAAAAAAGGGACATGAGATACATTTCATTACTTCAAGCGTCCCCTTTCGCTTAGATAACATTTACGCTAATATCTATTTTCATGAAGTGGAAGTAAATCACTACCCAGTTTTTCAATACCCGCCATATGATTTAGCATTAGCAAATAAAATGGCAGAAGTCATTGATACTGAACAACTAGATATTCTGCATGTTCACTATGCAATGCCACATGCTATATGTGCTATATTAGCTAAACAAATGGCAAAACGTGATGTCAAAATTGTTACCACATTGCACGGTACTGACATCACAGTTTTGGGTATCGATAAGAGTTTAAAGAAAATGATCACACATGGTATAGAAAATTCAGATGCCGTTACTGCTGTATCTCATAGTTTGGTAAAACAAACGCAAGAAATGCTAGCGGTAGATAAAAATATTGATGTTGTCTATAATTTCGTCGATGAATCTGAATATTTTTATCGGGATACTGCAGATCTTCGAGCACAATATCAAATAAAGCCAAATGAAAAGGTCATTATACATATTTCTAACTTTCGAAAAGTAAAACGAATACAAGATATTATTTATGCATTTTATGAAACCAGAAAAAACGTACCATCCAAATTGTTATTAATTGGGGATGGCCCTGAATATTCTGAAATTCATCAACTAGTAGAATCATTAGGTATAGAGGACTATGTGCTTTTCTTAGGAAAACAAAACAATATCGCTGATATATTGTCAATTGCTGATATCAAGCTATTATTATCTGAAAAAGAAAGTTTTGGGCTTGTCTTAATAGAGGCGATGGCTTGTGGTGTTCCTTGTATTGGTACCAATGTTGGAGGTATCCCTGAAGTTATTAAAGATGGAGAAAATGGTTATATAGTTGAACTAGGTGATATTGCAAGTATCGTTGAGAAAATGACTAATTTGTTGCTCAATGAGGGAAAGTGGGAACAATTTTCTGATGCAGCTGTAACACATGTCAGACAGGCATTTTCAGCTGAAAAAATTGTAGCAGAGTATGAGTCTATTTATGATCGTACTCTCGGAAAAGGTGAAGGATAAAGATGGTGCTTGATCCCTTATTTCATAAAGCTATACCAATTTTAGAGAACTTAGAACAACATGGTTATCAGGCTTACTTTGTTGGGGGCTCTGTTCGTGATCATCTCTTAGGTAATTCTGTTAAAGATATTGATATCGCCACTTCAGCAACACCAACTGAAGTACAAGCAATCTTTTCAAAAGTTATTCCAGTTGGAATTGAACATGGTACTGTTATTGTCAGACACAATAAACAGTCCTATGAAGTAACAACCTTTCGGAAAGATGGAAACTATTCTGATTTCAGACATCCTGATGAAGTTTTTTTTGTAAGTAAAATCGATGATGACCTTAGCAGGCGTGATTTCACCATTAATGCTATGGCGATGAATAAACATGGGGATATACATGACCCATTTCATGGAGAGCAGGATATTAAGCGACAATTAATTCGTACAGTAGGGCTTGCAAGTGATCGATTCTATGAGGATCCTTTACGGATGTTACGTGCTTTGCGCTTTGTAAGTCAACTCGGTTTTTCTATTGAGCAGCATACACTTGAATCAATAAAGAAACAAGTGAATTTTGTGAATGAGCTCGCTGTAGAACGCTTAGCTGTTGAATTTGAAAAAACAATTGCTGGGGCTTATGTAACATCAGCGATACCTTTTTATAGAGATGTAAATCTATGGGGACAATTGCCAGTATTTAAAGAGCAACCTAAATTAACAACACATGTGGAGGCATTAAATCAACCATTAGCATTACTATATGAAGTATTCGCTTTACTAAAAATAAAACAACCAGAGCTAGACTTACGACAAATGATACGATTATGGAAGCTATCGAATAACACATACAATGCTGCTAATAAATTAGTACAGTTGCTCAGTCAATACGAACAAAATGGATTAAATAATTGGCTTATTTATCAATTACCGGAATCTTTATATGTATCTTTTATTCGATTAATTGATGTATTACATCAAGAAAATGATATTACCTTAATGACAATTAAGGACGTTGCTTCAAAGTTAAAAATCACTTCAATAAGCGACGTTGCTTTTACAGGTAAAGATATCATAAATCTCTATCAAAATCGGAACAAAGGGCCCTGGATTCAAAGCTATTTAAACCAAATTGAAAAAGCAATTGTAACAGGCGAGTTACAGAATCATTTTCAGGATATAAAGGAGTGGATTTTATCGTGTCATCCACCAGAGAAAAGTTAATTGATCTATTATCAACTCATGAAACAGATTTTATATCGGGTCAACTCATATCTGATCAACTAAACATTTCTCGAACAGCTGTTTGGAAACAGATGAAAAACCTCGAAAAAGACGGCTATGCTATTGAAGCAGTTCCAAACAAAGGTTATCGAATTATAACTCAACCAACTAAAATAAGTGAAAATACGGTGCATTGGGGATTAAAGACGGAGTGGTTAGGTAAAGATATTGTGCATTATACAACTTTGCCGTCAACCCAAACAAAAGCAAACCAATTAGCACAAGAGGGCTGTTCACATGGTACAGTAGTGATTGCTGATAAGCAAGAAACAGGACGAGGTCGAATGAACCGAAAGTGGTACTCTAATAATGATGCAGGCATTTGGTTGAGTATTGTACTCCGACCAAAAGTAGTACCTAATCAAGCGCCTCAGTTTACATTACTAGTAGCAATTGCTATAGCTGAATTAATAGAAGAAGAATTAGAACTAACTCCATCATTAAAATGGCCAAATGATGTCCTTATCAATCATAAAAAAGTTGCAGGGATATTAACCGAAATGCAGGGTGAGCAGGATCAGATAAATTATATGGTAGTTGGTATAGGTTTAAATGTTAACCATCAACAAGACATGTTTGAATCAGAAATTCAACAACTGGCATCTTCTTTTAAAATTGAAGCTGGTAAAACCTTTTCAAAGATTGAATTAATCCAATCTTTATTACAGAGATTAGAACAAGCGTATCAAGATTATTTCATCAATGGTTTTTCAAGTGTAAAAAACAAGTGGGAAAGATATGGTTATCTTATTAATCAAGAAGTAACTTATACAAATGCTAACCAAAAGAAACAAGGTATTATTAAAGGTATCCAATCTGATGGTGCACTATTAATTGAAACTAAAATGAAACAAATTGAACCTATATACTCTGCAGAAATTAATTGGTAGTGGGAGAGATAATATAATTATGAAAAATAACAAGACTTTTATAAAAATGAAGCAAGAGAATGAAAAAATAACGATGATCACTGCATATGATTACCCTTCAGCAAAATTATCGGAACAAGCAAATGTAGATATGATTCTAGTTGGAGATTCACTTGGAATGGTTGTATTAGGCTATTCATCGACAATCCAAGTAACAATTGAAGACATGATTCATCACGGTAAAGCTGTAACACGAGGGGCACAAGATACATTTGTTGTTGTTGATATGCCATTTATGTCCTATCACATATCCCTAGAAGATGCTTTACGAAATGCAAAACGAATTTATCAAGAAACAGGAGCACAAGCATTGAAAGTGGAAGGTTCATCACCTGAAATAAGAAATCTAATCACACACTTAACAAATGCTGGAATTCCAGTTGTTGCCCATATCGGCTTAACACCACAGTCAGTAAACGTTCTTGGCGGCTATCGTGTTCAAGGTAAAGACCAAGCTGGTGCAACGAAGATAATTGAAGATGCAAAAGCGATCGAAAAAAGTGGGGCAATTGCAATCGTATTAGAATGTGTCCCAAAAGAGTTAGCTAATGTGGTTACTGATCAACTGAATATACCAACAATAGGTATTGGAGCAGGTGTAGCATGTGATGGTCAAGTGCTAGTTTATCATGACTTGATACAATATGGTGTTGATCGCTTAGCTAAATTCGTAAAAACATACGATAATAGTAATGAAAGAATAACTTCTGCGATAAAAAAATATGTTGAAGAAGTTAAAGACGCTAGTTTTCCAGAAGAAAAGCATAGTTACACAATTGATCCAGACACTAATTTGTCGGCTGACGTGGAGGAATAGGCATGCGTATCATCAAAACAATCCAAGAAATGCAATCTTTTTCAATTGACATGAGGAGGACTGGAAAAACGATTGGATTCGTTCCTACCATGGGTTACTTACACGAAGGTCATGTAGCACTAATGAAAAAGTCCAGAGAGATAAATGACGTACTCATCACTAGTATATTTGTAAATCCACTACAGTTTGGACCAAACGAAGACTTTGAAAAATACCCAAGAGACGAGCAACGAGATATTGATATAGCAACAGAAAATGGTGTAGATGTATTATTTATGCCTACGGTAGATGAAATGTATCCAACTAAACAAAGTATTCAAATTGAGATATTAGATCGTGTTGATGTTCTATGTGGTAAATCACGTCCTGGACACTTTGATGGTGTTGCTACAGTATTATTAAAGTTATTTCATATCACTTCTCCAGATCATGTATTTTTCGGCAAAAAAGATGCACAACAGGTCGCAGTGGTTGATCAATTAATAAAAGAGTTGAATTTTCCAATTCAATTACATATGGTTGAAACAGTTAGGGAAGAAGATGGACTTGCTAAAAGTAGTCGAAATGTTTATTTAAGTCCAAAAGAACGAAGCGAAGCAGTGCATTTATTCAAGGGGCTACAAATCGCTCAACAAAAAATATTTGACGGTGAAAAAAATCCTGCTATTATAGTTAATGAAGTAAAAAACTATATAATAACACATACAACTGGTAAAATAGACTATATAGAGATATTACGTTTTCCATCATTACAACCATTAACTGTAATAGACCAACAGATTATTGTTGCAGTTGCTGTACAATTCGATCAGGCACGACTGATCGATAATCTTATTATATAAAATGATGGAAGTTGATCCAGTGTATTAACCTAGGGGGAATAACGATGTACCGAACAATGATGAAAGCAAAAATTCATCGTGCTCGCGTAACGGAAGCAAACTTAGATTATGTCGGAAGTATTACGATTGATCAAGATATAATAGATAGTGTTGGTATATTACCACACGAAAAAGTACAAATTGTTAATAACAATAATGGAGCACGATTAGAAACTTACGTCATTCCTGGAGAAAGAGGAAGCAGAGTGATGTGTTTAAATGGTGCCGCAGCAAGACTTGTACAAAAAAACGACATTATTATTGTTGTATCCTATGCACTACTTTCTGATGATGAATTAACTACATTTAAACCTAAAGTTGCACTTATGAATGATGAAAATGAAGTAGTTGAGGTAATTGATCAAGAACCACCTCTAACTTCACTTTAATTAGTAAACTCTTATCAACGTTTTGTTTGATAAGAGTTTTCATTATATCGTTACAATTCGAAATTTTTTTAATGTTTAGATTTGAGGTTATAGGAAATGAACAAATATGCAGTTATTGATTTAGAGACAACAGGACATACTCCAGCAAAAGGAGATCGTATAATAGAGGTTGGTATTGTTGTGTGGTCAGAAGGAAAGATTATAGAAAAATATGCGACATTAGTAAACCCTGAAATAAACATTCCACGTTTTATCACAAATTTAACAGGAATTACAGATGAGGCAGTCTCTGATCAACCTACTTTTGATGAAATTGCAGCCGAAATAAGAGGTTTGTTTGATAACGCATATTTTGTTGCACATAATGTCCCATTTGATATGGGATTTTTGAACGAAGAATTTAAAAGGGTAGGTTTACCTGTAATAATGCAGCCAGTTATTGACACGGTAGAACTTTCTAGAATTATGTTACCTCAAGCACCTGGTTTTAAATTAGGACAGTTAGCCAGTTGGTTAAAATTACAACATGATGACCCACATCGTGCTTTATCAGATGCTTATGTAACGACTTATCTAATGAGTCATTTATTGAAAATAATTGATTCTTTACCATATGAAACAATTAAACAATTAGAGCAGTTAGAACCTAAATTGAAAAGTGATTTAGGTGTTATATTACAAAACAGAGCTGATTCATTAGCCTTTTCAACTAATCATCGTGATGACTTAGAAATATTTCGAGGAATCGCGTTAAAAAAGCAACACCTTAAACCTAAGGCACTAAGTAATAAAGCAGTTTCATTTGGAGAGATTATGGACAACTTTTATCAGAATGAAGGTGAATTGGCGTACGTAATGCCTGCTTTTGAACTTAGAAGTGGACAAAGAGAGATGTCAGAACATATCTTTGATGCCTTTCAGTCTAAACGCCATGCAATCATTGAAGCTGAAACTGGAACAGGAAAGTCCTTAGCATATTTAGTTACAGCTCTATTTCAGGCGATTAATTATGATGAACGTGTAGTAGTCAGTACCCATTTAACACAACTTCAATCACAATTAGTTGAAAAAGAGATACCATTATTAAAGAAAATTTTACCTTTTACCTTTCAAACTGCAATTATGAAAGGTAAGCAACATTACTTAAGTTTAGCAAAGTTCGAGCAAACACTACGTTCTTTAGACTTCGACAATTATGATATTATTTTAACAAAAGCAATTATTTTAATATGGTTAACAGAAACATCCTCTGGTGATATTGACGAAATACAGTTACCATCTAGCGGGGAAAGATTTTTTCGTTTAATTTCTACTGAAGCAGAGGGAGGACTAGATCCTAATTCCCCATGGTTTACACGATCATTTTACTATAGAGCAAAAGCAAATGCCCAAAGAGCAGATCTTGTTATTACAAATCATGCTTTATTATGTGCAAATATGACAAGTGAAACACCACTACTACCTTCTTTTAAAAAAATAATTATTGATGAAGCGCACCATCTGGAAACAACAGCTTCAAAGCATTTTGGTTTAAGTTTAGATTACCTTTCTATTCAAAAACTTCTTCAGTCAATTGGGTGTTTAGAAAACAATAGTTGGATCAAAAAATTGGCAGAATATGATCCAGATATTTCTATAATTTGTGATGAATATGAATGGGATAAATGGTGGCAAGAAGCAAAAGAGGAGACGGATGGATTATTTCGTTATATTTTTCATTATGTAGAAAAAAAACAGTCAACACATATTGCAATTAATGATATTGGACGTTTTCAATATCGTATTCAAAGTGAAGGTCTTGACCAAGGTTGGGAAGTAATAATTGAAATGGTTAATCGTATTTCATTTCAATTACGTGATTTAATACATATCTTATCTCGCATTTTAAAAATAATTGATCAAAAGCGACTAGCTTCTGATTATTGGGAAGAAGTTAAATGGAACATGGAGCGCCTTCAACGTGTTTTAGATGGATTGGAAAATTACTTCATTAAAAATTTAGCTGAGGATGAAGTCAAGTGGATTGAAATAGATGCGTTCGGCGCTCGAAATGCGGTATATTTATTTCAAGAACCGATTGATATTGCACAACTATTACATCATAAATTCTTAATTCACAAAGATAGTGTGATTATGACAAGTGCAACACTAACAATTAAAGAATCTTTCTCTATATTCAAGGAAAGAATTGGTATAAAGGAAGGAGAAGCAATTGAGAAAAAAATTATTTCACCTTATACATACCAAGATCAAGTTCAACTAATGGTTCCAAATGATTTCCCGCATGCCAAATATGGAAAAATGGAATCATTTATTGAAGCTACATGTGAAGCGATTGTTTCTCTTGCCCAAATTACAGATGGAAGAATGCTTGTGTTATTTACATCGTATGACATGCTGAAAAAAGCGTATGCTTTGTTACGTGATATGATGGAAGAATCATATATATTAATTGCGCAAGGTGTTTCAAGCGGGAGTCGAGCCAGGTTGAAGAAGAACTTTCAGACATTTGACCAAGCAATATTATTGGGAACAAGTTCTTTTTGGGAAGGAATTGATATACCAGGTAGTGATCTTTCTTGTGTAGTCATCGTTCGTTTACCATTTGAGCCACCAAATCATCCTGTTTATGATGCGAAAGCAAACTATTTAAAGAAAACAGGTAAGAATCCATTTATGACGTTGGCACTACCAAATGCAGTCATTCGTTTTAAACAAGGTTTTGGTCGGTTAATTCGATCAAGTACAGATAGAGGGATTGTGTTTATATGTGATGATCGTTTAATGAAAGCCAAATATGGAAATTACTTTATTGATTCAATACCGAACATACCAATACATTACAATTCAACAAAAGAATTAATGGAAATCGCTGAAGATTGGTTATGATATAGAGCTAATTGACGTATCCTAAACTTACTCTAATTTAAAGTAGGCGATAACATGCAACGATTTGTACATGTGTTTATTCATGGGTGTATTATTTTAGTTATACTCCTGCATTTTCCTGAGATCGGTAATTCAGAGGCTGCTTTACCAAAACTTAATGAAAATGAATTGTACATTTCTTTTTTAAATTTGCCAGATGGCGAAGCGACACTAATACAAACACCTAAAGAGGAAAACTTTTTAATTAACACGGGGTCTAAAAAAAGTAGATCAGATCTTTGGAAACAATTAAATCAGCTAAATGTTCACCAATTAGATGGCTTAATCTTAACTAAACAAACAAGTGATTATTGCGGTAACATTAAACAAGTACTCGACCAATATCACGTGAAGAATATTTATGTTGGAGATGCTAAAAGAAATTTCATCGAACATGTAGATAGAAACATAAGTCAAACCACATGGTATACTGATGATCACACACAACTTACTAAAGAATTAAAAATTCACGTATTACAAACAAACGCATTAGGAGAGATGTCCTTTACGATTGAATATGGAAAAAATAAGATTCTATATATGAGTATTAGCGAATTAGAACATGATCAATTAATTGAAGATAAACGTGTAAAAGCAGAAATCATAAAAATTGCTGATTACGGACAAGGCCAATCTCCTAGCACTACATTGTTGGAGACAATGGATCCTCATATTAGCATAGTATTTCATCAAAAAAGTGGAAAACCTAATAAAGCATTATTGGAGAGGTTGAAGGAATCTTGGATTGATGTTTATCAATTAGAGCAAGTAGGCACAACAATTATTCGTTTAACACTAAATGATTATGAAGTTATTTCATAAGGGTTCTTTTTGTAAATATTCAGACTTGGTCTTTCTACGTCACTTAGCTCTGATTTAACTATATCGTAAATATTAAAAAAGCTGTGTATAATATACTATACACAGCTAAAAATGGGTTAGAAAAAATTTAGTTGAAAATTGTCCTCAAATTTTGTCACAAAACCTGTTATAATATAGACATATTTCTTTTCAACTTATACTTAGTATACAATGAGTATAAGAAAACTATGTGTTACAAATTTATGCAAATAACACATCTACAAAATACTAAAATTAGGAGTAATTGAATGAAGGATAAAATACAAACACTTTCTACCGTGAAAATTCAACATACAAACGATTTATACAAAATAGTTGACAGTTTAAATCGAACCCTGAAAGAAGATGATTTAATGTTTGGATTAGCATTGGATGAGGATGACAATGAAACAGCAGTCTTTACAATTTACCGTACCTAATTGGTTAAAATGGGTTTTAATTGGCGTTATTTTACTTGTGTTTAGTGGTATTGGTTATTCGATTTACATATATCAAACAATTGAAAAAAATAGAACAGAGACCTTTGCTACTTCTGAACAACAAATTTTAAATGAAACAGAAATAACTAAAGTTAATGCAATTACTAGATATCATGGTGAGTCTTATTATCACGTAATAAACGGTCAAAATGTTGATGGAGAAGAACTACTTGCTTATGTAAATAAATCCAATGAAGATGAAGTACAAATATTTCAAACCGATCAATATATGTCTTTAGAATCATTAGAGAAGCAATGGCTTAATACATGCCAATCATGTGAGTTATTAGAATCACAATATGGAATTAGAGGTAATATACCTTTATTAGAATTAACCTATATTGACGAGAACGATCGTCTAACTTATACGTACTTTCGATTAAAAGATGGTACTATAGATAGTCGCGTATCATTCTCTTCGTATAATTATAAATAAAGCTCGTTTAAAGCTACTAAAGAAAGGTGATCAGATGGAATTATCAAACAGAGTAAAAACATTAACACCATCCTCAACATTAGCAATAACAGCTAAAGCAAAAGCATTAAAAGATGCTGGTCATAATGTTATTGGATTAGGAGCTGGTGAACCTGACTTTAATACACCATCTTATATTTTAGATGCTGCTACAAGTGCTATGCAAGAAGGTTTAACAAAGTACACACCTGCAGGAGGTATTGTAGATTTAAAAGATGCAATAATTAATAAAATGAAGCAGGATCAAGGACTAGCCTATAACCGTAACCAAGTGATTGTAACAACAGGAGCAAAACACGCACTTTATACATTATTCCAAGTGTTATTAAACCCAGCTGATGAAGTTATTGTACCTACTCCATATTGGGTAAGTTATCCTGAACAAATTAAGCTTGCACAGGGTAACCCTATTTTTGTTGAAGCAGAAGAAAAGAATCAATTTAAATTAACACCTGCTCAATTAGAAAATACTATATCAGCTAAAACAAAAGCTGTTATTATCAATTCACCAAGTAACCCAACTGGAATAATGTATTCCAAAGAGGAGCTAAAAGCACTAGGTGAAGTTTGCTTAAAACATAATATCTTGATTATATCAGATGAAATTTACGAAAAATTAATTTACACAGATGATCCTCATGTTTCCATAGCTGAAATTTCTAACCAGTTAAAGGAACAAACAATCATTATAAATGGTGTCTCAAAATCTCATTCAATGACTGGATGGCGTATTGGATATGCCATTGGAAGTGAAACAATTATTAAAGCAATGACAAATTTGGCATCACACTCAACATCAAATCCAACATCCATTGCGCAATACGCTGCTTTAGCAGCTTATTCTAAGGGAGATGAGCAAGTTGAGAAGATGCGTGATGCATTTCAAGATAGACTAACGAAAACCTATGAATGGCTTTGTGAAATACCAGGTGTCACCTGTGTAAAACCTAAAGGGGCTTTTTACTTATTTCCAAACGTTAAAGAAGCAGTTAAGATGAACGGTTTTAATTCAGTCAATGATTGGGTAGAAGCTCTCTTAGAGGAAGAAAAAGTAGCATTAGTACCTGGTTCAGGTTTTGGAGCACCTGATAATGTACGGCTTTCTTATGTTATTTCATTGGATCAGTTAGAAGAAGCAATTAATCGAATAAAAAGATTTGTAATGAAGCATCAATTATAAGCGCTAGTTTTGGAGGAATTAATTATGAAAACAACGATTGATCAAGTAGCAAAACATTTAGGACAAGAGGTTACTATTGGAGCATGGCTGGCAAATAAACGCTCTAGTGGTAAAATTGCATTTCTACAATTAAGAGATGGAACAGGTTTTATCCAAGGTGTAGTTGTTAAAGCAGAAGTGGCTGAGGAAACATTTAACTTAGCTAAGAGTATCACACAGGAAACATCTTTATTTGTAACAGGTACGGTAGTGGAAGATACACGTTCACCATTTGGTTATGAATTACAAGTAAAAGAAATTGAAGTAATTCATCAAGCTGTAGACTTTCCTATCACACCAAAAGAACACGGAACAGAATTTTTAATGGATAATCGTCATCTTTGGTTACGCTCTAAAAAACAACATGCTATTATAAAAATTCGAAACGAAATTATCCGTGCGACTTATCAGTTTTTCAGTGAAAATGGATATATCAAAGTTGACCCACCAATATTAACTGGTTCTGCTGCAGAAGGCACAACAGAATTGTTTCATACGCAATACTTTGAAGAAGAAGCTTACCTCTCTCAAAGTGGTCAATTATACATGGAAGCCGCGGCGATGGCTTTTGGAAAAGTTTTCTCATTTGGACCAACATTTCGTGCAGAAAAGTCAAAAACTAGAAGGCATTTAATTGAGTTTTGGATGATAGAACCTGAAATGGCTTTTATGGACCATGAAGAAAGTTTACAAGTTCAAGAAAATTATGTAAGTTACCTTGCCCAATCCGTATTAACTAATTGTCAATTAGAATTAAAAACATTAGAACGAGATGTAACAAAACTTGAAAAAATCAAAGCGCCATTTCCACGCATTACATATGATAAGGCGATTGATTTGCTGAAGGAAAAAGGCTTTGATGATATTGAGTGGGGTGAAGATTTTGGTTCACCACATGAAACTGCAATTGCAGAAAGTTTTGATCAACCTGTATTCATCACACATTACCCTGCTGATATTAAGGCATTTTACATGAAACCTGACCCTGACCGTCCTGAAGTTGTTTTGTGTGCGGATTTAATTGCTCCAGAAGGGTATGGAGAGGTGATCGGTGGTTCACAACGAATCGATGATTTAGAATTAATGAAAAAACGTTACGAGGAGCACCAATTAACTAGCGACGCTTATAAATGGTATTTAGAATTACGTCAATATGGAAGTGTACCACATTCTGGCTTTGGCTTAGGATTAGAAAGAACTGTGGCATGGCTATCCGGAGTAGAGCATGTAAGAGAGACAATTCCATTCCCGCGTCTGCTTAATCGTTTATATCCATGATTTAATTGATATGTATAGTACAAAACCCCTTGACGAAGGAAATTGTCAGGGGTTTTGTCAATATTTATAAGTAAAAAAGATAAGTTCTTACAAATAAGCCAGTCTTTCTTGGCTATCTGAGAAAGAAATTGTTGAGGTGAAATTAATGACAGAAAATCATCCGTATCAAGCTTTTTTAAAGGATCAATTAACGATTCCTACTAAGCTGCTAACTGAATACCATACACATGACTTAACAGAAAAAGAAGTAGTCGTTATATTACAACTCCACCGCTTCAGTCTTATTGGAATATACCTTCCAACTCCTGACGAGATTGCATCTTATGTATCTTTTGATCAGCAGGAATGTGCAATGATTCTGCGACGATTAATGCAAAAAAATATGTTATCAATCGAGCAAGATCAAGCAGAACAAGCAATGGTTGATGAACACTATTCACTTGAACCGTTATGGAACTTGCTTTATAAGCCACAAAAACCTAAACAAGAGAATCCTGATAGCGAACAAGCAATGAATATTTTTATTTTATTTGAACAAGAATTTGGACGACCATTGTCACCGTTTGAAATAGAAACAATTAATATATGGATCGATGAAGAAGAACAAAAACCTGCGCTTATTAAAGCAGCCTTACGTGAAGCTGTACTAATGAGTAAGCTAAACTTTAAATATATTGATCGAATTTTACGTGAGTGGAAAAAGAAGGGGATTCGCTCAGTGGAACAAGCACGAACACATAGTAAGTCTTTTCATAATCACCAATCAAATCAAGAAGTAAAACAAGATCAGCCTAAACGTGATGTATCCTTGTATTACAATTGGTTAGAAGAGGAATAAGTAGGGAAGGGGTGGGGTTTTATGCTAAATAGAAAAGAAATTCGCTTTTGTTTAGATGTAATGAAACAGATGTTTCCTAATGCAGAATGCGAACTGGTGCATAAAAATCCTTTTGAACTTGTAATTGCAGTACTTTTATCAGCTCAATGTACCGATGCATTAGTAAATAAAGTAACAAAAGAATTATTTCAAAAATACCAAACTCCTGAAGATTTCTTGAAAGTCTCCCTTGAGGAGCTACAACAAGATATTCGCTCCATTGGGTTATATCGAAATAAGGCTAAGAATATTCAAAAACTCTGTCACTCGTTACTAGAAAATTATGATGGAAAAGTTCCTGAATCTAAAGAAGAGTTAGAAAAGTTGGCTGGTGTTGGCAGAAAAACAGCAAATGTTGTTGCTTCTGTTGCATTTGGTCAACCTGCTATTGCCGTAGATACACATGTTGAGCGTGTTTCAAAACGTTTAGCTATTTGCAGATGGAAAGATTCTACTGTTGAAGTGGAAAATACATTAATGAAGAAGATACCTGAAGATGAATGGAGTGATACACATCATAGGATGATTTTCTTTGGGCGCTATCACTGTAAAGCAAGAAACCCAAACTGTGAGAGTTGCTCGTTACTATCTATCTGCCGAGAGGGAAAGAAAAGAATGAAATAAAGGGAATGTGAAAACATGCAAACGGATGGAAAAATGTTAATAGAAGACTGGAAAAAACAATCAGCTATAATTGCTGAATTATTTCATCAAAAAGCCTATCAAGAAGCTCGCGTGCCGATGGAAAAATACACGAAACAATTTATTCATACGTTATTTATATTGAACAAAAAAGAATGGCTTGAAGGGGAGGATTTTCTTGATAATATTCAAACATTCAAGTATAAACCGCTTAATATTAAAGAACGTATCCAATATGTTATAGAATACCCGCATCAATATCATTGTTTTATACAATTGAATGAATTATATAAAGAAGTGGAAAAAATATATGCGAGAGCAGAAATCCTTGAGAAAAAATAAAAAGCCAGCAGCTGCTGGCTTTTTTTGTAACAATTATTCTTCTGATTCATCTTCTGGAGTATCAGGAATAATATCATCTATTACATCCTCATCATTTTCGTTCTCGTCATCAGGTTGTTGAGACTCTTGTTGTGGTACTTCAACTTGTACAATTTTAGCATCACTGAAACTTTCTTCATTATCACTTAATGCGACAACTTCAATGGTATATGTTCTACCTCGTTCTACATTACTTAATATTACTTCAGTATTATTGGTTGTTATACTATTAACGCCTGTATTAACTTCAAATGAGACATCATCAGTATTTGTATAATCCCATGATACATTAATGCTATTGTTTTCTTCGATATATGTTGCACGTAAAGCTGATACTGGAACAAGTGGTTCAGTTTCTTCTTCTGGTATTTCGATTTCTACTGATTGAGCTTCACTTATATTATCTTCATTATCTATACTAATAGCGGTAACTTCGATTGTATAAGTTGTGCCTCTTTCAACATTACTTATTTCTAACTCTGTGTTTTCAGTTGTTGTACTATTTGTACCTATATTTACTTCGAATGTAACATCTGCATCACTTTCGTAATCCCAAGTGACATCTATAATATTATCTTCTGCATTATAACTTGCACTTAGTTCAGTTACAGGATCTAGCTGTTCGTATCTTTCAGAAGTCTCCTTAGGTACATGACCTGACTTAAACAATTCTGTTACAATTTCAGATTCAGGCGTATACTCACTCGGCAGTTTTGCAGGATTGGTACCTTTTTCAACACTGACTCTTTCAACAGAACTAGGCATTGTGAAATCTGATGTCTCAACACCTTCTGATAAAGTTGTCATTATTCGATTGAATAATTGTTGAGAAATTTTGGTGTTAGAAACAGGAGTTGTATTGTTTTCAGGATATCCGGACCAAACTGCAAGAGAGTAATTTGTTGTATAACCAGCAAACCAAACATCTATATTGTTGTTGGTAGTACCTGTTTTACCTGCCATTGGTAGCCCAGAAACATTTGCTTTTGTTCCAGTACCACTACGAACAACTGTTTTTAACATATCTGTTATCATATATGCTGTTGCATTAGACATTGCTGCAACGGGTTCTGACTTTAGATCATCTAAACTGCCATCATCATAGATAACTTTAGTTACTGCATATGGCTCATTATAGATCCCTTCATTTCCAAATGCGCTGTAAGCCCCTGCCATTTGTAGAGGGGTAACACCATTTCCAGCTCCGCCGATTGCATCCCCAATGGTCATGCCATTATCTAATTCAATTCCAAGACCTTCAGCAAATTCCTGTGCTTGATTTATGCCAACTTCATCTAGTGTTTTAACTGCAGGAACATTTAATGACCATTGGAGTGCATATCGGATACTCATCCAACCTTGGTATTGTCTATTCCAATTTCGGATCTCTTTATCTGTTCCTGCAATTTCGTATGGTGCGTCATCATTGATTTGATGATAGGTAGACCAATTTAAGTATTCAATCGCAGGTCCATAATCAAGAACTGGTTTAATAGCTGAGCCAGCCTGTCTACCTTCTCCTTGAAATGCATAATTCCAACCATTGTTGTTATCACGATTTCTACCACCACCAATTGCACGAATAGCACCCGATGTTGTATCCACTACTGCAATACCAGATTGTAAATCATCATCAGGAAATTGTATTGGGTTTTCCTCTGAATTAGATAAAACGAATTCAACTTCTTCCTGTGCTTTTGGATCAAGTGTTGTATACACTTCTAAACCATCCGTATAGATATTAGCGCCTGTTTTTGCTTCGACTTCTTCTGCAACCTTCTGAATAAATGCTTGATATTGCGTTTGTTGTGTTTCAGAAATATTGAGCATCGAGGTTACATCAACTTTTCTCGCTTCATCAGCTTCTGCCTGAGAAATTTTATCATGACGTACCATTAAACTTAAAACAGTGTTCATACGCTCCTGAGCCAATTCTGGATTGACTGTAGGGTCATATGCCGAAGGACGCTGTGGTAAACCAGCTAATAAAGCCGCTTCCGGAAGTGTTAGTTCGTCCAAATCAGTTTTACCAAAATACGTATTGGCAGCTTTAGCAACACCGTAAGCACCTGAACCATAATAAATTTTATTGAGGTACATTTCTAAAATTTGTTCTTTCGAGTACTCTCGATCTAACTGAATTGCTAGCCATTGTTCTTGAACTTTACGTTTAATCGTTTTATCTGTAGAAAGAAATGAATCCTTTACCACTTGTTGTGTAATCGTACTAGCACCCTCAGCACCAAAGCCATCAGTTACGTTAGCCAATACTGCAGCTCCGATACGTCTGAAATCAATACCGATATGCTCTTTAAACCGTACATCCTCTGTAGCAAGGACTGCGTCTTCTAGAACATCAGGTATTTCATTGTAACTAATCTTTGTTCTCTTCTCTGTACCCAGATCCGCATATACCTCTTCATTCATATCATAAACCTTTGTTGAGACTGGATCTGACAGTAAGGAACTATCTAAATCAGGTGCAGTAGAAACATAATAGGCGAACGTTCCACCTACACCAATACCTAATACTAAAAATATAATACCAATTACTAATACTATTTTTTTCATCAACGTTTTTGTTTTCTTTTTTGACTGTTTTTGTTGTTTTCTTCTAGCTGATCTAGATTGGCTTTCATTTGCCATGTTTTTTCCTCCGTTCTAAAAATAGAGCTCATCAATAATAGTTAAATAATCGACCCTTTTCGGAAACTTGAATGGGATGAGTGAACCTGCTTCTTTAATTTTCTGATAAGGAATAGATTTTCTTCCACCCTTAAACTGACTGTTCCATAAAGTTAAAAGTTTCATTGCTGGGAGAAAAAAAGTCTGATCATAAACTGCAAACCTTATTAATATAAAACATATTCCACCATGATTAACAACAGATTCCATGTGTTTAATTTGGTGATCATGAATATTACTAAGTGGAAAGGATGTTTTGTTTTTTGTTTCTTTTGCTTCAAAATCAATATATTTTCCACGATAAACACCATTGTAATCAGTGGTGGATGCTTGTTTAAAATATCCCTCTTTGATTACTGCAGCACTTCTTCTTGGATAATCCACTTTAACAATCTGTACTGGTGTTGGTTTTTTATGAATAATAGCTTGATTAGTGGTACGATAATAAGCATTCGTATCATTAATATCTTCTTCTAATGACATACCTCGATTACTAAAGGTTGTCTTACTTTTATTACTAGTACGATTAGAAAGAGAAGAAGGTTTCTTTCCGTTAGGGTAATTCATAAATTGTTTCCTCCTGCTTGACAGTATCATACCAAATATATAGTATTCTTTCTTTTATATTATAATTGTTTCTTGTTAAATTTACAAAAAACAGCTGTTGTAAGTTTACAACAGCTGTTTTTTGTAATTTATATTGATTTGTAATGAAGGTTAAGTAGAAGGACGGTTTGGTCCATCCAATTTTTTATCAACAGGATTTGATTTGCGATTTTCTTTTTTTACTTCTTTCTTCTGAATAGTTGCGCGTTCTTTTTTAGCCATTTTAATATCCCTCCTTTCTTATAGTTTGAAGCACAGACCTAAAAAAATACGATCTTTTTCACTATTTATGTATGTTTTTTTCTAGTTTTGTCAGGTGCGCAGGTATATAACGACTTGTATCGAATCAAGCATACAAAAGGAAAATAGAGGAGAGGTTATTAAATGAATGCTAATAGTTTAAAACAACCTAGTGGTGTAGCAAAAAACACTTACAATCATGCATATATGGAGCTTATGGAAAAATTTCGTTTAATGGATCAACGTATTTCAACTAAAGCAGATGATGTCGTATTAACGATGGCATTGGAACACAGGAAAGAAATTGAAAATATGCAAAAAGAAATCAATCAAGTTAGAAAAGATCTTGAGCAATTACGTCAACTAAATGATAATCATACGGTGACTACGATAATACCTAAACAAAAGCGGAACAAGAATTGGTTCAAACTACTCCCATTTACACAAAGATCATGATACAGTAACAAGGGAGGGATTTTACAAATGGATTTAAAGCAACTCACTATTCAATTAAGGTCAGAATTAGAAGGTTTAAAAGCGAACTATTTACAACAAGAAAAACCAGAAAATAAAAGGGATAAAGTATTTTTTGAATATGTAAAAGAAAAGACAACACCAGTCTTTCAATTAATTGAAGAGTGGGAAGTACTTGCTTCATCATATGTAAAAAACAGGGAGGTTAATGTACATCCGCAGCAGGTGGTATCTACAAAGGAAAACCTTGACCTAATTTTAATGCATAGTTACTACATTGATGTCAAAAGGAAAAGGTATATGGAATTATACCGGTCGGTACATTATGTATTCGATTTAATTCTTGAAGATCTTTAATAATAATAAAAAAATAAAATTAAACTGCGGCTATGAACCAGATAAATCTTCAAATATGGGACAATGACTCAGGCGATTTTACCTTTCTTTACATAGGTTACTAGTGAAGCATTCATGACTTGCTATTTTAAAAGAATGTTTTGCACTTTTAACGAATTAGAAAGGAGATTATTTTATGAGACCACGTAGACCGTCTTGGAATTCAAATTGCGTTACTGGACCCTCAAAAACAGTTGTATGTCCACCAACATGTAATGAGGTACACACGTGTAGTCAAAGTAATGTTCAATATATTCATCCATCGCATACAGCTGTTACGAACCATCACCTAGTAAAAAATACTCATGTGTATCCACATGCAACATCATTCAAAAATGAAGTGGATACGGTAAATGTGTATGGCGGGTCATTTCAAGTGCCACCACAACAGTTACCAACACCAGGAATGAATCAACCACCAAGACCAGGATTTTGGAGATAAACAACTAAATGGAATTGAGAAAAAGCTAGTAACCCTAGCTTTTTCTCTAAAAAGGAAAGATGTTTAATGCATAAAATTTTAACAGTTACGGGGTATAAACCTTTTGAGATTAATATTATGAACCCTAATGACCCTAAAATAAAATTTATAAAAAGCGCGTTAAGAAAAAATTTAATTTCTCATATTGAGAACGGATTGGAGTGGGTTTTACTCTCAGGTCAAATGGGTGTAGAACTATGGACGTGTGAGGTAATTAGTGAGCTTCAAGAAACATATGATATTAAATTAGGTATTATTCCACCGTTTGATAATCAAGATGCAAGATGGCCTGAAGTATATCAAGAAGCATATCAACAAGCTATATTGGAAGCTGACTTTTTTCAATTACTTTATGAAGACGACTATAAAGGTCCATATCAATTCAAAAGAAGAGACAAATGGTTAATAGAAAAAAGTCAAGCCTGTTTAGTGCTCGTAGATGAAGAGAATCAAGGGAGTGTGAAATTCTTTTTGGATGAAGCCAAAAAGCACTCTGATTATTCTATTTACTACATTACACCATTTGATTTAGAAGATGCTGTACAAGAATGGCTTGAAAATAATCCAGAAGTGCAGAACAGTGATTGACATTTGGCGATAAGTTTGAAAAAATAAGATGTGAGCTCTGTTAAATATGAGGTGAAAATAATGACAATAGAATTAAACCAGTTAAAAACAAAAGATATTTTAGATAAGAATTTTAAAACATCGATGCGTGGGTATAATCAAGAAGAGGTAGATGAATTTCTAGATATAATTATCCAGGATTATGAACGCTTTACAAATGAAATTGATAAGTTAAAACAAGAAAATGACCGATTAAAAAAACACGGGGAACAAACAAGACCAAGATCATCAACTTCTAATCATCAAGTGAATTACGATATTTTGAAACGTTTATCTAATTTAGAGAAGGCTGTATTTGGAAAGAAATATGTTGACTAACTAGTGGACAAGCTTCCATAAATTACTACTGCACAAAGTATAACCATGTGTTATAATAGATTTCTTGACGTAGTAATAAAGTAAGCTTACAATAGTTAAACATATAATGAATGTTTTGAGTAATCGCTGCATATATTTTATGTGTAGAGGAAAGTCCATGCTCACACAGGCTGAGATGCTTGTAGTGTTCATGCTTGATGAATTCATAAATCAAGGTAACCATGTTTGGTTAACGGCAGGGGAATCACCTAAGTCCTTTTGGATAAGGTGTTATACTCTTGAAAGTGCCACAGTGACGTAGTCAGGTTGGAAACAGCTTGAGTGGAACGCGGTAAACCCCATGAGTGAGCAACCCAAATTTAGGTAGGGGCATCTTGGAGTAGGGAATTCAACCGAAACAAGGACAAGCTAAATCAGCTTGTAGATAGATGATTACTGCTTATGCACGAGGCTGACCACCGTTTGTAGTGCTACAGTACAGAACATGGCTTATAAAAACATTCATTGGTCTACCAAATAATAAAACAATGCCCTTCCAAACATTTTTGTTCGGAAGGGTTTTTATTTTGAAATATAGAAGGGAATTATATAATGAAACAAACGGTTAAACTTGTAGCGACAGCAGCAATGGGGCTTGAATCAGTAGTTGCAAATGAAGTGAAAGCATTAGGATACACAGATGTTAAAGTAGAGAATGGAAAAGTGGTGTTTGATGCTGATGTTAGTGCTATTCCCCGTTGTAATTTATGGTTACGAACAGCTGATCGATTAAAGGTTATTGTAGGTCAATTTGAAGCTAAAACATTTGATGAATTATTTGAAAAGACAAAAGCATTAGATTGGGAACAATACATACCTGAGGATGGCAGTTTTCCAGTGATAGGAAAGTCAGTAAAATCAACATTATTTAGTGTTTCAGACTGTCAGGCAATAGTTAAAAAGGCTGTTGCAGAAAAGCTAAAACAAAAATATGGTGTAGCAACTAAAATGCCTGAATCTGGTGCCCTCCATCGAATTGAAATCGCTTTGTTGAAAGATGTTGCAACATTAACTATTGATACTTCTGGAGTCGGTTTACATAAGAGAGGGTATCGTGTTGGACAAGGGGAAGCACCATTAAAAGAGACACTAGCAGCAGCGTTAGTCCAATTAACTAATTGGAAACCAAATTTTCCTTTAGTTGATTTATTCTGTGGATCTGGAACCATTTTGATTGAGTCTGCTTTAATCGGTCAAAATATAGCACCTGGATTTAATCGTGAATTTGCGTCAGAAGATTGGATGCTAATTAACAAAAAATTATGGGAACAGGCATTTGAAGAAGCGGAAGATTTAGCTAACTACGATCAAGCACTTGATATCACTGGTTCAGATCTTGATCCTAAAATGATTGAAATAGCAAAGCAAAATGCCACAGAAGCAGGGCTAGCTGATTTAATTAAATGGAAGCAGATGCAAGCAAAAGACTTTAAACCTAATCGTCCTAACGGCTATTTAATATCCAACCCACCATATGGGGAGCGGATTGGTGATCGTGATCAAGTCAGAGAAGCATATCGACAGGTTGGTGAAATAATGCGATCTAATCCATCTTGGAGTTCATATGTATTAACGTCTGATGAGAAATTTGAAGCTTTATATGGTGAGAAAGCTACAAAGAAAAGAAAATTATTTAATGGCTTTATAAAAGTCGACTATTATCAATACTTCGGTAAACATATTTAGCACTGGAGGAAGACAATGAAAACAACAGAAAATCAATTTAAAGAATTGTTGAAAGAACAAGATGCCTATCGAGAAGCACTTTCATTAGTACAGTGGGACCTTCGCACAAAAATTCCTGAGCATGGTGCCACACAAAGAGCGGAAGTTATTGGTCTTTTATCTCAAAAAATACACCAATTAGCAACTTCCGATCAGATGAAAACATTGATAGATCAACTGAAAGGTAAAACATCAGATCCCATATTGCAACGTTCAGTAGAGGATTGTGAAGAGGAATACAATAGAAGTAGTAAAATCCCAGACGAAGAATATAAAGCTTTTATTACTTTACGTTCAAAATCAGAATCAGTGTGGCAAAAAGCACGAGCAGAGAATGATTTTAGTCTTCTACAACCATATTTGGAAGAACTAATAGCCTATAATAAAAAATTCGCAAAATATTGGGGTTATGAAACAAATAAATACGATGCGTTACTGCATTTATATGAACCAGGTATGACCACAAAGGTCTTAGATGAAGTATTTGCTCAAGTTCGGTCCGGTTTAACTAACCTCGTGAAACAGATTCGTGAATCGAACGTTCAACCTGATGAGAATTTATTAAAGCATCATTTTCCTAAAGAAGATCAGAAGGCATTTAGCTTGGATATCCTTGAAAAAATGGGATATGACTTTGACTCAGGACGTCTTGATGAATCGATCCATCCCTTTGCCATTGGCATAAATCGAAATGATGTGCGTGTTACAACACGCTATGATGAGCAAGATTTTCGTATGGCCATTTTTGGAACGATTCACGAAGGCGGTCATGCTTTATATGAACAAAACATCGGGAAATCTCTTATACAAACCCCACTAGCAAGCGGAACTTCCATGGGGATCCATGAATCACAGTCATTATTTTGGGAGAACTTTATCGGGAGAAGTGAATCGTTTTGGGAAAAACATTTTGATTTGTTCAAATCCTATGCACCAGCAGCATTCCAAGCACTAGATTTCTCTAGCTTTTTTGAAGCGATCAATGAAGTAAAACCTTCCTATATTCGAATAGAGGCAGATGAGTTAACTTACTGTCTGCATATTATGATTCGGTATGAATTAGAAAAAGCTCTTATTGATGGGGATTTAGCTGTGAAAGACTTACCAGAAGCTTGGAATCAAAAAATGGAAGACTACTTAGGAATTAGACCTACTTCTAATCAAGAAGGTGTTTTACAAGACATTCATTGGTCTGCAGGGGATTTTGGTTATTTCCCATCTTATGCTTTAGGTTATATGTATGCTGCACAGTTTCACAAGCGTATGGCAGAAGATATAAATATTGAGCAAGTTATAGCATCGGGTGATTTTTCTTCGATAAAGGATTGGTTAACACTCCATATACACCAACATGGCAAGATGAAGAAACCACTTGAAATTATTAAAGAAGTTACCAATGAATCACTAAACGCGCAATACCTATTAGATTATTTAACTGAAAAGTACAGTAAAATATATCAACTATAAGAGGAGACCATCACTATTTCTATTAGTGATGGTCTTTTTAAAGATTGTGTTAATTGCGTTAAGTTATCTAAATAAAATACCCTAGTAATACGTGTCATATTATATTATACTAACGTTAATTGTCCTATTCTAAAATTGCTATTCGTATTGTGAAATAAGTTAGCTTTGATTGAAAGAGGGGATCCAATGCGTAACAAACCAACACTAGCTGAATACATTGAAGAATTGTGGGAAAAAGGATTTAAATTAAGTGATGAAGATGTTCGATTCATCTATTTTGGAAAAAAATACACAGATGCAAAGGAAGATTTGATTATTATTGCGTTGAAAACAACGCTAAGAATCCAGAGGACCTTTGATGGTAGCTTTTATATTAGCTTGTTAGAATTATTACAAGAGAAAAAAGTGGTGTCAGAGAAACAAGCGTATGCTGTACTTCGAAAAAAAGGGATCATGTAAGCTTGTCTTTGTGTAACAGTATTATTTCTCTTGCAAGTTTATCAGCATTTTTATTTTGATTATCTGGAATCCATTTTATAAAACAGTGTGGAAATGCTTGCATATCAGTTAGGATTTGTTTTAATAAGGGTTGGAAGACGCTATTTTTGGTATGTTCTTTCTCAATCATATCAACAACTAATTTTGAATCTGATCGTATAGATAATATTTCATGTGGAAATTCTTTCTTGCAAATTTCCAATGCTTTAATAACAGCAAAAATTTCCGCTTCATGGTTTGATAGAACACCTAAGTAAAATTGGTGTGATATAAATTGCTGTTTATTTTTAATCACAACACCGGCACCACTTGGTCCTGGATTACCGCTAGCAGCACCATCAACATAAACTTCCAACATTTCTTTCCCTCCGATACTTATTCCTATAATCTAATCTTAAAATGAAAGGACGGTGACCATTAGTATTGATCACCGTCAAGGAATTTTATTATTTTTTTACAACATTTGCAGCTTGTGGCCCTCGTTCACCTTCGACAATTTCAAAGGAAACTTCTTGACCTTCTTCTAATGTCTTGAAACCTTCTTCTTGGATTGCAGAAAAGTGTACGAAAACATCATTTCCATCTTCCAACTGAATAAAACCATAACCTTTTTCGGCATTAAACCATTTAACTACACCGTTTTCCATGTATAAATCCTCCTAAAACTAAACTTTCACGTCTAACGTGGTAATACAAACAAGATGATGCGAAATAGAAAAAGGTAGCTTGTTAGAAGTGTAGGATCATCATTGCATCCACTTCTACGAAGCTACCTGTCATCCATGATTCCGAACATCTTCTTTGCTTGTTTTTAATATAGCGTATTTTCATTATTCAGTCAAGGAATTAGGAGCAAAATTCCAATAGAATATGGTATCATTAATATAGATTTCTTAGTATAGCTTATGGCACAATTTAAATAAAATGCGCATTAAACTTTTAACCCGCTACGTCAGAAAATGGATTCGCTTTCCGTGGGCTCAGTCTCAGCTAACTCGGTAAAGAAAAACACTTTACCGAGTGGATCTTCGACTTGAGCTGTTCCCACTGGAGTCTCATCAATTTTCTTCCTGCGCTAGTTAGAATATCTAATTATGATTTATTTACTAACAATCAATAAGCTTTTCTACTCTAAAATTAGTTGTAATATTATATATTTTCAGACTATCTAGCGGATCAAATGAAATTGGTGACACTCCTGCAGGAACAGCGCGAGCTGAAGATCCACTAGGAAGCGCTCTTTGCTTCCTAGTTAGCTGAAGCCGTGCCTGCGGAAAGGGAGCCAATTTCATTTGAGTAGCGTTAGTAATAGTAACTCACGTTACTAGTTACGACGGAGTTTCTATCAAATATGACTTTAACATCAACAATATTTCCAAAAAAGAGCTTGTTGTTAAGTTAAAAGAATAAGGAGTACTTATGAAAAATAATCAAATATTAGCTTTAATTGAAAATTATATTTATCAGAGATTTAACACTGATACAACGGGGCATGATTATTATCACATGCGACGTGTTGCTAAGATGGCCAATTATTTAGCGATACAAGAACAAATTGATCCATTTCTATGTGAAATTGCAGGTTGGGTACATGATATTGGCGATGACAAATTAACTACAAATCCAAAATTAGCTATTGCCGATCTAAGTGATTTCTTAAGCACTAAATGTTTAATACATAAAGAACAAATTAAATTGATTGTTGAAGCAATTGACACAGTGTCGTTTCGAAAAGGAAAGTCTCCTACTACAGATATAGGGGCGGTTGTACAAGATGCGGATCGCTTAGATGCTATAGGTGCTATAGGAATTGCGCGAGCCTTTGCATATGGTGGAAGTGAAAATCAGCCACTATTTAGTGAAGACAAGCAGTTGCAACAAATTTCTACTATACAACATTTTTCTGATAAACTTTTACATTTAAAAGATAGACTCAATACAGCTACTGGCAAGAAAATAGCCATAGACCGACATTTATATATGGAACAGTTTCTTGAAACATTTAAGTGCGAATGGTATTTTAACAGTAGACATTAAAAAAACAGCACGAGCTATATAGGCTCGTGCTGTCATTTTTGGATAACAACTCGTTTGGCACCTAAATACCTTTGGCTCCAGTAACTGCTATCTAGATTGGAAATTGCTACTCCAGTAGATACACCAACATGTATAAATTGTTTGTTACCTAGGTAAATACCCATATGTGATGGTCCTCTTTTGTACGTCTCGAAGAAAACGAAATCACCTATTGATGGTTGATCCACTTGTTTGGTCATGTTCCAGATATCAGAAACTGTTCGTGGTAATGATACGTCAAACTGTCTGAAAACATATTGAATATAACCACTGCAATCAAAGCCACTTGGAGATGTACCACCCCATACATAACTTGTTCCTATGTGTGTTTTAGCCGATTTAATCAATTCACTAGTATTGAATGTTTGTGCTACATCTTTTGTTGGTACTTGAACCTTTTCTTCACTTTTAGCTGGAACATCCTTTTTTTCCTGATTTGCCGCCTCTGTTTGCGCTGGTTGTATTGCGTTATCAACAGTTTCTGATTCTGTTTGTAATGTTTGCACCGTCTGTTGATTAATCTCTTGCTTTACTTCTAAGCCATTATCTTGCTGGTAATACATTAATGCTTTATTCGTATTTGGACCAAATATTCCATCAATCTCACCTTTATAATAACCAAAATAATACAGTGCTTTTTGGATAACTTTTATACCTTCACCTTGTTCACCTAAATAATAGGTACGATCTATATCTTTTAATGGATCTAGATATTTCCTTCGCTCATCATTTACTAAGGTATTAATGGTTTCTTCGTCTGCTTTTCCTGTTATACTTAGATTGTGTTCAATTTGAAATTTTTTAAGTGCAAATTCGGTAAAAATACCAAATTCACCATCAAGTTCCTTGTCATAGTAGCTTAAAAAGTTTAATTTGTCCTGTAAAACTCGAACAGCTTCATTATGTTCGCCGTATGCAACAATCATCTCAGCATTCTGAAAAACTTCATTTTGTAGCATAGGATAGGAATCCACGTAAAAGGAGAATGGTTGACTAATAATATAGCCATATGCCATCGAATGTTTTACGACCTGTTGCATGTTGCCAGTAGAAAGCATGTAAAACGCCCCCCTATCAAATTATCTTCACTTATTAACTCTATGTACGACCATGCAAATAAATGATTGTTGAATCAAACGAAATATTTTTGTAATATTAAACAATAGCTAATTATCCGGAACAATAGGAAAAGGGGAATACATATGTCACATAACGAACAAGCTTACTTAGATTTATGCCAAACAATTTTACAAAAAGGGAACGAAAAATCAGATCGAACGAATACAGGTACATTGTCTGTATTCGGTCACCAAATGCGTTTTTCCCTTCAAGAAGGATTTCCGTTATTAACAACTAAGCGTGTACCTTTTCGATTAATTGCTAGTGAATTAATTTGGTTTTTAAGAGGCGATACCAATATTCAATACCTTTTAAAAAACAATAATAATATTTGGAATGAATGGGCTTTTAAAAAATGGATCGAAAGTGATTCATACAAAGGTCCTGATATGCATGACTTTGGAAATCGAAGTCAACAAGACCCTGAATTTAAGGCATTATATGAAAAAGAGATGGATAACTTCAAAGCAAAAATAATAGAAGATGATCAATTTGCTAAAATGTTTGGAGATTTAGGTTCAGTTTACGGACAACAATGGCGTGCATGGAAAACATCGCAAGGAGATACGATTGACCAATTAACACAAGTTATAGAGGCGATCAAAACAAACCCCGATTCAAGAAGGCATATTGTTACCGCATGGAATCCTGAAGACGTGCCAAGTAACATGGCATTACCCCCATGCCACACAATGTTTCAGTTTTATGTGGCTGACGGTAAATTGTCCTGTCAGTTATATCAACGCAGTGGGGATGTGTTTCTAGGGGTGCCATTCAATATAGCAAGCTATGCATTATTAACACACTTAATAGCTTTTGAATGTAATCTAGAAGTTGGTGAATTCATTCATACATTAGGTGATACGCATATCTATACAAATCATCTGCAACAAGTGAACACGCAGTTGGATCGCACACCATATTCACTTCCAAAACTAAAAATTAACCCTGAATTAACTTCTATTTTTGATGTGGAAATGGAAGATTTAGAGATAATTGATTATAAATCTCATCCAGCGATTAAAGCCCCTGTAGCTGTATAATAGAAAAGGAGGGAAATTATGATTTCATTCGTATTTGCAATGGATAAAAATCAAGTAATCGGACACGAACAATGGATGCCCTGGGATTTGCCAAGGGATTTGCAATTTTTTAAAGAAAAAACATTACATCACACGATTATAATGGGACGAAAAACCTTTGAATCATTTAATAAACCCTTACCAAAAAGGCATAATGTGGTTCTAACAAGAGACCACTCCTATAAACCAGATGGGTGTGAAGTCATTCATTCGATTGACCCACTTCTAGAATGGAACAAAGAAAATCCTGAAAAAGAATATTTTGTTATCGGTGGGGGAACGATTTTTAAACAAACCTTACCTTATGCGGACAGAATGTACATGACGTATATCGATGATACGTTTCCTGGTGATACGTATTTTCCCGATTTTGACTTAGATGATTGGAACTTAACTAGTAAAACAAAAGGAATTAAAGATGAAAAAAACCAACAGGATTATTATTTTTTACAATATGACAGAAAAAATAAAAAGTAATGAAGGAGAGTGTACATGCGCTCATTCTATCAATATATGATGCGTTATCGAGGAGCACAAAAAATAACGAATGAAAATCGCTTAGCAGAATGGATGTTCCATGATCATGACTTTCCTAAGCACAGTAATTCTTATGATGAGATTAGCCGCTACTTGGAATGGAATATCCCTTTTACTGAAGCGGTTCAAGTCTTTGATCAACTATGGGACGAATATCAAGAGGATGTAAAGTAGGCTCTAGTTAGACTAGAGCCTTTTCGGGTCTACTGACATAAAAAAAGGAGGAGCGGTATAATGAAGATTTTACATACTGCAGATTGGCATTTAGGAAAAATAGTTAACAGTGTTCATATGACAGAAGATCAAGCACATGTATTAGCTCAATTAGTGGATATTGTGAGACAAGAAAAACCAGATGTAATTATTATCGCAGGAGATATTTACGACCGCTCTATACCACCTAAAGAAGCTGTTGAGCTCTTAGATCGGACCTTAACGCAATTAATTACTGAATTTTATAGTCCGATATTAATTATTTCTGGAAATCATGATAGTCCAGATCGATTGCAGTTTGGTAGTCGTTTATTCCGTGAAAATAACCTCCACATTGAAACAAAGCTAACACAAGAGTTGCGATCCCTGACCTTTTATGATCAAGCTGGACCAGTTCACTTTCATCTCATTCCTTATATAGAACCTGCTGATGTGAGGGCAGTATTTGAAGATGAGAATATTCAGTCTCACCAACAAGCAATGGAAGCAATAGTATCCAAGATAAAGCAGCGGGAAAACATGGATGAAAGACATGTTTTAATTGGACACGCCTTTCTTGCGGGGGGAATGGAATCCGAATCAGAAGAGCGCTTGTCGATGATAGGTGGTAGTCCATATATTGATAGTCACCTATTTAAAGAATTCAGCTATGTTGCTTTAGGCCATTTACATCAGCCACAAAAGGTCACATACGACCGAATTCAATATAGCGGCTCTATTTTAAAATATTCGTTTTCAGAAGCAAATCACACAAAGTCCGTAAACATTATTGAGCTAGCAGCAGATAAAACCGCTACTATTGCACGAGTACCCTTTAAACCCAAACGGGACATGCGTGTTGTAGAAGGTTATTTCGATGAATTTATTAGTGGTGAGAAGTTAGCTCCAACAGATGACTACCTTCATATTCGTTTATTAGATGATGGCCAAATACTTGATCCGATTGGAAAGTTGCGTAAGAATTTTCCCAATACATTACGTTTGGAGCGTAAAGTACTACGCTCTAATCGACAATTAGACGACCTACATCATATTCGAGAAAAACAACAAATGACTCATGCGCAGTTATTTCATACGTTTTATGAGGAAATGAAAGGCGAATCCATCTCAGAAGAACGAAAAGATCATATTGACCAGGTTATTCAACAGTTAATGGAGCAAGAAAGGAGGAAGTAAGATGCGAGCAATCTCTATCATGTTATCTGCGTTTGGACCTTATAAAGATGAGCAAGTTATTGACTTCAGGGAGTTGGGGGATGAATCTATCTTTCTTGTAACAGGACCAACTGGCGCTGGTAAAACAACGATTTTTGATGCGATTTGTTTTGCCTTATATGGTAAAGCGAGTGGAAGTGAACGAGATCATGATACTTTCAGAAGTCATTTTGCCGAACAGAATGATAAAACCGCAGTTTCATTCACCTTTCAATTAAAAGATACGACTTATTTAATTTATCGGCAACCGAGACAATTGAAACCAAAAGAAAGAGGAGAAGGGTTTCGGGAAGAACCTGCTTTAGCTGAATTGTATCAAGTTGATAATGGAGAAAAGCACCTTATTCACTCCAAGATTAAAGATGTAAATGAAAAAATTGAGCAAATGCTTGGTCTCGATTATGATCAATTCAGAAAAATGATTATGATACCACAAGGAGAGTTCCGTAAATTAATAGCTGAAAATAGTAAAGAGCGGGAAGAGATATTGCAAAAAATATTCAGAACCTATTTTTATCAAGATATGACGGAAGCCTTGAAAACACAAACGAAGAAGATAAAAGAACAACTACAGCAAACAGATTGGAAAGTGAAACAAGAAATTAGCAAGATTGATTGGGATGATCCAACTCTAGTAGATACGACAGCGATTAACAGCGTACTAGATGCTCTAGATCATAAATTAAAGAATGATCAAGAAAAAAGAAAAGAACTTACTAAGAAAGTTACTAAAGAAAAACAACAGCTTCAATCTAGCCAAGAAGCTTTTTATAAAGGAAAGCAATTAGCTGATAAATTTAAGGAGCAAGAACAGTTACTGAAGGAAAAAGAAAAACTAGATAACCGTAAAATAGAAATCGAATCGACCGTTACAGTTCTCAAGTGGGGAGAGAAGGCAAACCAGTTACTTCCTTTTGAGAAACAAGCAAACGATCGACTCAATGAGTGGCAAAAGCAAGTCAACATGCTAGAAGAACAAAAACAAACCGTGGCAATACTAGAAAAGGAATTTAAGCGGCTATCTGAAAACTATCAAGTACAGCAAGCGAAAGAAAAAGAAAAGCAAGAAGAAAAGCTCCAACTAGTAGAAAAAAAGAAACAATTAGAAAAATTACGTCACTATACAGAAATCAGCACTAATTTAGAAAAGACTAAGAACCAGTATCAAGAAAAAGATCGTATTGTCAAATCTATTAATAAGGACTTAGAAGAAAAGAAAACAAACCTTCAAGCAGTAGAGCATTTATTAAGTAAGCAAACAGAACAAACAAAAGCTTATTACGAAACAGAAAAAGAACTACTTTATGCAGAAGAACGATATAAAAAAAGCTTAACGCTTATAAATGAATACCATGAATTAGAGAAACTACGTAAAGATTATCAACAAGTAAAGGACCATTATGTACAAGTAAATCAACAATTAAAAGAGAAACGTCATGCAGTGCAGAAGATCGAAGAACAGCAACAGACACATCATGCTTATGTTTTAGCTAGTCATTTACATGACGGGGAAGCATGTCCTGTTTGTGGCTCTGAAACTCATCCAGCTAAAGCCGAAATTGAAACTACTGCAATTTCTGAAAAGGCTTATAAACAGGAGAAAACAGAACTACAAGAGTTAGAAGCGGCTATTACCAAATGGCAAGATAAATATATAGAGGCAAAATCAAAAGGTGAAGCAAAACGTGATGTAGTTGAGAATATGGCAAAAGAATATCAAACGATCGAAACGTTAGATCGAACTAATATAGAAAAATTAACGTATAGATGTAAAGAAGAAAAAAATCTAAAACAAAAGGTATTTAATGAAATAAAGGAACAATATAATAAAATAGAAAAAGCTGAAGCAGAAAAACAAAAGCTAACAAATGAAACAACTAAATTAACAGAACAATATGAAATACAAAAAACAGGGCTAGATAAGCTTAAAAATGAACAAGTTACCCTAGAAGCACAATTGGTTCAATTGCGTGCTGATATACCAGAACAACCTATGACGGTTGAAAAATGGCAAGAACATATCCAAAAAACTGAACAAGCACTAGATAACTGGTTTCATATGTGGCAGGAGCAACAAGAAGCATGGGAAGAAAGTAAACAAAAACTACAGGAATCGAAAACGACATTTACATCCCTAGAAAAATTTGTAACAGATTTAGCTGAAAAAAAGAAGCAACAAGAAAGTCTATTTAATCAAAAAGTAAAAGAAGCAGGATTTACAACTATAGCAACTTTTCAAGAGGCGAAAATATCTGAGAAACAATTAGAAATAATGAAACATGAGATTGAGCAATACAATCAATCAGTACAAAGCGTAACAGAACGTTTACAGACATTGTCAGAGCAATTAGAAGGTCAAGTCAAACCAGACCTTGATCTATTACAGGAATCGATTAATTTTTATTCAAATCAATTAGATAGTACAAACCAATCATTGCATGCTATAAGTTTACAGATAAAGCAACATAAACAGTTTCAATCCAACATTAAAGAGCTTGCAGAGGAACAAGAAAAACACGATAAAGAATATTATGATATTGCAGAACTTGCAGATCTAGCTCGTGGAGACAACCATTTAAAACTGTCGTTTGAACGGTACGTACTTTCCTCTTTCTTAGAAGAGATTCTCCTACAAGCAAATATTCGTATGGATCAATTAACAGAGCATCGATATCAATTAATTCGTAGCAATCAAGTTGCTAAGCGAGGTGCACAAAGCGGATTAGACTTAGAGGTTATGGATCAGCATACTGGTCAACAGCGCTCCGTTAAAACACTTTCAGGAGGAGAAGGGTTCAAAGCGGCGCTTAGTTTAGCCTTAGGTATGGCTGATGTTGTACAAGCACATGCTGGGGGAGTTCAACTGGAAACACTTTTCATTGATGAAGGATTTGGCACGTTAGATGAACTTTCATTAGAACAGGCTATTGATTGCTTGAAAGGATTACAACAATCCAACCGTATTTTAGGTATCATTTCACATGTACCACAATTAAAAGAAGAAATATATGCTAAATTACAAATTAAACCAACACCTCAAGGATCATTTGCAAGATTCACTTTTTAAAATTAAAATTTTTACTGTATAATAAAAGAAAATCGAATCGGAGGGGTAAACATGACAATGCCGCTTACTATAGAATGGAAGCTTGTAACAGAGGGAACTGAAAAACGTGTTGTGGATCAAGATAATCACTTTTATGTTAAATTAGAAGGCTACAAGTTATTTCCCATGCACGAACGGATTGAAATTAGGCGTCATCAAGAATCTGATCAAATTGGATTTGGCGAAATTGTTGAATTAACATGGAAAGACAACCAAACAATATGTACTTACCAACTACTTTCGCTTTATAGTGTCAACTAACGACAAATTAAGATCAAGTCATTGTAAGATCATGGATTTTTTTGCGCTTACCCAGGAAATATATCATTAACTAAACGCTGTCTTTTCACGAGATTTATGAACAAGTATTTGAAGAGTAGATGAATATCATCTGCTCTTTTTTGTTTCGATTGCCTACACAGTTTTGTTTACCTCGCGTACAATATCATAGCAAAATCAGTAGAAGAGAGAGGGATAATTATGGTTTCACCGTTTCAAGGAAGACCACCAACAAATCAACCATTTCCTCCAGCTAACAGACAGCCATTTAACTGGGGAGGACCATATCAACAAGGTGCATTTCCAGAAACAACACCAGAAAAAACGGGTATACAAGGAATGATACAAAAATTTCTCCCTAATAAATCTGTGGGGAATCCAGGGGTTGGAAGCACAGGAAGTAGTGGCGGTCTCTCAGGTACATTAGATAATATTCAACAGATATTAAAAATGTCCCAATCCGTTACTCCTTTGATCCAACAATACGCACCAATGGTGAAAAACCTACCTGCAATGCTAACATTACTAAAAGCATTTCAAGAGTCAGATGAAATAGATGGAACAACTACGGAGGACGATTCAAAGATAAATGAAAGTGTAGAAGAGCTTGAAGATGAAGTAAAACAAGAAAAAGTTGTTGTTAACGAATCAAAAGATGACTTGTATCAAATTGAAACAGAAGCTCATACGCCTGTAAAAAAAACAAATAGATATCAAACTTCAAAACCAAAACTGTATATTTGATAATCAGAGTTGAAACGTCTAAACTAATGAATATACTTGAAATATATTAATTCATTGGAGGAATAAACAATGGTTCAATCAAATAGGGCAGTAGCAACATTTGCAGGTGGGTGTTTTTGGTGCATGGTAGAACCATTTGATCAGCAACCAGGTATTGAAAAAGTTGTATCTGGATATACAGGTGGTCATACCGAAAATCCAACATATGAAGAGGTTTGTTCTGATACAACTGGCCACGTAGAAGCGGTACAAATCACATATGATCCAACTATCTTTCCTTATCAACGTCTATTAGACCTCTTTTGGCAGCAAATTGACCCAACCGATCCAGGTGGTCAATTTAATGATCGAGGAGAATCCTATCAGACCGCTATTTTTTATCACAACAAAGAACAAAAGGAATTAGCTGAACAATCAAAACAGGAACTTGAAGCTTCCGATAAATTTAATAAACCAATTGTAACACCAATACTGCCAGTAAAAACTTTTTATCTTGCTGAAGAAAAACATCAAGATTATTATAAAAAACAACCTTTTCATTATCGTTTATATAAAAAGGGGTCTGGCAGGGAAGCTTTCATCAATAAAAATTGGAAGAAACACTATTCAAAAGAAGAGTTGAAACAAAAGTTAACTCCGATTCAATATCATGTTACACAAGAAAACGGAACAGAATCTCCTTTCCAAAATGACTATCATGATTTAGAGGAAGATGGAATATATGTTGATGTCATAAGTGGAAAACCGTTGTTTTCATCAACAGATAAATACGACGCGGGCTGTGGTTGGCCAAGCTTTACAAAACCAATTGACCGGAACGAATTAAAAGAGAACTTTGACACATCCCATGGCATGAGAAGAATTGAAGTTCGAAGTAGTGAAGCGGACTCTCATTTAGGACATGTATTTGATGATGGTCCTAAAGATCAAGGCGGTATGCGTTATTGCATGAATTCTGCTGCAATGCGGTTTATTCCAAAAGAGAAACTAGAAGAAGAAGGTTACGGTCAATTTTTACATTTGTTTAAGTAAGGTTTCAGCTTAAAGTTGTTGATATGATACGTTTATTTAATTGTTTTTATATAATCAATAGCTTATTTTTTTTATGAAAACGTGATAAAATAAAAATAGAATAATTTATTTATAGATAGAGAAGGGGGAAAAGCATGATTCATACCTTTTGGGACAAAAACGAAACCATTAAAAAAATTAAATGTGTACATGCTGATGCAAAGAAATTTATTGTACATCATGTCTTAACACCTGGGAAAGTATATGAAGTGAAAAACGAGACAGATGAATTCTATTTCATTATAGATAACTCTAATCGAATAGGTGGCTTTAAAAAAGATTATTTTACTGAACAATTTTAATTATTAGGCATGTATTTTCAATAGATTTTAAAAGTAGGTTATATTCTCCATGTTTTTGCTCAATAATAGTCTTAACCCTTTTTAGGAGATGATGTAGTGAAACGACTAATAATGATTCGTCACTGTCAAGCTGAAAGTCAACACAAGGATGCACCCTTAACAAAAAGTGGTGTTAATCAAGCACATCGTTTAGCAGAATTCTTAAATAACAATAAGCAGATTAAATTGGACAGGATTATTACCAGTCCATTTATGCGTGCAATTGAAACAATCAGACCATATGCTGACCACCATAACATCTCAATAGAAAAAGATAGACGATTACAAGAAAGATTATTAAGTGATCAACCCATTGATGATTGGCTAGATGTATTAGAAAAATCTTTTTTGGACTTCGACTTTAGATTGCCTGGCGGTGAATCATCTAATGATGCATTAAAAAGGGGCATACAAGTTTTAAATGAAGCACTTCAGGATCAAGATAATGAGCAAATTGCGATTGTGACACATGGAAATCTATTGAGTATATTACTTTCGGAATTTGATAAAGAGTTCGGATTCTACCAATGGAAAACATTGAAGAACCCGGATGTATTCTTAATCGAAAAAGACATAGATTCGTATAGATTAGAACACATATGGTAGAAATCATACGATTAATAAATTAGTAATGTTTTAAGGAGGAGTTTTTCTTGGCTTTTGTAATTACCTCACCTTGTATTGAGGAAAAAGCAGGCGAATGTGAAGAAGTTTGTCCTGTTGATTGTATAGAAGAAGGAAAAGATATGTTTTATATCGATCCAGATATTTGTATCGATTGTGGTGCATGTGAAGCAGTTTGTCCAGTAGATGCAATCTTCATGGAAGATGAGGTTCCAGATGATGAACATGAATATATTGCTCTGAACCGCAAATTCTTCGAAGAAAAATAAGTTAAAAAGATCACGTATTTCTAATTAGAAATACGTGATCTTTTTAATGGATAATCTCAAAACTATCGTATCCTTTTAAGTCTTCAAACGTCTTTAAATCAACATGATCAACTTGAATAAATTTTCTAGGACCTGCTTTAATTAAGTCAATAAACCGATACAATTTAATTGTTTCAGCTTCTGCTTCAATTTCTACTGTTCCGTCTGGTAAATTCTTCACCCAGCCAGTAATCCCTAACTCTTTTGCCTTCACTTGTGTTGTATATCGAAAACCAACACCCTGTACGACACCACTAACTATCATATGCGCTCTTAATTTGCTCATAACATCACCTCAAACTAGTTGTTATTTATCTATTTACCTTATATGATCAAATTAAACATACAATTCAAAAGCTAATTCAAAATTGTTTGGAGGAATTTATCTATGTACACGGAAATTGCAATTGACCATATTACTCCATTTAAAATTGGACATGCTCAAAACGCAGAGGCAGCAACGGGGTGTACTGTAATTCTGTCTGAAAAAGGGGCAGTTACTGGTGTGGACGTGCGTGGTGGTTCACCTGGCACGCGTGAAACCGATCTTTTAAAATCTGAAAACTTAGTAGACCAAGTTCATGCTACATTCTTAAGCGGTGGTAGTGCTTATGGCTTAGATGTTGGCACTGGTGTCATGAACTATTTAGAAGAGCATAATATAGGATTTGATGTTCAAGTAGCTAGAGTACCTATAGTTCCAGGGGCTATTCTTTTTGACTTGGCAATAGGAGATCCATCTATTCGACCAAATGCTCGTATGGGATATCAAGCCTGTCTTAATACAACCAATGCTGTGAAGCAACAAGGTAATATTGGAGCAGGATATGGAGCAACCGTTGGAAAATGTTTAGGTTCTCCAAACAGTATGAAAGCAGGCCTTGGTACATATGCAATCGAGATAGGGAAACTGCAAATTGGTGCGATCATTGCTGTAAATAGTTTTGGTGACATTATAGATCCAACTACAAACCAAGTCATTGCTGGTGTGCGTGATCATGAAGCTGGGACATTTTTATATACAGAGAAACAATTGCTTCAACAGCTAGATATGTCTACTAATCGTTTCTCCGGAAACACTACGATCGGTACAATTATAACAAATGCGAAAGCTACGAAAGCAAATATGAATAAAATTGCTTCTATTGCCCATGATGGAATTGCAAGAACAATGCGCCCTTCCCATACACTTGTCGATGGAGATACACTATTTGCTATGACATCAAATGAAGTAGAAGTAGATATAAATATTGTTGGGATGTTAGCAGCTACTGTAACGGAAAAAGCAATTATTAATGCAATTAAACATGCAAATTCATTATTTGGTATTCCTAGTTATCAAGAATTATATAAAAAATAGACAAAAAAGTATGTTTAATTGTGATGAATATCACTGATTTAAATCTGAAATAATTCATAATAAAGAATAGACTGTTATTTTTGAGGTGAAAAAATGGATAGATCATATCAACCAGAGCTGCAAGCCACAGCGAGAGACATAGATGAAGTGAAAGCATTAGCTAATGCTGGAGCAGATGCGATTATTATAGGTCATCAAAATTATGGCCTTCGTGTAACAGGAGACTTTTCAATTTCTGAGATAGAAGAGGCAACAAACTATCTTCATAGTAAAAATAAAAAGGTATATATTCTAGTTAATGCAATTTTTCATAATGATATTTTGCACGAATTACCAGAGTATTTGAATCAACTAGCAGCAATAAAAGTTGATGGGATAATCTGTGGAGATCCTTCGATTTTTCCAATGATGGATGAGCTAGAGTTAAATATTCCGATCACTTGGAATCCTGAAACACTTGCAACAAATTTTCAAACACTAAAGTACTGGCACAAAAAAGGAATTAAACGCGCGATTCTCTCAAATGAATTGGCATTAGATGCAATTGAAGAAGTGAAAGCAAACGTTCCTTTTCCTATTGAGATACAAGTTCATGGCATGTCCTGTATCTTTCAGTCAAAGCGAAAACTAGTTAAAAATTATTATGCACATACGGACCAACCTTATGATGTTAATAAAACATTTCATATGAAGGAAACAAAAGAAGAGAACACACACTATCCAATTTTTGAAGATGTGAACGGAACAAATATTATGAGTGATCATGATTTATGTATGATTGATCAATTAGCGCCGATTTTAGATGCGAAAATAGATGGATTGCGTATCAATGGCATATTAAAATCGAGAGATTATAATAAATCAATTGTGACAATGTACCGTGATGCAATTGACACGTATATGGATGATTCAGAGACATATCATCTGAAAAAATCAGGTTGGAAACAAGAAATATATAAAATACAACCAGATGATAGAAAGTTAGATACAGGATTTTATTTTAAAGAACAGATATATTAATAAGAGGTGTAAATCATGAGCGATAGTACAACAAAAAAGAAACCTGAATTACTAGCACCTGCTGGGAATCTAGAGAAATTAAAGTTTGCCATCCATTATGGAGCGGATGCTGTTTATATCGGCGGGAAACAATTTGGTTTACGCTCTAAAGCTGGTAATTTTTCATTTGAAGATATGGCTGAGGGAGTTGCCTTTGCTAATCAATATGGGGCGAAAGTATATGTAGCAGCTAATATTATTGCACACAATGATAATTTAGATGGTGCACATGAGTATTTTAAAAAATTATATGAAGTAGGAATTGCGGCTGTAATCGTTGCTGACCCAGCCCTAATTGAGGCATGTCGCGAGGCAGCACCTGATTTAGAAGTGCATATTAGTACCCAGGCTTCAATAGCCAATTGGCGTACAGTAGACTTTTGGAAAAAAGAAGGTATTCCTCGTGTTGTATTAGCACGTGAAGTTTCTTTAGAAGAAATAAAAGAAATGAAAGAAAAAGTCGATATTGAAATAGAAGCATTCATTCATGGTGCAATGTGTATTTCCTATTCTGGCAGATGCGTACTTTCCAATCATATGACTGCACGGGATGCCAACAGGGGAGGATGTGCTCAATCATGCCGCTGGAAATATGATCTGTTTGAAGACGGAACAGAAGGTGCTGTAAGTATTCCTGATAAAACGGATGAGGCTTATACTATGAGTTCTCAGGATTTAAGTATGGTTGAGCATCTACCGGATTTATTAGAAGCAGGTGTCGATAGCTTAAAAATAGAGGGTAGAATGAAGAGTATTCATTATGTAGCAACCGTTGTGAATGTATACCGTAAAATTATTGATACCTATTATGAAGATCCTGAAAATTATCAATTGAATCCAGAATGGGTTGATGAAATTTGGAAAGCTGCACAACGTTCTTTAACAACAGCTTTTTATTACGATGAACCTACTGAAAAAGATCAATTGTTCGGAAAGCCTGACCGTATTCCGAAATATGATTTTTCTGGACTCGTCTTGGAGTATGATGAGGAATCAAACATCGCAACCGTACAACAACGCAATAGTTTTGGTGTTGGTGATGAAGTTGAGTTTTTTGGACCAAATTTCTATCATTTTAAACAAACGATCACGGAGATATGGGACGAAAAAGGGGAACCGATTGACCGAGCAAAGCATGCGATGATGATTACAAAAATAAAAGTAGATCAACCATTGCGCTATTACGACATGATGCGTAAAAGAAAATAATTAAAATTAGAAATATAGCCTTTCACTTTAAAACGTTTATTTGCTTAGTTAGCAGATAAACGTTTTTTATATTTTTTATATGACATGGAAGTTAAAAGGAATTGATGTATAAATGTTCTTTTTTTGTGAATTATATCATTAACATGATGAATGAGGTGATTTTTTGCCACACAAGATAGAGGCATTGTTTGACTACTTAACTACAAGGTTTGATACAGAGCCTAAAACAAACCTTCACATCGGGGAAGCAATGGGATTTTGGTTATACTACACTGCATTAGCAGAAGAAATCCCTGTACTTGAAGCAGCCTTAAACACAACAACTGACAATGTCCTAATTGGACTTTTAAAGGAGGCTAAAAAACTTGGTACCAGCCAAATGAATATTATTGAAGACTTTTTAATTAAAGAAGGCGTTTCTTTATCTGATACATCGCAACATAAACCTAAATCTGATCCTAATAGTATTCCCTTAGGTGTGAAGTCAACCGATTCGGAAATTGTTAATCTTGTTTCAGCTAAAGTGGCAGCAAATATTATACTGTGCTCAAACAACATTGCCCAAAGCATTCGAAGTGATGTTGGTTTAATATGGATCAGATTTCATTCAGAAAAAGCAATTTTCGGAATGGATGTAAAAACTAAAATGAGAGAGCATGGTTGGATTAAAGTCCCACCATATTATTATCCTCCAGGTTCACCAAACAATTAGATACTTTTCAGTGCATTGGCAGAGCTCTTTTACTTTTTTTTAGTAACAAGAGCTTTTTTTACATGTTTACAATTCTATTGTGAATAATAACTAAAACATAAGAAATTGGAGGTTTAATACCCATGAATAAATCTTATCAAGTTCCATCTAACACTGCATCTTATTGGAAGAATACATCCCCATTACCAGCCTTTCCGCAACTAACACAAGACATCAATGTGGACATTGCGATTGTAGGTGCTGGAATTACTGGTATTACTACAGCCTATCTTTTAAGAAAACAAGGCTTAAAAGTAGCATTAATTGAAGCTGACACTATTTTAAGTGGGACAACGGAATATACCACGGCAAAAATAACTGCACAACATGGTTTAATATATGATGAATTAATCCAACACTTTGGGGAAGATAAAGCAAAATTGTACTACGAGGCAGCAATGGATGCGAAACAACTAATCACAGACACTATCGTAAAACACAATATTGCATGCGAATTTTCAAATGAAGATGCTTATATTTATACGAATTCAGATAAAGAAATGGACAAAATGAGAAATGAATATAAGGCATACCAAAAATTATCTATAGAAGGGGAGCTTGTTGATCAAATACCTTTAAATATCCCAGTTAAAAAAGCATTAGTAATGAAAAACCAAGCACAATTTCATCCTTTACTTTATTTAAAACATTTAGTTGAAACTATGGTAGAGGATGGGGTAGAAATATATGAACATACAACTGCAACAGATATAACATACAATGCTAAGCCAATGGTTCAAACAAAAGGTAAGCAAAATATCACGTGTGAAAAGGTTGTTATTGCTTCGCACTATCCATTTAAAGACGGTAGTGGCTTCTATTTTTCCAGAATGTACCCAGAACGATCTTATTTAATAGCTGTTACAACAAATAAAAAATTCCCAGGTGGCATGTACATTAATGCTGAACAACCAACAAGAACGATTCGAGCAACAATGGATAAAGGGGAAGAGGTGTGGTTAATTGGTGGAGAGAGACATAAGACAGGTCATGAAAAAGAAACAGTTGATCACCACATTGAACTTGAGAAATTTGCTAATAATACGTTTGGAATAAAAGAGTATAAATACAGGTGGTCTGCTCAAGATTTAACCACATTAGATAATATGCCGTACATCGGACCTTTAACAAAGCACGAACCTAATACTTTAGTAGCAACTGGATATCGTAAATGGGGTATGACAAGTGGTACTGTAGCTGCAATGATTATCTCTGACACTATTATGAATAAAGGAAATCGATTTGCATCATTGTTTGGACCATCGCGATTTGACTTTGATCCTGATGTAAAGAATTTCATTAAAAATAATATACATGTTGCAAAACACATGGTTAAAGGTAAATTAGATATTCCTTCAGATAAAATTGATGAATTAGAAAAAGACGATGCTGTTATTGTTAGAGAGAATGGAAAAAGAATTGGAGTTTATCAAGATGAACAAGGGAATATTAACCGACTAGATACTACATGTCCACATATGAAATGCGAAGTTAATTGGAATAAAAATGAGAAAACATGGGATTGCCCTTGTCATGGGTCTCGTTTTTCTAAAGACGGAAAAGTGGTAGAAGGTCCAGCAAAACAAGCTCTAAAAGGAGTATAAATTAAAGTAAATAGTTGAGCAACAAGCCCTATAGTGCGTATTAATCTGTGTCGAGCTCATGCAAATCAAGACCTAAAGGGCGGATTAAAAAAAGGGGGGCTTAATAAAGTGGAATCTGTAGTGTATGATGATACAATTGTCTATTACAATAGTGTGGGAAGTGGTTTACCAATTCTATTTATCCATCCTCCTGGATTAGGAAGACGAGTATTTGATAACCAAAAAAAACTTTCAAAAAATTATCATTTACTCATACCAGATTTCAGTGGTCATGGAAATTCAATATCACCATTAAGTGATGATATTGTAAAACAATACGTTATTGAAATTAAACAAATATTAGACAAAGAACATATCGACCAGGTTGTTATTTGTGCCTATTCAGCAGGAGGCACAATTGCACAAACTTTTGTACACTTATTTCCTGAGAAAGTTAGAGGATTAGTTATTGCTGGCGCATATCCCAAAGTAAATTCTATAGGTTTAGATTTTATGTATAAGTTTGGGTTTTATATGTTAAATAATAGTCCCAAAAAATTAGCTGAAATTTTAGCGTTTAGCAATTCACGAAATAAGGTATATAAAGATATACTCTTTCATCATACAATGAAATCAACAGTAGCACATTGGTATGCGTTTTATGAAGATACATATCACTACGATGTCATTCACTGGACTGATCAGATTGAATGTCCATGTCTACTTGCGTATGGACAACGTGCGTACTGGGTGCATAAACATAAAAAGTATTACCAAGATAATCCTAATGTTAAGGTTGCGTTTGTTAAGAATGCATTTCATCAATTACCAACAAAGAATTGGGAAGCGTTTAATCATCTTATCAATCAATTTATGCGGTCATTGTAAAGAATATTGCTTTTGGTTTCATTTGAAATGATAGTAATGAGTAGTTTAGTTAATGATTATATTAGGAGGGTAACTATGAGAATAGTAGTAGCAGGAGGAGACGGATTTTGTGGTTGGCCGACCGCATTATACTTATCTAAACAAGGGCATGAAGTTTCTATATTAGATAACTTAGTTCGTCGAAAAATTGATGACGAATTACATTCAAATTCAGTGACACCAATTGCACCTCTAGAAGAGCGTGTTGCAAAATGGAAAGAGCTAACTGGTAAAGACATACAAGTATTTGTTGGGGATCTTAACCATTATGATTTCCTAACCCAAGTGTTTGAACAAACACAACCAGAAGCTTTTGTACATTTTGGTGAACAACGATCTGCACCATACTCTATGATCGATCGTGAACATGCAGTTTATACGCAAACAAATAATGTTATGGGTAACTTAAATGTTCTATACGCGATAAAAGAATTTGCACCTGATTGCCATCTAATCAAATTGGGCACAATGGGGGAATACGGAACACCAAATATAGACATAGAAGAAGGTTATTTGGAAATAAAACATAACGGACGTAAAGATGTAATGCCTTATCCGAAACAACCAGGTTCTTTTTACCATTTGTCAAAAGTACATGATAGTCATAATATTACATTTGCATGTAAGGTATGGGGCATACGAGCAACAGATTTAAATCAAGGGGTAGTATATGGTTTACATACAGATGAAACTGCACTTGATCCTATACTAAATAATAGACTTGATTATGACGGTGTCTATGGAACAGCATTAAATCGTTTTCTTATACAAGCAGCTGTTGGGCACGATTTAACCGTTTATGGTTCGGGGAGTCAAACAAGAGCTTTTCTTAATATAAAAGATACAGTTCGATGTATTGAGATAGCTGTTAACAACCCAGCGGATAAAGGAGAATTTAGGGTTTACAATCAATTTACAGAATACTTTTCAGTACAAGAATTAGCTGAAAAAGTGAAGCAAGTAGCAACGCAATTAAATGTAGAAACACATATTGCGCATTTAGAAAACCCTAGAGTCGAGGCCGAAGACCATTATTACCATGCTGTTAATACAAAACTACGCTCTTTAGGGCTGGAACCAAATTTATTAACAGATGAAGTGTTAACTGAAATATTTGAAACGATATTGCAATATAAGCATAGAGTGATAGAGGAAAATGTCTTGCCGACCATTTCTTGGAAGTAATAAAGGGGTATGTTTTTTTGAAAATAGTGATCATTACAGAAACATTTTTACCATCAATTGACGGTGTTGTCACACGTCTTACTGCAGCAATTAAACATTTACGCAAAATGAATCACGAGGTGGTAGTTATTGCGCCTGATTTAGGTGTATATGAGTATGAAGGCGCAACTGTAGAAGGTGTTAAAGCTACCATCATGCCATTTTATCGTTACCGGCCATTTGCATTACCGCAAAAAGAAGTTAAAGCTTTATTACTAAAACACGATCCTGATCTGGTTCATGTCGTTAATCCAGCCTTGGTAGGGGCAACAGGTGTGTATTACGCAAAAAAACTCGGATATCCGTTAATTGCTTCTTATCACACACATATACCTAAATACCTCGATTACTACTGGATTTATAAACCAATGAAACCTGTTTTTTGGGCATATGCACGTAAATTACACAATATGGCAGCAATCAATTTATGCACATCTAAAGCAATACAGGAAGAACTTATTGCGAAAAATTTTCATAATGTACATTTATGGAAACGAGGGGTGGATATTAATAAATTCCATCCGAGTCATGCAAATAAATCTATGCGGAAACGACTATCAAATAACCAAGTTAATAAGAAATTATTGGTTTTTGTTGGAAGGTTAGCTGTTGAAAAGGAAATCCATAAATTAAAACCTTTGTTAGAAGCTCGTGATGATGTTTGTCTTGCAATTGTCGGTGATGGTCCAGCTAGAGAGATGTTGGATAATACTTTTGAAGGAACAAATACCGTGTTTACTGGATTTATGCAAGGACAGGAACTTGCAGAAGCATTTGCATCAGCAGACGCACTAATTTTTCCATCTGTAACAGAAACTTTAGGATTAGTAATACTAGAAGCTATGGCTGCGGGATTACCAGTAATTGCAGCCAAAAGCGGTCCAACCATGGAACAAATTACAGATAAAAAAACAGGATTATTGTTTGAAAATGGTAACACACAAAGTTTAATTCATGCAATTGAACAATTAGAAGATCAAGAGTTGCAAAGTCGATTACGAGAAAATGTACGTCAAGAAGCTGAAAAATTTAGTTGGTCAGAACCATCGCAACAATTACTAAAATTTTATGATGAATTATTAGAATCAAGTTAAACTGAAAAAATAGTACAATAGACAAATAATTGTTTTAAAATAAATCTCGTCTCACTATCAAGAGTATTCTTGGATTTTGAGATAAGATTTATTTTTAACTTATAACTTCCGATAATATATATTATGTAAACTAGATAAAAAATAATAAAACAATAACTCCAGGTCCTTGGATCCGATAATAATTCTTATCGTCGCCTTTCCCGGACAGCGTTTTTATAAGTCTTCCTCCCGGTCACATAATCGTTTCGGTCGCCCCCTATAACCAATGGGTTGGGTGAGTAATGACTATTCATTGTTTTTAGAAAATATTACTACATCCATTGTGCATTGAACGAATCCCTTTTTTAAATAAAAGTATGTCACTAATCAAAAACATAAAGTGTTGCCATATCATCTATAGTTTCATCTTCTATGTACTGATCAAATAACTCAGGAGAATAATTTATAATTTTAAGACCTACTGCTTCTAGAATATGTTCTGTTATGTCATCCTTTGCGTTTGTTTTACGTCCTACATCTCCTTGAACGTTTAGCTTTCTATTTATTGTTCCAGTAAATAAATCAGATATTTGTATGAACCTATCCATTTTGAAGTCTAATGATATGAATGAAATGAATTTAACCCTTAATCGATCCTCATATTGCACTTTGAAATTATCCAATAGAGACTGTTGTATTTGCTTTATCCTTAATGCGCTTTCACCTTCTTCATGGTCCTTAATGTAAGAAACTTGTTTAGGTAAGCTAAATCTGTTTGTTCTTTGTTCATGTTCTACTCCAAGTCTCACAAGCTGGTAAAATAATTCTTTAATAATTTCGTCAATTGATTTATTAACCCTTAGTTTTCACCTCACCACAGAAAGTTTATTTTTTATCAATTGTTTTATAATTTAATTCATCATGAAGTGTAACCCATGCTGATTCATTCGCAAAATATTTACTCCAGCTAGCAATTCATGTATTAAACTTATATTAGGTTATCACTCGCTATTTCCTACCTTTTCTTATTCGTCTATAAAAAGAATTGCTAAAAAATAGCGAGTTTGTTTTTGTTTACAAGTTCGTAGATAGTGACGACGATTAAAAATTATAATCGCGGTTACAAAACATTAAAAGCTTTCGCAGTTTTTTTAGCAAACTCTAGCGGAGCTTCAACTGACTCCCAATGGATATACATTAGCCTTGGATCTTCAAATAGCCAGTGATTATGAAGAGCTGTAACTATCAGTCCTTGTTGCCGAAGTTTACTAATAAAGTCCTGTGTCTCCTCTTGTAAGATTACAGTTTCTCCAAGATTCAATGCTTCTCCTTTATTGTCTAAATCTTCAAATGAAAATAATGCCGCAATAGCTAATGGAGAGTTTGTTGAACGATCTAAAATGAAAGCTTTTAATTCATTTCTGATACGGGTTGCAACACAAACTCCATTTACAATTTGTTGACTATCAGCACCTAAAATTCCAGCAAATTCTTCACAAAGTTCCATAAAGTCTAAATCATCTTTACTTTCATGCTTTCGATCGTGATCATGCTTGTTTTTTAATTTGTTGTAATTATTTTTTTCTAGCAATTTACGAACTTCCTTACTATTAACTTTTCTCATCATGTCGAAATCTCACTCCTTTTACAGTGTTAAGAATACGATACGATATGATAAATAAGTAGAAACGATTGTGTTAATGCCATCCACCCTTTTGAAATAGTGAATTGTATCATTTTTTCTTTTTACCATGGTTCATTATTTAAATTAACATATACAATTCTGTATAATGAATTACCAGTACCTTTGAACTGTGTAGCAAAAAAACAGACCACTTAAGGTCTGTTCAAGGCTGAAAGTAATCCTTGTAGCTAAGCAATTATAAAAATAGTTTGGGTTTTGGATGGTCCATCATAGAACTTCCTATATCTTCGAAAGAATCATAAACATGTGATTTACACGAGTCATCAAAATCATAAGGAATTACCTGTTCATATGGTGGTGGAACTAAATTAGCATCCTCAAAGTGACGGAATGGTATATCTATTCTGTTTCCTTCTATATCTCTTTGTTTTCTTAGTTCATTAACTACGATTCTACCAACTGAACCAGTTTTTTGGAGTAGATTAAAAAACGAACTCAATCCGCGATCCGTTCATTTTTTATTTAAAGGATTGTTGACAAAAGCCGGCTTACCTGCACACCGGTTTTCACTGCATCACTTGGGGGATACGTTTGCAACGTTATTGTTGCAACAAAACGATAAAGTGGATTTACGTACCCTATAAGAGTTATTAGGGCTCGAGTCTTGCAACTACTTCTGTATATACACATATCGACTTAGAGCAAAAGAAAAAAGCGATTGAATCCTTTTTACAAGATCCAGAGTAAATCCAAAAAGCAGCTCTCTTTTTTAAGAGAAGCTGCTTTTTTGGGGTTACACCAAAGCATTTTCAATGATTTTTAACGCTTTTAGGATGAGACTCTAACAATTGTAGTAAAACATCTTCTTGTAATACCATGTTCTCCTCCACTTCCCTGTTGTCTTCTTTTGTTTTTTCCACTGTTTCCCTGGCAGGTAGGCATAAACTATCTTCTAGTTTCTGCTCATTTAAGGTCAGTTCTTTGCGTAAAATGAACAGTATCCTTGTACTGCACAGCAAGCTGGGGGTAGAAGGAATGTCGTATAGAGTGCAACTTGAAATTGCTTATCTAGCTCCATATTTTTGAATAAATAGGTGCTTAATAGATACGCAGTTACGAGTAAGGGTGATAAATGTGTTGTCCATTCAACAAGACCTATCTCATTAAAGAGAAGCGCCCAACTGTGGTAGATACATTAATCAACAACATTGTTTTTGATTCTTACAGAAAACCACATTGAAGGTCTTCTTCTTTAATTGAATCGCTGATGAGTTGATAAATCTCCAATAATCCCTCATGTTCTGATTCAAAGCCAATCCTATTTACATGATCTTCAATGGCTTCAATCATTTTGTACCCTATTTTTCCTGACAGACGAGGTTCTTCTTTACTGTTACTTTTCAGATCATCAGCTAAATATGTGATGATCTTAAGGTGAGAGTCTCCTGTGGGGTTGATGTAAAACAAGAAGTAGGGCAATTTTTTAACTAGTTCCGTGAAATACAACTTCATTTTCGTCATATTCTGGTTTGAATCTGGTTCATCTTCCTCAAAAATATGTAATTCAATAGATGCGAACCATTTATTCGAGCTTTGATTCGCCTCCATTTGATTTATGGAATCTACAATTAGGTTAATGTTAGTAGAATGTATATCCTCTTTGGTTAGGTCAATGCTTAAGCTAATCTTCTTTTTTAAGGTGTTTTGTCTTTCAACCATGAGATGCTCCTTTAATAACCATAATAAGGAGTAGTATTCTCTTATTATGGTATAATTATTCATGGAAAAATAGTTAGCCTATCATCAAATACAAGTTTTTATCCTCTAGTTAATCAACACTGTCCTTTTATATATATTCGGCTTCAATAATTACATTAGTTTTTTTATAAGCACTTTGAATTGCTGTTATGTTTTTTATTTAATGCTGGATTGTTCTAGTCTCGTTTAACTATATCTTAACTATATCGCTGTACTTAAACATAACTTAAAAGAATACACCTAATATATATTATACAAACTAGGAGAGAACGTAAATAGAACAATAACTCCAGGTCCCTGGTTCTCATAATATTCATTAATAATGGCCTTTGTGATTATCACATCAATAGCACCTTCGCTGGCTAGTTCTAGCATTCTTTTAAATTCAGGTCTGTTGTCTGTGGTTCCACTAATTCCTCTATCTGCAAATGCAGATGCAAATTCATACTCCGGGTTCGCCCCAATAATTCTTTCATAATAACTAATTTTGTTTTCTAAAGATTCATCTTGTTTCTCATGGTCAGTTGAAACCATGGCATACGCACATACTCTTTTCTTTTTATTTCTTTCACAACAGTCGGTTCTATGATTATAACTCTCAAATAGAGGCCTTCCTCACTATCAATTTGGTACTACTATATATCACTCTAAAGCATCTAAATAGCAAGACAATGAGTAGATAAAAAGCAATAATTTCAGGTGTAAAAAAGAGCCGATGTGAAGATTCACATCAACTCTTGTAATTACGCTTTAGACTTCATCAGGTTGAGATACAATAATTGAACTAAAGCATAAAGTATTCTCTTGATTTCCCATACAAGAATTTTCGAATTTCACTTGTTATTTGTCTTTCTGCATTGTTTCGGATTTTTGAAGTACGAGAACTAGAAATGCCAAAATAAGCACCTATTTCCTTTAATGATGGAATTTTACCTTTCAATCCATATTGGAAGTCTAGTATTGTTTTTTCTCTTTCTTTCAGGCAGTCTCTATAATTATGATAGACATAGATAAACCGTTTGTATTCTTCTGAATCTCGTTCCTTAATTAGCGAGTAGTAAGGCTTTAATTTACCTATTTTAGGCTTAAAAGAGGGACCATAGATGGAACCAATCATATCTAAATAAAATAGTACGTCTTCTTTTGTAATTTCTTTTTCTTCCATATAACTATCTCCTATGCTCGACATGAACTCTTAAAAACACATTAAAATTTTAGCATAGATTTTTAATGTTGGTTCAATCAAATGTTACGATAATTGATGTTTTTAATCTAATTGGGTAAATTTATTTTTTTTAATTATGATAAGATTTAAATAATCGTTATGAGATCCGGAACTTTTAAATATACATCATTGGGGCAGCATGACAAAGAAGACTATTTTGAGCTCTGGAATTAGCAAAGTGGAAAAGTAACTGTGAAAAAGAAAGCGCTTTTATTAATATCTAGTGTATTATTTCTTGGTTTGTTTGTAACTGTTCTAAATTTTATTGTGAATAATGATAGCAATAACAGTAAACATATGTCCTTTAACCAAAAAAATCGATTGATACCTTTTGGCAAGATCAGGATTAAATCTAAAAAGCAGCTCTCTGTTTTAAGAGAAGCTGCTTTTTAGATTTGCCTGAACCCATTTTCACTGATTTTTAAAGCAAGTTTAGGATGAGACTATAACAATTGAAATAAAACACCTTCTGTAACAGCATGTTCCCCTCTACTGCCCTTGTGGTTTTCACCTCACCACTGTAGTTTTACTTTTTTTCAACCGTTTTATAATTTAATTCATCCTGAAGTGCAACCCATGCTGATTCATTCGCAAAATACTTACTCCAACTAGCAATTCCAGCCAAGTTATATTTGTGAACAAGTTCAGCTCTTTGCTTTAGTGAATGTTCATTTTCTAACCACATTTTATATACGATTGATTCTTCAGGATCCTTATACTCAACATAATACTGTTTTGTCTTTGGATCAAGTTGAGGTTCTAGACCTTTATCATTTATCCACGTCTTCGCCTCATCCATTGATAATGCTTTTGCACTGACTTCGGTTGATCCGTCTTCCAGTTGTACTTCTTTCCAAAGTCTTGTGTAAAACGGGACACCGAGTAAAACTTTGTCATGAGGAACTTCTTCTAGGTAGCGTTGTAGATTCTTCTCTACCCATGGCAAACTAGCGACACTTCCAGCAACTGGCGATGAAGCCCAATGCTCATCGTAGGCCATGACCATCATATAATCAACTGTCTCCGCTAATGCTTTTCGATCATAAAATTTTGACCATGTTGGGCTACTCGAGATGAACGTTGTGTCTAAGGAAACAACAAGTCCAGCCTCATGCGCTAAAGGTGTTAACTCTCTTACAAATTGGGTTAGCAGCTCACCATCTTCCTCATAAACATTCTCAAAATCTAGGTTAATACCATCTAAATTATAGATTTCAGAATAATAAAGTAGCTGTCTTATCATCGTTTGCCTTTTTTCATAGGTGCTCAATGCTTCTTTGGTTAAATCCTTATCAAAATCATTTGAGAAAAGGCCCCAAACGACATATCCTTTTTCATGAGCATCCTTTACATATTCCTTCGAACCATAATTTCGTAGCTGACCATTTTCTTCATTAAGGTGAAACCATGTTGGTGAGAGTACTTGAACTCCTTTAAGTTCTGGTACCGTTTTAGGTGTGGCTTCCGCTTGGTAGATCGCATCCCATGTGACATGTATCGGCCATGATAGATTACTAGGGTAAAATGAATTATCATCTGGCTTCGTTTTTGTGGTGATTGTATTTATACCACTTAGCTTGATCGCGTTCTTTTCTATATAACCACTAATGCCATTAGCTGCTCGTATTTTATACCACGTTCCATTGTCTTCTTCAATCGTTACTTTGTCTCCTGAAGTTAATTCCTTCACGTATGGAGCGGTCAATGTAGGTTCCGTTCTCATCCGTAGTTGATCTACATTATCATCTTCTTCAATAACTACACCTGTTTGATAGTTTTGATTATGTTTATAAATAAAAGTAGCGTTTGTTTCACTATCAAACTTAAACTCTATTGGATAAACATCTGTAAGCCATGATGTTGAAACAAATAGATCGCCATTCGTTTGTTTGATCGCGGGAAACGAAAGTTGAAATTCCTCGTTATTCATATAATAGTTAAGATGGTCTGTTGGCATCTGATAGACCTCTTGTGAACTTGTAACAATAACGGATGATGTTTTCTCATCATAGGTAATATATTGATCTATGTTTTCTTTTAAAAATGAAAAAGAAAGATACGTTTCGCCGTCGATTTGTTGAATCTGATCATACAAAACAGTGTTGTCAAAAATAAGAGGCGATTCCCCTCCTTCAAAATATTCTACTTTGTTATCTGAAGGAAATGGATAGATAAGCCAAAAGGTTATAGAAGAACCAATAAATAGTAATGATAGTAATGCAACGATATAAGGAGCTTTTTTTCGGTTAGGTTGTGTGTGCGTTTCAATCCTCGACATTTTTCTCACCTCATGATCTATAATATAAGAATTATGTCGTTGTGGAAACACTTTTGGTTAAATTGGTAAAAAGCAACTGAAGCGTACCACTACATTTTTAACTTAAAAAATCTAAGTTTTACATGCTATATTAAAAAAGCATGTCAAATTACCTTCCTTCATTGCCAATAATCCACTATTTTTTCATCCATACCGTAGATGTAGCATATGGACTCATGCCTATACTATAATAAAATTGTTGGTTTGACCCTACTAATACAGTCTTTCCACCTAGTTGACCAACTCGCTTTATACCCTCCAAAACAACCGCTTTTCCTAACCCCATTTTTCTGTAATCTGGATCTGTTGCAACAGGTTCAATTACTCCAAAACCTGCTCTTTGGTCATACCACATTCCACAATAGGATACAAAATTTCCATTTGGAGCAACAACAGCAAGTTTCAGATTAAGATCTACATTAGGGCGTTGCATTTCGTTATGTACTTTTATTTCATCTTGTGTTGAAAAAACCAACTCACCCTCCCCATCTAATTCATGATTGAATCCTTTCCAAAGTACACGTCTATATTGATATGGATCATACGTTTCTTTCATGGAAGTGATTCTAAATCCTTGAGGTAACTGATATGTTGCTGCAGTTTTATCCAAATAAAAAATAGCATCATCTTCTTTGCTAGTTGTTGGAACATAACCTAGATTTGCTGCTATATCTTGAAACTCATGATCTGTGTCTAATACCACGATACCAAAATTGTTATCACTGGACAGATTCTCTTTAGCGTATAACAGCATATCCTTCTTAAGGGATGAGTAATTTGGGTGGGTGAGACAATAAGCATTTCCTAATCTTACATCAAAGGTAGCAATGCCTACAATTTCATTAGCATCTTCCCATATACCAATTTTCCCAATACCCTCTTCTTCTAACGCAGCATGGGTCGACATCCAATCCCATCTCGCATAAGAATACTGTGAGCACCCTAGCCCCACAAGAAATGCCCTCACCTTATGATAGTCTTCTGTGATGCCTGCTTCATTTGTATAATTCCTAAATTGGATGCACATAATTACATCTCCCTAAAATTTTTTCATTGTATTCATATTGTATAAAGATTTAGGTAGAAGTATAACTTCCTGTAGTGATAATCTATTCGGAATAAATTCATATTTGTTGATAAAAACGACGATCAAATTATTGATCGCCATGTTCACACATTTTTAAATTAAAAAGGATTTGAAATAATTTCTTTTTAACATCTTTTCGTATTCCAATGACGATTTTGGTTTACTAAATAAATATCCTTGACCTAAATCACAACCATTACCGATTAAATATTGCAGCTGCTCTTTTGTTTCTATACCCTCAGCAACAACTGACAAATTTAAATTTTTGCCTATAGATAAAATTGTATCAACTATCTTTTTTGAAACTTCTAAATCATCAATAAAAGATTTATCAGATTTCAGTTGATCTATTCTTAACTCATTTAATTTAGATAAAGAGGAATAGCCTGTTCCAAAATCATCAACTGAAAAATGAACCCCAAATTCAGTGAGTTTATTATAGTTTTCTTGTATTTTAATAGAATCGGAAATGGATGACTCTTCTGTTATCTCTAAGTATAAATATTCAGGACTTAATTGTACTTCATTTAACGTTTTAATCACCGTATGTGAGAATAGCTTATTTTCTAATTGCTTCACAGAAATATTCACAGATATACTAAGGTCACCAAATCCATCTTCTTGCCATTTTTTTGTTTGTATACAAGCTTCTTTCAATACCCACTTTCCAATCGCATCAATATCGCCAGTCCTTTCAGCAATTGGAATAAATTGTACAGGGGCTAAAAAACCTAAGTTTGGCTGATTCCACCGTATTAATGCTTCTGAACCAACTATACTCAAAGATTTCAAGTCAATAATTGGCTGATAATGAAGGATAAATTCATCACTTTCAATCGCTCTATTTAAAAAATTTCTGATCATAAATTCTCGATGAATAGAATCTTTCAAAATATCTGTGTAGAATTCAAAATGACTTCCACTCGTCTCTTTGGCTTTATACATGGCGATGTCAGCGCTCATAAGCATAGATTCTGTATCAATACCGTCCTTTGGAAACCTTGCTATTCCAAAGCTACTTTGTATATATAATTCATGCTCATTAATATAAAAGGGACTTTTTAATTCATCAATAAAATCATTCAACTTTGTTGTAGCGTACTTAGTCAACTGGCCATTCATAATAATGACAAATTCATCTCCACCAATTCTTCCAACCAAAGATTGATCAAATGTTTTTAATAATTTACTTGAGAACGCTCTTAAAACTAGATCACCAACTGAATGACCTAAACTATCATTAATATTTTTAAATTGATCGATATCACAATAAATTACAACCAAATCATCTTGCTCTTTGGCTGCATTTTGCAATTCGCAATCTAAGGTTTTTGTAATATAGAAACGATTATAAAGTCCTGTTAAATTGTCATTATAAATTAAGTTATCAATCCGCTCTTCCCATTCTTTTTTCTCTGAAATATCACTCAGGATCCCGACATAGTTTGCTATTTCATTTTGAGTGTCATTGATTGAAAAGATTTTCAACCATTCAGGATAAAGTTTACCCTGTTTATTTTTGTTCCATATTTCACCTGACCAAACTCCTTGGGTGGTTATTTGCTCCCACATATGCTGGTAAAAATCTTTATCATGTAAACCAGATTGAAGCAGACTAGGGGTCTTACCAAGAACCTCTTCTTTTTTGTAGCCTGTGATCTCAGAAAAAGCTTCATTCACCCACTCGATTTCCTTACTCGGGTTCGTAATCATAACTCCTTCTGAATTATTTTTTAAAACATTTGCTAAGAGCTGGTTTTGTTTTTTTACTTTATACTGTTTTGTTTGATCTAAGTAAAGTACATAGGTTGAAATATGTTGATCTTTGTTAAAAATGGGAAAGGAAATAAGTTCAACTTGAATAGGAGTCCCATCTTTTCTTCTCCGCTCCGTTTCTACTTTTATCAAACCGGTTTCTTCAATTTTATTGATATTCCCTTGCAACGTATTATTTGATTTAAAGGAATCAGGATAGATTACATCATGTGGTGTTAATCCAATAACTTCCTCAGCTTTATACTGAAATAAGCGTTTAAAATTTTCATTAATATTAACAATACGGTAGTCCATATCTAAGATTGCAATAGAGTATGGAGACTGTTCAAAAAGAGTGTCAAAAAAGGACCGCTCTATATTAGTTTGTGTTATATCGGTAATGATAGAATATATAAATTCTTTTCCCATGATTGTCACTTTAATGCTATCTACTTGCACATCCTTTATATCCCCATTATTAGTAATATGTTTAAAATAGAAAGCACCCTCATTAGTTTCTACTACTGAATTCATTTTCTGATTAATTTCATCTTTAGTTAATTGATTTATATCATAAATTGTTTTTGATAATAAAATTTCCTTAGTATATCCATAAAATTTAATTGCTGATAGATTAGCATCATCGATACTGCCACCTTCTGGATCTACAACTAAGATTGGCAACTCATTGCGATCAAATAATACTTTATAAAAATCGTTAACTGAGCTAGAAACGTTACTTCTTTTACTTTTATAGAATGTAAGAGTTCTCAAATTATCTAAAAATTTAATCGTTTTCATGCCTGATTCACCTCTTTTAATTCTGATTTAAGTTAAAAGCAAGTAATATTTCTGCATCATTTTTATACTAAATAAGAATTCGCTCTATCACATCTGAAGATTAAGCTATTCAGATGCATCCACTAAATTCTACAATACCTGATACTATATGCAACCAATCTGACAAAATACTTCATTTTTTTCTATTTCAATTGTTCACAATTACTCCATAATTTAATGGCTATCAGAAATTTTCTTAAGACATTACTACAGCAAGCGATTAATTGTCTTTTTAATATCTGGAAATTCTACACTCCCATTATTAAAAAATTCTTTTAGTAAGTATTTTGAATAGCTAACTGCTTGTTCAAATTTAATCTTACCAGGTAGTGGGGCAATGTCCTCTGTGACTATATCAATAATAGTAGGCTTATTTGTTTGAAATGCTTCTTTCATCACACCATTTAATTCAGAAAAGTCTTCAATTCTAAATCCTTCACCACCACATGCTTTTGCGAATGCAGCAAAGTTTATTTCACCTAGATCTGTTACATAATTTTGTTTTCCTTCTGTCTGCTGTTCATATTTAATCATTCCGATTTTACTGTTATTCAAGATGACTATTTTAATAGGCATCTCGTATTTAACTGCTGTTACAAAGTCATGCATAACCATTGAGAAACCACCATCACCTGTAATGGCAACAACCTGTTTATCCGGATAGGCTATATTAGCTGCAATTGCCCCAGGTAAACCTGATCCCATCGTGGCTAAACCACCTGACATCACAAACTTTTGATTTGTAAACGATAAAAAACGCGTTGTCCATACTGTTACATTACCAACATCACAAGAGATGATTGCATCGTCCTCCACCACTTTTTCAACTGCATTCATTACTTGAGGTCCATAGAGAGGGTCAGTTTCGTCCTCTTTTTGCTCTTTCATGTGATTATTCCACTTCTTCATTTTTTCTTGATATTTTCTTAAGAAGCTATCTGAAGTTGATTCATTTAATGTAGAGGTTAAGATTGAGATGATTTCCTTCGCATCTCCTAACAGACCTTCTGTAATTGGGTAGATTTTACCCAAATGATTTTCTTTAATATCTATTTGTATCGCTTTTGTATTCTCAGGCAGATAATCTGAATAAGGGAAACTTGTACCAATTAAGATTAGTAAATCCGCTTCCATCATTGCTTCGTAGGCCGGTTTTGTGCCTATTTGACCATGTTGACCAAGATTTAATTCGTGATTATCTGGTATTGTTCCTTTTCCTAATAAACTAAGTACTATTGGTGCTTTAATTTTTTTAGCAAACTCAATTAATTCATCTCGTGCGTGAAATGCTCCCTTACCAGCCAAAATAATTGGCTTTTCTGCTTTTTGAATTAATTCTTTACTATTTTCCAGTGTTTCTTGTTTAGGTATAACGGATGATTGGAAAAACGGTCCGCTAATCTTTTTAAGATTAATGTTTTGCTTAGCTGCAAATAAATCATCAGGAGCAATTAAGACCGAAACCCCTTTATGTATATAGGCCTCGCGAATTGCTGCATTTAACATATCAGGTAGCTGTTTGGCAGTTTCTACACGACGATTAAAAACAGAAACGCCTTCAAATAAAGTCTCTAGGTTAATTTCTTGATGGGCATCTGTTCCGACTTCTGTACTTGGTACTTGGCCTACAATAGCAAGTACAGGTGCAAAATCCTTTTTTGCATCATAAAGTCCGTTTATTAAATGAGCAGCACCTGGTCCACCAATCGACATGCAAACTCCTAATTTACCAGTGAGTTTTGCATAAGCAGATGCAGCAAGCGCACCCGCTTCCTCATGACGAACTTGAATAAAGTCAATGTCTTCCTCTCTTCTTCTTAAATCATCTACAAATTGGTTAATCGAGTTACCAGGCATTCCATAAATATGTCCTACACCACAATCAATTAATTGGTCAATCATTATTTCTCCATTTCTTTTTTCTAGCAATCTACCCCTCCTCTTAAAATTATTTACAAGCTGTAAAGGCGTTATCTATATAGATACATTCCTTAATTTTAGTATTTATAAACAATTATTCTGAAAATTATAAAAACTAATTTAATTTTTGTGCTGGCTCTTAGATATAAATTAAATTAGTACATATCACATTTTTAACTTATAATCCCATTTTTTATCTCAAAACTCCATAAATATACAAAAAAAAGCAGAATCTCACCTTTTATCAAGGATGATTCTGCTTTTTTTCCTGACTCATTTATTCACTTCTAAGAATGAAGTTTAGACACTAAGCGTGTTTTGTAATAATACTAATTGTGTATTAAACGCTTCTATACTATTTATACAAACAAATTGATTAATTCTTGTTATTATACCCTAAATTGTTTCACTACTTCTTTAAGCACTTGAGATGCATCTGCTAAAGAGTCTGACAAAGCATTTAATTCTTCCATAGTTGCAAGTTGTTCCTCAGAGGAAGCTGCTACATTTGAGATATCACTTGTAGTAGCTTGAGCAATAACAGCAATTTCTTCAATTGACGCTGCCACTTGCATAGAGCTTGACGACAGTTGCTCAGATGTATTAGAAATTTCTTGTATCCGGCTATTTAAAGATTTATTTAAATCTAAAATATCATTAAACTTCTCACCTGACTGACTTACAAAATTAATACCCTTTGTTACTTCTTTATTAACCAAATCCATTGATTCTACTGAACTTGTTGAATAATGTTGAATTTCACTGATTAAATTAGTTACTTCGCTTGTTGATGTAGTTGTTTGCTCAGCTAGTTTTCTAACTTCTTCAGCAACAACTGCAAACCCTTTTCCATGTTCTCCAGCTCTTGCCGCTTCAATTGCTGCATTTAAGGCAAGCAAATTTGTCTGCTCTGCAATGTCACTTATTAGAGACAAGATTTTAGTAATCTCTTTAGAATGGGCTTCAAGACTACTAATTGTAGTAATAGAATGTTGTACAGAATCATCTACTTTACTCATTTGTTCAACAGTTTGATTTATTAGTGTATAGCCTTGCTCTGCTTGTTTTAATGTTTGATTAGAAGATTCAGATACAGTTGATGATGCATCAGCTATCTTTTTAATGTTGTTAGCATTTTCATCGGTTAATTTTGAAGACTCTTCTGTACTATTTTTTTGACTTTCTACACCTTCTGTAACTTTTTGAATCGATGTTGTTACTTGCTCAGCAGAAACAGCAGTCTGATCTGCACTCTCTGAAATTTCTTTTGCAGAAGTTGAAAGATTGTCTACTGTTTGATTTATATTAATTATCATGCCTTTTAAAGATCCTACCATATTATTTATTGCTTCACCAAGCTGTCCAATTTCATCTTTTGACTTAATATTAATTGGGTCAACTATTAAATTCCCTGCTGCAATCTCTTTTGCTACATCTTTAGTACGTTGCAATGGCTTTATAGCTCTAGTAGCAACTATCCAAATTAGAGAAATACCTATTATTAATTCAATAACAATAAACATAATTAAACTAAATGTTAACTCTTTTGCTATCATTTCATATGGCGTATTTGGCACACCTACATACCAAATACCTATTATGTTCTCTTCGCTGTCCATTATTGGTTCATATGCTGTTTGGTTGATTGTACCAACTACATTAGCTTCTCCAATATATGTATTACCGTTTTCTAAAACCTCTTTGACTATTTCCTCACTAACTGTAGTATTCACTGCTCTTGTACCATCATCTTCTAAAACATTTGTTGAGACTCTTGTGTCCCCTTTAAATATTGTAACGGTATCGCCTGTTAGTTCACCAATCTGATCAACAATTGCAAAATTTTCTTCCATTTTTTCATTTCCTTTAAAAAGTACTCCATCTCTAATGGACCAATCACCAGGAAACCTTTCATCTATTAAAGCACGACCTAGTTCTAAGTCTGATTCTAATTTTTCTTGCGCTGCTTCAATTGTTTTTGATTCAACTTGCCATACAGAATAAACTCCTATCGCAGAAGTCCCTAATAAAAAAGAAATTGTTACAAATAATATAAGTTTCATTCGTATCCCCATAATACTTCTCCCTCTCGACTCTAAAAGCTTTTGTTATTTAACTAAACACTAGTTATAAGTAAGATTGTTAATAGATTATATATTTAATCATGTTACATTTGTGTAATAATGCACTTTCCTGATATTACATCAACTTCCAACATCTTTCAACAGTATTCAACAATTATTTTGTCTGTTACATAAAAATTTTTGATCGAGTGAAATTACTAACAAGACACAAATAATAAATTAGGTAGTGCTACAAAATATATAACTGATCGCAATTTTAAAATAGAATAGCAAAAAATGAGTAAACTAAAAATTCCGTTTACACGAAATTACCTTCATAATTAAGGAGGAAACAACAAAATGAAATTAAGACTTTTTAAGTTTGGTATGATTGCTGTTGTATTATTACTTTCTCGATTTATATCTAAAAAAGGTAAGGTTGTAAAAAAGCAGTCTAATCACGAAAACCTTATTAATAAAATCACTGAAAGTCACACTGTTAGTCAATTAGCTTTCATCGGTGAAAAACGCATTCCGAATGATACTACATTGGGTGAAATTGCTGTTGGTGGCTTTTCAGGGATAGATTACAATCCGCAAACAGAAAAATGGATATTAATTAGTGATGATTCTTCAGGGCGGGCAACTGCATGCTTTTATACAGCTGAACTAGAATATGATAGCCATAATTTTTATGAAGTTACCTTTAAAGATGTCACCCATTTAAAGCAAACTGATGGTACTACATATCCAAGTAGTACACAACATGATAAGAAACAAACCGGGATCGTTCCCGATTTTGAATCAATACGTTTTGACCCTAATACAAATACAATTTGGTATACCAGTGAAGGAGACCGAAAAATTGGTCTTATGTCTTTTATTCGCCATGCAAAACTAAATGGACAATACCTATCTGATTTAAAGCTGCCAGATCAATTTAAAATCGGTTCTAAACCTAATGTAGGATTTCGTCACAACCTTGCATTTGAGGGTAGTACCTTTACACCGAATGGCGATTTCTACTATACAACAACAGAAGCTCCGATCTACCAAGACGGTGATGTGTCTTCCACTACTCATGGAAGTTATATAAGGATAATAAAATATGACCGTCAAGGAGAGATACTTGCTGAATATGCTTATCCTGTTTCGGAAATTCCAGCTAAACCAGATAAAGATAAAGCTGCAGGGAATGGCGTTTCAGAGATACTTGCAATTAATAATCATGAACTATTAATACTTGAACGCGCAGGTGTTCAAATGAAAGATGACAGTTACTTTAACTACGTATCCATATACAAAGGTGACACAAGCAGCGCTTCAAATATCAGCCAACTTAATTCGCTAAAATCCGGGAGTTTCACACCTATATGCAAAAAGCTTGTACTCGACCTTAACACCCTTGATCTACCAACAATAGATAATATTGAAGGTATGTCTTGGGGACCAAAACTAAAAAATGGTCATGAAAGTCTCGTACTCGTTTCTGATAATAATTTCAATTCATCAGAAGTAACACAGTTCCTGGCATTTGAGGTTATTCCTAAATAGTTAAATTACTAACTGATACTAGGTTAGGTGATCAGTAGCCTAGCATCAGTTAGTTATGCATACTTTATTTCCCTGCTTCAATTTTCATAAAATCTATTGTGCCTTTCTTATATTATTGTTAGTATTATTTTTATTGTCTAAAAGAAGATTGTTTAAAAAGTTCTATGTAATGTCATAAGAGTTTTCTTAGAAGTTACTTTTAAACGAAAATGATAATTAAATAATATTTATTCAACTAGAAGGAGCAATCAAGATGCAACAAAGAACAACTTTTTCAACTTATGCAGTCATTGGCACAATGCTGTTTGGAATGTACTTCGGTGCAGGTAATCTGATTTTCCCAATACAGCTCGGTCAGCTCGCTGGTACAAACTTTTGGGCAGCCTTAATTGGATTTTTAGTAACCACAATTGGTTTACCCTTTTTGGGAATATTGGCTATTGGCTTGTCTGGAAGTAATGGATTACGTGATTTGGCGAGTCGAGTCCACCCAATGTTTGGGCTCGTCTTTAGTCTGGCTCTATATTTAACCATTGGCCCATTCTTTGCTATTCCACGTACAGCTAGCGTACCTTTTGTTGTTGGCTTTGAACCATTTATTGATCCATCACAAATCGGTTTATGGCTAGCCATTTTTAGCTTTATATTTTTTGCCGTTGTCTATTATTTCTCATTAAACCCTGCGAAAATTGCAGATTATATTGGTAAATATTTAACACCCGCTTTTTTGTTTTTCTTATTTTTCTTAATTATAGTTGCTATTTTCAGGCCAATGGGAAGCTTTGGCAATCCTTTAGGTGATTACGCAAATTTTGCATTTATGACTGGTTTTAAAGAGGGATATAACACGATGGATGCACTTGGTTCCCTTGCATTCGGTATTGTCGTGATAAACGCAATTAAGCAAAGAGGGATTACCGATAAAAAAGGGATCACTAGTGCAACATGGAAATCAGGTATTTTTGCAATGGGGTTAATGGCATTAATCTATGGTCTTATTGCGTTTATGGGAGCATCAAGTGTATCTATAATTGGTACACCTGATAACGGAGGACTGATATTTGCTGAAGTAGCTCAACACTATTTCGGATCCTTTGGAGCTATTCTATTTGCAATTATTGTTGTTTTGGCTTGTTTGAAAACAAGCATTGGTCTCATTACCGCTTGTAGCGAATTTTTCCATGAAACATATCCGAAAATTAGTTATAGAAAATTTGTGCTTATTCTATGTCTTTTATCATTTATGATTGCAAACTTTGGATTAAATAACATTATTCAATTTGCCATTCCGGTATTAATGTTCTTATACCCATTAGCAATTGTTCTTATCTTATTGGGAATCTCCTCTTATTTATTTGGAAATAAAAAGAGTGTTTATACAGTGTCCATGTCTTTCACGTTCTTCATTAGCATTATCGACGGTTACAATGCTTTAGCTAGTAGTTTACCACAAGTAACAGTTTCAGTAATTGAATCAATAAGTGAATTCTACTTTCATTATCTACCATTCTATGACATTGGACTTGGTTGGATTTTACCAGCATTAGTTGGAGCGGTGATAGGCTATTTTTGGCCAACAAGACAAACTCCAGTTGAGGTTTTTTGATCAGTTTAAAATTAAATAATGCTATATAAATGATTATCAACTCTTCTGATGAATAACCGTATCCCACTCAATTTGGATACGGTTATTCTACGTTTCAACCGGGAAAATTTTGTTAATAAAAAACCTCTCATGTTTTATAGAACAAATATAGTATTATATATGCTATATTCGATACAAATTATGAAACTATTACTTATTATATGATAAAATAGTTTCATAATTATTTTTATATACGATTAAGGAGATGTATTTTTGTCTACTGAAACTTTCTTTTTAATATTTATTGGATTTTCTATTTTTCTTGCAGTTTTTGTTAACTATATACGCTTTAAAGTTACAACAAGATTAAACAAACTGTTTTTAATCATGTCCTTTTCTTTATTAATCGTATTACAGGAATATTTTTTTGAAGTTACTTCTATACTTACCATTATTTCACTAATTATTATCTCAACATTCTCTTTTCAAATCTATGTAGGTTTGATTATAAGTGGTGTTGTTGCTATTTATTTAGCTTTATTTACAACTAAGTTTAACTTATTTTTACTTTTTACCTTTATAGTACTAAGTATAGGTACACGTTTCTTCACTATTTTTATCAATAAAAGAAAAAACGAGCAGGAACTCTATAAAAAACTGCTAGTTAAGAATTCAAAGGAATTAAATGTCTATAGAGAAGTAAGTATTATGATGCAGCGGACATACGAACTAGAACGCATCTTGAAAATTATTGTTACATCTGTAACTGCTGGACATGGACTTGGATTTAATCGTGCAATGATATTATTGGTAATAAACGATGGTACAAGAGTTCAAGGGAAATTGGGTGTAGGTCCAATGACTGCAGATGAAGGATTCGTAGCCTGGGAGTTAATAACTAAAAATAGATATAGACTAATAGATTTAATTGAGATGCAAGATGAGGATGATCAAATCGATCCACAGTTAAATAAACTAATAAAAGAATTAGATATTAAACTAGAGAAAGGTAACTTCCTTTTTAATGCTTTAGAAAATGAAATGCCTTACATTATGAATGAAATAGATAAAAGTGATGAGATTCAATCCTTATTTGCAAGACTTTTCAATATGGAAGAGTTTGCTGTCTTCCCTCTTATTACTCAAGGGGTAAAAGTTGGTGTTTTAATCATTGATAATCCTGTTAACAAGAAGCCTATTACTTCCGAAGCAATCGACAGTGTGATTCCCATGGCAAACCAAGCTGCAATTGCTATTCAGCAGTCACATCTGTATAAACAAGTAGAGAATATGGCATGGAAAGATGGCTTAACTGGATTACTAAACCAACGTGCTTTTCAAACCATCTCAGAAAAGTACATTGCTACAGCAAGGAAAGAGGCATTATCTCTTATTATGTTAGATATTGATTACTTTAAGAATTTCAATGATACAAATGGTCACTTACAAGGAAATCAAGCGCTAATTCAAGTAGCTCAAATAATTGAGAAATCAGTAAGAAAAGATGATTACGCATTCCGGTTTGGTGGAGAAGAATTTGTTATCTTACTTCCAAAGACGAATGAACCTGAAGCAACTGCCATCGCAGAACGAATTAGAGTTAATATCCAAGAAGAAAAATTCCAAGGCGGTGACAAACAACCTTTTGGTATGTTAACTGTTAGTTTGGGTGTTGCATCAACGGCTAATCTAAAGACTGTCACTACAAATAAACTTATAGAAACAGCTGATCAAGTATTATATGAAGCAAAAGTTTTTGGAAGAAATAATGTAAAATCTTATACGGAGCTGATTTAAATGAATGAATTGATTATGGCATTCGTTTTATGTATTTTTGTTTTAACAATTCTAATGACTAGTCGTTATTTTTATCTACTTGATATTAAATTACAAGCAAGAAAAATCATGAAACGTTTAGATATAAATATAGCTGAGTTAAATTATTCATTCGAACAAATTAGTTACTTTTATACTTTGCCAAGCAATATAACAGCGTTAAAAAGTGCAAGAAAGGAAAATATACTGATCGAATATGATTATGACTCTATCCTTTTTCAACAACTAAAGGGGATTAAAATCTATGTTGAGCAACAAGATAAGCATGATCTTCTATTAGCATACTTAACTATCAATGACTTCCGACTTCCTTCTCTTGACGTATTAATGGAAGAAGAAAAAATTGATGAGAATTCTTATTTAAAAATTAGTATATATAAACTTATCCACCCAGTAACAATAAAGCAAATCAAAGACGAGGTATATAAACAAATCCTAATCGGAAGATATGACGTGATGGATGATGCAATGAATGAAAAAATAGTGTAACTAATTTTCGGCATCTGGGACTAAACAGATAAACAAACGTTTATCGTATAGTACTAGATGCCGTTTTTAATACTGATGATTTAATATACTAATTCTTCAATAATATTAACTCTTAAATGTCCAAAGCCATCTATTTTACCAGTGTCATTAAACCTACCCGTAGCTGTAACTTTGCCAGGTGTATGTTGTTCACTTCTCTATAATACTCCACTTATACATTAAAATTATATATAATCTTCAAATTTTAATACGAGTTTCTAGTTTATTGTATAAATCAGTAAGTTTCTTATTTGAAAATTAGAATTGATTTTCTACAACCCTTCTAATTTAATCTATGCCTCTATATAAGAAAAGCTCTCCACTATGCAATTCCCCCCATAAAACCTAGAAGACGCAACAGGTTAAGTTAACTACACAGTAAGTAAAAAATAATATTTTTATTTGTTATATTATTGTTTTTGTCACATAAACATTAGTAATAGTAAAGTAAAACACTCAACTTGGAGAGGGAAACCAATAATGATGAGAGTTTTTTGCACATCTTTTTTCATCTTGTGTTTTATTTCAGTTATTTTAATCCTTGCCTTTTCTTATAACCTTTCTTATATAGAACCCTTAAATTTCCCAAATCATAATGTAACACCTAGAAGTATTAGCGAGTTACGCATTGATAATGACGCTTATAAAATAGGTAATTCTAATGATATTTCAAATTTCGAGCGAGATAAATGGCAGTTAATTTGGCACGATGAATTTGAAGGTAAATTACTAGATCACAGCAAATGGCTCACAGAGGATTGGGCGGCGGAAAAAAACAATGAGCTGCAATATTATTCACCTGAGAATGTAAAAGTTGAAAATGGTTTTTTAAAATTAATCAGCAAAAAAGAGAAATTTAAAGGTAGAGATTACACATCAGCAGCTGTTCATACCAAAGATAAATTTGACTTTTTATATGGAAAAGTGGAAATGAGAGCAAAACTTCCGGACGGCCAAGGAATATTCCCAGCATTTTGGATGTTGACAAATAAAGAAAATATTTGGCTACCAGAAATTGATATTATGGAAATGCTTGGTCATAGACCTCAGGAAGTTTGGATGGTTTTACATTGGTTAGAAAAGGACGGTACTTTAAAAAAAGACGCTGGTTCCTATAAAGGGGAAGATTTCTCAAAAGGCTTTCATATTTTTAGCGTTGAATGGACGCCAGATTCTATTACATGGTTTATTGATGATAAAAAAAGGTTTAAAACAAATGCGTACATTCCAAGTGAGAGAATGTACTTATACCTAAATACCGCAGTTGGTGGGAATTGGCCTGGATCACCAGACCATAAAACGGTATTTCCTAAGAATTTTGAAATAGATTATGTTAGGGTATTTAAGCAAAAAAGTAATTAGAATAAGAATTAATAACAATAAAGTTATGACCTTAATAAAGCTAATACATTAATAAATAATCTAAAAATGGAGGCAGCTTCTATGATACTGACTATCACGTTGTTTCTATTTTTCCTTTTTGTTTTATTCCACACTCTTTACATTTTCATCCCACTATATACAAGTACAAAACAAAGCAAAGTATATCCAACAAAAGAAAAAGGCTTTAGCATATTAATACCCTCTTATAATGAGACACTTGTCATTGAAAACTGTCTTAATGGCATTTTAAATGTAAATTATAAAGAGCTAGAGATCCTATTTATAAATGATGGTTCCACTGATAACTCGCTCGATACATTTGATACTCACCTTATGCTTATAAAGACTGAAAAGGTGAAAAAAGAAATACTTAATCATAAGCAAGTCAAAGATGTTTACCATTCAGAAAAATACCCTTATATTTGGGTGATTGATAAAGAGAATGGTGGAAAAGCTGATGCCCTCAATACAGGTATAAACTTTGCAGAGAATGAAATCATAATTACTTTGGACGCTGATAGTATTCTTGAACCAAATTCACTAAACGAAATGAATCTATCTTTTTCGGATGAATCTATTGTAGCTGCTGGTGGATTAGTGAATATCGTGCAAGGATTCAAACGTACTGATAATAAATTGATCCCCCACTACAAAATATCTGGTCTGATTCGTTATCAAGTTATTCAATATTTGACCGCATTTTATTTGCATAAAACAACACAATCGAAATTTGGATCTATTACGGTTATAGCTGGAGCCTTTGGGGCCTTTAGAAGAAGTGTACTAATTCAGGCAAATGGCTACAGATTAACTGTTGGTGAAGATATGGATATTACTCTCCGAATTCAAGAACTAATAGGCAAAGGTTTGAAGGGAAAACGTATTGTCTTTGTTCCTGAAGCAGTTTGTTATACTGAATGTCCAGCAAGTTTTAAAAACTTATATAAGCAGCGTATTCGTTGGCAAAAAGCATTCGTTGATTGTATCTTTACTTACACGAAGTCATTTTACCGAAAGATGAATTTCAGGGTATCTACCTATCTACTTCTAGACTCTCTTTTACTTGGAACCATTTCTGCATATCCAGCCCTAATGGTTCCAATTATCGTAATTATTACAATGAACAATTTAATCCTATCCTTAATTCTATTAACAATGTCAATTGTGTTGGCGATTATGCAAAATATTGCTACATTAATAGTTTCAAGAAGATTTGGACACTTTTATGGTTTCAGAGACTACATTTCGATATTATTATTTCTCCCTATCGAAGTTATGTTCTTTAGAATAACCGGATTATTTTTTGTTATAATTGGAACTATTCTCTACTTTTTTGATAAAGATGGTTGGAGTCGTTCAGAAAGAATTGGTCAGCCGATTTTATTTAAGCCAAATACAAATGTAAATATAGACCGTTAGAGATAATCTTTAGGGGAGATAAAATGAAAAAACATCTAAGATCCAACCTGTTGTATACCCTTTCCTTCCTAATTATTTTTGGTCCTCTTTGTTACTTACTTTACGATTACGTTCTCGACTTTGCTCTACCGCCCGTTCCGGCAAAGGAAGCATTAAGTGAAACCAACACTGTTCGAATTTCGGCAAATCGGAATTTTAGCAATATCGATGAGCATGCAGAGAAAGTAACTGTTCTAATGTACCATCAAATTATTCCTGAAAGTCAATTAAAAAAACAGCATTTCACAGATACCGGTGAGCTTGTTGATATGGTTGTAACGCTTGAAGAATTTTCAGATCAAATGAAGTACTTAAAGCAACAAAACTTTACTATTTTATCATTAAAAGAATTTGAACTTTTTATGACCAATAAAATGAAGGTACCACCAAAAAGTGTTTTGATCACATTCGATGACGGTTATAAAAATGTATTTAAATTTGCTTATCCCGTTTTACAAAAGCATGGATTTTATGCTGTTCACTTTATAATTACCGAACTAATTACAAATAGAACGGTCAAGTATGACTCATCATATCTGCAATATGCAAGTATTGATGAAGTTGTGAAAGCCGCAGATGTTTTTGATTATGGAAATCATACACACTCTCTTCATCATAGAAATAAGAACGGAAAGTCTTTCTTAGTTGTATATAGTCGAGATAAGATAAAAAAAGACCTTGTTAAAGCGAATAAATGGTTAGGACGATCAACGGCATTCGCACCACCTTTTGGTGAATATACCACCTCTACTTTAAAGATTTTAAAGGATTTAAATATCGAGATGGCATTTACTGTTGATCCTGGTTATGCTGAGCCTTCTCAGCACATTTTAGAAATTCCTAGACAATTAATATATCCATTTTATGATATAGAAGATTTTAAGTATATTGTTGAGCAAAAAATAGATTATCATATTCAATTAAATTAGGAACAGAAGCATTTTAAAGTACGTCTTCAAAAGTCAGATTAGAAGCATATCGTTTACATATCCTTTCTAAAATAAACATAAATTACTTAATTCTATCAGTTGATAGTGCACATAAGGTTAACTATTATCCTTTTCGGTAAATTTGATTACGGCAAGGTATAAAAAAATAAATAGCGTTAAAGCAACAACTTCGAGAGATAAGATATACCATGGATAAGACCCTAAAAAGTCAATTACACTTACATTACTAGGCTTTTTTGATAAGAACATATAATTGGAACCAATTATTTGATTAATAATAAATACAAATACTGCTATTATATTAAGAACAATAAATGCTTTAATAACGGATTTGACAGTGGGTTTATACCCTTCGATCCATACCATATAAAAACAGGAAAGTACGATGGCTATATGGACGATAAAAAATTGAAAGAATCTTATATGTGGAAAACCGAAAAAAAGTTCTGGAGTAATTATAGCAATAAATGCGCCTGTCAAACTTACAAAAAAAGCTACTTCAAACACTTTATAATTTTTTGTTAGTAACATAATTACACATAAATATAATGAGATTGAACTCAATTGCAATGGCAAATTGATAGTCAGACTCCATCTACCGTGAAATAGATACCATAATTGAAAGAAAATCTCTCCAGCTATTAAAGACATAAACAAAGTATTCTTGATATGCTTCTTGTACTTTTCTTTTATGCTCTCTCTATAAAAATACATCCATCCTATCAAAGACAATGTTAAGAGTACTATACTAATATGGGAAAGAGAGAACAATTGAAATGGATAATCTGTCCGATTAAAACTAATTAGCTCATCCATTTATAATCTCCTTCCTTTCAAACTATTCACAGAGTGAGTCCTAATTAATTCTTTCATAAGTGAATTTACCCAATAGTATTGTCTCTTACTTCTGTTATAATCTAATTACCTGCATTTGCTGCTGCGGAATTTTCTTGCTGTTTAACAAAATCAATCGCGACAACTAAAGAAATAATAATATGTTCTAGTGACTCATCTTTAACGATCACTTCATATGTATCACCCCATGTAAACCACTTTTCGTTTACTTGACCAACTACTTCCCCATGGCTTACTACCTCAAAATTTTTGTCCCACCAATCACCTTGTACTTCTATTCCCCGCCCATCTATATGATAGCGTGATTTAAAAAACGAAAACTCCTTTTGAATCGTAACTACTTCTTCCCCATGTACCTCAACAAAAAATTTAGGCAAAAAACTAAATACCTTCTTTGTTATTGTACCGATTTCATTTTCAGCAGTGTCTTTGATTGTAAAGGTCTTTGGTATAGATAGAAAGCTTCCTTCTATTACATATTTATCTTGTTCACTTTCGTCCTTAACTGTAAAATTTCCACCCAAGCTAAAAACTTTTTGTTTGATATATAATTTATTCATAGACTTCCCCACTTCCTAATTAGTAAAACGATTTACACTTTATGTATTACAGAAATCCTCTTATGATACATATAGTTCGGATAGCTACTTTTTCGACAAGAAAAATAAAAATCCTTCTATATTAGCGGGAAAACTTACGTCCTTATGTTGAGGACAAGAAAAAACAGCCTATTTCTTTAAAATTTTTATTTGTTTTAATATAATAAAGATAGAATACAGTTATCTTTGGAGGGATTATAATGGAATTAACAGTATATTTAGCTGGACAAATTCACGATGATTGGAGAGATGAATTTTCTAAAAAGGCGAAGGAAAAGAATCTTTCATTAGTATTTGTAGGACCACAGACAAACCATGAGCGATCCGATCAAATTGGTGAAGAAATTTTAGGAAAACAACCCGGCGACTTATATAAAGATGACGCAGCATCAGATATAAATAATTTCAGAACTCAGGTATTAATGCAGAAAGCAGATATTGTCATTGCATTATTTGGCGAAAAGTATAAACAATGGAATACTGCAATGGATGCAAGTACTGCAATTGCTATGGATAAACCGGTCATTATTATTAGGCCTGAATCGTTAGTCCATCCCTTAAAAGAACTATCGAACAAAGCAAATGTCACTGTAGAAACTTTAGATCAAGCTTTAAATGTAATTAGTTATATTTTTGAATAAGAAATTTAAATGGAAGACAATGGTATAAGGTGAAGCTTCCATCAGTGATGTACTTTCTTATACCTCACTGATGGTTATCTCTAAAGGATGGCCATAAAGGTATCTTTAACGAATCGACTTATGTGAGCGTTTGTTCCCCACTTCTTACCTTTCTTTCTGAAATATAATCAATACAAAAAAGCAGGGAGACATAAACCTTTCTCCCTACTTTTAAATAAAAATCTTTCACCAAAACTATTATCTTCCCTTAGTAAAACTCTGATAATTCTTATTCCCGCCAGAAAGATTAAACACTTCTTTAAAGCCCATATTGATCAACACGTTTTGAGCTGCATTGCCTGTAACACCCTTATTACAATACGTTACTGTAGGGATATTAGTATCAAGACCCTTAGCTTCTTCACGTAATTTTGCTAATGGAATATTAATTGCTCCATCCACATGAGCCGCCTCGTATTGCTTTGTTGCGCGTGTATCAATAATTTGCAATGCTTCTCCGCTATCTATTCTATCTATTATTTCTTGTGGCGTAATCAATTTATTTTTCTTATCAATCGCATTTTGTAGTGCCATTCCTGTATACATAACAGGATCTTTTGTTGTACTAAATGGTGGTGCGTATGCTAGGTCTAGATGAAATAAGTCTTCCGCTTTTGCTTTAAAGGAAATAGCTGTTACAAAAACATCTAGTCGCTTATCGACTCCATCTTGCCCGACAATTTGTACACCTAAAATCCGACTTGTTTCTCTATCAGCAATTGCTTTAATGACTAATTCTTTCCCTCCAAGATAATCTGCTCTTGATGGTTTAATATTATGAAGAACTTCTACATCATAACCTTCTGCTACCGCTTCTTTTTCACTTAATCCAGTATAGCCTACAGCCAGATCAAACACTCGTAAAATTCCTGTACCCAAAATACCGCGATGTTCTAAATCTCCACCAGTTATCACATCACCTGCAATACGGCCCATTTTATTTGCAGTAGATCCTAGTGGTCGATAAATTGACTTTCCAGTAACAATAGAAAAGCTTTCTGCCACGTCACCTACAGCATAAATATCTGGCAGGCTCGTTTGCATTCTATTATTCACTTTAATCGCGCCACAGCTACCTAATTCAACCCCAATATCTTCAGCAAGACTCGTGTTTGGTTTTACACCTGTTGCTAGAAATACAATATCTGAATCAATTACATTACCATTTTTAGTTTCAACCGTCTTCTCTGAAATTGAAGCAGCTTCTTCATTTAACAATAAGGTCACGTTTTGTTTTCGCAAATGCTCTTCTACTCTAATTGCCATATCTTTATCCAAGTGTGGCATAATTTGATTACCACGTTGGATTATGGTTACTTCTAATCCTTTATGCGATAACTGCTCTGCCATCTCAAGTCCAATAAAGCCAGCACCAATAATGGTAGCCTTTTTTGGTTTCTTAGCATTCAGATATTTATCAATCGCAATCGCATGTTGAATCGTGCGCACATGGAAGACATGGTCCTGATCAACACCTGTAATAGCTGGTGTTGTTGGACTCGCTCCTGTTGCGAATACTAACGTGTCATAATTGTCTTCTTTTATCTCATTGGTACCTAAATCTTTAACCGTAACTGTTTTCTTTTCTGGATCAATTGATGTAACCTCATGACGTGTATGAATATCAACATTGTAGCGTACTTTAAACCAAGGAGCGCTCCTTGGTGTTAATGTATCTACCTCATCTACTTCGCCACCTAAAAAGTAAGGAATCCCACAAATAGAATAAGAGATGTCATAGTCTGCATTGTATAATGTAATTTCTGCATTTTCATCATTTCTACGAGCCTTTGCTGCAACAGATGTACCAGCTGCAACAGAGCCAATAATGATTATTTTCATAATTTTACCTCCAAAAGTTCATTTATATCTCTAAATAGTTAGTACAACCATTAATCTAAAATCTATAAAGATTAAGCTTTCCCCTTACTTGGAAACCAATGTTTCGTGTTATTTGCGATTTTCACTAATAACAACATGACAGGTACTTCAACAAGTACACCAACAATAACTGCTAATGCAACCGGTGAAGTAACACCGAACAACGCAATTGCTACAGCAAGTGACAGTTCAAAGAAGTTAGATGCTCCAATCATACCAGCAGGTGCTGCAATTGTGTGATCGATCTTCATTTTCTTCGCTGCGAAATATGCAATAAAGAAAATAAAGAATGTTTGAATCGTTAATGGAATCCCGATTAATACAATGTGTAACGTATTATCTAAGAGAATCTCTGCTTGGAAAGAAAAGATAATAATTAATGTTAGTAACAAACCACCAATTGTAGTGTTATCGAATTTCGGTAAAAATTTATTTTCAAAATGATCGAGCCCTTTACGATTGATCAATGTAATTCTTGTGGCAACTCCGGCTACTAATGGTATAACAACAAATAGTACAATTGATAAGAACAATGTATCCCATGGTACTGTAATACCACTAACTCCTAGTAAAAAGGCAACGATTGGTGTATAAGCAAGTAAAATAATTAAATCGTTTGTAGCTACTTGGACGACAGTATAAGCGGGATTACCTTTTGTTAAATGACTCCAGACAAACACCATTGCCGTACAAGGAGCCGCACCCAAAATAACTGCTCCAGCTAAATAATCTTTTGCTAAATCAGGAGTAATGAAATTTCCGAATACAACATAAAAGAAAAATGCTGCAATACCGTACATTGTAAACGGCTTGATCAACCAATTTACAACCCATGTAATATATAAACCTTTTCTGTCTTTACTTACATTTTTAACACTCTGAAAGTTCACCTTCATCATCATCGGATAAATCATTACCCAAATCAAAATTGCAATTGGAATCGAAATTTCCGCATATTCAAATTGTCCTAAGAATTCAGGAATCCCTGGCAAAAACTTTCCAATCAATACGCCCACAACCATACACAGTAATACCCAAACCGTTAAATACCGTTCAAAAAAACTCATACATTTACACTCCTTGTAAGATAATAATTAATAAATAATTTCTATTAGTGCATATTCAACTAACAACATGTAATACGCGTACCTTTTTCCTCTAATTCTTTTAATTTATAATCTTGATCAGGTAGCTGCTTAATGATTTGTTCGATAAATCCATAATAGTCGTTATCTTTATTGACAGAGTAAAAAATCCACTGCCCTTTTCGCTGCTCTCTTACTAAACCGACATCTCGCAATTTACGAAGATGTTGGCTTACTGATGGTTGACTCATATCGAAGATTTCTACGAACTCACAGACACAACAATCATTATTATCAAGAAGCTTCATCATCGTAAGGCGTGTCTTGTCACCTAATAATTTTAAAACCACTGCTGCTTTATCCATTTCAACCACTGTTTTTAACATAAAAGTTATCCCCTTTCCACCTGCATATTATTATATAACTATTTGCTTATATGTACAACAATAGTCATCTAACTTTACAATTTCTTATTGAACTACCCCCACCTAAATTTCTAACGAAATTTTGAGGAAGGGGATTCCCAAAGGATGCACTTGCACACAACCAAAGCCTGTTCAACTAGGCTATGGATTTCCTGTTTTCCAACCGAGACAAACCTATTTTCTCAAAGTCTGTAGTAGCACCTTGCGGAAATAGTGAGCTCCAAGAGCTCAACTTGTTTTGGCCAGAAAACTCTATCTTGTAGAAAACGTGCACTCTAGCAAAAGATAGGCAGGATGAAACAGACCCCCATTGCGCCCAGTGATGTAGACCTTGTTTCTGCTCTGGAACAAGTGAATGCAACGCTGGTGGAAGCTTTTCTTTGAAACCCATAGCTCTTCGAGCTATTGTATAAGAAGCAGATTCGTGAATGGAAATTCCGAATCTTTTCATGTATTTCATTTTACCAATTTGGCTTGTGTAAGCTGGATTTACTTCGTAAACTTCAATCCCGGATTTTTCAGCTCTTGATTTTATAGCCGTTACAATTTTATTATAAGCGAATTGACTCATGCGTCGATTTGCTTTTTTATTGCCGTAAGCATGTTTAACTTTTGATTTTGTTGTGTTAAGCTTCTCTATTGCGATTGGTTTTCTATGCTTTGCGGCATAATCAACCAATGCAATTAGTTCTGCTTCAATAATTTTTGAGAGTTGGCCACTTGTCTTTCCTTCGACCACAAAATTCAGAGAGAAACACTCAATCAGTTGACCGATGCTATTAACGTTAGAAATGGCCAAGTGGTCAACATTAGAATCTACACCAATAACACCCTCCGATTTAGAGTGGTTCACATAAGGATTTGGAGGCACGTCCACTAAACACTTGAATATGAAGTATTCTCCATGGTCCTCGACGGACCATGCGATAGGTTTACCGAATTGTTTTTTGTTTTTTAATCCTATCTGCGTATTGATAGCGTTGTCTACGTTTTCTTGGCCATATGGAAATACAATGTTTTCAAAAGTTACGACGTTGCCGTTTATCGCTTTAAAGGTTAACTGGTTGGTATCTGTGTTGTAATGAAAAACAAAGTTTCCAGTTTTTGCATCTCTTCGTCCCGAAATAGTCATTTTGCCGTAACGAGCCAGATACCAATCCTGTTTCCATAACGTAGGATTATTTTGATACTTTTCTGTCGTCGTTCTAGCTTTGGCAAGTTTTTTACTACCAAAACAGACGCTTTTCACGCCATTTTCAAGGCTTTCGATTTGTTTTTTAAACCTATCCAGTTTGAATTCTAAACGTCCCAAACGGGACGTTAAATGCTTAATTTGAACATCTAAGTACAGATGTTCAAATTCATACGCGTTGTAATACAAATCGGTTTTTGATTTGAATTCCACAACAAAAAAGTTCCCTTTTTGTTGTTCGAAAGATGTTTTATTGAACTTCGGATTTCCTATTATAAACGATTTTTTGATTTTGTTTAAAACGGTTATGCGAGATTTCGTGCTTTTTATTTTCTTTTTAATAGAGCTTATTTGTGCTTCTTTGTTGGAAATATACATTTTTGTTAGCTCTTGTTGTGCCGAAAGTAAGGCTTTCCCATCTTGGACAGCACTATTTGCGTAGTAATCTGTTAAATTAAATCTTGCTTTCACCTGTTGGTGAATCGAAGATTTACCTTTTTCTTTTGAACCGCGCTTTTCGCGAACTTCACTCTGAACACGATAATGTTTTGCTTGATTAAACACAAAGAGAGTGTGTTGTGTATTTTCAACGGTAGCTTTTTTATTTACATCTTTGTACACACGATTCGAAAAATAAGCTTTCATTGTCAATCTCAACACACCCTTTCTGAAAGTTTTAGTACCATAATTATACCAAACCAAACTGACGTTTGTCTTGTGATTTGCTTTTTAATTTCAAAAAAAGAGGCGATTCATCTCCCACCTAACACTGACGTGTTTGAGGAAGGAGTCTTCTCGCTTAAGTTCGATAAAATAGTTGTTTTGCTTATCTCTAAATCAAAAATCTTCTCTCGTTAAAGATTTAATTTTAACAAAATTGACACTTCCATAACTACAAAACTAGAAAAATAGTTGTATAATAAAAATAAGGAGTGTGAATATATGAAATCATCTGTAAAAACCACTGATGAAGCTAAATTCATCGTAAATCAATCAAAGACACAATTACCTACACTACAAGAATATACGAAAACAAAAGAAACAGCAGATTTCTATAAAGCATTAGGAGATGAAACAAGGTTACGCATTATTGGGATGCTGTTGATTGATAATCTTTGTATGTGTGAAATTGTTGATGGTTTAGATATTCCTACATCTACTATTTCACACCATCTAAAGTTATTAGAAAGAGGAAAGGTTATTCGATCTCAAAAAGAAGGACGATATACTGTTTACTATTTAAACAAAAACACCGTTCTTCCCTTTTTAAAATAAAGTCACATTGATTAAAAGAAAGAAGGCATTAAAATGGCACTATTTTCATGGTTAAACGATCAATTCCTCAGAATGGAGTGGCTTTCAACTAGTATCCGCTTATTAGTTGAAGATGTATTCCATTTCTCTGTTGATGAAAAATTAGGAGGTAGTATTCACTTTTTCATTTATGACACAATAAAAATTTTCATCTTAATGTCCGTAATAATTTTTGGTATATCGTATATTCAAAGCTACTTTCCACCAGAACGGACGAAAAAAATCCTAGGTGGTATAAAAGGAATTAAGGGAAATATCTTAGGTGCATTACTCGGTACAATTACCCCATTCTGTAGTTGTTCTAGCATCCCTATTTTCATCGGATTTACAACCGCTCGCTTACCATTAGGTGTAACTTTCTCCTTTTTAATATCTTCACCGATGGTTGATTTAGCATCATTTTTATTACTAACTTCTTTTTTTGGAATTAAGATTGCAGCTATTTATGTAATTGTCGGTCTTGTTCTTGCTGTAATTGGTGGTACGATCATTGATAAATTACGATTAGAAAATCAGGTACAGTCCTTTGTATTAGAAGCGAGTCATGTGGAAAGTGAACTAGAACAATTAACGTATAAGGAGAGAATTCATTTTGCGATTAATGAAGTAAAGGCTATTTTCAAGAAAGTTTGGTATGCGATCCTTATTGGTGTAGGTATTGGCGCGTTAATTCATAACTGGATTCCACAGTCCACAATTGAGGCTGTAATTGGAGAAGGTAATCCTTTTGCCGTTCTGATTGCTACGATGATCGGTGTTCCTATTTATGCAGATATATTTGGTACATTACCGATCGCTGAAGCCTTATTTGGTAAGGGTGTCGAAGTTGGGACAATTCTTGCTTTTATGATGTCTGTTACAGCTTTATCCCTCCCCTCTTTAATCATGTTAAGTAAAGTGGTTAAGCCGAAATTATTAGCTACATTTATCGCAATCATAACAATTGGCATTATCATTATTGGTTACACATTTAACGCATTAGATTTCCTATTTTAATAGGTAATTATATAATTTTAAGGAGATGTTTCATATGATTATTAAAGTATTAGGACCTGGCTGTGCAAACTGCAAAAGATTAGAGAAGAATGTTCAAGTTGCTGTTAAAGAACTTGGGGTTGATGCTTCGATTGAAAAAGTAACAGATTTTAAAGAAATCTCAAAATACGGTGTAATGAGTACTCCTGCACTAGTTGTTGATGACGAAGTAAAAGTATTTGGCAAAGTAGCAAAAGCAGAAGAGATAAAAACTTTTCTAAAATAAAGCAAATTATAAAAAACAGATATGAGATTATTAACTCAACCTCATATCTGTTTATATATATGGATACTACCTATACTATACTTAACAATCCCTGAGATTAAAACTTCTCTATTCCTCATCAAGTACCATAAAGTCAATCGTCGCATGTATTTTATACTTCTCTTGACTTATGTCATCAATCCGAACGAAAAAGTCAGCGAAGCCATTTACTTTATAATAACCTACAGGAAATTCATTATTATTTATTTTTTCAATGAAATTGATGTAGTCATTATCTTCATCTGCGCTATAACCGGCAGCACTTGTATATTCTTCCCTTAACGGTTCCCCTTTCACTAATGTTGTACTTAGCAATGGTTCTACCATTCCATATCCAATCTTATAATCTCTTGTTTTTTCATGCATTGGAAAATAGAACGGTGATGCTGCGTGAAAAATTTCTATTTCTTCTTGATCACCTACATACTCTAGTTCAGCATAAATCTCAACTGGTCCATTCGCATCGTATTGTTCTTTTTCAGATACTAAACGATAAATGAAATCCCCTTCTGTTACCTCCGCTTCTGAATTGGTTACTTCATATTCATCTAAATTAGCATTATTCGTTGCGTTATCTCCAAGCCCGCATCCAAAAAGCAACAGACTTAATAAACTAAATAAGTAAAATAAATTATATTTTTTCATAAATATCACCTCAGGTAATTAATAAGTTGCGTTAGAAGCACCTTATAGGTAGACATTATATCCTTCAAAATAAGGTACTGTAATTAGGTTTTAATTACTTTTTTCATGCCAAACAATTTCACCCACAACGATAGATGCACGTCCACTAAAACCATCACCATATTCTGCTGGGTAATAATACGCTAAAGCATAAGGTTTCTCGTGCTTTTTGAAAAATGCTACACGACCTAAGAATCCTTCCTTTTCTAAGGACAGTTCTTTTTCAGAAAAATCATATGCAGGTGTATCAACTGAACTTAAATTAAAACCTAAACCTTCTAGGTATGCAGTTATTTCCGCTTCTTCTTGATTTGTAATAAATAATCGGGCATTCTCATTTTTATTATCATTAAAATTCGCATATACATTAAAGAAGCCTTGATCATATTTAGCAATCATATCTTCCGGAACATAAGTCGAAAAAGCAAGTGCTTCATGTTGAAACAGATTCAAAGTTACTTGCTCTTCCAACCCTTCAATCATTAACGTACCTTCTTTAGATTCTTCTAGGTCTGTAGTCTGCTGTTTTTCTTCATCTGACTCATCTACATCTTCCTCTAAATCTGTTTCATTTTTATCATTCAATTCTTGTTCTTCTTCTGGTTCATTTCCCGCATCTGAAACATCTTCTGTATTATTTTCATTCACTTGATCATCTTCGGTGTTATTAGGTGTTCCACAAGCTACAAGTAAGGAAAACGAAAAACTTATTAATAGAAGATAAAGAAATTTATTTAGCATATCAGTTAGCTCCCTTCTATTTCTGTTTAACCTATTAGTCGTACTTTTACAACAAAAGTTACATCTTTTTGGAAATGTTCTTTATTTATGAACATTTTCATAGGCGTTTTACATACAATGCTTATAGAGGTGATGAAAAGTGACAAGAGTGAAATTTACAGACACTGACGTAGATTTAATGGCAAGGATGATGCGAGCAGAGGCTGAAGGCGAAGGAAAATTAGGAATGCTTATGGTTGGTAATGTCATAGTAAATAGATTAAAAGCTAATTGTTTAGATTTTAAAGAATTAAAATCAATACGTGATGTTATTTTTCAAGTGCAAGGAGGAAATTACTCTTTCGAGGCCGTACAAAAAGGAAATGTTTTTTATAATAGAGCAAGAGGTGTAGAAAAAAGGTTAGCGGAACAAACCCTAAAGTATTGGAGAGAACATCCTTCTAAGTATGCGTTATGGTATTTCAATCCATATGGAGAATGTCCTCCTACCTGGTACGGTCAACCATTAACAGGCCAATATAAACAACATTGTTATTATGAACCAATTGCTGATACATGTGAAGGAGCTTATAGGTGGTAACTCCTCACATATCTACAAGTAATCTTAATACTATAAAAGCATGGATTTTAGCTTATTAGGTTACAGATCAATAGGACCTGTAAACGCTTGGATTTGAACTTCAAGCGTTTTTTTGTTGTTGATCATGAGAATCCAATCTTCCATTTTATTATTTCGTCATAACCTACCCATATTCCACATTTTCAGACATCTCTTTGATCTTATACCCATCTATGATAAATTAATAAAAGAGTAAATAGCATTATTCACTTCTACTTATACCAATAATCCATGAAAGCATTGTTGATCAACAGGAGGAAAAAGAATGAAAAAGGAGTATTTAAATAAATTTTATCAGAAAACACATGAAGAAAGGCTTCACGCATTAGTTTCAGCAGAAGTTATTCTTGAAGAAGACACTAGCGATTTTAAGCGTAAATTACAATTACCCGAAGAAACTGCGAACCATATGATTGAAAACCAGATTTCTACATATGAATTACCACTTGGTATTGGTTTAAATTTCTTTATTGATCAAAAAGAATATGTCGTACCTATGGCAACCGAGGAACCATCTGTTATTGCTGCTGCTAGTTCAGCCGCCAAAATTATTCGCCAGGCTGGCGGTTTTAAAACATCTATTCAAGAACGTACAATGATTGGTCAGATTGCTTTAAAGGATGTTTCTAATATGAAGGAAGCTGAAGAAATTATTTTACAGCATGAAGATCAAATTATCGAAAAAGCAAATCAAGCTCACCCTTCTATTGTAAAACGAGGTGGTGGTGCTCGTTCTGTTAAGGTTAGACAAATTGAAGCTGATGAACAGTATAATGCTCCTGCTTTTTTTGTCATCCATATCCACATACAAACATTGGAAGCAATGGGAGCCAATATAATCAATACAATGGTTGAAGCTGTTAAACCTTATTTAGAAAGCTTAACAGGTGGAACTGCCATAATGGGGATACTCTCGAACTATGCAACAGAATGTCTTGCCACAGCAACTTGCCATATTCCAGTTTCACTATTAAGAAAAGGAAGTTTTTCAGGCGAAGAAGTTCGCGATCGGATAATAGAAGCAGGTCAATTTGCAGTAGTTGATCCATATCGAGCGGTCACCCATAATAAAGGGATTATGAATGGTATAGATGCTGTTGTTCTTGCTTCTGGAAATGATACACGTGCAATTGAAGCGGGTGTACATGCATATGCCACTCGTTCTGGACAATATCGCTCTCTGTCTAATTGGTCTAAAGCTGAAAACGGTGATTTAGTCGGAACTATGACTATTCCTCTACCCGTAGGTACGGTTGGTGGTTCTATTAACATCCACCCTGGAGCAATATTCAGTAAACAGTTACTTGGCAATCCAACAGCACAAGAGTTAGAAGCTATTATAGTTTCTGTAGGATTAGGACAAAACTTCTCTGCGCTCAAGGCACTTGTCACAGAAGGTATTCAAAAAGGACATATGGGCCTTCACGCAAAGTCTCTTGCTATTAGCGCTGGAGCAGTTGGGGATCAAATTGACCTAGTTTCAAACGAATTAAAGAAGAGAAAAAACATGAATTTAGCTACTGCTAAAGAAATCCTAGAACAAATTAAAGACATTTAGCTATAGTTAATTAACTAAAAAAACCGTTAAGCAAAGTTAAATTGCTCAACGTTTTTTTTAGTTTTAATTATTTTTTATAAACATATTGTCTCATGTGATCCTTTATTCCTGAAAAACAAATTGGGGCTGGATCTTTCTCAACTGGTAATTCAACATCAGAAAGTCCAACAGGTACAGTTTCTTGGAATATTTTTTCGTATTCCGCTACAGTAATTTCTTTTCTTTCTGCTAACAATGCTTTATGTTGCGCTGTATACAAGGCATCGCGGTATCCTGGTTGTAAGATACCAGAGAAAAATTCACCAACTGCTCCTGAACCATAACTGAATAGCGCTACTCTTGAGCCTGCTTCAATAGTTGTGTTTAGTTCAAGTAATGAAAGCAAACTCAAGTATAGAGAGCCTGTATAAATATTACCGACAGTCGTGTTATACTGTTTACTAATTTCAAAATTAGAAAGTAATCGCTCACGATCTTCTTCAGAAGCCTCAGCTGTAGCATTTTTCAATGCTTTTAATCCCATCTTTGTATAAGGTAAATGGAATAAAATCGCTTCAAAATCCTTTAGGCCGTAACCTGTTTTATTCTTATAATCCTCCAAAAGATTTTGGAAAAATGCCATATATTGATCAACAGAATACTTTCCTTGCACAAAAGCAGTATCTGAATAGATTGGACGCCAAAAATCCATTACGTGTTCTGTTTGGTAAGAACTTGGACTTTCTATCGTCATGATCTTCGGATCTGCACTCATCAATATCGCGACAGCACCAGCACCTTGGGTAACTTCTCCACCAGTATTTAGTCCGTAACGTGCAATATCAGAACCCAAAATAAGTACTTTACTTGTTGGATTTAATGAAATATGTCCCTTAGCGATTTGGATCCCTGCTGTAGCACTATAACATGCCTGTTTTACTTCAATTGATCGCGCATTAGGGTTTATTTCCAATAAATGTTGAAGATAAATACCAGCTGCCTTAGAATGATCAACACCGGATTCCGTTGCAAAAATAACAAAATCAATTTCTTTCTTATCCTTAGGAGTTAATATTTCTAATGCTGCATTTGCAGCTAAAGAAACGGCATCTTGTGTAATTGGCGGTACTGCCATTTTTTCCTGACCAATTCCAATTGTGAATTTTTCAGGTTCAATGTTTCTTGCAAGTGCTAAGTTTTTAGTATCTACATACATGTGAGGCGTATAAAAGCCCAATTTATCAATACCTATTTCCAAAATTGTTCACACCTTTTTTAAATTTTGTATAGTTGCTGTTTCTGTTCATATAACTTTGTCATAATTCTATATATAAATTGAAACAGCTATCTTTATATATATCCCCTCTATATACTATACTATAAAGAACGTTCTAGTAAATTAATATGAATTAATTCTTTAAAATTGTGACAAATGTTATGAATAACGTAACCTCATTACACGAGATGAAAAAAGAGCCGCTCAAGGCGTCGGCTCTTTGTATTTAGGTGGATGCATCGGTATTTGAGTTTCTTGAACGATAAATATTTTACAATACAAGGCTACTTAATTATTTTTATATAAGAGCCTTGTGTTAGTTATTTTTTCTTTACTATAGTTAGTGGAAGTCTAAAAATCACATCTCCTAATTCCTTTTTCAATATTGGAGCAACTGGAGTAGTGTAATAATGTCCAAAACTTCTAAGACCAACTAAATGCGTAGATATCATTATAAAGCCTAGGATTATACCATATAAACCTAAAGTAGCAGCTGCTATCATTAGAAGAAAACGTAACATTCTAAACGAAACACTAATACTGACTGAAGGTAGGGTAAATGAGGCTAATGCAGTTAAAGCCACTACAATAATCATAATAGGACTTACGATTTGCGCTCTTACAACTGCATCACCAATAACCAAACCGCCGACAATTCCAATTGTTTGACCAACAGGCCTTGGTAACCTGACCCCCGCTTCACGAAGAATTTCAAAAGTAATTTCCATTATTATAGCTTCTAAAAAACTTGGGAACGCAACCCCTTCTCTTGCCCCAGCTATGGATAGAGCTAATGTTGTTGGAATCATCCCTTGATGAAAAGATACCATCGCAATATATATCGAAGGTAAAAAAAGAGCAACAAAAGCTGAACTGTATCTTAGGTTTCTAATAAGCGAACCTACATGCCATCTATTATAATAATCCTCAGGAGATTTAAAGTGATCATTCAAGCTAACAGGCATAATCAATGCAAAAGGTGAACCCTGTAATAGAAGTGCTACTTTGCCTTCTTGCAAGAAGGCAACTGTTTTATCTGGTCTTTCTGTACTGATCATTTGTGGGAAAGGTGATAGAACATTGTCTTCTATTAGTTGTTCAATTTCACCAGTATCCTGTATGTTATCTGTAGTAATACAATTAATTCGGAATGATATTTCTTCTAATGTATTTTTATCCACCACACCTTTAAGATAGACTAGTGAAAACTTCTTTTTTGCTACACTTCCAATCTGCCCATTTTCAATTACTAAGTTTTGGTTTGGTAGATGCTTTCTAATTAATGAAGTATTTGAAACAATCTCTTCAATAAAAGCGTCTCTAGGCCCCCTTATTGAAACTTCACTTTCCGGTTGTTCAATCGAACGATTTTCAAACTTCTGAGAACCTAAAAGAAAAAAAGTATCAATCTCGTTAAGTAGCAAAACGGATTTACCGTTTAATAAACCCTGAACAGCCTCCTTTGCTGTGATAAATGTACTTATCTGCATATCGGGTAAAACATGATTAGAAATGAATGATTCAGGACTAGTAGTTGCTTTTAATTCTTTCAACTCATCATTTTGCATTTTTTGTAATGGCAAAGTGATTTCCAACTCAATCTTATTTATATCTGTTATTCCATCAATATAAATAATAAGAGAATATAAATTGTTCCCAACACTGATTTCTTTATACTTGATGTCATCACTATTCGAAAGTAAATTTACAATCTCATTTTTAAAATACTTTAGATTTTCAGGGATATTTAATTCTTTCTTAGGAAATTTCAATTTAATACTCCCTTCTATTCATTGGTCATATAGTGCCTTGTCTGAACTTCTGCTTTAACAACAACTTTAGATTTTGAAAAATAGCCGTCTTCCCCTTCCCAATTATCTTTTATCTCATCCCAGTATTTATGAATTCTCACTTTTTATAATATCCCCAAATCCGAATACATCAGTATAATATTCCTCTTGCATTACCTTTACTATCCCATTAATTTCTTTCTCAATCTTTTGCTCAATTAAAGTTTGAAGTTTAAAGAGAAACTTATTTTCACTAAGTTTTTTCTGATTAAGCCAACTCTCTCCAATAGCCCCTTCTGTTTTAATTGTAATATGAAATGTATTTTCATCGTTTGTATGTTCAAATGAGATATAAGAATTCATTAAATAAGATTCATAAACAAATACCTCATCATCTGCTTTCACCTCTGTAACGGATTGATTTGTTTCTCCAATCACCCTGTTGTATCCTTCCGTTTCTAGAGGGTTTAAAAGGCCAACTAATTTATCGCTTCCATTAATGATTGCACCACCTTCAATAATAACCTCATCACTCTCAAATTTAGAGATGAGTGGGATAATATAACCTGTCTCCTTAGGAATATATCTGCTAATATCACCAATACTCGTCAGTTTAGGCATACTTAATACTCTTTGGTAATTTTCTTGAATCTTCTCGATAGACTTTGCTTTAAATGATTCTAATGGTAACTGATTCTTCAATAGTTCTTTAACAGGATCTTCGGAAGCAAGGATCAATGTTCTTCTTCTCATTTCGTGATCTCTTAGATAGACATCTAAGATGTGCTCTAATATACCAAGCTCTAATAATTCAGTGTGAATGACAATTACTTGAAGGTGTTCAAAGTTAAGTGTCCTACTTCTCCTTGCACCAATTTGTCTAATATTTTTAAAGTTAGATTTTCCAACTGAGGATACGTTAATAAATGGAGGTTTACCTTTATTCGCTGGTGACGATTGCTGAACCAACTGACTAGGAATAGCAATTTGAAAAGTAGTTTCAAACGCATCACCTTCAGCCGGATCTAAACCAACTCCCATTACAAAACCTATCTCTTCAATCTCTTTACTATCCCAACAACCAGACAATAAAATTAGAATTAAAAAAAGGGGAATTGCTTTTTTCATTCTAATTCCTCCTTTGCCTAGATTTTATGATGTAAGTTTGAATAATTGAAAATAAAAATAGCACAATGATTAATACGCCTCCAGATTGACTAACCCAATTAGAGAAATTTCCTAATTCATTAACATTTTTCGGAATAAATGAAATCCAAAAAATAAGAGCTATTAGAACAGGGGTGATGTTGAAAGATTTATTTTTTACTAAATGATTTTTGATAACGTCTAATAATAGAATAAAAAAAACACTAAACGTGTTAAACATTGTTAGACTCCATATAGTGATTAAAAATGATTCCAACCTCTCAAAAACACCCACTTCTAGCTGTATCTCCTTTGCCATTTCAACAGTTGGAAATAATAATGTTTTTGTTGTATCAACAGTAAAGATGCCATATGTAAAAAGTGTAATTATTGTGTATACGAAAGTGACCATAATTATTGATAAGTTGATTTTTTTTAGTTCAATCTTATCTTTTTTTATATAAGCCATTAGAAAAAAAATAAGTTCTATACCTAAGAACGAAAGCGATGTTTCCTTAATTCCAATTACTATAGGTTTTATACCTCCAGCAAAAAAAGGTTGCAAATAAGAAAAATTAAAATTATTTATATTTAATATAACCATCAGGAAAAGAACAATGAAAGTGATCGGGAAAAAAATTAAATTTAAGTAAACAACTCCTTGAACACCTTTTGAAGCCATATATGCAATGACTAATACAGCTAAACCAATAATAATTTCAGATGGTGTTTGTGGTATTAAATATAACTTTATGATGATACCCAAATACCTAATTAAAATGGAAATCAATAAAATAAAATAGATTACCAAGAAAACACAAAATACTTTTGAAAAAAAGCTACCAACTCTAGTCTGTTCTAAAACTTCTAATAAAGACATACTGCTAAAGTAATTCTGAACATATTTTATATAAATCGTAGCTAGAAGAAGAATTGCCATACCTGATATTAAAATAGATACCCAACCATCACTGGACCCTAAAGTAACTGCTAGGTTTTTAGGCAATGTCAATAAGGAGACCCCTAAAATAGTCGTTATTATAGTTATTGCAATTTCTGTTGAGGAAAACGATAAATTATTCTTCATGGATTCACTCCAATTATCCATTTATTCAGTTCATTTTTTTATTTTTTCTATTTACTTTCATCCAAGGTAATGCAAATGCAGCTTCTATTTTTTTTATAACAATTTTAAAGATAATTATTACAAAAAATAAAATAACTGTTGAAATAACCACACTAAAAGGTGGGAAAAAACCAAAAAAACGTTCTAGCAATGAGTAATTCATGATGATTCTCCCCCTAATGTTTTTTTGTTTACTTTTATTATTTTGTCCAAAAATTAATAAATTATAGATTAGTAATCCAAATTAAATTAAAAATGAAGCGGCCATAACTCCATCGTATATAGAGTTAAAGCCGCTTCAATTAATGGTATTATGTTGACTGGTTAATATCATAGTGAATTAAAAAATTGATGTGGATTTATCTTTTAATAGCTTGTAATTGCATCGAAACAGCATTTCCCTCTTCCATCCCTTTTCTATACGCTGTTCCATATACTTGCTTTAAAAGAAGTGTTATATGGTTTTTATTTAAGTCACTTATTTCTCCTTGATCATTTGTATCTATTAGTTCAATTATTTTATTCAATGCTTGGTCTAGTTCCATTTCTTATTCTCCATTCAAAACATCAATCGGTTTAATCATATAAGTCGAATTTTCAACCAAATCTATTTCTTCTTCACTTGATAGAATTTTCACAACAGGTCGCTGCAAGTGCTTGTTTATTTGCGTAACAATTGCTGGCTCACTGTTATTAATTAAAACTTTGGTTCCTGGTGGATAGGTTGCAACTGATTGACTAAAAGCTGTGACAATATTGTATGCATATCCACTATCAGATGTTGCCATAATTGCTTCCATAGCATCATGTGGTGGAATCTTATCCTTTGTAACCAAATTATCGTAACGATTAGCAATACCACATATTTGTGCAACTTCTAAAAAATCTTTTCCACTAATTTGTCTTGGGAAACCTTTACCATCAAAAGTTTCATGATGTTGATAGGCAATATGAGAAGATACAATACTAATCTGACTAATATTTCGTAGAAACTGGAAGCCGACTTCAGGATGCTTGTCATAGTCTTCTTCTATCGATTTACCAATGTCGTGCAATAATGTCCCAATTGCTAGATCTCTTTGCTTTGTATCGGTATATCGCATACGCTTTCCAGTTAATAATGCTAATATTGTCACGTTAACAGCATGTGCATATGGCTGTAATTCTTTCGTCATTGTACCAGCTGGAATAAGCACTAGTGTAGGTCTATGTTTAACCTCTTTTAATAATTTACCTGCTATTTGTTGTATGGATTCTATATTTGGTGTCTTATTATTTATCGCATGTTCATAAAAGGACTTCACAACTTGTATTGCATCTGTCCATGTAGGCATATCAAGCATATCATCAATACTAATACCTTTAGAGATTTCATCTTCAACAAAAATAAAATCAATGCCCATATTTTCTAATCTCTTTACAATTTTAGGGTCAATTGTTCGACCAGCCGCAAGTAAGATCCGCTTACGGGAGTCATATATTGGTTTACCAAGCACCATACTAGTATGATCATACTTAGAAATATTAATTAATCGCATAAAATCTACCTCTCACTTGATCTAATAAGGTTTTTTTATTTTGTTACAATACTATATGGCATACAAAAAAGCTATCACCCATATATAGAGAAATAGCCAAATTAAACAAATCTAATTTTGGTAGTCTGGCAATCAATAGTATTGGTTTGGAAAATAAAACCAATACCTTAGACCCATGACTTTGCGTCCTATCTTTTCAAATAGTTTGCCTTTTTCATTCGTAACATACTTTATATACTAACTTTTGTCCTATTTTATAATACTATAGTATTTATAAAAACATTTCAAGATAATCTCCACTTCAATTTAAAACTTGATATCATGTTAAATTTAATCAGAATTACGAAAAAAGAGCACTTTCCTTTGAAAGAAAGTACGCTCTCTATTTTTCCTATTTTCCATCATTTAACTTTCTACCTTCTTCAGGGCTAGACATTTTTGTTGCACCTTTATAGTGAAGTGCTTGATCTCGATCCGATTCTACACGTCCACTTTCTTTTAACTTTTTTTCTTGACGGTCTCTTCCCACTTTTAACACCTCCCTTCTAATAAGTTGAGTATTTCAAGAGATTTTTATACATTTAAAAAGAAACTACAAACGGCATGATCGCAGCATTTTTTGACGGTTTTCTTTAATCTGACAGTTATCTGAATATTTCCTATTTCCTTGAAATTATAAATTCTTAAACCTATACTAGTTGAGTCGCCCAAAATTGCTACATTCTACACAACGTAGGATTAACAGTCATTTTCACAATCCACCTAAGTACATAATGCATTGTTCTAGGAATTCAAATCCTAACAACTAAATGTAAATTAAAACACAGGAGCTGATTACAGATGGAACTACAAGCAAATCCCCAATTATTATGGTTTATTGGTATCTATGCTTTAATAATGGTCGGATTAGGAATTTATATGTCAAAGAAAGTATCAAACAGCAAAGATTTTATTTTAGCAGGAAAAAGTCTAGGGCCGTTTGTATTAATGGGTACGTTACTTGCGACGTGGACAGGTAGTGGAAGTATTTCTGGTGGAGAAACTTCTGTCTCTTATAGTTTTGGTATTATCCCCTCACTCATGTTAATGGTGCCAACTTTAATTGGTATTTTAACACTTTATATTATTGCACCAAAAATCAGAGCATTTGGGAAATACACCATTTCGGGAATCCTTGAAGAAAAGTACGGGACATTTGCGCGAAACCTTTCAAGTATTATTGTTCTACTTGCTTATGTAGGTATTGTTTCTTATCAAATGACAGGTTTTGGTTTCATTTTAAACCTCACAACTGGAATGAGTGTTGAACTTGGTACAATTATTGCTGCAGTACTTATCATTTTCCTTGCAATGATTGGTGGATTACGTTCTGTTTCACAAACAGATGCAATAAGTGGATTTTTAATGGTTGGCGGTCTGTTAATTACTGTACCAACAATTATTGTAATTGCAGGAGGCTGGGATACTATTATTGCTAATGTTCCAGATTCACATTTGACTGCAACCGGAGGATTAACAACAGTTCAATTAATTGGTTACCTATTACCTTCACTATTTCTGTTACTTGGTGATCAAAACATGTATCAACGTTTGGCATCATCTAAAGGAGATGCTTCATCCAGAAAAGCACAGATCGGTTGGCTCTTAATCATGTTAATTATCTCGCCAGCAATCTCGTTTATCGCATTTGCATCGCGTTCGATATTTCCGGATATTGACCCTGGGATGGCATTAATGGCTACAACACTTGCCTTGCCTTTAGGAGTCGGTGGAATTTTACTTGCAGCAGCATCTGCTTTTATCATTACAACAGGGAACTCATATTTACTTTCAGCTGCAACGAATATGACGTATGATATCTATGGAAAATACATTAATAAGAACGCATCTGATCAAAAACAATTAGGAATGACCAAACTATTCATTATCATTCTTGGTGTATTTGCTTATCTATTGATCAGTTTCTTCCCAACTGTATTAGAAGTACAAATGTATGCCTATACGGTTTATGGTGCAGGAATTACACCAGCGATTTTAGCAGTATTCTTCTGGAAACGCGTAAATGCAACTGGCGGTATTTCTTCGATGTTAACTGGTGTTATAACAACATTAATTTGGGAAATTGTATTAAGTAAGCCGTTTGATTTAAATAGTGTTGTTATCTCTGTTCCAGCAGCAGTAATCGTATTAATTGTTGTCACATTAGTAACGACGAAAAAGAAAAGTTCATAAAATTAGAGAGGTGGCATTTTGAGTATGCGCAAACGTGTAGAAGAAGTTACGTCTTGGATGAATGATCAAAATATAGAAGTAGCATTTATTAATTCAACTGAAAATGTCTATTATCTATCTAATTTCTATACCGATCCACATGAACGTCTTATGGGAATCTTTCTATTTAAAAATGCAAAACCAATATTTGTTCTCCCTGCAATGGAAGCTAATCAATTAAGAACAGCTGGTTGGGAAAACGAAATTATTGGATACTCTGATCATGAGAACCCATGGGAGCGTATTGAAAAGTCTATAAAAAAAATAGACCTTGGGAATGTTGAACAAGTTGCACTTGAAAAGGAAGTCCTTACCTATGGTCGTAGTGAATCCTTCTTGAGCATGTTTTCAGAAGTCCAAGTAGTTTCAGTGGAAAATAAATTAAATGATATGCGCGTTGTAAAAGATGCAGACGAAATTGCTGTTATGCGTCGTGCTGCAAAAATGGCTGACTTTGGTGTACAAATTGGCATTGATGCACTTGTGGAAGGTATTACCGAAATGGAAGTCTTAGCAAAAATAGAATATGAACTTAAAAGAAAAGGCATAAGGGAAATGTCCTTTTCCACTATGGTTCTATTTGGCGAGAAATCTGGTGATCCACATGGTAATCCTGGTGAGCGTAAATTGAAAGCTGGCGACATGGTGTTATTCGATCTCGGCGTTGTACTTGAGGGATATTGTTCTGATATAACAAGAACAGTAGCTTATAAATCAGTTACCGATAAACAAAGAGAAGTTTATCAAACTGTACTAAATGCGCAGCTTGCATCCCTAGATATAAGTAAGCCTGGCACACGTGTAGGTGACCTTGATACAATTGCTCGAGATATCATTACTGAAGCGGGTTTTAGTGAGTACTTCCCACATCGTATTGGACATGGATTAGGAATAAATGTCCATGAATATCCTTCGATGAGTCATTTAAATGATGGTATTTTAAAAGAGGGTATGGTCTATACGATTGAACCAGGGATTTATCTTCCAAGTGTTGGTGGCGTAAGAATTGAAGATGATGTACTTATCACAGTCGATGGCTTTGAAACACTAACTAAATTTCCTAAGGAACTACAAATAATATCTTAATAGTCAAAGAGCTAACGACCCTTCCTACTATGTGGTATCGTTAGCTCTTTTAATTACTAAAAATGAAGGCTGACTCTTATGAGTCAGCCAATTTCAATTTAGAAGCCGTAACCAACGTATGAAGCACCAATGATAATTAACAAGATAAACAGTACAACGATTAACGCAAAACCGCCTCCGTATCCATAAGATGCAGACATGATTATCCCTCCCTTCTGCACTACCTAAATTAATATATGTCTAAATCGCATTTATGGGAGGGCACCTGCGGAAAAAATTTATTTATCATTTTATACATTGACTAGCACCATTATTTGTATGCCTATCTCAGACCCCATAATACAACAAATGTGTTTTGGCACAGTAATGATGTATATAACCCTATCTCTTGTAAAGAATAAGATTAGAAAGATTTTCAAAGTTGGTGTAGGAGAAAAATATGTTAAAGAATACGAGAATAGAAAACAAAATATCATTAAAAAAATTACTTAAAGATACTCTAAAAGATAATAATGATTCCAAGTTTCAGACCTTAAATCTAAATAATAGTAAAGTTGAGTTAATTTATATAAAGACTTTATGTGATACCACAAAAATTCAGGAATTATTAATAAAATCCTTCTTTGAATTAGAGAATGTTGATAAGTTTGAGGCATACGTTAAAAGTTTGGAAGGTTTTACAGTATACAAAAATGACCGAGATATTGTCAATAAACTATATGATGGTCATGTTGTTATATACACAGCTACTAATGTTTTGTTAATACAAGTTAGAAATTATGAAAATTTAGGAGTTTTACAAGCAACAACAGAATCAACCATTCAAGGACCACAAAGTGCATTAAGTGAAGACCTTATTATCAATCTAAATTTAATCCGTCATAGATATCATAAAACTTCCCTTATGAATGAATCACTTAATCCAGTTGGCACTACTAATCAGATCAAAATAGAAATACTTTATGATCAATCAATTGTCGATAATAATTTGGTCAAAAAAGTGAAAGAAAAGATTTCAACAATTGATAAAGATGTAATCCAAGGTGTTGGCGAAGTACAAAATGAGATAAAGAAAGGTAAGGCATTATTCCCTACATATATGGTAACAGAACGTCCTGACCGAATCGCTTATAACCTCTCTAAAGGAAAGGTTATTATTCTGTTAGAAGGAAGCCCTTTCGCACTAATCGTCCCAGCGGTTTTTTTTGATTTCATGTCGTCCATGGAAGATTTATATCAAACATTTTGGATAAGTAAATTCTTAATTATATTAAGATACATCGGATTATTTATTAGTATTTCCCTTCCTGCTTTATATGTCGCCATTACCGCATTTAATCCCGAATTGTTTCGTGTGCAGTTAGCATTATCGATTGCAGGAAGCCGTATTGCGGTACCTTATCCCGCTTATTTAGAAGTTCTATTTATGTTAGTTATCATGGAAATGCTAATTGAATCTTCCATTCGCCTCCCAAAAACAATTGGACCAACAGCTACCACGGTAGGCGGTCTAATTCTTGGACAAGCATCAACAGATGCGGGTCTTGTTTCAAACATTATGATTATTATAGTTGCTGCTGTTGCCATTTCCAACTTTGTCATTCCATTAAACGAGATGGGATCGGCTATTCGTGTCCTGAAGTATATTCTCTTGTTGGTTGCTACTAGCTTTGGAACGATAGGCGTTGTCGTTGGTCTATTAGGTATTTTATTGTACCTTATTCATTTAGATAGTTTTGATGAGCCATTTTTAAGAATTACAGGTAGTGAGAAGTAGTAAGGTTCTTAAGGGGATGAAAAGTTGATACGATATTTTTTGTACTTGATGGTTATGAATATGGTTGTGAATGTTACTGCGTTTGTTCCACGGATTATTATTGATGAACGATTTGAAGGATCAGTTATGGCAGTAATTATTGGTATCCCATTAACCGTTCTTCTTCTTTATTTTTTTACGAATGCTATGTTACGTTTTCCTGGTAAAGGACTACCAGAAATTCTTTTTCAACACACATCTAAGTGGTTTAATCGGCCTTCCCTTATTCTCTTGAGTATCCTATTTTTTTTCTCAGGCTGGATTTTATTATTGGCTTTCACTGATATCACGCGTACTTTTATAAATCCTGAAATGACGCGTTTTACAATCCTCACTATATTTTTACTTGTAGTAGGATTTGGGGTTTTGTTAAAAACAGAAAAGGTGCTATATGCATTAGAAATTTTAACTCTCATTAGCTTACCTTTTATATTAGTTATCTTTTTCAAAGCATATACAAGCCCCTATTTAAATTGGGATTCCATACGAGTGGTATTTACGCATGTAAATGAATTGCCAACCTTGTCTTCTTTAGGATCTGTGACATTTAGTCTGTATGGCTTTTATAATATTTCTATCTACAATCGTGTTTTCAAGGGGGAGATTAAAAAAATAAATATTTGGTGGACCATGGCAATAATTATTTTAGGATATGTTAATGCCTTCACTTCTGGTTTTATTCCAATTGGATTTAATGGCACCAGTGGTGTAGAGGATTTTATTTATCCTTGGATCTCAACAAGCGATTCATTAAGAATGGAATATGGTTTTGTTGAGCGTATCATTTATATAACGCTTTTATTATTTATCGGAGCGTCGCTAATTATGGTGATTACTATCTGGCATGTTGGATTAAAACTTCTATTAAGTTTATTTGCACCTTCGAAAGAAACAAGGTTAAAAACACGTATTCTATCAAGGAGTATAGTTACTTTACTAATAATTGTCACCTATATAACAGGTACACGAATAGACGCAAGACAACTGCTCGAGTTAACAAAGTTATATTACATTATCTTGATCCCAATCTCTATTTTTTTTACTATAATCGTTTCTTGGATAGCTTGGGGGAAAAAACATGAAACATAAGGTGCTATTTCTTTTTATAGGATTCTTTTTAATATTGACTGGTTGTAATGGTTATAAAGATATTGATAAACGTTTTTTTGTAGTAGAAATGGGTTTAGATCATGCTACGCAAAAAGATAACAAGTATGCAGTGACACTAAAATTAGCAATAGCTAGTGCAGACACAGAAACAATGGGTAGTGAATCCTATATTGTAATAAAAGAAGGAAAAACAATTTCAGAAGCAGTCAAAAAATTAAAAGCAAATGTTGATAAAGAATTGGACTTTGGACATACAAAAGTAATCATTATCGGTGAGGAAATTGCAAAAGAAGGATTAATCGATGTAATGGATTGGTTTGATCGAAGAAGAGATATACAGCAAATTTCTTATATTGGTATAGGAAAACCTAATGCGCAAAAAATTATTGATGTTAAACCAAAATTTGAACGTATTCCCGGGAATTTTCTTTTCTTGATATTTGGTAACACAGGAACAGAAAGCCCCTCAATAACATTACAATATTTGTTTGATCTAAGGCGACGATTAACAGAAAATGGTTTGGATCCCATAATTCCTGTTGTTGAACCCTCACAGGAATCTTTTGCTGTTGATCATGCTTCTATTTTTTATAATGGAAAACTTGCACTTGAATTAAGTGAAGAAGAAACCGTATTATATAATGCTTTAGAAAGAGAATATCCAAAAGTTCAACTGCAGATAGAAAATGAGGAAGAAATTTTTAACATTAGCTCAAAGGTATTAAATGCTAAATATAAGATTGATACAACTAATGGTTCCTCTCCTTCTATCGACTTTGAAATTGAAATTGAAGGATCTATTGAAGAAACAACAGAACAAATAAAGGAAGACAACTTACCAAAGTACGAGAAATTAGCTAGAGAAAGTGTAAAAGAAAGAATCGAAAAACTTTTAACCAAATTCCAAGAAGAGAGAGTTGATCCATTTGGTTTTGGATTGCGATACCGCGCTACTAACATTGGTGATGAGGAGGAAAAATGGCAAAAGTGGCTATCTCTATATCCTGAGGTAACATTTAAAGTAAATGTAAAAGTAAAGTTATTTGGAACAGGAGTAATTCAATAGATGCTAAAAGACAAGGCCAAAGTCAATTTCTCGAATTAAATTATACGAAAGAAAGGAAAATCAACATGTATTATATAAAATTTGTATTTCTTTTTATACCCTTTATAATAATGTTCGTACTTACTGCACCTGTGAAGGCAGAACCGGATTGGTCTTATTCAGGTGAAACAGGACCAAATTTTTGGGGGGATTTAGATTCGGCTTATCAAACATGTTCAAAAGGCGCTAATCAGTCTCCAATAAATATTGATACAACAAATGTAATTAGAAATGCAAAATTAAAATTAGGAAATATTCAATTTCATTATAAACCATCACACTTAACACTAACAAATAACGGAAAAACTATTGTTGCAGTACCCGACAAACAAGAAAATACATTATTAATTGGGAATGAAAAGTATTTTTTAAAACAGCTACATTTTCACCACCAAAGTGAACATGAATTAGATCATAAGAAATTCCCATTAGAAATTCATTTTGTACACAAAAACAAAAAAGGAGAAATAGTAGTTGTAGGGGTCTTTGTTGAGGAGGGAACGAGCAACACAGCAAGTAAGAAACTTTTTGAATCACTTCCACAAAAGAAGGGGTCTAAAAAAGTTTTAAAAGAAGATGTGAATTTATTAAACCTGTTACCAAAAGACAGAAGCTTGTATATGTATGATGGTTCCTTAACCACACCGCCATGTACAGAAGATGTTAAATGGCTTCTATTTAAAGAACAGATCGAAATATCAACAGAACTAATCAAGGAATTTGCAGATTTGTATCCTGCTAATTACCGACCTTTACAAAATCTAAATGACAGAAAAGTTTATTTTATAAAGGATAAAGAATAAAGAATAGTGACAATAACCGCGTATTATTTATTAAAAGAACCTTCCCATCTGAGAAGGTTCTTTTAATAATGTCTGATCCATTAATCTAAAAGTTTTAATATTTTTTGTTAACTAAAAGAAACCAGGTTTATTTCCGAAATCTCCATAGCCTGGATTTCCAAATCCTTTATTATAGCCTGGTCCGTATCCTGGGCCACCATAGTACCCTGGCCCATAACCAGCGCCATAGCCAGGACCGTATCCACCAAATCCAGGACCATAGCCAGCACCGTATCCTGGTCCATAGCCACCAAATCCAGGGCCATCAAATAACTCTCCACCTAAATAACCTAAACCCGCACCAATTAAGCCTGATGCTAATGGACTGATACCATAAAAACCTGGACCAAATCTTTGATCCTGAGGTGGCATTTGTTGATATATAGGGCCATTCCTTCTCATTCCATACATAATAAATTCTCCTTTTCACATAGTTAACCTGTGATATTGGTCTATTCACTTTCACTATAGTGTATGGTGTTGAGGTCAAAATGGACTGGGCAAATTGTTCAGATTTTAGCCATCTCTATATAAAAACGATCACAGAATAATTATATTAACCTACCCGCTTCGACCTGAAGATAATTCACATATAACATTAAGCAAAAAGCCTATTCCACTAACGCCTACAGATGCATACAATGTAATTGTGAGCGCGAAAAAGTTTTGGGAGGAATAAATTTGCATACACAAAATAACTGGAATATGTATGAACAGCAACCTGTAGCAAATCAGCAACAGAATAATTGGAATACGTATGAGCAACAACCTGTGACAAATCAAAACCCTCATTTAGGGCTACTGAATACTGTACAAGATTGTGCAGTCACATGTGAGGAAATGACTACAATGTTACATGAATCTGAAAATCTATATAATAGAGGGATTCAATTAAGTCATTTAAGAGATTGTGCAGATATCTGTGCATTAATGGTAAAGTACCTTGCGCGGTCTAGCCATTTTTCAAAAGCACTTGCAGGATTTTGTGCGTATGTTTGTGAAATTTGCGGAAATACATGCCTACAATTCCCTGATCAAGAGTCGCAAAGGTGTGGCCATATATGCTTAGGGTGCGCTAAAGAATGTAAACAGTTTGCCGGAACACGATAAAACCATTTAAAAACGAGCAAAATATTTTTGCTCGTTTTTTGTATAAACTAGGATGGTTAATCAAAGCGAACTCTTGTTATACCTACCCCTAAGAACACAATTGCAAATGCTAACAGAATACCAATAGGTTCGACAATATCAATTATTGAACCACCTCTTACCATCAACTCCATTAAGCCTTCTAATGCCCAAAATTGTGGTACAAACCTTGCTACTTCCTGCATGAAATTTGGAACGATCTCCAATGGCCAATAGACACCAGCAAGCATGCATGTTGAGATTATTACTAGGTTACCAAATACAGCTTGTTGTTCCGATGTTTTAACAAATCCTGCAATAAATAAGCTAATACCAATCGTACAAATTAGTAGTGCAGAGATCAGTATAATATTAGCGACTATATTTCCCCAAGTAATGTTAAAAATGATTGTAGATACTGCCATCAGAATTCCAAATTGTACCCATCCGATTAAAAAAAAGCCAAGTAAATAGCCCAACAATAATTCCAATCTTGATGTGGGTGTTGCCATCAATCGGTACCATACACCAGTTTGTTTCGCTTCTAAAATAACTCCGGTGCTACTCAGCATTGCCATCATTACAAACATAATAGTGAATCCTGCAGAACGTGCGCTCATGTTTTGCATTCCAGCCATTTCCGAATTTTTGGTTATCATTTCTGTTTTTAGTCCACTTGATGTTTTTAATTCATTTGAAATCTTTGTGTTTATTCCTTCCCAACTATCACCTGTCAAACTACTATAAACGGTTGAAGCTTTTGTACTAATCATGATTTTTTGTAAACTGTTATGAAGAACTTGTTTTATCATAACAGCACCATTATATTCAGGTGAATGTTTAAACATTATATTTAATTTTTCTTCGTTTAGTAAGTGTTTTTCAAACCCTTTCTCAATTAAAATATAACCTGTTATCTTATGGTCACTTAGATCGGATGCAGCTCGATCTTCGTCGGTAAAGTTGAGTTTCATTACATCTTTAGCTTGAATTTCATCTATATAATTATTTGCCAACGTTGAGTTATCGTTATTAACAATAGTAATAGTTGGTTTTACCTGTTCCCCTCCACTTAATAAGCTTCCAAAAATTAATGTAAATAATAACGGCATACCAAACATGATGATATAGGACTGTGGCTTCTTAAAAATTCTCTTTAATTCAAACATAGCGACTGTGGCTATTTTTCTAATCATTTTCCTCACTCCTCATCTAACCCTTAATCTTAATGAACCGATCATTAATGATGCAACGCCAATTAACAGTAGTACAGTTATTGGTAAAACCAATGCACCCCATGTAGTTCCATTCATCACTTCTAGTAAGCTATCCAAAAACCATTTATTGGGTGCAATATTTGCGACTAGTTGCAATTTTTCTGGAAATGCACCAATCGGAATCATTGAACCGCCTAATAGTGCAAATATTTGGACCCCAATACCACCAACAGTGTCCGCCGTTTTTTCTTCTACTATTAAACCTGCAATTATCATCGCTATACCGGAAACTGCAATACAATAACTTAAACCAATTACTAAGGTTTGGAATAAATTGCTCCCCCAACCTACTCCTAACAAATAATGTGTAGCTAATATAAAGACACTAAACTGCAGAAAAGATACATAAAAAGTCCCCAGAAATTTTCCTATAATGATGGAATTTAACCTGACCGGGCTACTCATCAACCGTGCTAGTGTTTCAATATTACGTTCCTGTATAATAGACTTAGCACCGATTGTAGCGTTAAATAATACAAACATGGCTCCCATTGCAGCTGCGTAGTATTGCATTCCAGATATAGGTGTCTTACCATCCTCTTCTGCAGTTACTACGTTCATTTCTGAATCTGCTACTGCCACCAATTGATTGCTTACATCACCTACTATTTCACGAACATTTATTTCTTGATCAGTTACAGGTGCTATCATCGCTAGTTCTTGTGAAAATACCTGAGTAGCTGTTGAAATAGATGCAATACGGTCAATAAACGACATAGTAATTGATTCAACGATAGATGATTGTAACTGTTTACTCGGATCAGTAAATACCATTACATCTTTCTCTTCTCCATTTTGTAAACCTTCACCCCATCCTTTAGGAATAACTAATCCAAGATCTACTGTTTGATTTTCAATATCTATTTTCAGATCGGATTGACTAGAGAACTTTTTTAACGTTATACTTTCGCTTAAGATATCCCCTTGTAACACTTCTTCAACAAACTGATCTGTTATTTCGTTTTGATCATGTAATACAATACCAAGTTCTGTATGGGGCATAGACACTGTATCAGCAAACATGCCACTAAGTGCAGAGCCAAGTATTGCAGTTAATATAATTGGCATTAATAATAAACTAATAAACCCTTTTTTATCACTTAAACGGACTTTAAGATCCTTAAAAGCAATTGTGAAAAATTTCATTGTAAATTCCACCTCCTAATCTCGTAATGTACGTCCTGTTAATTGTAAGAATAACGATTCAAGGTTAGGCTCTTGTACTTCAACAGCTAGTACTTTGATCCCATGGTTAACCGCTGTTGTTACAATCTCACCCATCGTTTCATGTGCTTCGTTAACATATATCTCAAGTTTGGTTTCGTTTTGTTTTGATACAATATGCTTCACATTTTTTATCTCGTTTATTGAATCGATTCCTTGTTCTGTCTTGTTTTCCACATCTAAATGTACAACAGAACCACCAGCCAAACGATTGCAAAGTTCCTTTTGTGTACCTAACGCAATTACTTCACCATTGTCGATAATTCCAATACGATCACATAAATACTCTACTTCTTCCATGTAATGACTAGTATAAATAATCGTTTTACCACTCTCATTTAACTTTTTCACTGTTTCTAAAATATGATTCCTAGACTGAGGGTCTATACCTACTGTTGGTTCATCCATAATCAAAATTTCTGGTTCATGCATTAAAGCTGCACCAATGTTTATTCTTCGTTTCATACCACCAGAGAATGTTTCAATTCTATCTTTAGCCCGATCCTTCAAATCAACGAATTCCAACACTTCATTTACACGCTTAGATGCTTTCGCCCCTTTTAATCCGTACATTTTCCCCCAAAACATTAAGTTATCTTTCGCTGACATCGTTGGATAAAGGGCAATTTCTTGTGGCACAATACCAATTTTTTGTTTTATGACTAACGGAAACTTTTTTATTGATTGATTATTGACATATACCTCACCTTGATCATAACTAATGAGACCACATATCGTTGAAATTAATGTTGATTTACCAGCGCCATTTGGTCCAAGTAGTCCAAAAGATTCTCCCTTATTTATCGTAAACGAGACATCTTTAACAATCTGTCTTTTTCCATAACTTTTCATTAAATGCTTTACTTCTAACATCATTTATCACTCCTTATTAGAACTTACTATTAAATTTTTTTGTTTTGTTATTATAAATCCAGTATACGCTTTGTTTTTAAAAAACAAATCTAGCTAGCGATAGATTTTTGCAATAAAAAAAGACAGCTAATTAGCTGTCTTGCATGCGGTACTATGCCAAAAGTCATGTATTAAAATCCGTGATGCTATACCGTACAGCAAAAATAGCTGCTTGGGTTCGGTCTCGCACCTGAAGTTTACCTATCAAATTAGAGACATGATTCTTTACTGTACCTTCAGAAATAAACAGGTTCTCTGCAATTTCTTTATTACTTAAACCTAGACCCAATTTTTTCAGTACTTCGTGCTCCCGTTCTGTTAATTGATCTATAATAGACGGTACTACGCAGGTATGTTCTGCTTTATGAGTTTGGCGCATCTCTTTAACAATCTCAGCTGTTAACTCTCTAGGTAAAACAACTCCTCCAGAATGAACCGTCATAATTGCTTGCACAATCGAATCTGTAGGCATGTCTTTTAACAAATAACCGCTTGCACCTTCTTCAAGTGCTTCAAAGATCAGTGCACTATCATTAAATGTTGTTAGCATTAATACTTTTGTTTTAGGTAAAGATGCAGTAATTCGTTTAGTCCCTTCAACACCACTTGAAACAGGCATCCGAATATCCATTAACACAATATCTGGGAGAAGATCAGTTGCTTTCACAAATGCTTCTTGTCCATTGGACGCTACTCCAACGACAGAAATTTCTGGTTTCAAATTAAGAATAGTTGCTAATCCATCGCGCATTAGCTCCTGATCATCTACAATCATTACCTTTATCACTTTACATCCCCCACTTTCCAACTAATTTCTTTCAACGGAAAAGTTACTTTAATAATAAAACCTTCATCCTTTTTACTCTCAAACATAATCGTACCACCATGATCATAAACTCTTTCTCTCATATTACTTAAGCCAAATCCAGGGTCTACATCTATTGCACCAGTTCCATTATCTTTAATCATTGCATCAATTTTTGACGACGAAATATGTATACTAACATTACACTTAGTAGCTTGACCATGTCTTACCGCATTGGTCACAGATTCTTGAATGATTCGTATTAGATTTAATTGAATAGAAGGTGGAATTTGTGATAATTCACCCGTAATATGAAAATCTGATTTTAACCCGGTCATTTCTTGATAGTCTTCTAGAATTTTTCTTGTTGTCTTTAACAATGAGTGTTTTGTACCTTCATCCTCCTGTAAGGTTCGAACAGATAACCTTATTTCATTTAAAGCTTCTCGCGCCAAACCTTCACAAAGTTCTATCGTTGCCTCACTTTTTTTAGGATCAAGATCTCTTAACTCCTTAGCTAATTGTAACTGCATCAGTAGTGCTGTCATTTTGTGACCTACCGTGTCATGAATTTCTCTTGAAATCCGGTTTCGCTCTTGAATAAGTGTCAGTTCTTCTACCTGTTTAGAGTATGTATGTAATTGCTGATGCGCATCTTGTAATTCTTGATGCGATTCACTTAATTGATCATATTGATGCGTTATTTTCTCCTGCGCAGAAGTCAACTTATAAATCAACCGACCAACAATTGCAGAAAAAAACACAAACAACAAGTTTACTAGATTATTGATTATGCTCAAATTTCCAGTTATATGGTACGTGTAACCCATACTAATTGACCACACCACAAAAAAGCTAATCGAAAATATCCAAATTAACAGACTATCCTTAGCCATTAAGAAAAGCGTAACAGCACATACGTCAACTAAGATTAAGTAAAGCGTTATACCTGGAAACAAAAAGCTATATCCCATTGTAACGACTAAATCGATTGCTATAAGTATAGGGTAATGTTTCTCACCAAAAGATGTAGCTGTTAGCAAGAAATGATTAATAGTAAAAATGATAAGCACACTAATAATATATGTTACTTGAATCGTGATATTATTATCTACAGCCGTATAATAAAAGTAGCTAATAAAGATAAACATGATTAATCTAATTAAACTCAACAGTGTTAACCTCAACCTCATCACCTCGCTGACAATTCCTACTAAATATTATAATCCTATCTGGGAGAAGCGTCCACCCACTTTTCATTTCATCTAATATACTATATAAAAAATGGTGGTGATCAATTTGAAAAAAGAATATTTACACTGGAGTAAAATACCTTACGCTGGTGAAAAGAACCCCCCCAGCAATCCGGTTACTCCTTTGGCCGGCTCATGGCCACTTGTGTATCTAAAGCGAGAAAAAGATGGATCTTTTTTAGATCCTGAAGGAAACAAAGTGACACTTCCAATCACTGATCCTAGCTTAATAAATTTTGATAAAGAATTGCATGTTGTTAGAAAAACGCTCAAAACTCTCTCGTCTAAACAAAAGAAGATAGCCACTTATTACGGAACGGGTGCACCCACTAAACAATGGACACCTATTATTGACAAACTTATTGATGCATACGGAGTTAGTGCAACACATGCTGCACGAATTTTAGCCACAGTTCAGGGCGCTATTAATGATACAATGATAGTTGTATGGGACTTGAAATATAGATGGGATGTAGCAAGACCTAATCAATATGATCAAAAATTGAGTACTTTATTATGCACCCCGCGGTTCCCAACTTATCCGTCTGGTCATGCAACAATGTCAGGTTGTGCAGAAGTTGTGCTAAGTTATTTCTTTCCAAGTGAAGCCAAGAAACTTCATAAAATAGCAAATGACGATTCAGTTGGACGCTTGTATGCGGGTGTTCATTTTCCTTCTGATAATGATCAAGGGCTTCGATTGGGAAGATTTATCGGGGAGACAATTGTGAAAGACTTAAAAAAGCAGAAGGATAGCAGCTTAAATCCAGTAGATTTCCCATACAAAGAATATCGAAATGCGGACATATTTCCTGAAAATTATCAACAGTTTCTTCCCTATGATTTTAGAGATAGTTGTACCTCTCTATTAATTGATGAAGAAAACCCTCATCAAAGTACTGTCAACAATAAAGAAGCTCCTAAACCATTTATATTTATATAATACTTCGCTTTAATTTAAGTAACTATGAAATTGTGATAAAAAATGTGTAACTTAATCTCAAAAAAGTATAATGTACAGAAAACACACTTTGATTAGTTTAATCAAAGTGTGTTTTCAAAGATAAAGGAGACTCACATAGCTTTTTTGATGACTTGATTATTTATCGCTTTATCGCACATTTGATTCACGTTCTTTTGGAAAAACGTTAAAAACTTAATTTAGAAAGCAATCCACAACTGTATTAACAAATTTATCGGTTTCATTTATCCATGGGCTGTGTCCCGAATGCTCAAACCAAATAAGTTCCTTTTCAGGAGCCTCTATCATTCCAAAGTATTCTTCAGTTATTGAGATGGGCGCATTTATATCATGACGACCAATAAGAAAATAAACTGGTACATCCAACTTAACAGCTTGCTTTCTTAAATCCACTTCATATAGTTGTTGATAAACGTGATTAAAAGTGTACGCTACTCCTCGTAAAAAGTTCAGTTTATCATATAAACCATATTCAGGGCCGAGAATGTCACCGATTGTATTATAACCACCATTTATTATATTGGGGTCTTTTGCCATATAATCGCTTAAATACATTAAATAAGCTGATTCCTTCCAAACTACATCCTTTCCGTAATAAGGTGGTGGACCTTGCTCCTCAAGTTCTAACACCTTCTCTGTATCACCACTATCTGTAGCAATTTGCTTTGCTAGTTCATAATCAATTTCTTCTGTTTCTTTAAAATCCACCATTTGACCAGTACCAATAAAAGCATGATAAAGCTTAGGGTACTCGTTCACTAGCATGATACCAAGTGCACTCCCCCATGATTCCCCCATTACATAAATCTTGTCTTGCTTAAACCTGTCTCTTAAATAAAGTGTTAATTGCTGTGCATCTTTAATATAACGTTCAGGAGTCAGATCTTCAAGATCAACTGCATGATAAGACTTACCTGAACCAGGTTGATCCCAATTTACAATAGTAAATTGCCTTTCCAACTCACTTAGCTGTTCACGTGTAGCAGCCATTTGAGTTCCGCCAGGTCCACCTGCTAAAAACAATAAAACCGGGTTCTTTTCATCATGGCTACGAATAGATATCCATTGTTTACTGTTATTGAGTGAAATTTGTTCTAATGACGCTATGCTATTTTCTATGACTTTTCCATCATCACCTTTAACTGATGGCGTATACGCAAACCATTGACTTGTAATTATCATTAGAAAAAGAACTGTTAATATATAACCAGCGTAAAGAAGCTGAGACTTAATCGGCTTCCATTCAGGACGTTTCTTTTTGATTAATAATTTAAAAGTCATTAATAACGATTTAATTAATAAGATAATAATTGTAATAATAAAAATGAATAGTAGTATGATTGCTATTGTTAACTCAATAGTTGAGGCTAATCCAAAATGTATAAGTATAGGTCTGATGAATGCGTATACAAGAAATATAACTATTGTAATTAACAATAAAGATATAACTCTTTTTTTCAACATACCACCTTTTCTACTCTCATCACTAGCATTATTTTTCATATCTTTTCAACTCCTTTTTTAGAAATTAGATCTTACCCAACACAGCTGTTGCTTCACTCACAAACTCATTTTTTCACCTCTTTAATATTATTCTTAGTTTAACTTGTTATGCTCGCTATCCCTTCTAAGGAATCTTTTATTTTATACGTTGTTAGTTTGAGAAAAGTTTCACAGATATTATAAGAAAAACGACGCGTAATTAAGTTACAATTTACGCGTCGTTTTTCTTAAAGTTTTAACTGATGTCAAATCCCCTAAAATATTATCTCTATTCTTTTGTTGAAATCGTCTTTCCGGTTAAACCGTAAATTACTGTCAACACTGGACTTAACAAGCAAAAGAATGCAAATGGTAGATAATCGATGACGGCAACGCCAAGAACATCTCCAAGGAATACTCCACACACACTCCATGGTACTAATGGGTTAATTACTGTTCCAGCATCCTCTAACGTTCGTGATAAATTTTTCCTTGCCAATCCAGCTCGATCATAAATATCTTGATAAGATTCGCCAGTCAACAAAATCGACAAGTATTGTTCTCCAATAAATACATTGATTCCGATTGCTGTTAGAGCAGTAGACAGCGTTATCGTACGGATAGTTTGTAGCTTTCGTTGTACATTTAAAATCACTGATGGAATAACACCAGTAACAAAGAATAAACCACCAAGTGCTAGAGCAAGAATCACTAATGAAACAGTAAATAACATACTATCGATTCCACCTCTAGAAAGCATTGCATTCACAGCATCGTTATTTGTTTGCGCGGTAAAGCCGGAGAACCACGTATGCCATAGATCTCCCCAAGGAATAACTTGACGCACACCTGCAATAACGGTTGCTATTAAACTACTAACAGCTAAGGATACAAAAGCGCTTTTTTTGGTTAAACTCATCGCTACTAATATGATTAAAGGAATCCATGAACTCCAGTGAATTAGACCCGCATCAAGCAAGCCAGTCTGAATGGCAGCTATTTTTTCTGACTCTATTGTTTGTTCAGGTGAAATAAATACAAAAATTATAAAAGAAATAAGAAATGCTGGCACTGTTGTCCATGCCATATTTTTGATATGATCAAATAAGTCTACTTTTACAACTGTTGATGCTAAATTTGTGGTATCAGATAATGGAGACATTTTATCACCAAAAAAAGCACCTGAAACAATTGCTCCAGCTGTAATAGCCAGAGATGCATCCATTGATTGTGCTACTCCAAGAAATGCTACACCTAAGGTTGCACTTGTTGTAAATGAACTACCTAGGGCAACACCCGAGATTGCCGTTATTGTAAAAACAATTGCAAAAAACCAAGGGCCTTCAGCTAGACCAAATGATACATTCATCAGAACTGGAATTGTACCACTTGCCATCCAACTACTAATCAGGACACCAATTAAAAAGAAAATTAATACAGCACCCATACCAGTTTGAGCGCCTAAAACCATCCCATCTTGAAGCTGTTGAAATGAGAATTTTTTAATAAAGCCATATGTAATCATAATTAAAACAGCCAGTAGAATCGGTACATGCGGTACACTCTGTAAAAATATAATAAAATAGCTAATAATACTAACAACAATTAAAAGCATAGTAATTGATTCTAACAGACTAGGTAATTTCTTCGGTTGTAAATGTAGCATAAATTCACCTTACTTTCTATCATTATTTAATGTTTATTACTACCTTTCCTATTATCTACTTTTCTAATAATACCTATTGCTTCGATTAAAGCGAGTGATGCAAGTATAATTCTTGCCGTAGGTCCCAGCGGCTGGTATATATCTCCAAGTAACACAATAATCAAAGCAAAATATAGTAAAACCTTTATTAATAATGTAAATAATGTTAACCGTTCCAACTTACCCCTCCTTTTAATTTTTTGAAAGTTCCTTCTATTATATAACTCATCCTTCTCACTGTATATGCAAAATATAATTAAAAAAATGAAGAATAAGCTAGTTCTTAGCAAATTCTCCATCTACTTCTACAGTTTCATATATATTAATAAAAGCTTTTTTATCATGCTTACGAACAATCTCTTTAATTTGCATTGTTTCATATCGCGTAACAACCATCATCAAAATTTGCTTTTGCTCTTGAGTGTATCCTCCATAGCCATTTGTTATTGTTATGCCACGGTAAATCGTTTTCAATAATTCTTGTCGAATCACGTCCCCTTTAGACGTGACAATTTGCATCGTTAACTTAATGTGATTGGTATGAATTGTATCAATTACCCTTCCTGTTAAATAAATCGATAGCATCGTATACAAAGCAATATTCCAATCAAATATAGCACCCGAAATAAGAACAATAACACCATTCATACCAGTTAAAAGCATTCCAACACTAACATTACTTATTCTAGAAATAAGAATTGCGATAATATCTAAGCCGCCAGATGAACCAGAATATTTTAAAATTATCCCTATTCCGATACCGCCAATTACACCCCCAAAAATACTGGAAAGTAAAAGATTATCAGCTACCATTACTACTGGCAAAGCGTATAAGAATATTGATAAGGAAACTACACAAGTAATCGTATTGATTGTAATCTCTTTTCCTAACTTAATATAACCTAATACAATTAAAGGTAAATTTAGAATCAGATTTATAAGTCCGATATCAAATGGCGTCAGTAATCCAAACAAAATTGCAATACCACTTATTCCGCTACTTAATATTCCGTATGGAACAAGAAAAAAATTAAAGGCAAATGCCACAATCAAAGAACCCAAAATAACTATTAAATTTTTCATATATCATCGACCTCCTGTACAAGAACTTCCCACTACTATTTCAACAAAAACATCTTTCTATATAGGAACATTTTTTGTTGTTATTATAATTGCATTTTCTAGAAACCTCTATTATATATAGCGAATGCATCAACTAACTATTTACTTTACTTGACTAAAGTTAGCAATTTATATTACCAATGTCAATAAAATAAGCCATTCACGTTAAATTCAAAATATTTAAAGCAGCTAAGTGTACTCAATTTTAAAAAACTCGTTGGTATATTATTGAATGAAACATAATATGTATTATGTTTCATTATGAAAATTAGTGAAAACATGTTATATCAACGTATTATTCACTATTTCAGTTATTATCAATTTATGGTATAATACATATTGATAACGGACGTTCATCATTAAAATGGTATATATAGAAAAATACACCTTATATAATAAGTTTGTATTATTTTTTTGTGTTTTTTTAGAACAAATGTGCTAATGCTATAGAATCGCATTTTGAGAGAATTAGCAAGGTGATTGGTCATAAAAGAATAGATAATTTCGTCTGAGGTCGTTTCTCTGCATTACATTTTTTAGGGGGTTTTTATTTGGAAAAACACGAATATGCAGAATATGTATATTTAACAAAAGGTGAATATATGTATCTACAAAATAAATACGGTGATTATGAACTTAATAGAAAAATTAATGAATTAAATAAATCAAAACTAAGAGATCCAAAAAGAATTGCAAAAGTTAAATCTGATTATCACGCACTGATTAGTAAAGGCATGCAAACTGTTCAACCAATCAGGGATAAACATTTAATAGAAGCAATGAAAGCAGAATTACATAAAACCTCTTACCGTAATTATTTTTTATTTATAATGGGACTTAATACGGGGTTGAGAATTAGTGACCTTCTTCCTCTAAGAGTGATGGATGTTCGTGGAAAATCACACATTGTTATGAAGGAGACAAAAACGCGGAAAAACAAACGATTTCTGATTAATATTGAATTAAGAAATATTATTTTAGATTACACAAAAGATATGAACGATGAAGATTATTTATTTCCTTCTAATAAAACAGATTTACCATTACAAAGAGTACAAGCGTATAAGGTTCTCAATCGCGCCGCACAAAATGTTGGTATTAAAGATTTTGGAACACATAGCATGCGAAAAACGTTTGGTTTCTGGCACTATACAATTAATAAAAACGTTGCTTTACTTCAAGATATCTTTAACCACTCCTCACCAGATATCACATTACGTTATATTGGAATAAACCAAGATATAGTAGATAAGAGTTTAGAGCATTTTAGTCTGTAGTTTTAAAAGATACCTCTATTTGGAACTGCCAAAATCGCATTTGATTCCGGCAGTTCTAATTAAATAACATCTTGGTATTATCGCTTTCCGATCTTAACTAGGATTAATATTAACAAACTATAATTAATTTTTTTCCATATATATTATGTTCGCTTAATATCAAACCTCCCTTCCCTGTTGTCCATTCTAATCTTAAAAACTTCCACTGTAGCTAAATAGAAGCATGTAATCTGTTTGTTTATGACAAGAAAAATTTGTAAATATTATCGTTCTAATAATTCATTCATATTAGACTTTCAATCATTGTGTTAAAATAAGAAGGTATTTCTAAGACTATAGCGAATAAGTACTTTCTACCAAATATTAAAGTAGCAGTTATGATTACCATAGGAGGAAATAATAGATGAACAAAAAAGATATAGCAAATATTCGAAAGCAATTTAAAGTTGGGAATGATTTATTAAAAATAAAAGAAATTTATAATGTTTATATCATGAAGGAATCAAGTGAAATCTATCATGAGCAAAGTCAGCCATTTGAAATGTTAGATGAGGATCAGCAAGAGTTATTTATGATTAACTTCAAAAAAGTACTTACAGGGCAACTTGATGAAAAATTATTTGAATTAAAATTTCAACGTGAAGCGGAGAATAGCAGTCAACTTATACTACATCAAGGATTATTAAGCAGTGATGTAGAAGATTGGAAAGCACAAATGCTACTTCTTGTAGAAAAAATGCTTCATGAAAAGCAATATGAAAAAGATATTGTTGTTACATTCATTCGTGGGGAATACTTAAAACCAATGAAACGAAGTGAAGAATCTGAAGTGAGTAATCGTGATACTGTCTTTTCTAACTCCTTCATTTTATCCAGTATAAATAACACACAAGAGCCTAAAAAAGAACTACAATTTGACTATATTGAGAAGGAATTCAAATATAACGTAAAGGTCGATCCAGTGATCAACCTTAATACTCCAGTTGCTGGATTCTTATTCCCTTGTTTCACCGATAATGCTGCTGATGTCAATCACGTTCTATATTCCTCTGCAAAAGCGAACGAGCCTGATCCTGAATTTATAGAAGATGTTCTAAATGCTGAAGAGACGATGACTGCACAAGAAGATAAAGTAGTTTTCGAAGAAATTGTAAAAGATGTAACAGGAAATCAACTCAATACTTCAACACTTGCCAATGTTTATGAAGAAATCAACCGTGTAATCGAAGAGCATGAGGAAGAAGATACACCAAGATTAGACCACAAAGATGTAGAGCGCGTTTTAAAAATGAGTGGTGTTGAAGAAGTGAATACAGAAAAGGTAGAAGCTGCTTTCCAAAAAGTCATTGATGATAACAACTATGAGCTAAAAGCAAGCAGTATCCTACCAAAATATAATTCAAAGTCTATTAAAATCAGTACAAAAGTAGCCAATATTTCTTTGAGTCCACAAGATTTAAAATATGTAAGACAAGTTAATTTTAATGGTAAACTCTGTATCATGATTGAAGTTGAAGAAGATACTGTTATCGAAGGATTTACAATGATTCCAGAGGCGTTTGGCAATAACTAAGCTCTTAATCTTAATAAAATGATATTAGAAAAGGGTCAATACTTCTTCAGAAACAAATAGCTTGTTGAGGGATTGACCCATTATCATTTCCAATAGCACAATAAGTGCTAAATGTATTTTTCAATTACTCCTACAGCTCCACAGTTTATTGTTACTTAGTTCCGCACATTAATTACTAAATTCTTTCAGATACGCATCTAGACCCTTTTTCCGCAAAATACATGATGGACATTCACCGCAGCCATCGCCTCTTATACCATGATAGCAAGTTAACGTTTTTCCCCGTATGTATTGGAAGCAGTCAAGCTGATCAGCCAGTTCCCATGTTTCCTTTTTATCAAGCCACATCAATGGTGTATGTATTACAAATTGATCATCCATCGATAGATTAAGTGATACATTTAATGACTTAATGAATACATCTCGACAATCTGGATAACCACTAAAGTCAGTTTCACAAACACCTGTGATAATATGTTTTGCTCCAATTTGATTTGCTAATATTGTTGCAAAAGATAAAAATAATAAATTACGTCCTGGAACGAATGTTGATGGTAAATCCCCATTCTCCCCTTCTTTCACTTCAATGTCATCTCGTGTCAGTGCACTCGGAGCCAGTTGACTTAACAATGACATGTCTAAAATATGGTGTTTTACCTCAAGTTCTTTCGCAATTTCTGTTGCTACATTAATTTCATCATTGTGACGCTGATTATAATTAAACGTAACAGCTTCGACATGATCGTACTTCTGAAGTGCCCAGAATAAACAGGTAGTACTATCCTGTCCTCCACTAAATACAACAATTGCTTTTTCATTTTTCTTCATAAAAAAAATTCTCCTTTCAAATAGAAAAAGAGAATTCTAGCCAACCAAACAAAATAAAAAACGATATCCTATAGCGGTAACGTTCAATCTTTAGTTTTTTATAGAGGGTGTCGCTAGAACCTCTCCTGCGAATAGCACAGATGTGTTATTTTTTTCATGTGTATAGTATAGCATAAGTCCATTTCAAAACGGTTAAATTTGTGTTGTATATCTACAAAATTTACAAAACTGGGTTAATGACCATATCACTCTGTTAGAAAATACATACAGTATTATTAAAGTGATAAAGGAGGTATTTGCTAATGGGTGAACCAGTTGCAGGATTTGGTGGAGGTTTTGCTTTACTTGTAGTGTTGTTTATTTTGTTAATTATCATAGGAGCTTCTTATGGTGGTTACGGTTACTAAGGTTATGATCAAAAAAATTAATTAAGGAGGTCAAATATATGGGCTACGGATATGGCGCACCTGGGTATGGTGCAGGTTACGGTGCTCCAGCAACAGCTGGATATGCCGGATGTGCCCCTACTGCTGGTTATGGTGCTGGCGGAGGATTTGCATTAATTGTAGTATTGTTTATCCTTCTTATTATTGTAGGAGCAACAATTTATTAAAATATGAGAAAAGGAGTGCAAGGGTTACTTTGCACTCCTTTTTTACATATATTCTAGTAGAAGTTCTTTCAGAACATTAAAGCTCAGTCGGAATTATAACAGCGGCTACAATATAGATTAAAATGAAAATCGGATTAAATATAGTAAACGCTGCGAATAATAATCTAAGTATTGTCGGATCGATATTCAGATAATTCCCAAGTCCACCAAAAACTCCAGATAATTTTCTGTCATAAATTGATCGCGTTAATTTTTTCTCCATTTTCCCAACACCTTCACTGATTATTTATTTTGTCTCTTCACTTCCTATTATTACGAAATTCCTTTCAAAAAGTTCCACAAAATTGTTTTTATTATACAAGCCTAATGATAAGATTCTTGAACTCTATATTCTGACTATTCACTGACTTAAATACTCCACCGTTTCTTTATCCGTCATAGTAGGTAGAGCAAAAGCTTGCTGATAAGATTCATGTCCTTTACCAGTAATAATAATCCAATCACCAGCAATACTATTTTGCATTGCTTCTTGAATAGCAAGTGTTCGATCTGGAATAACCACACCTTTGTCATTACCAATCGCATCATGAATTTCTTCTAATGTTTCAATCATCTCTTCTAATGGTACTGCATTCAAGTCATCTAATGTTAACAAATATTGATCACTAAGCCCAGCTGTTAATTCAAGCATAGCATGTCTTTTGGATGTATCTCGATTCCCTCTAAATCCAAAGATGTGAATAATCCGTTTGGCCCCTTCTTCTTTTGCTGTCTGTAAACAATTAAAAAAGGCATCCGTTGTATGTGCATAATCAATAATAACTTTTGCACCATTTGATTGAGAAAATATTTGGAATCGCCCATCGACTCCTGGGAAATTCTTTAGTGCTTTTATAATTGTTTCTTCTTCAATAGAAAGTTGATCTGCAGTTGCATATGCCATACAAGCATTATACATATTATGGATGCCCTTCATAGGACAATCTAATGTATATGTAGCCTGTTTATGCTCCAGTTTAGTTGAACCATTTCCTAATACATTTATATCCATCATACGATAATTGCTGTTATCTTCTACTCCAATAGAATATGTTTTTATATTTTCTTGCTCTAAACGTACATGTAATTTTTTACCCCACTCATTATCTGTATTCACTAAAGCTAGTCCATTTTCTTTCAACTTTTTAAATAGTAATGCTTTTGTCTCAAAATATTCTTCCATTGAATCATGGTAATCAAGATGTTCATGACTCAAGTTTAAGAAAAGACAAATATCAAAAGTGATTCCTTCTAATCGATATTGAGATAAGCCATGTGATGAAGCTTCTATAATGACAAATTCATCTTCACTTCTATCTAATAGCTTATTTATAGTAAATGCACCGGGTGTAGTGTTAATCGAATTGTCCTTCTCCCCATTAATAATCGTTTCAATAGTTCCTATTAAACTACATGACTTACCACTTTCCTCTAGAATATGTTTAATCAGATAACTAGTTGTTGTTTTACCATTTGTTCCGGTAATCCCTATCATTTTCTTTTTACAAGATGGATTATCATAAAAATTACTAGCAATATTAGCTAATGCTTTCCGACTGTTTTCAACTTGAATATACGGTACAGGTAAATTACTAATATCATTTTGACCTATTATTGCGGCAGCCCCTTTATCGATTGCATCATCAATATAAGCATGTCCATCTGTTTCGTATCCTTTGATTGCTATAAAAAGAGAACCCTCTTTCATGTTTGTAGAGGATTCAGTGATTTCTTTAATTTCTAACGTATCTAAATTATTATAATCAGTTTTATAAGCTACATTCTTTAAGATACGAAGTATGTTCATCATAACAATACTCCTCCTACCCCTACAAATAGGGTCATATATATATGTATCATTTACTAATCACAGACATGTTAAACCCCAAATTAAATCACTTAAGATTTTTATTTCATTACTCGATAAAATCTGCATAACCTTTCGTTATTATATTTGTAGTAAAGGAGATGATATAAATGAAGAAAAAAATAGTTGCAGGTATTTTAGGAATTGTTATTTTATTAGGCGGAGCAGGTTCTTATGTTTATGCCAATACCGCAAATCCTAGTAACTGGTGGAGTTTTGAAGAGATGCAACCTTACATGGAAGAAATGCACCCAGGTTTTTCAACAGAGCAACAACAGGAAATGTTCAATGATTGCCATGGAGAAAATGGATATTATTCAGACAGAAACAGATCTCGTGGTATGATGAACAACTACAATTTCGATTAAAAAAATCCACTACATTAAAGACGTTGATACATTAGAGTATTAGCGTCTTTTTTAGGCTTACATTATTTATTTCTTCATAAGAACAGACATCTTGAATATAAATAGTACAAGCTAACAAAAGGAGTGAGATCTGTTGGGCATTTTTTTAAGTTATTTAGTATTAGGTTTATCTTTAGCAGCTCCGATAGGACCAATTAATGCTGCACAAATAAATCATGGAATTAAAAATGGCTTTTTTCATTCCTGGTTAATTGGTTTAGGCTCTATTGTTGGTGAGTTTCTATTTATCATTGCAATCTTTTTTGGTGTTGTACACTTTTTGGAAATGCCAATCATGAAAACTTTCTTATGGTCTTTTGGTGCATTTGTCCTTTTTTATACTGCGGTTGAAAATATAATTAACATTCCTAAAATAACAAACACAAACGCTGCAGATAGGCACACAGATTCACTTAGAAAAACTTTTTTTAGTGGCTTTTTATTAACCATCACAAATCCTCTGTCCATTTTATTTTGGCTAGGAATCTACGGATCCATTCTTGCCAACACAATCCATCACTACGACTTGTCCCACGTTGTCCTTTATGGTGGTGCTGTTTTATTAGGATTAATGTTGTGGGATATTACAATGGCTACTATCTCCAGTGGATTCAGAAAAATACTTACTCCCACATTACTTAAAGGAATATCTCTAGTGTCTGCAATATCACTCTTCGGCTTTGCTGGATATTTTGGATACCAAGCAATTAAATTGTTATTCGGTTTGTGAACGCCATTTTTTTCTCATGACAAATGTTACAACAGTGATAATCAGAATAAATCCGAAACTAATAAAGAAACCTATTCGAGCTATTTTATCAAACAATGTGCCAACTATCCCGGTAAACAATAATCCTATTCCTATCCAACGTTTCAACTGTTTCCATCCTGATAATTCACTAATTTTATGATAGGTAAATAAAATGAAAACCCAAATATATAACAGCATTAAACTGGCTGCTGTCGTTATATATTCATATATTTTATCCGGTAAAAGCAAAGCAACTACAATTGATGCAATTAATCCTGTGGTCGTAAGGAGAACCGAATAATAAGGTACATCTCTTGGACCTGTTTTTACAAACAGACGAGGCGCATCTCCATCTTCTGCAAGTGTTGTTAATATTGTCGTAATCCCATATAGAGATGCAACCATAGTAGAAAAACCACCGATAATAAGTACTCCATTAAATATGTGTGAAATAATGTTTAAATCAAACTGGTTGATCACCATAATAAAAGGACTTTCATCTGCATTAAACTTTTCACTTGGAACGATCCAGACAGCAAGCCCTATTGATACTACATAAATTATTGTTAAAACAGATAGCATAACTCTCCCTGCTTTTGGGGCTTGTTTCTGATCGTTCAGTTCATTAGACATGATCCCCATTACTTCAATTCCACCAAATGCATACAACACATAGATAAATGCTGTCCAAATACCAGTGAATCCACCTGGAAATATTCCTTTACTTGAAAAAGCGAAAGCTCTATCTGGTGCTCCACCTTTTAAGAAACCACTAATTGCTAAAATACCAATAATAATAAACATTAAAATTGCTGCTATCTTCATTGCACCAAATATATTCTCAATCTTCTCGAATCCTGAAACTCCTAATACAATTACACCAATTCCTAACACACCAAAAATACTAGACAAAATCCACAATGGTATATCTGCAAACCAATATTGTGCAAAAATAGATAGCGCAGTTAATTGACTCCCCATAATAAGTAATTCAGAGGACCAATACGCCCAGCCATTGCTAAAACCGGCCCATCTGCCATATGCTTTTTTTGCATACGTACGAAAAGATCCTTTCTGTGGGTCTGAAACACTCATACTTGATAATGCATCATAGACAATATATGTTGCAACAGCTGCAAGAATAAACAAAACAAGTACCATTGGTCCGGCTCTTTTGATTGCAATTGCTGATCCTAAGAAAAAACCTGTACCTATTGTACAACCTACACCAATTAGTGCTAATTGCCACCATTTAATTTTGTTTTGTTGTTTTTCCTTATTTGCCCCCACTTTATTACACTTCCTTTCATTCTTATATGCATACCGATTTTTAGTATAGCCAGAGTGTAGTTTCTTACAACACTCAAATAAATTATTTTATGGTTTTTGATACCGTATCTTTTTTGTTGATAAAAACATACTAACAACAATTAAATTAATGAGGTGATGGCATTGAAAGCCGTAACGTACCAAGGAAAATATGAAGTTGCTGTTAAAGATGTTAACTATCCAAAAATAGAGGATAAACAAGACATCATTGTACGTATTACTTCTACTGCAATATGTGGATCAGATTTACATCTATATCAAGGGAATTTACCGCTTCCAATTGGTTATAGTATCGGACATGAACCAATGGGAATCGTCGAAGAAGTTGGACCAGAAGTAACCAAACTAAAAAAAGGGGACCGTGTTGTGATTCCTTTTACCGTTGCTTGTGGAACTTGTCATTATTGTAATTTGCATATGGAGAGCCAATGTGATAATGCGAATCCACATTATGATTCAGGAGGTTACTTTGGTTATTCAGAAAAATTTGGTAATCACCCCGGCGGACAAGCGGAATATTTACGTGTGCCATATGGCAATTACACACCTTTTAAGATTCCAGACGATTGTGAGCTTGAGGATGAGTCATTACTTTTCCTTTCGGATGTGCTTCCTACCGCTTATTGGAGTGTTGAAAATGCTGGAGTGAAAGCTGGGGATACTGTAATCATTTTAGGTTCTGGTCCAATAGGGTTAATGGCACAGCAATTTGCCTGGCAAAAAGGAGCAGAAAGAGTTATTGCTGTCGACTATATTGAGAACCGACTACAGTATTCAAAAAATGTAAATAAAACAGAGATATTTGATTTCACCAAATATGACGATATGGGTGAAGTGCTTAAAGATACAACAAATGGTGGTGCTGATGTTGTAATTGATTGCGTCGGAATGGATGGAAAAAAATCACCTTTAGAGTTTGTCGAACAGAAGCTAAAACTACAAGGTGGAACACTTGGACCAATACAGATTGCAACAAAAGCCGTTAAGAAATGTGGTACTTATCAAATAACTGGGGTATATGGAGGTAATTATAACTTATTTCCACTAGGTGCTTTCTTTTCCCGTAATATTAATATTAAGACTGGACAAGCTCATGCTCGGTCTTTCATGGAACCACTTTATAAGCAAATTGTAAACGGAGAGTTCGACCCAACTAAAATCATTACGCATAAACTCCCGCTTGAAAAAGCCGCTTATGGCTATGATATCTTTAACAAAAAAGAAGATAACTGTATTAAGGTTGTTTTAAAACCTTAATGAATGTCAAATGTGAGTAAAATATAAATATAAGGTTCAATCGAATTAGATATAGCAACAGAAATAACAAGCACAAATAAATTATTATCGCCACTGAAAAACGCTCAATAATTTTAATATGAGCGTTTCTTTTTACTATCTTGTAAAATTAAAACTCCCCGTTACTTTAAGTACATTTAAATACAAAGTTCAAGGTATCCACCCTGTCTACCTATTGTCAGATAGTTCAATACCATTACGTAAAAAGATAGCTCCTATTTAAAATATTTCCTTTGCATCCGAAGGTAAATTTCTTACATGTTTAAGGAATTTCGTCATATTTTCAACGTCATCAATTGGGTATGTGAATAATAGGGTATCTGCTACATCTTCTGCTAAAGTTCTAAATAACTCACACCTGACTACTACCACCCTCATTTTCCCCTTCAGTCTTCCCTCGTCTCTTTTTGAACGTAATCATAAATTACAAATACCTGCCCTTTAACTGTTCAACTCTTGTTCCAATTAATGCAATAGGTACGGTTGGAATGTTTAATATTATTCAGTCTCCCTTATAACTTTAAAACACAAACTTGATAAAATAAATGAAGATGATATTACAATAGGTGCTACTACAAAAATTCCTAATAGATCAGTTTTATAATTCCACGGGACAAAAGCATCCCATATTTCAATCATTACTTTCCATAACACAGTAAAAATAAATAGAGTAAAAGTGAAATATATTATTTTTGCTAATATTGTTTTCATTATTTTTAACTCTCCCCCACAATGTGTACATGTTTTCACTTAACTCTTGTACTCTTTAATTAAACAATGTTGTAATTCTTTTTAAAGATTTACACTATTGAATTCATTATATTAAAAAAAGGAAGTTACATTGAATTGGCAAATTGAATAAATAACATAATAGATGATACCAAGCAAATTATTCCTATAACTAAGCTACCAATATGAAAGAACTTCTGAATTTTCGTTTCTGTTTTCATTTTTTTCAAAGTAACCAAAGGTAAAATTGTAAGTAAAACACCAAATAACATCATCCATTCCATTTAAACACACCTCCGAATTGTTTTTACATATAACCGCCCGTTATTCATTTATGTTTCGCAAAATCAGTGCTATAAGCAATAGGAACTGCAGCATTGACAGCTTCTTGTTCAACAATCACCACCTGTTTCTAAGTGAAGTCGATCACAAATTTAAACATTATCATTCATTGCTTTTAGGATTTCTAAATTTTTTGAGTGTAATTTTCTTGTTCTTTTAATTGTTCCGCAGAGAAGGGAGTGTTCATTTCTTTAAGTTCTTTTACTTTTTTAGATACATCTATCCCCATTCTTTTAGCCTCTTGAACCATTATTTCTTCTTTTACATAATCTTTTATTGCCTCATTCAACCCTTTTTCTTCGAGGCTATAAATTAATCGTACATCTGCAACAGTTATCTCCTTATCACCAACCATCGCTACTACATCTTCATTATTATATTGGTTTGAACAACCTGAGATAATTGCAGGAATAAGAATCATAAGCATTAAAAATACTTTTTTCACTAAAACATCTTCCTTTCGAGCAAAGTCTTATTGCATTATCCTGCAAGTTAGTTTGAGTACAATTATTAATATTATTATTTTAACACAAATATCCATTTCACCTTTGTTTTATGAAAATTTAAAACGTGATTTAACAATTGAATTATGCAGGTGACAATAGCAGCGACCTTACCATCTGATATCAACTCGTTTATTACATTGATAAATCAACAAAAATAAGCAGCCCAATTTATATGTTAATTGAACTGCTTAAAGGTTTGTTTTTTATATTACGTACTCAAAACGAATCCGTAATGAACGATATATGGTAATAGGGGTAGTGTGCCATCCCCTATTCCTTTAACAAACGGGTGGTATAAACTAGCCTGCCAAACTGGATCAGCTTCTTTTCGCATTTCCTCTGAGAATTTAATTTCTATTTCTCCCTTTCCTACACAAAAAACCACCTTCTTAGATTCTTTAAAGAAAGTGGTGGTAGAATAAATTAACAGAAATATAGACTTTTTCGCCTGCCACTTCCCTTTGCTAGTTTGAACTAGATCAGGTCCTAAGAGTCTTGAAGTATCACTTCAATCTCAGCCTTTAGCTAAAGACTCCTCTAGTGGTTCATTGTGTTATTTAATTGATTAGCTATAGCGTACCAGTTAGTACCTATATGTCAATCAACAGAAATATTTCTCAGCAGGTTATTATATAATAAATCTAGAGCAAACTTCCCTCCAATTTATTCATTTTGAAGAAATAGCCTTCTTGTTGCATTAACTCTTGATGTGAGCCAAACTCAATAATTTCCCCATGGTCCATTACAATAATTTGGTCCATCTTATCTAACCCTTGTAGGCGGTGGCTTACCAAAAGTAATGTGTCGTTTTCTGCTAGTGATAAAAGATGTTGATAGATTGCTTGTTCCGTTTGTGCATCTAACGATGAAGTTGGTTCATCCAACACCCATAAGTGACCGCTTTTCAACATTGCTCTAGCTATTGCTAGGCGTTGTTTTTCACCACCTGATAGATTCTCTCCCTTTTCTGATACGTGATCATCAAGTGAAAATTGATCGAGCATTACTTTTTCTAATACATCTTTTAATGTATCATCAGGTAGATTAGAATTTGCTATTAACAGATTCTCTCGAATTGTCCCATAAAAGAAATGATTCTCTTGTAAGACGACTTTGGCTTGCTTCCATAATGCAGTACCTGATACCTGAGAAATATCATGTGTGCCCCAATATACTTTTCCCTCTTGAACTTGTTGCATTTTCAAAATTAATTGTAATAGTGTAGATTTACCTGACCCACTCGCGCCAACAATCGCTGTTTTTGAACCAGCTGGTATTTCAAGTGAGAGTTTCGGTATGGTTGTTCGCCAATCTCCCATATACGTAAAGCTGATCGAATTAAAAGAAATAGCTGGTGCAGCTGCAGGTAATTCGCTAATGGTATTTTTCGTTTGATGTACTTGAATATCGGGATCTTCTACAACATCGTAGAGACGTGTTGATGCATCGCGGCTCTCTTGCATATAGATTGGGAAGACAGCCATCGGTGCAGCAGGTTCAAAAACAGTTAGTGAAATCATGACAAGCATCGCTAAGAAGATACCTTCTAACGTGCCATCAACAACTAAGTAAGCTCCTACGGCCAACACAAACCAACTAGCAATAAAAGTAATAAAACCATTGAGCGATTGGCTATAGACTTTATTTATATTTTCTTGTTTTTGTTGATCAATGTATGCTTCAGATTGTGTTAAGAGCTGGTTCTCTTTATTCTGTAATTGTTGAAAAATTTTCAATTCACGGAATCCATACATTAATTCAGTTATCTCCGTTGATAAATCTCCACGTTCTTGTCTTACTTTTGTGTTTATTTTTACTTGTCTTAATGAGAACAATGCTGGAATAACAAACGTTGTCAGTAAAAAGCCAAGTAACAAGATTACAGCAATTGCAATTGAATAAAAACTTGTAAAGAAAATTGTACTAACAAAAACGAGTAATAACACTATTGGCGGGTAAAAAACACGCAAAAAGAAATTTTGTAAGCTTTCTACATCACCAACTACTCGACCTAATAAATCTCCGCTACGATATTTTCGAAATATATGTGGAACTAATGGTTCCAACTTTTCAAAAAAAGTAACACGCAAATTACTTAAAATAGAAAAGGTAGCACGATGTGAAAAGATCCGTTCACCATATTTGGTACCAGCCTTAATAAATCCAAGTAATTTCACAGTAGATGTTAACACAATTAATGCATAAAGCGGAGGGGCTAGTGCTGCTTTTGAAATCAAATATCCACTAGCAGCAAATAGTCCGACACTGCTTATTCCAGCAATAAACCCAAATAACACTGCAAGGAGGATGTCTTTCTTCTCAATTAGCATAAGTTTTATGACTTTTTGTAGTGCCCTCATGCTTCTTTCCCTCCTTGTTGTATCGTAACCATCTTACGATATGCATCTAATGAATCAAGTAGTGAATCATGTGTACCGACTGCTTTTAATTGACCATTTTCTAAAAATAATATTTGATCAGCAGTTTTAATGGTATGCAATCTATGAGCTACTGTAATCACAGTCGCAGTCTTGGCCAGTTTTTCGATCGATTCTTGCAAGATCTTTTCTGTAGCCAGATCTAGTCCACGTGTCGGCTCATCTAGTAAAATTATATTTGGATTTTTAAGAAAAGCTCTTGCAATCGATATTCGTTGCATCTCTCCGCTAGACAAGCCTCGACCAGCTTCACCAATTGGTGTGTCATACTTTTTTTCTAATGTTTCAATTAGTGGTGCAATGCCTGCTAATTCTGCAGCTTCTTGTATAGCCTTTTTATCAACGGCTTGATTTGTTCCAATTGCAATATTTTCACCAATAGTACCTGAAAAAATATAAGGCTGCTGCGAGATGTATGATAATTGATTCAGCCATGATTCCTCAGTAAAGTTTACTAGATTTTTCTGATTAATTTTTATTGCGCCATGTTCAGGAGTGATCATACCTGCTAATAGATGAAGCAAGGTGGACTTACCTGCCCCACTTGCACCAACAATCGCTATTCTTTGTTTTGGCAGAAAAGTTGCTTCAATATCTTGTAACTGAAAATCACTGTCTGGATATCTATAACTAACCTGATCTAAATGTATAGTCGGAATAATATCCTGTTCCCCTAATACTTCTTTACCCCACTGCGGTGCTCGCTCTTCTTCATCAAATTCTTCAAGTACTTTTTTAGCTGCTCCCATGCTACTTCTTCCATTATGAAAAGTGGTACCCAGTTCTTTTAATGCAGTGAAAAATTCAGGAACAAGTACAAGTACAACAAAAGCTGTGAAAAAGGAAATATTATTATAGAGAACGAGCTGAAAGGCTATTTCTAATGCCACGATACCAATGCTAAGCATCGAAATCACTTCAAGCATAAACGATTGTGTGAATGCGATCTTTAATATATCCATTGTTGTATCACGAAAACCTAAACTACTTTTCTCTATTTCATCTTTTTGCTTTTTTGTTTGACCAAATAATTTTAAAGTCACAAGTCCTTGCAATGTATCCAAAAAAGTACCAGAAAAAGAAGCTAGCTTTTCTAACTTTTCTTCAGATTTTTTTTGGGTTTGAATCCCAATAACAATCATAAAGATAGGAATAAATGGTGCTGTGATAAGCAGTATGATACCTGAATTAATGTGTTGCGTAAAAATCACAATCATTGTTAATAATGGTACGAATGTACTCTGCATCACTTGTGGAATAAATTGACTATAGAAGCTATCCATCTCATCAACACCATCAAGTAACATACCGACTTTTTTGCCTGTTTGTCCTTTTTCAGCAAGTGCAACCGGATGTCTGGCATATTTGTTTAACAAATTTTTGCGAACATCACCTTTAACATCACTTGCAATTAACACACCAATTCGTTTACTCATATAATCCGATACAGCACGAATTAATAGCACGATGGCCAGTATTATAAGCCAAGGTACAATTGCCGAGAAGGAATTCTTTTGAACAAATACACCATCAACAATAGAGGTAATAGCAAACGCCTGTACAATAATAGCTAAACCAAGAAAAAGCGTTAATCCCATTAAATAAATGATTCTTTTTTTATGCATAAATACAGTATTTTTCAAATTTTGCATGTATCATTCAGTCCCCTAAAACAAATTTAACGCATGTATAATATACTATTTTTTCCCCTTGGCATAATCTGCGTTAAATAAAAATAACCGCATTAGTAAGATCAGTGAAGGAACAAGTAATAGTAAACCACCAATAAAGGCCGCAATTAATGCAATACCCATTGCTTCATTTGTTACACTATCTTCAATATGAATAAACGGATCAAGCAAATATGGATATTGTGCTATTCCATAACCAAAAAACGCAAAGAAAAATTGGAGCATTATCGCAATAAAGGCCTTTCCGTAATGTTTACCTACATATAGTAATCCCATTCCGATCACGAAAAATCCCATTGACAAGCCAAAGACCCACCATAAATCCAACATATTTTCGTAATGTCTTTGATTACGTTGACTTAATGCAATCATTGTTGTCAAAGCCATGATAATCGTAGGCGTTGCCCAAAAAAGTGCCCATTTACGTACCAAGTCAAGTGCCGTTTTATCATCTGCTCGTGACGCATAAAACGTTAGAAAGCTTGCACTAATAAACAGTACGGATACGATGGCAAGCGCAACGATACTCCAGGCTAAAGGACTTGTGAAAAGCTCCCAATAATTTAACGATACCACCCCGTCTTGTTCAGTGATGAATCCACCTTCCGATAGCGTTAATGCCACTGACAATGAAGCTGGGATTAAGAGCCCTGTAGCACCGTATAAGAACATATAGACATTGCTTTGTTTTGAACCGTAGTTTTCAAAAGCGTAAAACGAACCACGAATTGCTAACAAGATGATGGCGAAGCTTGCTGGTACTAACAAGGCAGAGCCATAATAATAAGCTGTCGTTGGGAAGAAGCCAACGATCCCAACGAAGAAAAATACAAGAAATACATTGGTAACTTCCCAAACTGGTGACAGATACCTTGAAATAATTTGATTAATGATATGATCACGTTTTGTTGCTTTTGCATAATAGGCAAAGAAACCTGCTCCAAAGTCAATAGAAGCAATAATTACGTAACCATATAAAAATAACCATAGTACACTAATACCAATTAACTCATAACTCATTATTTATCCCCCTTATTAAGTTCAGGGTAGTGTTTTTCTAATTCAACCGCTGCTGGATTGTTTTTAAATAGTTTTCTTAATGTGATGACAAAAAGTGCTCCTAAGACAATATAGAGAGCTAAAAACAAGAAGAACATATGTGTAATATACGGTGAAGAAGTCGCAGCTTCATCCACTGTCATATAACCCCTTAAAATCCAAGGTTGTCTCCCCACTTCGGCATAGATCCAGCCAAATTCAACTGCCAACATCGCTAGTGGTCCACTCGCCGCAATTAGCCAGAGCATAAATTTATTATTAGCATTCCAGCGTTTGAAGAAAGTTAACACTAGGTACAGGAACGAGATTCCTACCAAGAAAAACCCTATAGAGACCATCAAATCAAACATATAATGGATCCATAGTGGCGGACGTTCACCCTCTGGTGTTTCCTCTAAACCAATAACTTCAGCGTTAAAACTACCATGAGCTAAAAAGCTCAGAAAACCAGGTAGTCTAATTTCTCCAACCACTTCATTATCATCGTTTAACCAACCAAACAAGACGAGATCAGCATTTCTTTCTGTTTCAAAATGCCATTCAGCAGCTGCTAATTTTTCTGGCTGATGTTCTGCTAAATATTTTGCAGAAGCATCTCCTGCTACTGCTGTTAAAACTGAAAAAACAAAAACTGAAATAACTGTCATTTTTAGTGCTTTTTTATGATATTCGGTCGCCGTTTTCTTTCGTAACAAAGCTAGTGCTGCAATTGTCGCTAAAATAGCCCCTACAGTAACATAAGATCCACCTAAAACGTGGGCAACTCTCACTGGTGTTGATGGATTTAACATTGCTCCAATCGGACTAACATCAGTGAACTCTCCGTTTATCATCGTGAATCCTGCAGGTGAATTCATAAATGAGTTAACTGTTGTGATAAACACCGCTGATATGCCAGCTCCAAGTACAACAGGCAAGGAAATTAACCAGTGTGTATATTTTCCTTTAAAACGATCCCACGTATACAAATAAATACCTAAGAAAATAGCTTCAAAGAAAAATGCAAAAACCTCCATAAATAATGGTAAAGCTATTACATTACCAGCAAGTTGCATAAAGTTAGGCCAAACTAGAGATAACTGTAAACCAATAGCTGTACCAGTTACTACCCCTATAGCAACCGTTATGACAAAACCTCTTGCCCACCGTTTTGCTAATAATTCATAATGTTTGTCTTTCTTTTTTATCCCAATAAACTCTGCTAATGAAATAAATAATGGCACACCTACACCTAATGTTGCAAAAATGATGTGAAAGGTTAGTGTCATTGCTGTGATTAATCTACTCATCATGACTGTATCAAATTCCATATTAATACCTCCCTGCGCATTATACACTTAGATAGTGAAACAACACACATACTATTATCTTTATTTTAACATTTATTAAATTAGAATGTTTCTCTTTTTATATTTTAAACTCATTTGTATAAAAAGTCATGAAGTTCAGTATGGTTTTTTGTGTCGATTTTGTGACATCGACTTTTTTTAAAAAATACACTCTTGTTTAATTTACCTACATTTAGATAGTTTAAACCCTATTTTTAACTGTAGTTATTTTTTTAAATTTTGTCTGCGAATGAAGAAAAAAGTACATAACTGCTATATCATCAAAATATCTTTAATGTCCTCTTCTGTAATAGTAGAAGTTACTTCTTCTTCCGGATCCATTAATTCTCCAATTAGATGTCGCTTTTTATCTTGTAATTCAAGCATTTTTTCTTCAACTGTACCTTTTGCTACAAGCTTAATTACTTGAACATCACTTTTTTGACCAATCCGATAAGCACGATCTGCTGCTTGTTCCTCAACTGCTGGATTCCACCAACTGTCAAAGAATATAACCGTGTCAGCACCAGTCAAATTAAGTCCTTGTCCTCCCGCTTTCATTGAGATTAGAAAAAGATCTCGGGCACCAGCATTAAAAGAATCGCAAATCTTCATTCGATCTTCTGCCGGTGTTTGTCCATCAAGATAAAAAAAGGAAAGGTCTTTTTTCGTTAATTCTTTACCTATCAACTCAAGCATTTTCGTAAATTGAGAGAAAATTAATACTCTCCTACCTGATAGTTTAGCTTCTTTGATAATATCCATTAATTGTTCAAATTTAGCTGAAGTTCCGCTGTAGTTATCAATGAAAAGACTTGGATGACAACAAATTTGCCGTAGCCTAGTTAACCCCGCTAAAATTTGAATTTTATTTTTTCGAAAAGTCTCTTTATCTAAATGCTTTAGTGTATCATGTTTTAGTTTAGCCAAATAAGCCGCATATAATTGCTTTTGTTCAGAAAGTAATTCAACCGATTCAATCGACTCCTTTTTATCAGGCAGTTCTTTCAATACATCAGTCTTCAATCTACGTAGTAAAAACGGACTGGCTCTTCTTGCTATCATTTTTCTGGACAGAGTACTATATTGCTTTAAACCTAAGAACAGATCAGGAAATACAACATGAAAAATTGCCCACAATTCCTCTATCGAATTTTCAACTGGTGTACCTGTTAGGGCAAACTTGTGATCAGCTTTAATCCGCTTAACTGCTCTAGCTGTTTGCGTAATTGGATTTTTAAATGCTTGCGCTTCATCAAAGAAAACAGTGTGATATTTTTCTTTTTCAAAATAATTGATATCCTGACGAAGAATTGGATAAGAGGTGATCACTACGTCTATTTGTTGGACTGTTTTTTTCTGTTTACTTCTCTGATTCTTATTCCCAGCAATAACAGTAGCATTTATTTCTGGAGTGAATTTAGCTAATTCATTTAACCAGTTATAAATTAGAGATGATGGACAGACAATCAGGACAGGCTTTTGAACCTCCCTAATATTGGTTAGTTCTGACAAGATATAAGTTATACTCTGGACAGTCTTTCCAAGCCCCATATCATCTGCTAAAATTCCACCAAATCCATATTCTGCTAATGTTTTCAACCATTGATATCCTTCTATCTGATACTCTCTTAAGATTGGAGCTAAACTTTCTGGTATAGCAAACTTCATAGTTCCTTGTTTTTCAATATCCTTTAAAAAGTTTTTAAATGAACTTTCAACCAAAAATGTTTTACTCGACTCAACCGAGTCAAGCACTTCCATATATTTCTCAATCGGCATTGTTAAGCCATCTTCTAAATCTCCACTTTTCCCCTCAGGAAGTCCCTGTAGAAACCGATTAATTTCCTCAAATTCTCTTGTATCTAAAGCAAGTAGTCCTCCATCTTTTAAACGATAATATTTCCGTTTTTCCTCTAAAGCTTCTAAAAGGTCACGGATGTCATCATCTCTTATACCATCCATTTCAAATTTAAATTCCAACCAATTCGTTCGCTCTCTTTTGAACTTCACCCGAATCTTAGGAAAAGAATTCGCTTTAACAATGCGATTTCTAATAGCAGTTGTTGTATATACTTGTGCTAATTGCTGCATCTCTGGAAGCTTATTATATAAAAAGTCATATTCAAGCTCTTCATTATAAAGAACATAACCACTGTCAGTTGTAGCAAACAAGCTATCTTCCATCAATCGCAAGATTTTTGCCTCTTTATCAGTATCTCTAATGAACACTGTATTTAGTGTTTCGTTAGAGTTTTCAAGCGGATTTATCACGATATTTCCATAATGAAACTCAAGTCCAGCGAGCAAACGATTTTGTACACGATCTAAATATAACTTCGCCATCAATGGTGCATCGCTTATTTTATTCTGAATACCTGCTGTGATAGTAACCTCGCCTAGTGCTCTCAATCCTGGAATAACTTTTTCGAGAAAAAAATGAAGTTGTTGCTGTGAAATTGGGATTTTGTCTGTATTCAAACCTACCAACATTCGATTTACCTCGCTTAATTGTTTGCATTGTTGGGGTTCTAATTGAGCTATTTTACCATTAAAAAATACATCATTATAAGTGAATAATAGAAGTATATCTTTCATTCCACTTACTTTTAAGTGATATAGTTTGTCTTCTGTTTCCACTAATTCAAAATGTATAGGTAGACGTTCTTCGGTTAATTGAATTTTTGGATAAGTAGTTTGTTCATATTTCACAGCTACTAAAGGAGCTTTTATTAGTAATGGAAGTAGCTCCCTCCAATAATTAGGGGTAATAACCAACTGACTATTACTTATTGCTCCAGCTGAATTACGTTTATCTTTATCAAAATAAACCCGTTCATCTTTCATCAATTTAAAAAACTCTTGAATCACATTATCTGTCTCTTTTTCAAAACAGTGATCGTTTAAATTGAACATTAATGATGAAGATAATTTACTAGGTATCCCTTCGTTTACGTCTTTAAGGAATGTTCGAATATCTTCCACTTTCACAGAATTAATAACCAATTCAACCGCAAACAGATTACCTTCTTCTACTATATCTATAGGTTTTAGAATAAATTTCGTATCTACAACTTCTCTCGATTCAAAGTGGACTTGTTGGCCACTTGGACGTGGTGTAGATTCTTGAAAAATTTCTACTAATCCATTTGTTAAATTATTTGCATGTTGAAGTGACTGTTGGTCATGGATTGCTATTAAAACAGCGGCAACATGTTGGCAATCTTTTGTGATACTAGCTAACTTGGGACAACTACAAGTCGCATGAAAATTTTCACTCAGATCTTTTTTAATTATCACATGAAAATCCTCCGTTCCAACAACAGTCGCCACACAAACTTTAGATGTCACTGATTCAACTTTCACTTTATTGGCACGATAAAAAGCATCTCCACTCTTGTAAGAGACTTTTCCGCAAGTTTGTTCAATAATTTTTTTGTTTAATTTAATTTCCAATTGGATTGTCACCCCTAGATGAAAAACTCAAGTAATAAGATTGTATCATATATATATAATGATTCATTTATATTGTGTTTTGACAAATTATTCTCTATTTATTCTAAATATGTATGATAATATATATATGGTAGTATTTACAATTAGTGGAGAGGAAAATTTACAATGAAAAAAACACTCACTATATTTCTAATTTCTGCAATAATTGGAGGGTTTGTTGGATTTTTAGCTGCTAGTATTTCTTTGTCTATTGATATTCCTTCTAAATTCACCGGCTTGTCTACAGCTGCCAATATATTTATTATCATATGTACATACTTATTGGCTGTAAGTTTTCATGAACTCGGTCATGCATATAGTTTCAGTCGAAACGGAATTAACATGAGAGCCGTACTTATTATCTTTTTCTTATTTATTAAGGAAAAAGGGCGATGGCAAATACGTTTTCGTCCAAATAATGTAACTGCGTTAGGTGGGATTGCAGTTCCAGATCTTGAACCAGTCAGAAACGAATCAGAATTAATTAAAATGCAGTCCGGATACGCTAAAGCACTTATTGCCGGACCAATCGCTTCGGTCATTCTTTGGTGTATCGTTACACTGTCATCGATTTTAATTATATTAAATACTTCCAATGTGACCCTAAGTTCGGTATTATTCACAGTTATTATTTCGCTAACATTTATAACACTCTTTTTTCTAGTAACAAGTTTAATAAAAAATGAAATTGTAATTGGGGATTTTCCAGCATATAAACTCGCTAAAAAAAATCGTTTTTTTGTTGCCATGCAGGTCTATCAATACGCACTATTCTCTTCGAAACATGAACAAGTTACAAATGAGAATTCCCACTTTTTGAGGAACTTTTTAATTAATGGCCTCCAAGAGAAGTTGGGGAAACAGGACACACATATATACACGATCGCACTGGTAGATAATTTTATTACGGAATATTTTTCAGGTCGATTAAATGAACTACCTCAAGTGGTATGGGACTATGCTGATTTTCTATGGAGAAATCCAGAGGAACTTTCTAAGTTGAAGAAATCAGAAGTGGCATTAAGTATCTACTTCCATCTTTTAAGGTTAATGTACACAAAAGAAGATTCAAAAGAGAAAGCATTAGAACTCTATATGAATTTAAAAGAAGAAGTGAAGCCAAAAACTCCAATGAGAAAGTATTTATTCAAACAAACAGATCATGCGTTTGGCATTGCTGATAATAGTGATTTTTTACTCAATAAAGAGAATATCTGCATCTCACCTGCTCATGGTATATGGAAAAACTTTGAAGGTTATTATGTTGATGAAATGGAGATTAATAAATCACTTGTGCATTCAACAGAAAAAATAGTTTAACACTACAAAAAGGAACCTCTTCAATTTAAAGAAGAGGTTCCTTTTTATTTAAGCCATTGCTTTCCAGATATCATTCGTAAATGCAACAGGATCTTCTACTGCAAGTCCTTCAATTAATAAGGCTTGGTTATATAAAATGTTTGTGTACACATCCACTTTATCTTTATCTTGATCAAATGCTTCTTTTAAAGACTCAAATACGTCATGATTCACATTTATTTCTAATATCTTGTCTGCTTTTACTTGTTGGTTATCAGGCATCATATTTAGAACTTTTTCCATCTCAATTGAAATTTCACCATCGTTACTTAGACATACTGGGTGAGTTTTCAATCGTTTTGAAATACGTACATCTTTCACCTTATCAGAAAGCACTGATTTCATATGATCTAATAGTTCTTGATTATCTTTTGTTTCTTCTTCTGTATTATTAGTAGCATCATCTGATTCAAATCCTAGATCACCACTTGATACTGATTTAAATTCTTTGCCGTCATATTCCATAATCATTCTGATTGCAAACTCATCAACGTCATCTGTGAAATAAAGAATCTCATAACCTTTATCTAATACAACTTCTGTTTGCGGTAGACGTTCAATTCGTTCATTAGATTCACCAGATGCATAATAAATATATTTTTGATCCTCTGGCATTCTTTCTACATACTCCGCTAGAGAAACAAGTTTCTTTTCTTTAGAAGAATGGAATAGTAATAAGTCTTGTAATACTTCTTTATTTTGACCAAAGTCACTGTACACACCATATTTCAATTGGCGACCAAAAGACTTATAGAATTTTTCATACTTTTCTCTTTCATTGTTAAGCATTTTTTTCAATTCAGTTTTGATCTTTTTAGTAATATTCTTCTCAATTAATTTTAATTGACGGTCATGCTGCAGCATTTCTCTAGATATGTTTAGAGATAGATCTTCTGAATCAACTAGTCCTTGAACAAAGCTAAAATAATCTGGTAACAGATCCGCACACTTACTCATGATTAAAACACCGTTTGAATATAACTCTAATCCTTTTTCATATTCTGCAGAATAGTAGTTATATGGCATGCTTTCAGGAATATATAAAATTGCATTATACCGAATGTTTCCATCTACACTAACATGGATGTGTTGAAGTGGCTTATCAAAACCATAATGCTTTTCTGCATAAAATTGTTCATAATCTTCTGTTGTCAATTCACTTTTATTCTTTTTCCAAATTGGAACCATGCTATTTACTGTTTTTTCTTCGACAACTTCCTCTAATTCAGCATCTTCTTCATCCGATTTTGGTTTTTGTTCCGTAACATCCATTTTGATTGGATAACGAATGAAATCAGAATACTTTTTAATAATTGATTTCAACTGTTGTTCATCTAAAAAGCTATCATAGTCATCTTCTTCTGTACTCTCTTTTAATGTTAACGTAATTGTTGTTCCTACAGTATCCTTTTCATACGGCTCAATTGTGTAACCATCTGCACCTTCTGATACCCATTTATATCCTTGATCACTTCCTAATGCTTTTGTCCATACCGTTACAACATCCGCAACCATAAATGCAGCATAGAAACCAACACCAAATTGACCAATGATATCATGACCATCTTTAATTTCATTTTCTTTTTTAAATGCTAAAGAACCACTCTTGGCAATGATTCCTAAGTTATCCTCCAACTCTTCTTTTGTCATACCAATTCCTGTATCAGTGATTGTTAGCTGACGTGCATCTTTGTCAGCAGTAACTTTTATGTAATAGTCATCTTGGTTAAATGTGATCGACTCATCTGTTAATGCTTTGTAATACATCTTGTCAATTGCATCACTTGCATTTGAGATTAACTCTCTTAAGAAAACCTCACGCTGTGAATAAATCGAATTAATCATCATTTCTAGAAGTCGTTTAGATTCGGCTTCAAATTGCTTTTTACTCATATGTATACCCCTCTCAATTATAATAATTAGCAGTCAACTATCATGAGTGCTAACATTCATTATTTATCATATTACGTACAAGTTGTCAATAACAAGGGCTCGTCATTGGAATTGGAAAAGCTAATTCTGCAGATCATTATTTTAAAGTTTTTTTGGCAATAAGAAAAAAAGGACAAACCCCACCTGGTCCTTTTTAAACGCTTTTTTTCTAAAAGATCGTAGTTTATGAAACAATTTATATAATGTGCATTAAAATGAATTTCCAGACTCGCTCCTCAAATGAAATTGACTCCCTTTCCGCAGGCACGGCTTCAGCTAACTCGGATAAGCAAATCTTTTCGGTGGGTCGAGTAACCGCAGACCCAAAGGGCGCTTTCCGAGTGGATCTTCAGCTCGCGCTGTTCCTGCAGGACAAGGAATGCTTCAATGAACTCACATCGCACGAAGGAAATCGATCTATATTTCCGAGGAGTGTCGTCAATTTCATTTGATACGCTAGTCGGTGCACTACAATTAAGAAAAGCTTAAAGTACGAGATTTAACAACCGTAAACATTAATCAATTTACAAATATAGATGGGCTATCCAGCGGAGGAAGCAAAGGCTTGACACTCCTACGGGAACAGCGCGAGCCGAAATCGAGTAGGAGGGGCTTCACAGCCCCGACCTCTCACACCACCGTACGTACGGATCCGTATACGGCGGTTCAACCTTTTGAGTATCTTATCTGGTAGAGGATGTTCATATCCTTAAGTCCCCATTTC